>CAWIDR010000032.1:0-23517 GCA_963834905.1 uncultured Thermoleophilia bacterium | reverse complement strand
GCTGGCGCTCGACCAGGCGCCGGTCGAGGTCGTCGCGCGTGACCCTCGAGGACGCGGCGCACGTCGTCGACCGACGGCGGTGTACTCGCCGTTGAGGGGCCTGCTGCACGGCGAGAGGCAGGCGCCGGTGCCCGCGCGCTGGCAGGCGTGCTCGCGGCCGCCTCGCGGCAGGTGCGCGCAGGTGCGCAGCGGGTAGGAGCTGTTGACGCAGTCGACGAAGCGCCGGGCCAGGCTGGCCTTGCGGAACGGCCCGGCGTAGTAGGAGCCGTCGTCGCGCAGGTTGGGCGTGGCGTAGAGGCGCGGGTACTCCTCGGCGCTGAGCTTGACGTAGTGGTAGCTGCCACCCTGGTGCCGTGGGAGTTGTACGGCGGCCGGTGTTTGGCGATGAGGCGGCTCTCGAGCAGCAGCGCGCTCGAACTCCGAGCCCGTCTCGATGACGTCGATGCGCTCCAGCAGTTCGAGCGCCTGGCGCGCGTGGAACGCCTGGCGCTGCAGGAAGTGGTCGCGCGTGCGGCGCCGCAGGTTCTCGGCCTTGCCGATGTAGAGCGGCGCCCCCTTGTCGTCGCTTCATGACGTACACGCCGGGCGTGGTCGGGATCTTCTCGGTGAGCGAGATCTTGTGGTAGTTGCGGCGCGTGCCCGGCTCGCAGAAGCGCGCCACCTCCTCCAGCGTGTTCATGCCCTGCTCCTGCAGCCAGGAGAGGAACAGCAGGAGCAGCTCCCCGGTCGCCTGCGCGTCGTGCAGCGCGCGGTGGACCGGCTTCACCCTGGTGTCGAACCGGTAGGCGAGCGCGCTCAGCGAGCAGCGCTGCTGCGGGCAGAGCTTGCGCGCCAGGCGCAGCGTGTCGAGCGCGGGCCGCGGGAACGTCTGCCCGCGCTGCCGGCTGAGCTCGTAGTCGAGGAACCCGAGGTCGAACTGGGCGTTGTGCGCCACGAGGACCGAGTGCGCCGCGAAGTCGACGAACTTCGGCAGGACGACCTCGATGGGCGGCGCGCCGGCGACCGTCTCGTCGTTGATGCCGGTGATGCCGACGATCATGGGCGGGATGGGGATGCCGGGGTTCACCAGGGCGGAGAAGGTGTCGACCTCCCGTCCGCCCTCGATGCGCACGGCGCCGATCTCGGTGATCTTGGAGAAGCCCGGCGTCGCGCCGGTGGTCTCGAGGTCCACGACCGTGAAGGCGACGTCGGCGAGGTCCCGCCGCCGCGCTCGCCAGGCCGCCAGCCCGACGTGGACGTCGCTCTCCCAGGCGAAGCGCTCGTCGCTCTCGACGATGTCGGCGACGAGCTTGCGCATGAGCTCGGGAGGGCAGTTGGCGACGGGGAAGAGGCGCGGCCACACCTCGCGATAGTCGAGGGCTTCGCCGGCCTGCTCGAGCAGGCTGTGGAACTCATCGACCGTGGTGAACGCCAGCTGCACGCGATAATCCTATGCCGCCGCGGCGACGGATGCACGAAGTCCGCACCGGTCTTCGCGCGCTTTGGCCCCACGAGTCGGCAGGATCCGCACGCGCTCCTCATGGGGATGGTCGTACTCGTTTTGACGGCGGCTGGCCCATGGAGGCTCGCGGAGGCATACTTGGCTGGTCGTTACGCCCTGCTCCCTGACGGGTAGGAGCGTGAGAGAGTTTCCGGAAGCGTGCCCCGGCGCCGCGGCTTCGCCGCCCGGCCGGGGCCCCTGCGCAGAGGAGTCACCCCGTGGATGTTGAGAAGCTTCACAACGAGGTCCTGCGCGCCTTTAACGATTCGTGCGTGATCGCCACCCGGCAGTACAGCGGACGGGGTTTCCGTCCGGCCGCGGACGCCTTCTTCGAGGAGGACACGCGCGAGATCGTGGTGCGCTTTGACCTGGCCGGCATGGCGATGGGCGATATCGAGCTCCTCGTCGACCGGCGCGAGCTCGTCGTGCGCGGGGAGCGCACGTTCCCCACTCGCGAGGGCCGCGTGTACCAGCAGGTCGAGATGGACTACGGCCCGTTCGAGCGCCGCGTGCGCCTCATGATCGACGTCGACCCGGAGGTCACCACCGCGACCTACGAGTCGGGGATCCTCGAGGTCCGGCTCACGCTCACAGCCCAGGAGCCGGGCGCCCGCAAGATCGACATCCAGACTGGGGGAGGTGACGCATGAGCGACCCACAGGAGCCGCAGATCGAAGAGGCCGCCGCTCAGGAGATCCCGGCCGTGCTGCCGGTTCTCCCCCTGCGTGACACGGTCGTGTTCCCGGACACCATGATCCCGCTCACGATCGGCCAGGAACGCAGCATCAAGCTCATCGACGACGTGCTCGCCGGCGACCGTCTGCTGGCCATGGTCACGAGCCGCGACGCCGACATCGAGACGCCGGGCCCGGACCTGCTCTACCCGGTCGGCACGGTGGGCCTGGCCCACAAGATGATCAAGCTGCCGGACGGCACCATGCGCATCCTGGTGCAGGGCCTGCAGCGGGTGCGCGTCAAGGAGTACGTGAACGAAGAGCCGTACCTGGTCGCGCGCACCGAGAAGATCGAGGACGTCGCCACGGAGTCCAAGGAGTCCGACGCCTTGCGCGCCAGCCTGCTCGGCGTGTTCAGCAAGATCGTGGCGCTGGTGCCCTACCTGCCCGAGGAGCTCGAGATGGCCGCCGCCAACGTCGAGGAGCCCGGGCCGCTCACCTTCCTCATCGCCAGCACGATGCGCATCAAGGCGGAGGACAAGCAGGCGCTGCTCGAGGAGGACGACGTCGAGCAGCGCATGCGCAAGCTCATCGGCATCCTCACGCGCGAGCTCGACGTGCTGGAGCTCGGCTCCAAGATCCAGAGCGACGTGCGCGGCGAGATCGACAAGAGCCAGCGCGAGTACTTCCTGCGCCAGCAGATGCGCGCCATCCAGCAGGAGCTCGGCGAGACCGACGACCAGGAAGCGGAGATCAACGAGCTCCGCCAGAAGGTCGAGGAGCTGGCGCTCCCGGAGGAGGCCGACAAGGCGGCCCGCCGGGAGCTCGACCGCCTCAGCAACATCTCGCCGCAGAGCGCCGAGTATCCGGTCATCCGCACGTACCTGGACTGGATCATCACCCTGCCCTGGAACGTGCACAGCGACGACAACCTCGACGTGGCGCACGCCCGCGAGATCCTCGACCGCGACCACTACGACCTCGAGAAGGTCAAGGACCGCATCCTCGAGTTCCTGGCCGTGCGCAAGCTCAAGGACGACCTGCACGGGCCGATCCTGTGCTTCGTCGGCCCGCCCGGCGTGGGCAAGACGAGCCTCGGCCACAGCATCGCCGAGGCGATGGGCCGCAAGTTCGAGCGCATCAGCGTCGGCGGCGTGCGCGACGAGGCCGAGGTCCGCGGGCATCGCCGCACGTACGTGGGCGCGATGCCCGGCATCATCGTCCGCGCCATGCGCGACGCCGGCACCAACAACCCGCTGTTCATGATCGACGAGATCGACAAGATGGGCGCGGATTGGCGCGGTGACCCGTCGAGCGCGATGCTCGAGGTGCTGGACCCGGAGCAGAACATCAGCTTCCGCGACCACTACATGGACCTGCCGTTCGACCTCAGCCGGGTCCTCTTCATCACCACGGCCAACCAGCTGGAGCCCATCCCGGGGCCGCTGCGCGACCGCATGGAGATCATCAACCTCGCCGGCTACACCATCGAGGAGAAGCTCCACATCGCGAAGAGGTACCTGGTGCCCCGGCAGATCGAGGCCAACGGCCTCAAGCCGGGGCAGGTCACGTTCAAGGACGAGGCGATCGTCGAGATCATCACGAGCTACACGCGTGAGGCCGGCGTGCGCAACGTCGAGCGCGAGATCGGCACCATCTGCCGCAAGCTCGCCCGCGAGGTGGCCGAGGCCAGCAACGGCAGCCGCAAGCGCTTCACCGTCAACGGGAAGCGCGTGCACGACCTGCTCGGGCGGCCGCGCGCCTACAGCGACGTCAAGCGGCGCACCAGCGACCCCGGGGTGGCCACCGGCCTCGCCTGGACGCCGGTGGGCGGCGACATCCTCTTCATCGAGGCGACGGCGATGCCCGGCACCGGCCACCTCACCGTGACCGGCCAGCTCGGCGACGTCATGAAGGAGTCGGCGATGGCGGCGATGAGCTACGTGCGCACGCACTCGCCCGAGCTCGGCCTCGAGGACGACTACTTCCAGACGCACGACATCCACATCCACGTGCCCGCCGGGGCGATCCCCAAGGACGGCCCCAGCGCCGGCGTGACCATGGCGAGCGCGATCTGCTCGCTGGTCACCGGCACGCCGGTCAACAACGACGTCGCCATGACCGGCGAGGTCACGCTGACCGGGCAGGTGCTGCCCATCGGCGGGCTCAAGGAGAAGACCCTCGCCGCGCAGCGGGCCGGCATCACCACCGTGATCCTGCCCAGCCGCAACGAGGCCGACCTTGAGGACGTGCCCGAGGAACTGCGCAAGGGCATGACGTTCATCCCGGTGGACCGGGTCGAGCAGGTCTGGGAGGCCGCCATGGGTCTCAGGCTCGACGAACGCGCGGCTCAGCTCATCGAGGCCGGCGACCTCATCGAAGAGGCCGGCGAGCTGCTCGAGAAGGCGCGGCGCAAGGCCGGCAACCGGGTGGCCGCCGAGGCCGACGGGCGCGGGGCCGCGAAGGCCGACGGCAAGAAGCCGGCGAAGAAGCCGGTCGCGAAGCCCGCGGCGAAGAAGCCGGCGGCGCGCAAGCCCGCGCCGGCCGCGCGCAAGACGGCGCGGCCCAAGGCGGCGCCGGCCAAGCCCAAGGGCGACGCCAAGAAGACCACGGCCGCGCGCGGCCGCAGCGGCCGCAAGAAGTAGCCACGACGGCCGTCGCCGCGTGCGGAGCGGCGCGACCGGCAGACCCGTGGCGGGCCGGAGGAGGCGCAAGCCTTCTCCGGCCCGTTCCTTCTTGCGGCCCCGGCGCCGCACCACGCGGCCCCGGCGCCGCGGCGCGCGCAGTTGCCTCCGGCAGGCGCGCCGCATACGCTGACGTGGTCCCGCGCCGGCGTCGCCGGCGCGGTCCTCGCGAAGGGACCACATGGCCGACGAGCCGACCACGCACGAGAAGGCAGCGGACGCGCCGCAGGTGGCCAGCGTCGCCACGCTGAGGCGCGCCGTCCCCAGCTTCGCCGTCCTCCTGCTCGCCGACGGGGCCGCGGTGTGGGCCGCCGTCAGCGGCTCGTGGACGGCGCTGGTCGTGGTCGTCGTCTGCGTCATCGACGGCCTGGCCGACGGCATCTTCGCCTGGCGGCGCGCCCGAGCCTCGTTCGCCGCCGGGTCGGCCACGGACACCCGCGACGAGGTCCTCGTGGGCGAGTTCGTGCGCACGTACCTCGTCGTCATCGGCGTGCAGGCGATCATCGCCTACATGGTCTTCGGCGGCCTGCTGCTCAAGCCCGGCGGCGAGGCTCCGGTGGACCCGGGCGCGGCGTTCGCCACCTGGCAGTTCTGGGCGGTCGTGGCCGGCCTCGCGGTCATGCGCGCCGTCATCTATCTGTGGGATTTCGTGCGCGGCGGCGAGGCCCCCGTGATCCCTCCGGAGGCGGCGGTGGCGGAGCCGCTCCGCCGCCTGTTCGTGCTGCAGTTCGGCGTGCTGGTCGGCGGGCTCATCGTCTACTGGTTCTTCGACTCGTCGGTCACCGGTCTCGCCGTGCTGCTGGTCGCGAAGACCGCGGCCGACGTCGTCCTCGCGGTCCTCGAGCGGCTGCGGGCGGCGCGCATCACGGCGGCCGTGGCCGCCGGTGTCGCGCCGAGGGGCCGGACGATGTCCGGCCCGAAGCCCCGCGCTCCGCGCGGCGGTCGCAAGCGGCGCCGCTGACCCCGCGGCCTCTTGCCTCGGCCACCCGTCGTCGCATACGATATCTCCATACCACGATGCGATATGCGCGGCGGTCTCACGTCTGAACTGGTCCCATTCGTCCAGTCCGGGGTCCCGCTCTTGACGCGGCGGCGGCCGCGTGTCATTGCCTCGCTTCTCGTCGACGTTCTAGGATTGCGGTTCACCGGGAGCCTGTCACCCCGCGCGCGGGGAGGCGGAAGTCTGTGAGGGGGTACTCATCTTGAGCGCTCAGGAGCGCGAGACGGCCAACGTCGGCGCCGGCCTGTGGAAGGGACTGGGCATGTGGGCCTGGATCCTGTTCCGCATCAGCGGCCTCGTCCTCGCCGTCTATCTGTTCGTCCACATCTGGGTCATCTCGCAGGGGCGCGTGAGCGGCGCCGAGACGCTGAACAGCTTCTTCTCCACGTTCGACAAGCCGTTCCTGGTGTTTCTCGACTCCGTGCTGGTCGCGGCGGTGCTGTACCACGCGCTGAACGGCGTGCGCATCATCCTGATGGACTTCGGGATCGGCATCCAGCGGCACAAGGGCGTGTTCTGGATCTGCATGCTCGTCGCCCTCGCGGTGTTGTGGGCGTTCGCCTACAAGGCCATCCCCTTCATCTTCTAGGCACGGAGCGGACCTGTGAGAACCGAGACACTCGATCGCAGCCGTGGCGGGATGTGGCCCTGGCTGGGCCAGCGCGTCACCGCGGTCATCATCATCGTCACCATCATGGTCCACCTGGTGCTCACGCACTTCGTGGCCATCGGCCAGCTCAGCTACGCCAACATCGGCGAGCGGCTCGCCATCACCGCCGTGCTCGTCAACGACGTGCTGCTCCTGGTCGCCGTCGTGTACCACGCGCTCAACGGCGTGCGCATGGTCGTCCTCGACTGGGGGCTCTCCGGCAAGGGCGCGCGGCGCGGCTTCGACCTGTTCCTGTGGGTCGTCGGCATCCTCGGCATCGTCTACGGCATCTGGGCCCTCTGGGTCTGGGTGAGCTGAGGGGGAGCGCATGCCTCATCATCAACTCATCGTGATCGGCGGCGGGCTCGCGGGGCTCCGCGCCGCCGTCGAAGCCAAGGCGGACGGCCTGGACGTGGCGGTCCTCAGCCAGGTCCACCCCGGCCGCAGCCACTCGAGCGCCGCGCAGGGCGGCATCAACGCGGCGCTGGCCAACCACCCGGACGCCCACGACGACACGCCCGAGAAGCACGCCTTCGACACGGTCAAGGGCTCGGACTACCTGGCCGACCAGGACGCCGCCATCCAGATGACCAAGGACGCCCCGGGCGTCATCTTCGAGATGGACCACTGGGGCTGCCCGTTCAGCCGCCTCGACGACGGGCGCATCGCCCAGCGGCCGTTCGGCGGCGCCGGCTACCCGCGCACCTGCTACGGCGCCGACAAGACCGGCCACTACCTGCTGCACACGCTGGTCGAGCGCGCCTACGAGCGCGAGGTCAAGATGTACATCGAGGTCTTCGTGACCTCGCTCATCGTCGACGAGGGCCGCTGCCGCGGCGTCGTCGCCTACGACATGATAAGCGGCGGCTTCCACGCGTTCACGGCCGACGCCGTGGTCATGGCCACGGGCGGCGCCGGCCGCATCTACGCCAACTCCACCAACGCCATCATCAGCACCGGCGCCGGCGCGGCGATGGCCTACCACGCCGGCGTCCCCGCGGAGGACATGGAGTTCATCCAGTTCCACCCCACGGGCCTGCTCACCTCGCACATCCTCATGTCCGAGGCCTGCCGCGGCGAGGGTGGCTACCTCGTCAACAACGAGGGCGAGCGCTTCATGGCGAGTACGCGCCCAAGGCCATGGAGCTGGCGCCGCGCGACATCACCGCCCGCTCCATCACCACGGAGATCATCGAGGGCCGCGGCATCAACGGCGAGGACTACGTCAACCTCGACCTGCGGCACCTCGGCGCCGAGAAGATCCTCGAGCGGCTGCCCGGCATCCGCGACATCGCCATCCACTTCGAGGGCGTCGACCCCATCGAGGAGCCCATCCCGATCCGCCCGGTCCAGCACTACACGATGGGCGGCATCGACACCGACGTCGACGGGCGCACCAAGCTCCCCGGCTTCTACGCCGCCGGCGAGTGCGCCTGCGTGAGCGTCCACGGCGCCAACCGGCTCGGCGGCAACTCGCTGCTCGAGACCATCGTCTTCGGGCGCCGCGCCGGCATGGCCGTCGTGGCGGACCTCCAGAGCGGGGCGGCCGGCGGAGGCGACGTCTCCGCCGCCGGCCGGGCCGCCGTCTCGGCGATGGAGGCGCGCGTGAGCGAGCTCGCCTCGCGCGGCGCCGACGGGGCCGACGCCTACGCCATCCGCGCCGAGATGATCGCCACGACGCGCGACTACTTCGGCGTGTTCCGCGAGGAGTCGGTCATGCGCACCGGGCTCGAGACCCTGCGCCGCCTCAAGGAGCGCTGCGGCGACATCGGCCTGCGCAACGCCGGCGGCGTCTTCAACCTGGACCTCATGCGCACGCTCGAGCTCGAGGGCATGGTCGACCTCGCCCTGTGCGTCGCCGAGGGCGCGCTGGCGCGCACCGAGTCACGCGGGTCGCACTCGCGCACGGACTACCCCGCGCGCGACGACGAGCGCTGGCTCGTGCACACGCTCGCCTACTACACCCCCGAGGGCCCGCGGCTCGAGCACAAGCCCGTCACCCTCGGCACCTTCGAGCCACAGGAGCGGAAGTACTGATGCGGACCGTCACCTTCCACATCAAGCGCTACGACCCGGCCCGCGACGCGAAGGGCACGTCCCGGGTCCAGGCCTACGAGATCCCCTACGACACCAGCCTCACCGTGCTCGAGGGCCTCTTCCACGTCCAGGAGAAGCTGGACGGCTCGCTGGCGTTCCGCTACTGCTGCCGGGCCTCCATCTGCGGGTCCTGCGCCATGTACATCAACGGCCGCTACCGCCTGGCCTGCCAGACCAACGTCGTGCACCTGCACACCGACGAGGTGCACATCGCGCCGCTGCCGCACCTGCCGCTGGTCAAGGACCTGGTCTGCGACATGGACGACTTCTTCGCCAAGTACGAGTACATCCAGCCGTGGCTGCATGCGCTCGTCGCAGCCGCCGGCGAAGGAGATCCTCCAGTCGCCGGCCGACCGCCACAAGCTCAACATGCCGATCGACTGCATCCTCTGCGGCGCCTGCTACAGCAGTTGCCCGTCGGTCTGGACCGAGGACAACTACCTCGGCCCGGCCGCGCTGCTCAAGGCGTACCGCTTCGAGGTCGACTCGCGCGACGAGGCCCGCAAGGAGCGCCTGCCGCGCTGGGACAACGAGCGCGGCGCCTATCGCTGCCACACCATCGCCAACTGCATCGAGGCCTGCCCCAAGGAGCTCAGCCCCACCGAGGGCATCCAGTGGCTCAAGATGGCGGCCGTGCGCCGGAGGTTGTTCGGCAAGGCCAAGTGACGCGCGGCCGCCCGCCTCGCGTGCGCAACGGCCATGTCGACGAGCGTCGCGCCGCCGAACGCGGCGCCGACGATCAGCCACGAGAAGAGCGCCGTCCACAGCGGGTCGGTGCTGCAGATCGGCGCCACCACGGCCACCCGCTCGCCGCGCAGCGCGTAGTAGCAGGCGTTGAAGGGGCTCACCCGCAGTCCACCGCAGGCAGGTATAATCCCCGGAGGCGGATCCCTGCGCGGCAGCGCAGAGTGGAGGACAGATGAAGACGTCAGTCGGCAAGACCAAGCTCGAGATAGCCAGCGGCGACATCACGCAGCTCGAAGTGGACGCGATCGTGGCGCCGGCCGCCACCGGGCTCTGGATGGATCACGGCGTCGCCGCGGCCATCAAGCGCGCCGGCGGCGAGGCCGTCGAGAAGGAAGCCGTGCTGCAGGGGCCCGTCGAGCTCGGCGAAGCCGTCGTCACCACCGGCCACGACCTCAAGGCGCGCTGGGTCATCCACGTGGCGCTCACCGACTCCGGGCCCGCCGCGGACGCCGCCATGGTCACCGCGGCGACGCGCGCCGCGCTCTCCGCCGCCGACCGTGCGAGCGCACGCTCCGTGGCGATCCCGGCGTTCGGCACCGGCGCCTGCCAGTTCCCGCTCTACCAGTGCGCCAGCCTCATGGTCGGCGCGACCGTCGCCTACCTCAAGGAGCATCCGCGCACGGCCCTGCGCCACGTGATGCTCTCCGTCTACGACGACGCGGCGCGGGCGGCGTTCAAGAACGCCATGGCCGGCGTCAGCCGCATCTAGCGGCCGGCGTCCGCCCCGCCGATGGTCCCCGCCGCGCTCGTCGGATCCACGGCCGGGACCGAGCAGGCACTCGTCCTGCTGCTCATCATCGCCGCCACCGTCGCCGTGGTGGCGAGGCGTGTCGGCGTCCCGTACATCATCGGGCTCGTCCTCGTCGGGCTGGTCGTCGGCCTCGCCCTGCACTTCGAGTCGCTGCGCCTGTCCAGCGACCTCGTCTTCTACGTCTTCCTGCCGGTCCTGCTCTTCGAGTCGGCGTACAATCTCGAGGCCACGCAGCTCAGGGACCAGTGGCGGCGCATCGCCGCCCTCGCCGTGCCGGGTGTGTTCGTGGCCTTCGCCCTGACCGCTCTCGGGGTGCACCTGCTGGGTGGACTCGCCTGGTCGGCGGCGCTGCTGTTCGGCGCGCTCATCGCCGCCACCGACCCGGTGAGCGTCGTCTCACTGTTCCGCAAGCTCGGCGTGTCCGAGCGCCTGACCACGCTCGTCGACGCGGAGAGCCTGTTCAACGACGGCGCGGCCGCCGTGCTCTTCGCCGTCGTCGTCGCGGTCGTGGTCGACGGCCGTGACGTCTCGCCCGGGTGGGCGGTCGGGACCTTCCTCTGGATGTCGGTGGGCGGCGCCGCCGTCGGCCTTCTTGTGGGGTTCGGCGCCTCCTGGATCCACCGCCGGCTCGACGACCACCTCATCGAGATCACGCTCTCGACGATCGTCGCCTACGGGTCCTTCCTGCTGGCCCAGACGCTCGGCATGTCCGGCGTCGTCGCCTGCGTGGTCGCGGCCATCGTGCTCGGCAACCTCGGCCGCCGCCGCACCATGAGCCCGGTGACCCGCGTGACGCTCACCACCGTCTGGGACTACGCCGCCTTCGTCGCCAATTCGCTGATCTTCCTGCTCATCGGCTTGAGCGTGAATCTGGAGGTCATCGTCGACAACCTCGGCACCGTGGCCATCGCCTTCGTCGTCGTGGTGGCGGCGAGGGCCGTCACGGTGTACGGCTTCGGCGCGTTCGCCCGGCTGTTCGGCGCCGGTCTGCCCTTCAGGTGGGAGCACGTGCTCGTCTGGGGCGGGCTCAGGGGGACGATCGCGCTGGCGCTCGTCCTCAGCGTCCCCGCGGCCGCGGCCGGCCGCTCTGAGCTCGTGACCGTCACCTTCGGTGTCGTCCTGCTGTCACTGCTCGTGCAGGGGCTGACGATGCCGTGGCTGACGCGTCGGCTCGGGCTCGCCGGTGAGAGGCAGTCGGCGAGCTACCGCGATCGCGAGGTCCTGCTCGACGGTTTCGTGCGCGCGCACGAGGAGCTGGTGAGCCTCGAGGATGCCGGCGTCGTGGGGCCGGTGGAGCGCCGGCATCTCGAGCGCGTCATCGACGCCGGAGAGACCAGCGTGCTCGAGGGGCTGCCGCCGCTCGAGGAGGAGCCGGAGCGGGGAGAGGACGACCGCCTCGTCGAGCGCATCGGCGTGCTGGTGGCGCAGCGCCGGGGAGCCGGCGCCCTGCGGCGAGCCGGCGCGCTCAGCGAGCGGGCGTCGCTTGACCTGCTCGGCGAGGTCGACGAGCGTATCGCGCTGCTCGGCGCCCGCCTGGGCGAGGAGCGGGCGGGCGAGGCGTGAGAGCCTTGCCGTCCCGGCGCGGGTCCCCGAGCCGTCGTACCGGTTCGTCGCCGCTCAGGCGCGCGAGCGGCCGATGGGGCCGGGCGCGAGTGGGTAGAGAACAAGGACCGGGCGCCGCAGCGAGAGGAGGACCATGGACCAGATCGTCGCGACGGTCATCTTCGTCATCACGCTCGGCCTGATCTTCGCCGAGTGGTATCACCGCGCCGTCGTCGCGATCGCCGGCGCCATGGCGATGGTCGTGGCGGGACTCGCTCTCGGCTTCTACACGGAGCAGGAGGCGCTCGCGGCGATCGACTTCACGACCATCGGGCTGCTGCTCGGCATGATGATCGTCGTCGCCCTCCTGCTCCCCACGGGCTTCTTCGAGTACCTGGCGCTGCGGGCCGGCAGCCTCTCCGGCGGCCGGCCCTTCCTCGTGTTCCTCATGCTGGGCGCAGTCACCACCGTGCTGTCGATGTTCCTCGACAACGTGACCACCGTCGTCGTCATCGCCCCGGCGACCCTGGTCATCGCGCGAGTGCTCCGCATGCCTGCGGCGCCGCTGCTGATCGCCGAAGCCATGCTCTCCAACGTGGGCGGCGTGGCCACGCTCGTCGGCGACCCGCCGAACATCCTGATCGCCTCCGCCGCCGGCCTCTCGTTCGTCGACTTCCTGACGCATTCGCTGCCGGTGATCGCGGTCGCCTGGGTCGGCGGCCACGCTTCTCCTCCTCGGGCAGTTCCGCCGGCAGCTGGCCGACCACGAGGGGGAGGAGGAGGCGGCAGAACGGCTGCATCCAAGCGAGGCGCTGCGGCGTCCGGGCCAGGCTCGCCTGCTCCTGCTGGTGCTGGCCGCGGCGGGCATCCTCTTCATCTTCCAGGAGCCGCTGGGAGTGAGCGCGGCGGTCATCGCCATCGGCGCGGCCGGCCTCGCGATGATCCTGGTCCGGCCGGACCTGGAGGAGACGCTGCAGCACGTCGAGTGGAGCGTGCTCATCTTCTTCTCCGCGCTCTTCGTGCTCGTGGGGGGACTGGAGGCGGCCGGAGTGCTCGAGCGCGTCGCGAACGCCCTCGGCGGACTCGGGACGCTCCATCCGGCGCTCCTCGGTGTGATCGTGATCTGGGGAGTCGCGATCCTGTCGGCCTTCGTCGACAACGTCCCGATGACCATCGCCGCGATCCCGGTCATCACCGGGCTGCAGGCGTCCGGCGTGGACATCGACCCGCTCTGGTGGGCGCTGGCCTTCGGCGCCGGCCTCGGCGGCAATGCGACCATCATCGGCGCCACCGCGAACATCGTCGTCGTGACGCACGCGCAGCGGGCGGGGTCGCCGATCTCCACACGGACGTGGGTGAGGCACGGCGTGCCGGTGATGCTGCTGACCTGCACGATCGCCAGCGTCGGCTACGTCTTCGTGGTGCGCTTCCTCGGCTGAGCCCCGGGCCTCAGCTCCGCGACCGGCGCGGTGCTAGCACGACTGGCCGGGCGTCCTCACCTCCGCGTCCCGGCCGAACACCGCCTTGATCAGGAACGGCGCCAGGATCGTCGTGGCCAGCACCATGCCGAGGATGGCGGCGTAGACGTCGTCGCCGATCGCGCCCTCCGCCAGGGCGAACCCGGCGACGACGATGCCCACCTCGCCGCGCGGGGTCATCCCGACGCCGACCTCGCGCGCGACCTGCTTGCCTTCCGCGCGCGCTCCGATGCTCCCGCCGAGGTACTTGGTCACCAGGGCCAGCGCTGTGAACACGACGATCGCCAGCAGGACCGACGGCTGCGCGAACGCCCGGAAGTCGAGATACGTGCCCATGAGCACGAAGAAGAACGGGGTGAAGAACCATGCCAGTGGCTCGAATCGCTTCACGATGCCGGTGTGCTGGCGGAGCTCGCTCATCGTCAGGCCGGCGATGAAGGCGCCGACGATCGCGGCCAGGCCGATGTAGTCGGCCAGCAGCGACAGCGCGAGCGTGAGGATCACGCCGATCTCGAACAGGAGCGAGACCTTGAAGTCCTTGAGCCAGTCGCGCAGGCGGACGACGAGGCGGGGGCCGAAGAAGCCGAACAGGCCGACGTAGGCGATGGCCTCGACGATGAGCAGCGCCAGGTTGAAGACGTCGATGGTGCCGCTGGTGGCCCCGCTGACGACGACGAGGACGATGAGGCCGAGCACGTCGTCGAGCACCGCGGCGGCGAGGATGATGCGCACGGCGCGGCGCTCCGAGTGGCCGAGCTCGCGCAGTGCGCGGACGGTGATGCCGACGGAGGTGGCGGTGAGCGCCGTCGCCATGAACAGCGCCTGGCCGGAGCCCCAGCCGAAGAGCAGCCCGATGAGCGCGCCGCCGACGAAGGGCAGGACCGCGCCGAGCACGGCCACCTTGATGGCCGCGGCGCGCGTCTCCATGAGCTCCTCCATGTGCGTCTCGAGCCCGGCCATGAAGAGCAGCATGATGACGCCCAGCTCCGCCATGGCGTCCATGACTTCGCTCGAGTGGACGAGGTTCAGGAGTTGTGGCCCGAGGATGGCGCCGGCGAGCAGTTCGCCGACCACCACGGGGAGCTTGAAGCGCTGGAAGAGGTGACCGAGCAGGCGCGCGCCGGTGAAGGCGAGGAACAGCATGAGCAGTGCACTGGCGTGTCCCGACACGGGCCCCCCGGGAGTCGATGGCGGTATTCTTCTACCACACGCCGCGGAGGAGGACACATGAGCGGGAGCCTTACCGACGTCGCCGGCCTGACGGTCGGGCACTGGACCGACCTCGAGGCGGCCACCGGCTGCACCGTGGTGCTGTGCGACGGGGACGGCGCCGTGGCCGGCGTGGACGTCCGCGGCTCTGCGCCGGGGACGCGCGAGACCGACCTGCTCGACCCCGTGAACGCGGTCCAGCGAGTGCACGCGGTGCTGATCGGCGGCGGCAGCGCGTTCGGCCTCGACGCCGCCGGCGGCGTCATGCGCTGGCTGGAGGCCCACGGCCGCGGGCTGGAGGTCGGCCCGCTGCGCGTGCCGATCGTCCCCGCGGCCGTGCTCTTCGACCTGCCCGTCGGGCGCCCGGACGTGCGCCCCGACGCCGCCGCCGGCGAGGCCGCCTGCGAAGCGGCCTCGACGGCGCCGGTGCCGCAGGGCTGCGTCGGCGCCGGCACCGGAGCCACCGTCGGCAAGCTGCTCGGCTTCGAGCGCGCCACCAAGAGCGGCCTCGGCTCCGCCAGCCTGCGGCTGGCCGCGGGCGTGACTGTCGGCGCGCTGGTGGCGGTCAACGCCGCCGGCGACGTGGTCGACCCGGCGAGCGGCGCCGTGCTCGCCGGCCCAAGGCTCCCGGACGGCGGCTTCGTGCGCTCGAGCGAGTGGCTGCGCGAGCACTCCGCCGGAGATCGGCCTCGGCGGCAGCACGACGCTGGCGGTGGTGGCCACGGACGCGGCGCTCACGAAGGTCGAGGCCGCCAAGGTCGCGCGCATGGCGCACGACGGCCTCGCGCGCACCATCGACCCCGTGCACACGATGCTCGACGGCGACACCGTGTTCGCGCTCGCGACCGGCGCCGCCGGCACGCGCGCCGACGTGACCACGATCGGCGCCGCGGCGGCGACGGCGCTCGCACAGGCCGTGCTCGCGGCGGTGCGGACGGCGACCGGCGCTGGCCGGCCTGCCGGCCGCCGCCGGACGTTCCGAGTCAGGCGCCGCCGGCCCTGACTGGCGAGGGCGCCCGTGAGCGGCGCACGGCTGCGGGGCGTACCGGCGGTAGCCCGCGCGAGCCATGCCGGCCGCCGGCGGCACGCTCCTCTACCTCTCTCGCGACGACCTCGAGTCGCTCGGCGTCACGCTGCTCGAGGTCGTCGACGCCGTGGACCGCGGCTGCGCCGCCAAAGGCAGGGGAGAGGTCGTCATGCCGCCCAAGCTCAGCCTGCACGGCGAGGGCGACGCCTACTCCCAGGTGATGGCGGCGACGCTGCCCGGTGACGGCGGCCTCGGCGCGAAGTGGGTCACGCTCTTCCCGCAGAACGCCGCCCGCGGCCTGCCGGTGACCAACGGTCTGGTCGTTCTCAGCGACCCGGTGACCGGGCGGCCGTCGGCGGTCATGGACGCGGCGACGATCACCGCCTGGCGCACCGGGGCGAGCGTCGGCGTCGCGGCGCGCTACCTGGCGCGCCCGGAGGCGACGCGTGCCGGCGTGGTCGGCTGCGGGGTGCAGGCGCGCGCGGCGGTGCGGGCGCTGGCGGCAGTGCTGCCGGAGCTGCGCGAGGTGGCCTGCTACGACGCCGATCCCGAGCGCAGCAGGGCGTTCGGCGCGGACCTCGGCCCCGAGCTGCCCGGCGTCGTCTTCGGCGTCTGCGCGGTCGCCGGTGAGGCCGTCGACGGTGCTGCCGTCGTCGTCTCGGCGATCACGATGACCGCGGACGTCCGGCCGCCGCTCGGCCCCGGGCTGCTGCGGCCCGGCGCCCTGGCCGTGGCGCTCGACTACGACGCCGCCTGGAGTCCCGCGGCGATGGCGGAGTGCGACCGGTTCTTCTGCGACGACGTCGCGACCGTGCGGGCCACGCAGGCGGCCGGCGTGCGCCTCGCCGGCATCCCCGGCGAGATCGCCGGGGATCTGGGCGAGCTGGCCGCCGGCCTCGTCCCCGGTCGCGCGACGCCGGACGAGCGCCTGTTCTGCCTCAATCTCGGGATGGCGCTCGAGGACGTCGTCACGGGCGAGCTCGCCCTGCGGCGCGCCCGCGAGCTCGGCGTCGGCCGGGAACTGCCGCTCTAGCCGCGACCGCGCCCCGCTCACTCCTCTTCCCGGCCGACCTCTTCCTCGACGAGTTGTTCGATCTGCGAGACGCCCCTTGGCCTGCCGGCGCGCACCCAGAGGCGGTAGAAGATGCCCGCGACGACGAGTGATGCGGCCAGCGAGACGAGCGGGTAGCCGCGGAGCAGGTTGACCACGAGCGTGAAGGCGACCGCCGCGGCGCCGATGCCGTTGAGGATCACCGAGCCGCGCTTGCCCTCCCGGTAGGAGAACCGGAGCATCGACAGCAGGCCGGCGAGGAAGCTGATGAAGACGGCGACGGCGTAGAAGAGCACGAGCTCCTGGTCCTGGGCGCCGGCGGCGACGATCACGCCGGCGGACACGAGCAGGTACAGGAGCCCGGCCCAGTAGGGCGTGTGATGCCGGTTGGTGCGCCCCAGGAACGACGGCAGGATGCCGACGGTCTGGCCGTGGTGATGGTCGACGCGGGCGAGCGCCTTCAGCAGGCCCGGGCCGGCCTGGAACGACGAGCTGGCGGCGGCCAGCAGGAGGACGGCGCTCGCCGCCTGGAACGCGGCGAACAGCGCGTGGCTGCCCGCCGCCCTCGCCACGTCGCCGATCTGCGTGCTGTTCTCCGGCGGGATGCCGATGCCGAGGCGGACCGCCAGCGCGGTCAGACCCATCGTGAGACCCCCGACGATGAAGAGCGTCAGCAGAAGGGTGACGCGTCCGAACATCTTGCGGCCGGCGTCGTCGAGCTGTCCCAGCTGTGCGATCGCCGACGACGGCGCCTCGACGCCGGTCGCGAGCGCCATGCCGACGGGGAACGCCAGCATCACCGTGATGGCGGCGAACCCGGACGTGTGGCCGGTCGACGTGGAGGCGACCGCCGGCTGGGAGAACCCGGAGATCAGGAGCATGGTGCCGATCCCGACGAACGCGAGCGTCATGATGGCGAAGACGATCCTGCCCCAGTGGCCGAACCACGTGAGGACGAACACCAGCACCAGGAGGCCGAGAGCGAGCGGGACGCGGGAGGAGTGCGCCGCCGGGAAGTACGCCACGATCGCGGAGGTGCCGGCGGCGACGCTGATCGAGATGGTGAGCACGAAGTCGACCACGAGCGCGCCCAGCGGGAAGAACGCGTAGCCCTCACCGAACGCCACACCGGACGCCGCAGCCGCCCCGCCTCCCTGGGGAAAACGTGACACGAGCTCGAGGTAGTTGGCGACGACCAGCGCCATGATGGCGACGACGACGCCCATGGTGACCAGCAGCAGCGAGAGATTGCCGCCGAGCGCCCTCAGCGCCGCCTCGATGGCGTACGCCACCGAGGACACCGGGTCGGCCATGACGGTGAACGCGAAGGCGAGGAGCAGGATGATGCGGTGGTGGGCGATCCATTGCCTGAGCCGGGAGGCTGCGGCCGCGGGGCGGCGGCGCCGCCGGGCGCGCATCGGTAGGTGACGCAGGAGACGGCATGGAGCGCCTGGTCCTTCGCTTTCGAGCCACCCACCCGACAGGCGTCGGGCTGTGACGATTGCTATCCCCGGCGCCGGATCGGCGACGCCGGTGCCGACCAGACTTCCCGGCGCACCAAGAGAACGCAGGGAGTATACCCGCAAGCGCCCCCGGGGGGGAGGGTGTGCTTTCGTCCGCGCCGGTCAGCCGCCGAGCGCGAACCGGCGCCGCTCGCGCAGAGCGCCGCTCGGCGTCTCCTCGACGAGGAGGACCTCGGCGGCGCGGGCCGCCAGCGGCAGCCGCGGCGCGAGGGCCGTCGCGATCGCCGTGCGGTCGGCGGCCGTCGGGTCCAGATCGCCACCACGACGTGCGGGGCGATGTCGTTGAACGCCCCGCCGAACGGCGGACACTCCGGCCACTCGTCCCACAGCAGCCGCGTGAGCGCGGCGAACGGCTCCGCCGGCTCGGGGACGAGCACGCTGGCGTCGGCGAGGGTCGCCACGCGCGTGAGCGCGAACGCGAACGGCTCGGCGCCGCCGAGAAGCTCCTCGAGGCGGCGCTCCGCGGCCGCGTCCAGCTCCGCCACCGGCAGGAACGGCCAGAGCGCCGTCACGTGCGGCGGCAGCGAGCGGCCCGGCGGCGGGCAGCAGGTGCCGCCACGGCGCGACGAGCTCTCGCGCGGCATCCACCGGCACGACGAGGCCGGTCGACTGCGGCCGGCTCACGCGGGCCTCCCGGACGCCGGGCGGGTCATGCCGCTCCTCCATCCAGGCCGGCGTGCCGCTCGCGCAGCGCGCGCAGGAGGCCGAAGCAGCCGGTGAGCATCATGTCGCCGTGCGGCGCCGCGAACTCGGCCGGCAGCCCGCTGCCGGCGAGCAGCTCGCGGCGCGGTCCGGTGACGATGAGCGGGAGCCGGAACGGGTCGTCGCCGCCGGCGCCGGACGCGAGCACGGCGCCGTGGCCGTGGTCGGCCCGTACCTCCTCGCTCGCCAGGTCGCCGGCCAGCCAGCGGCGCAGCCGCAGTTCGAGGCCGGGGCCGTCGAGGCACGAGGTGTGGTGCTCGAAGACGCCGGCCACGCGCCCCTCGCGCGCGAGGAGGCACACGGTGTGGCCGTTCCCGATGTTGACGAGCACGGCGTCGGCGACTCCGTCCGGGAGCGCGCCGTAGAGCGCCGCCGGCCCGGTGTCGGCCACCAGCGCCGGCGCGCCGCCGGCGAGGGCGGCCGCCGCGTCCGCGGCGGCGCGCAGGCGCGTGAGCGCCGCCGGGACGGCGGCGGTGTCGTAGAACAGGTCGCCGATGAGCCGGCGCTCGGTCACGGCCTGCTCCCAGAGCGAGAAGCGCAGGACGCGGTTGGAGCTGCCCGGCGCGTAGCCGTGGTCCTGCACGGCGACGGCCACGGCGGCGAAGGCCGGCTCCGCGCCGAGCAGGCGCAGGGCTCCGGTGAGCGCCGCCGCGTCCAGGTCGCCGCGAGGCGACCTCGGCGGCGGCGCCGGCCGGCAGGCGCCGCAGCACTTCGTCCGCGGCGCCCTCGCCCACCACGCGCGCGCCGAGCGCGCGCACCTTGTCGAGGTCGTCGGCGAAGCTGGCCGCGGCCGCCTCCGTCGCCACGAAGGCGCAGCCGGCGGCGAGGTGCGCCTTCATCGCCATCGTCACGGCGCCGCCGCCCATGACCGGCCCGCGGAAGACGACCGTCTGGCCGCGGGCCGTCGCGGCGGCGATCCGCGCGCCGGCGACCTGCGTCGCCGAGGGCACGACCAGCTTGACCGCGTTCTCGAGCGGCTGGCCGGGGCGGGTGAGGAGGATGTCGCTGGTGCCGGCGCCGACGTCGATCGCGAGGACGCCGGCGGGCTTGGCTGCGGCAGTCACGGCGGCGAGGGCGGCGTCAGCCCGCGCGCTGTGTGGGCACGTGGCTGAAGCGGAGCTTCCAGACGTTCTTCATGGCCTCGAGGACGATGTCGTTGCTCATCTTGCTCTCGCCCACCTTGCGGTCGACGAAGATGATGGGCAGCTCCGCGACCTTGAACCCCAGCTTGTAGGCGCGGTACGTCATCTCGATCTGGAAGCCGTAGCCCTTGGTGTCGACGGCGTCCAGGTCGATCGTCTCGAGGACCTCGCGGCGGAAGCACTTGAAGCCGCCGGTGAGGTCGTGCAGCGGCAGGCCGAGGATGGTCTGCGCGTAGAGGCAGCCGCCGCGGCTGATGATCTTGCGGGAGAGCCCCCAGTTCTCGACGCCGCCGCCCTTGACGTAGCGCGAGCCGAGGACCAGGTCGGCGCCCTGGTCGATGAGGCGCAGGAAGTGGGGGAGGTAGCTGGCGTCGTGGCTGAGGTCGGCGTCCATCTCGAAGATGCGCTCGGCGCCCATGGCCAGGGCCTCGCGGAAGCCGGCGATGTACGCCTTGCCGAGACCCTCCTTGCCGGCGCGGTGCAGGACCGAGACGTCGGGGACCTCGCGCGCCAGCTCGTCGGCGAGGTCGCCGGTGCCGTCGGGCGAGTTGTCGTCGACGATGAGCGTGTGCAACTGCACCCCGTGCCCGTCCGCGACCTCGCGGATGCGGCCGAGGGCGTGGCGCAGGTTCTCGCGCTCGTTGTACGTGGGGAGGACGATGACGTTCACGCTGCGAGTATATCGTCGCCGGAGAGGCTGCGCCGCCGGCCGTCGCCCTCGCCGCCGCTCCGTCCGCCCCCTCTGGTAGCGTCCGTCAGCGACCCGAAAGCTGTGCTTCGACGGCACGTACACTCACCCTAAAGTAGAGGTAGAGACGTTTGCAGGGAGAAACCGCCGAGCGGAGACGGGAAGGATGCTTGCGGGGCGGCGTGAATACACTATAGTGGTGTCCGCACTGACCGGGGGCACTACATCTTGTGGTGAGGTCGCACTCCTTTGCATTGTCCATTCTGTAACAGTGATGACAGTAAAGTCGTCGACTCGCGTGACTCCGAGTCGGGCGACGCGATCCGGCGCCGCCGCGAGTGCCTCGTGTGTGAGCGGCGCTACACGACCTACGAACGCATCGAAGAGGTACCACTCGTGGTGGTCAAGAGTGACGACAGACAAGAGTTGTTCACGCGCCAGAAGGTGCTCAACGGCCTGCTGCGCGCGTGTGAGAAGCGTGACATCCCGCTCGACCGGCTCGAGCGGGCCGTCGACGACATCGAGAACGACCTGCGCCGCGTGTCGGGGCGCCCGGTGACGACCAGGATGGTCGGGGAGCGGGCGCTGCGCCACCTGCGCGACATCGACAAGGTGGCGTACATCAGGTTCGCCTCCGTGTACCGGCAGTTCGACGACATCGAAGAGTTCCAGCAGGAGCTGGCGCAGCTCGAGCGCGCCGGCGTCGAGCCGCTGCCCGGCGAGGAGCCCCTTCCGGGCCTCGACGCCGGCGAGAGGTTCATCGACGAGACCATCTTCACCACACCGCGCGCGGTGGCTACTCAGGGGAGAACGGGGCATGAGTGAGACGGGGAAAGCAGTGATCGAGCTGTCGGCCAATGCGCTGAAGGTTCTGCAGCGGCGCTATCTCAAGAAGGGCGAGAACGGCGAAGTGCTCGAGACCCCCGAGGAGATGTTCCGGCGTGTCGCGCGCGCCATCGCCCAGGCCGAGCGCCTCTACAACCCCGCCGCCCCCGTCGAGGAGTGGGAGGAGACCTTCTACGAGCTCATGACGAGCCTGGAGTTCCTCCCCAACAGCCCCACCCTCATGAACGCCGGGCGTGAGCTGGGCCAGCTGTCGGCCTGCTTCGTCCTGCCCGGTGGGCGACTCCATGGAGTCCATCTTCGAGGCCATCAAGAACACCGCCCTCATCCACAAGAGCGGCGGCGGCACCGGCTTCTCCTTCTCGCGCGTGCGCCCGCACAACGACGTGGTGAACAGCACGAGAGGCGTCTCGAGCGGGCCGCTCTCGTTCATGAGCGTCTTCGACGCCGCCACCGAGACCATCAAGCAGGGCGGCACGCGCCGCGGCGCCAACATGGGCATCATGCGCGTCGACCACCCGGACATCCTCGACTTCATCACGGCCAAGCAGGACGACGACCGCCTCAACAACTTCAACATCTCGGTCGCCGTCACCGACGCCTTCATGCGCGCCGTCGAGGCGGACGAGGACTACGCGCTGGTCAACCCGCGCTCGGGCGAGACCGTGCGCACGCTCAGCGCGCGCAAGGTCTTCAAGAGCATGGTCACGCTCGCCTGGAAGAACGGCGACCCCGGCATCGTCTTCATCGACCGCATCAACGAGGGCAACCCCACGCCGCAGCTCGGCGAGATCGAGAGCACCAACCCGTGCGGCGAGCAGCCGCTCCTGCCCTACGAGAGCTGCAACCTCGGCTCGATCAACCTGTCGCGGGTCGTGCCCGACGGCCACGTCGACTACGGCGCCCTGGGCCGCATCGTGCGCACCGCCGTGCGCTTCCTCGACGACGTCATCGACGTCAACCGCTACCCGCTGCCCGAGATCGAGCAGATGACCAAGGGCAACCGCAAGATCGGCCTCGGCGTCATGGGCTTCGCCGACATGCTGCTGCGCCTGCAGGTGCCCTACGACTCGGACGAGGCCTGCCGCATCGCCGGCGAGGTCATGAGCTTCATCCACGACGAGGCGCGCGCGGAGAGCGAAGACCTCGCGCGCGAGCGCGGCGTGTTCCCCAACTTCGAGGGCTCCATCTTCGACTCGCCGGCCGGGCGCGCGCGTGCGCAACGCCACCGTCACCACCATCGCGCCCACCGGGACGATCAGCATCATCGCCGGCTGCTCCAGCGGCATCGAGCCCATCTTCGCGCTCAGCTACGTGCGCGCCAACGTCCTCGACGACGACCGCATGGTCGAGGGCCACCCCTACTTCGAGCAGGTGGCCCGGGATCGCGGCTTCTACAGCGAAGAGCTCATGAAGAAGATCGCCGAGGTGGGCTCCGCGCGGCACACCGACGGCGTCCCGCAGGATGTGCAGCAGGTGTTCGCCACGGCCCACGACATCACGCCCGAGTGGCACATCAAGCTGCAGTCGGCGTTCCAGAAGAGCACCGACAACGCGGTGTCCAAGACGGTCAACTTCTCCAACGAGGCCACCGTCGACGACGTCGAGAACGTCTACCGCATGGCGTTCCGCACCGGCTGCAAGGGCGTCACGATCTACCGCGACGGCAGCCGCGACGAGCAGGTGCTCAACGTCGGCCAGACCAAGAAGAAGCGCGAGCCCGAGCCGGGACTCGGCATCGCCACCACCCGGCCGGCGCGCCCGCAGCTCCTCACCGGCGAGACGCAGCGCATGGACACGGGCTGCGGCAAGCTCTTCGTCATCATGAACGACGACGAGTACGGCCCGCGTGAGGTCTTCGCCAACATGGGCAAGGCCGGCGGGTGCGCCTCGAGCAACACCGAGGCGCTGGGCCGGCTCATCTCGCTCGCTCTCAAGAAGGGCGCGTCGGCGCAAGAGGTCGTCGAGCAGCTCAAGGGCATCCGCTGCCACGTGCCCTACGGCATGGGCCCCAACGCGACGCTCAGCTGCGCCGACGCCATCGGCAAGGCGATCGAGCGGCGGTACGTCACCGGCGCGGCGGCGCAGGCGGGCCACGTGCCGGAGCCCAGCTCTCGCTCGTCGAGGTCGCCCAGGGCGCCTGCCCGGACTGCGGCGGCGCCATCGAGCACGAGGGCGGCTGCGCGGTGTGCAGGACGTGCGGCTTCTCCAAGTGTGGGTAGTGCCTGCG
>CAWIDR010000031.1:0-21601 GCA_963834905.1 uncultured Thermoleophilia bacterium | reverse complement strand
ATGTTCGACGCACTCACCGACCGCCTCCAGGGGGTCATGCAGAGCCTCAAGGGCCACGGCAAGCTCACGGCCGAGGACATCGACGCCGCCATGCGCGAGATCCGGCTGGCGCTCCTCGAAGCCGACGTGAACTTCAAGGTCGTGCGCGAGTTCGTGGCGCACGTCAAGGAGCGCGCGCTCGGTTCCGAGGTCATGGAGAGCCTCACGCCCGCGCAGCAGGTCGTGAAGATCGTCAACGAGGAGCTCGTCGCGCTCATGGGCGGCGGCGACTCCAAGCTCGCCTTCAGCGGCCACCCGCCGACCATCGTCCTGCTGGCCGGCCTGCAGGGCTCGGGCAAGACCACCACGTGCGCCAAGCTCGCCAAGGTGCTCAAGAAGGACGGCAAGTCGCCGGTGCTCATCGCCGCCGACGTCTATCGTCCGGCCGCCATCGACCAGCTGCAGACGCTCGCCGAGCGGGTGGGCGTGCCCTGCTACGCGCCCGGCGCCGACCTCGACCCGGTCGACATCGCGCGCGACGGAGTGGCCTACGCGCGCGCCCACGGCGACGTGGCCATCATCGACACCGCCGGCCGCCTGCACGTCGACGAGGAGCTGATGGCCGAGCTGGTCAACATCCGCGACGCCGTGAAGCCGCACAACGTGCTCCTCGTCGTCGACTCGATGACCGGCCAGGACGCGGTGAACGCCGCCGACGCCTTCAAGGGGCACGTGGACCTGGACGGCGTCGTGCTCACCAAGCTCGACGGCGACGCCCGCGGCGGCGCCGCGCTCAGCGTCCGCGCCGTCACCGGCAAGCCGATCAAGTTCGCCAGCAGCGGCGAGAAGCTGGACGACTTCGACGTCTTCCACCCCGACCGCATGGCCAGCCGCATCCTCGGCATGGGCGACGTGCTCAGCCTCATCGAGAAGGCCGAGGAGTCGCTCGACGAGAAGAAGGCGGCGGAGATGGAGGCGAAGCTCCGCCGCGCGGAGTTCACCTTCGAGGACTTCCTCGACCAGCTCAAGCAGGTGCGCAAGATGGGCTCGCTCTCGAGCATCCTCGGCATGCTGCCCGGCGTGCCGGGCATGAAGGACCTCAAGAACGCCCAGGTCGACGACAGCCAGCTGGACCGCATCGAGGCGATGATCTTCAGCATGACCGGGCACGAGCGCCGGCACCCGGACATCATCGACGGCAGCCGCCGGCGCCGCATCGCCGCGGGCAGCGGCACCTCCGTCCAGGACGTCAACAACCTGCTCAAGCAGTACCGCGAGATGCAGAAGATGCTCAAGATGTTCTCGAGCGGCAAGATGAAGGGGTTTCGTCTGCCCGGCATGAGCGGGTAGAATGCACATTCTTGCGGCCCGCACTCGGGTCGCATAAGGTTCACACACCGCTGCGACCCTGTGCGGTCGCAGCGTGCCGTTCTACTACCCTGAGGGGGTGACACGAGTTGGCAGTACGAATGAGATTGACCCGGGTAGGGAGCACCAAGAACCCTGTCTACCGTATCGTCGTCGTTGATTCCCGTGCCCGTCGTGACGGTCGCGCGATCGAGACCATCGGCCAGTACAACCCGCAGCTGAACCCGTCGCTCATCGAGATCGACGCGGACAAGGCCAAGAAGTGGCTGGGTGAGGGCGCGCAGCCCTCGCGGACGGTCAAGAAGCTGCTCTCCATCAAGGGCATCGAGAAGTAACGAGGTCCTCTCGGAGACGACGGAGGGAGTAGTGGGATGTTGAAGGACCTGCTCGAGTATCTGGCCAAGTCGCTGGTCGACAATCCAGACGAGGTCCACGTGGAGGCTACGGAAACCGACACCACCGTCGTGTTGGAGCTCTCAGTGGCGAAGGACGACGTCGGCAAGGTCATCGGCAAGCAGGGCCGCATCGCCAGGGCGCTGCGCACCATCGTGAAGGCCTCCGCCGTTCGCGACGGCAAGCGCGCCATCGTCGAGATCATTGATTAGTCCCGCAGGCGGTCAACGTGCGGGGCGACGAAGTGCACCGCACATTGACCCACATCGACTGCTCTCTGGTCCTGCGGAGTCCTCGGCAAGGTCCACGGCCTCCGCGGACAGCTCTATCTGAACCTTGCGCCCGGCGGGCTCGAGCGGCTCGAGCTGGGCGAGCGCTTCTACGTCGCCGAAGAGGGCGCCGGTGAGCCCCGGCCCTGCGCGGTCACGCGCGTGGGCGGGACGGACCGGCGCCCTCTCGTGCTTCTCGACCTCGCCGCGACGCGCGACGAGGCCATCGCGTTGCAGGGGCGTGAGCTTCTCGCGGCCGGCGCCGAACTCGATGCGCAGCCCCACTATCGCGTCGGCGACCTGCTGGAGCAGCCGGTACGGACCGCCTCGGGCCGGCTGGTGGGAGAGGTGCGTGATGTGATCGAGACGCCCGCCCACGAGATCCTGGTGGTGCGGGCGCCCGAGGGCGCCGACGTCCTCATCCCTTTGGTGGATGAGCTCGTGAGCCTCGAGGGCGACGGGCTCGTCGTCGTCGACGGCCTGCTCGACGAGCCCGGGAGCTGACCGTGCGCTTCGACGTCTTCACGCTGTTCCCCGAGGCCTTCGACTGGTACCTCGGCCAGGTGCACATCCGCGCCGCCGTGGACCTCGGCCACGAGTTCGTCCTCACCGACTACCGCGACCACACGCCGCTGAGCCACCTGCAGGTGGACGACACGCCCTACGGCGGAGGCGCCGGCATGGTGCTGCGCATCGACGTCGTCTGCGCGGCGCTCGAGGCCACCTTCGGCGGCGACGCCGCGCAGGTCAGGGACACGCGGCGCGTCGTGGAGCTCACGCCCAAAGGGCGGCAACTCGACGACGCGCTCGCCACGGAGCTCGCCGGCGGCGATCTCGTGCTCCTCTGCGGCCGCTACGAGGGCATCGACGAGCGCGTGGAGCACCTCGTCACCGACCGGGTGTCCATCGGGCCCTACGTCCTCTCCGGCGGGGAGATCGCCGCGATGGCCACGCTGGACGCCGTGACCCGCAAGCTTCCCGGAGCCATCAGCAACCCGGAAAGCATCGTCAGCGAGTCCCACGCGCCGGAGCTGGAGGGTGGGGCGGAGTACCCGCACTACACCCGGCCGGCGGAGTTCCGCGGGTGGGAGGTGCCCGAGGTGCTGCGCAGCGGGCACCACGCCGCCATCGAGCGCTGGCGCGCGGAGCAGGTCAGAAAGCGGTAAGATACCTCTTCGTGGCCCGAGGCCGGTGAGAGGTTTTGCCATGCCCGGCCCGCCCTGCTAGACTAGCCGCCGCTTTTCTGACGAAAGACGAGGGTCCGTGAACATCATCGAGAACATCGAGCGCGAGCAACTGCGCGACGACATCCCCCAGTTCAAGGCCGGGGACAGCGTCAAGGTCCACTTCAAGGTGGTCGAGGGCACCCGGCACCGCATCCAGGTCTTCCAGGGCATCGTGATCAAGCGTCAGGGTCAGGGTGTGCGCGAGACCTTCACCGTGCGCAAGCAGTCCTTCGGCGTCGGCGTCGAGCGCACGTTCCCCGTGCACTCGCCCAAGATCGACAAGATCGAGGTCACGGCCATCGGCGACGTCCGTCGCGCGAAGCTGTACTACCTCCGCCAGAAGGTCGGCAAGCAGGCACGGGTCCGCGAGAAGCAGCGCTGATCGCAGCGGCGGCGAGGCCGTCCGCACCGTGAAGCGCGCTCTCGGGTACGTCGCGATCATCGCCGTCGCCATCCTGGTGGCGCTTGCGATCCAGTCGTGGCTGCTCAAGCCGTACCGCATCCCGTCCGAGTCCATGCTGGATACCCTGCGGCCCGGCGACCGGGTGCTCGTCAACAGGGTCGTCTACCACCTGCGCGACCCGCACCGCGGCGACGTGATCGTCTTCCACTACCCCGAGGACCCGTCGGTGGTCTTCATCAAGCGGGTGGTCGGCGTGCCCGGCGACGTGCTCGAGGTCAAGGACGGGCGCCTGTACCTCAACGGCCGCAAGGTGGCGGAGCCCTACGTCCACCGGACCGCCGGGCGCCTCGATCCCACGGTCGCGCAGTCGGCGATCGCGGGCAGCACCCTGCACGACCCCTGGTCGCTGGCGGCGCCGTTCCGCATCCCGGCCGGGCAGTACTTCGTGATGGGCGACAACCGCACCGACAGCGACGACAGTCGCGACTGGGGCACCGTGCCGCGCACGGCGATCGTCGGTGAGGGGCTGGCCACGTACTGGCCGTTCTCGCGCCTGCGGACGCTCTGATACACTCCCGCCCGGCGGATCAGGAGAGAGATGAACAGCACCCAGGACGCGGGCTCCGAGCCCACCGGCGAGCGCGGCAAGAAGAACTCGACGAGCAGGACCATCATCGAGTACGTGGTGCTGGCGGTCGTGGCCATCGCCGTGGCGCTGCTCATCCAGGCGTTCCTGGTCAAGCCGTATCGCATCCCCTCCGAGTCCATGGAGAACACGCTGCTCATCGGCGACCGCGTGCTGGTCGACCGCATCTCCTGGCGCTTCTCCGATCCCGCGCGCCAGAACATCGTCGTCTTCCATCCGCCGTTCGCCGGCCCCGTGCTGATCAAGCGGATCATCGGCATGCCGGGCGATGAGGTCTCGCTCAAGGACGGCGCGGTGTACATCAACGGCAAGAAGCTGGACGAACCCTACGTGCGCAAGATCAAGGGCAAACCGGTCCCATCGGAACCGTTCGACAACGGGCTGCCGTGGTCGCTGCAGTCGCCGTACAAGGTGCCGGCGGGCAACTACTTCGTGATGGGCGACAACCGCATCGACAGCGGCGACAGCCGGGAGTTCGGCCCCGTGCCGCGCGGCCAGCTGGTGGGCAAGGCGTTCGCCCGGTACTGGCCGCCGAACCGCATCGGCGGCGTCAACTAGGGAGCGGAGGGCGAGGCCGTGAACGAACGCTTCGCCTTCGATCTCGCGGCGGCCGGCGCCGACGGAGCCTGCGTCGCCGGCGCCGACGAGGCCGGCCGCGGCTGTCTCGCCGGCCCTCTCGCTGCGGCGGCCGTCTGCCTCGACTATTCGGCGCTGGACGAGGCCGCGCTCGAAGCCCTCTCCGGCCTCGACGACTCCAAGCGCCTCAGCCCGCCTCGGCGCGAGGCGCTCTACGAAGAGATCTTCCGCCTCGCGCGCCAGGTCGTCGTCGTCTTCTTCTCACCGGCGACCATCGACCGTGACGGCCTGCACCGCTGCAATCTGCGCGGCCTGGCCCGCGCCGTCGAGCGCGTCCACCCGGCGCCGGACGTCGCGCTCGTGGACGGCTTTCCGCTCCCGGAGTGCACGCGCGAGCACCGCGCGGTGGTCGGCGGCGACCGCAAGTCCGCTGCCGTCGCCGCCGCGTCGATCGTCGCCAAGGTCACGCGCGACCGCGTGATGCGCGGGCTGCACGAGAGCCTATCCCGCCTACGGATTCGACAGGCACGTGGGCTACGCGACCGCCGTTCACCAGGCGGCCATCTGCGAACACGGCGTCTGCGAGCTGCACCGGCTGTCGTTCGCCAGCGCCGCCTATCAGCAGCTCGGCCTCGGACTGGACGCTTCGCCCGACTGCTGATCCCCCGTCCCGGCCGCTGAGCGCGGCGTGCGCGCCGCCGGGTTGGCAATCGCCAACGTCACCGCGAACGGGCCTTCGGCACCCTCTGAACCTCGCGTCCGCCCGGCTACGCTCGTCTCGTGAACGCGCGCCAACACTTCGGTCGCGCCGCCGAGGAGGCGGCCGCACGGCAGCTCACCCGGGACGGGTGGACTCTCCTGGGGCGCAACGTGCGCATCGGCCGCGGTGAGCTGGACCTCATCGCCAGGCGCGGCTCCGTGCTCGCCTTCGTGGAGGTCAAGGCGCGCCACTCGGCAGAGTACGGCGCGCCGGAGGACGCCGTCGACGCGCGCAAGCGGCGCAAGGTGGGTCGGCTGGCCGAGCTCTGGCTGTCGGTGCGCCCGTGGGCGCTGCGCGGCGTGAGCGACGTCCGCTTCGACGTCATCGCCGTCGACGCCGCCGTGGATCCACCGGTCGTCCGGCACCTGCCGGGGGCGTTCACGCTCGATGGATGAGACAGGCGGCGCCCGGCGGATCGGCGTGAGCCATCGACAGACGAGGAGGGAGCGGTGCTGGCGCGAGTCGCGAGCGAGGCGCTGAGCGGGCTGCAGGGTCATCCCGTGGTGGTCGAGGCCGACGTGGTGGCCGCGGCGCCGGCATTCAACGTGGTCGGCCTGCCCGACGCAGCGGTCCAGGAGAGCAGAGAGCGGGTGCGCGCGGCGATCGTCAACTCGTCCTACGAGTTCCCCTCGCGGCGCATCACCGTCAATCTTGCTCCTGCCGACCTGCGCAAGGAGGGGCCGTCGTTCGACCTGCCCATCGCGCTCGCGTTCCTGCTGGCGACGGGGCAGGTGCGCGACGGCTCGGACGGCAGGGGTCCGCTGGCGGCGGTCGGCGAGCTGGGCCTCGACGGCACGCTGCGGCCGGTCGCCGGCGCGCTCGCGGTGGCGCAGAGCCTCCGCGCTCGCGGCGTGCGCGGATTGGTGCTGCCGGAGGGCAACGCCGCCGAGGCCGCTCTGGTCCGGGGCCTGGAGGTGTACCCGGCGTCGTCCCTGGCGGACGCCGTCGCGCAGATCGAGGCCGGCGGCGGCGCAGCCGCCCCGCCGGTCGACCTGGACGCGCTGCTGGCCACGGCGCCGCCGGGAGACGCCGACTTCTCCGACATCCTCGGGCAGGACGGGGTCAAGCGCGCGCTCGAGGTGGCCGTGGCCGGCGCTCACAACGTCCTCATGACGGGACCTCCCGGCGCCGGCAAGACGATGCTCGCACGCCGGCTCCCCGGCATCATGCCGCCGCTCACCCGCGAGGAGGCCATCGAGATCACGCGGGTGCACAGTGTCGCCGGCCTCCTGCCGCCGGGCGAGCCGCTGGTGGTGCGGAGGCCCTTCCGCGCCCCGCACCACACCATCTCGTCGCCGGGACTCGTCGGCGGAGGCGGCACGCCGCGCCCGGGCGAGGTGAGCCTCGCCCACCTCGGCGTGCTCTTCCTCGACGAGTTCCCCGAGTATCGGCTGTCGGCGCTCGAGGGCCTGCGGCAGCCGCTGGAAGACGGGGAGGTGACCATCAGTCGCCGGCTGACCTCGGTGACGTATCCGGCGCGACTGATGCTGGTGGCCGCCATGAACCCGTGTCCCTGCGGGTTCGCGGGCGATCCGCAGCGCGAGTGCGTGTGCGCGGCGCACCGACTGCGCCAGTACCGGTCGCGTCTCAGCGGCCCGCTGCTCGACCGCATCGACCTCCGCCTCGACGTGCCTCGCGTGCCTCCCAGAGACCGCAGGGCGGCGCGGCCGTCGGAGGCTTCCGCGTCCGTGCGCGAGCGGGTGGTCGCGGCCCGGCGCCGGCAGGTGGCTCGCCTCGCCGGGACGGGCGTGTGGGCCAACGCGCACATGACCGCTCGCCATCTGCGGCGGTACTGCCGGCTGGAGGCGGCGGCGCTCGCCAGGCTGGACCTTGCCTACGATCGCATGCACCTGAGCGCGCGCGCCGCCGACCGGGTCGTCAAGGTGGCCCGGACGATCGCCGACCTCGAGGGCGCCGAGACCATCTCCGTCGCCCATCTGGGGGAGAGCCTCAGCTACCGGGACAGGAACGGGGAGCGCCGTGGGTGAGGAGTCGCCGGGCGCCCGCGCGATGTGCGTGTGGGTGGGCACGCTCGCCTCGTGGCGCCCGGGATTGATCAAGCAACTGGTGCGCCGCTACCGCACGACCGCTCAGGTGCTGCAGCAGCAGCCGTCGGAGATAGCCGCGTTCGCGACGAGACGCGCCGGCGGCGAGGAGCGCTCCCGCAGACGGGGTGCGGATGCCGCTCGCGGGCAGGATCGCGATGCCTCACGCAAGCGGGCCGAGCTGGCCTCCGACGCCGGGCGCTTTGCCGCCGTGCTGCGCGACGGCCCCCTCGATTGCCTGCGACGGGCCGAGCACCGGCCGCAGGGTGATCTCGTCGTTGCCTGGACCGATGCCCTGTACCCGGACCAGCTGCGCGACCTTCCCGACCCGCCGCTCTGCCTGTTCGTGCGCGGCGGAAGCGATGCGGCCACCGTGCGGACGAGGCTGTCCGCCATCGTCGACGCGCCGCTGGTCGCCGTTGTCGGCACCCGCGCCCCTTCGCCGTATGGGGAGGAGATGGCGCGCACCATCGCCGGCGATCTGGCGCGCGCCGGGATCGTGGTCGTCAGTGGCCTCGCCATGGGCATCGACGCGATCGCGGAGACCGCCGCGGTCGACGCTTCCGTCCCGCTGAACCCGGCCACGGTGGCGGTCCTCGGCTGCGGCGCGGACGTGATCTACCCTCGCCGCAACGCCCGCCTCTACGCGCGCGTCGCCGGAGCAGGCCTGCTCGTCAGCGAGTTCACCTGGGGCGTGCCCGCGCGCGCGTGGCGGTTCCCGGCACGCAACCGCATCATGGCCGCCCTCGGCCGGGCGGTCGTGCTGGTGGAGGGCACCGAGCGGAGCGGGGCCAGGATCACGGCCGAGTTCGGCGCTGAGATGGGACGCGAGGTGCTGTGCGTCCCGGGAGAGGCCGGCAGACGGCTCAGCGAGGCCCCGAATCGCCTCTTGCGGGATGGGGCCAGGGTGTGCGAGAGCGCGAAGGACGTGCTCCAGGCGATCGCCGATCGACGACCCGGGGCCCGGCGTGGTGCGTGGCGTCGGGCCGGCTTCGTTGCCCGCCCTGGTCCTCGACCACGGCGGCGCGGCCGTGCGCGATGTGCTGCACCAGCTGGAGTCGCGCGTCACTCACCATCGACCAGCTGGCCGGTCGCTGCGCCCTCCCGGTCGCCAAGGTGGCAGCGGCCGTCAGCGACCTGGAGGTGGAGGGCCTGGCGCGGCGCGTGGAAGGAGGCAGGTACCGGCTGCTCAGAGGTTGAGGCTCGGCGCAGGCAGGAAGGGGAGCGCCGGGCGTTGAAACCTAGGACGCCTCAGGGGGTACCTGGTGACAGCTCCGCGCCGCCGTTCTGAACAGCCCGAGACGACCGACACCGCCGCGGCGCAAGCCGATCCGGACGGGCGTTGCCGCGCGTTCCTGCGCGACCTCGAGGTGCGCGGCGCGAGCGCCGCCACGCGGCGGTCGTATTCCTCCGACCTGCAGCAGCTGCTCGAGTGGCTCGCCGAGCGTGACTTCACGGTCGCCGACCTCGACCGCAAGCGGGTGCGCGCCTTCTCGGCCGATCTCGGCCGGCGCGGGTACGCACCGGCTACGCTGGCGCGCAAGCTCTCGACGCTTCGCGGCCTCACGCGGCACCTCACCGAGGCCGGCGTGCTCGCCGCGGACCCGGCGCGCAGCCTGCCCGGGCCGCGCCGGCGCCGGCGCCTGCCGCGTGTGCTCAGCGTGGCGGATGTGGACGCGCTCGTCGCCGCCACGGAAGGCACGGACCCGCTCGCGCTGCGCGACCGCCTCGTTCTCGAGCTGCTCTACGGCTGCGGCCTGCGCAGCATGGAGCTCGTGGCGCTGCGCCTCGGCGACGTCCAGGCGGCGCAGGCCCAGCTCATCGTGCGCGGCAAGGGCGGCAAGATGCGGATCGTCCCCATGGGCGATGAGGCGGCCGCGGCGCTGCGCCGCTACCTCGAGCGCGGTCGCGGCGAGCTGGAGCGCGACGGCGGCCTCGCCGGCCCGGTCGCGGCCGAGCCTGCGCAGACTCGCCGCGAGGCTCCGCTGCTCCTCTCTCGGAGCGGCCGCAAGCTGCTCACCTCCGACATTCGCCGTCTCGTAGTAAAATACAGTCGGCTTGCGGGTATCGATCCGGCGTCGCCGCACATGTTGCGGCACGCATACGCGACGCACATGCTCGAGAGGGGTGCCGATCTTCGTGCTATCCAGGAACTGTTGGGGCACGCCTCCGTCTCGACCACGCAGGTGTACACGCACGTCAGCGGAGCGCACCTGCGGCGCACGTATGACCTCCACCATCCGCGGGCCTGAGGGAAGACGAGCTACGTGATGGTGAGGCTGGACGAGGACAAGGTCAGGGAGCTCTGGGGACAGTACAAGTTCCAGGGCGACAAGGCGGCGCGCGACCGCCTCATCCTCGCGTACTCGCCGCTCGTGAAGTACGTCGCCGGACGCATGAGCAATGGGCTGCCGTCGCACATCGAGGAGTCCGACCTGATCAGCTACGGGCTGCTCGGGCTGATCGGGGCGCTGGAACGCTTCGACCCGGACCGCGAGATCAAGTTCGAGACCTACGCGATCTCGCGCATCAAGGGCTCGATCATCGACGAGCTGCGCTCGCTGGACTGGGTGCCCCGCTCGGTGCGCAGCAAGGCGCGCGAGATCGAAAAGGCCTGCGCCATCCTCGAGAACCGGCTGCAGCGCGCCCCGACCGACCAGGAGATCGCCGACTCTCTGAGCATCACGGTGCCCGAGTTCCAGCAGTCGCTGACGCAGATCGCCAACACCAGCATCGTGGCGCTGGACGAGCTCTGGTCCATCTCGGGCTCCGACGGCGACCAGGCCGCGCTCATCGACACCCTCGAGGACCCCAAGAGCCGCGACCCCTCGCGGATGCTCGACCTCAGCGAGATGAAGTCCCGCCTCGCGTCGGCCATCGACGCGCTGCCCAAGCGCGAGAAGATCGTCATCGCGCTGTACTACTACGAGAATCTGACGCTGCGCGAGATCGGCGAGGTGCTGGGCGTGACGGAGTCCCGCGTCTCGCAGCTGCACACCAAGGCGATCCTGCGGCTCAAGGGCCGGCTGCGCGACGAGATCGAGCCGGCCGCGATCGGCTGACGCCGTCGCGGCCCTGCCGCGCCCCTCGGTCTGCCGTGGCTTGGCCGCGCATCGTCGCCGCCGGAGCATCACCCGCCGTCGCCGCCGGAGCATCGCCCGCCGTCGCCCCCGCTCTCCGCTTCCGCCGGGCTGGATTCGATCCATCCCTTGAGGTACGGCCTGACGGGGATGCCGTCCTCCATGAAGAACGCCGCCGTCTCAGCATCGACGAGGTTCCACGGCGTCTCGAACAGAGTGCCCCGCGGCAAGGGACCGAAGGACTCGATACCTGCTGTGCGCGGCAGCGCCGCCGGGCCCGCGTCTTGTGGAGAGCCACCCGACGCGGGCGTTCGTCTCTCGTCCCTTGCAAGCCTGTCGAAGACGCTGCGCGACAGGATCACTGCGGCCACGTGACCGCGCTGCGTCACGAACACGGGGACGCCGTCTGCCACCGGGCCGTCGAGCACGCGCGACGTGTTCCGCCGAAGCTCTGTGACGTCGATGATGTGCGGCGACTCCATGTGGCCTCCGGCTGCGCCCGGATCATCCGGCTGCGCCGCCAAGCCATCATGGGCCTCCGCGGCGCTGGGTCAAAGGGAGACGATCAACGGGTCGGGGAGACGTAGTCGCGTTCTGCCTGGACGTCACCCATGACGTCATCATGGTGTCACCCATGACGCCACTCATGGTGTCACCCATGACGCCATCCATGGTGCCACCCGTGATGCCATCCATGATGTCAGTGCCATCATGCGATGCCTCCGCCGCTGCCGGCGGCCGGGGAACCTCCGGCACGGAAGTGGGCGAGCCATGGCGGCATGCCAGACGCCGCGGGGCCGCCAGGAGCCCGCCAGAGAGGGCCGCGGGTCGCGCGCCGCGGGCGTGGCGGGCGCTCGCAGGGAGAGTCCGCCACGGACGCCGCTCACGGCCGGAGCCCACGGACGCCGCTCCGGCCGGAGCGGCGCTGCCTTCTGGCTCCGGAGGCCCGTTTCTGGTAGTATTGCCGACCGTTGTGTCCATGCCGAACCGGCGGACCCCCAGGTCCGTGGCGGTGTCGGGCGAGAGGCGCTTGCGAGTGCTCTCCACGCCCGATTCCACTGATCTGTCTGCCGGAACAGAGAGGCGGCGTATGCCGCCGGCGCTCCCGCGCCGGTCCGCGCCGCCAGCAACCGTCTTCAGAAGGAGGCAGTCTTGCCTGCACCCCAGCAGCACACGGTGAGCATGAAGGACCTGCTCACGAGCGGCGTCCACTTCGGCCACCAGACGCGGCGCTGGAACCCCAAGATGAAGCAGTTCATCTTCGGCGAGCGCGGCGGCATCTACATCATCGACCTGCAGAAGACGACGGTCCTCATCGACGAGGCCTGCGACTTCCTCAAGAAGACCGCCGAGCGCGGCGGCAGCGTGCTGTTCGTGGGCACCAAGAAGCAGTGCCAGGAGACCATCCAGGAGCAGGCCGAGCGCGTCGGCATGCCCTACGTCTCCAACCGCTGGCTGGGCGGTCTGCTCACCAACTTCGCCACGCTGAACAAGCGCATCAAGCGCATGCACGAGCTTCGTCACCTCTCCGAGGACGGCTCGCTCGACCTGCTCCCGACGCGTGAGGCCATGCAGCTTCGCGCCGACCTGCGCAAGCTCGAGCAGAACCTCGGCGGCGTCGGCGGCATGGAGCGCCTGCCGGCCGCCGTGTTCGTGATCGACCCCCGCAAGGAGGCGATCGTCGTCAAGGAGGCGCGCAAGCTCAAGATCCCGATCATCGGCCTGGTCGACACCAACTGCGACCCCGACGAGATCGACTACATCATCCCCGGCAACGACGACGCGATCCGCAGTTGCTCGCTCATCGTCCGCGTGATGGCCGACGCTGTGGCCCAGGGCCGCCAGCTGCTCACCGAGGCCGAGATGAAGGCCGAGGCCGAGCGCAAGGCCGCCGAAGAGGCCGCTGTCGCCGCCGCTGTCGCCGCCGCCGAGGCTGAGGCTGCCGAGCAGGCCGCCGCTGCGGCCGCCGACGCCGCGAAGGCCAAGAAGGAGGCCGAGGCTCCCGCCAACGCCGACGCTGCCGCGCCCGGCGCCAAGCCGTGAAGGCGAAGAAGCCCAAGAAGGCCGCTCCGGCTGCGGCGAAGCCCGCCGAGAAGAAGGCAGAGGCGAAGCCCGCCGAGAAGCCGGCCGCCAAGGCCGAGGCCAAGCCGGCCGCGAAGACGGAGGCCAAGCCGGCTGCCAAGCCTGAGCCCGAAGCCGAGGCCAAGCCGGCCGAGAAGAAGGCCGAGGCCAAGCCGGCCGAGAAGAAGGCCGAGCCCAAGGCTGAGGCCAAGCCGGCCGAGAAGAGGCCGAGCACAAGGCTGAGGCCAAGCCCGCCGACGACGCCGCCGAGAAGAAGCCGGCCGCCAAGAAGGCCGCGCCGAAGGCCGATGAGCCGAAGGCCGCCGAGCCAAGGCCGCGCCGAAGGCTGATGAGCCGAAGGCCGACGCGCCGAAGGCCGACGCCGAGGCCGAGAAGCCGGCCGAGTAACACCCAGAACGACGAACAACGCCGACCCTACGAAAGGATCGTGCTGTGGCTGAGATCACCGCTGCACTGGTAAAGGAGCTCCGCGAGAAGAGCGGGGCCGGGATGATGGACTGCAAGAAGGCGCTGACGGCCACCGCCGGCGACCTCGAGCAGGCGATGGACGAGCTGCGCAAGTCGGGCCTCGCCACCGCCCAGAAGAAGAGCGCCCGGGCCACCAAGGACGGCGCCGTCGACTCGTACATCCACGCCGGCGGCAAGATCGGCGTGCTCGTCGAGGTCGGCGTCGAGACCGACTTCGTCTCGCGCAGCGAGCCGTTCAAGGAGTTCACCCACGACCTCGCCATGCAGGTCGCCGCCGCGTCGCCCATCTGGGTCTCGCGCGACGACGTGCCCGAGGACGTCGTCGCCCGCGAGAAGGCGATCTACGCCGAGTCCGACCAGATCAAGGGCAAGCCCGAGAACGTGGTCGAGAAGATCATCACCGGCAAGCTCGAGAAGTTCTTCGGCGAGACGTGCCTCATGGAGCAGGCCTTCGTGAAGGACCCGGACCGCACGATCGAGCAGGTGCGCACCGACCTCGTCGGCGTCATCGGCGAGAACGTCGAGGTCCGGCGCTTCGTGCGCTTCCAGCTCGGCGAGACCACGGTCGCGGGCTGAGCCGCGTGGAAGGCGAACCGGGCGAGCACGCCTTCCATCGCGTCCTGCTCAAGCTCAGCGGCCAGGCCCTGGGCAGCGAGACGCGGGCGATAGACCCGGCGACGACGAAGTCGATCGCCGGGACTCTCAAGATCGCCCGCGCCCTCGACGTCGACATCGCCATCGTCGTCGGCGGCGGCAACATCTTTCGCGGGATGGCTGCCGCCGCCGGCGGCATGGACCGCACGACCGGCGACCACATCGGCATGATGGCCACCGTGCAGAACGCCCTCGCCCTCCAGGACGCCCTGGAAGACGAGGGCGTCGACACGCGGGTGATGAGCGCCATCGAGATCCGCGCCGTGTGCGAGCCGTACATCCGCCGCCGCGCCATCCGTCACCTGGAGAAGGGGCGCGTCGTCATCTGCGCCGCCGGCACCGGCAACCCGTACTTCAGCACGGATTCCGCCGCGGCGCTCCGCGCCCTGGAGCTCGAGTGCGAGGCCATCCTGATGGCGAAGCGCGAGTTCGACGGCGTCTACACGGCCGACCCCGAGAAAGACCCGTCGGCCACCTTCATCCCCGACATCACGCACCTGCAGGCGATCGAGCGCGGTCTCAAGGTCATGGACACGACCGCGCTCAGCCTCTGCATGGACAACCGCATGCCGATCCACGTGTTCAAGATGACCGGCGACAACATCGTGCGCGTGCTGTCCGGCGAGCGCGTGGGCACCGTGGTGCACACGCCGCCCCCCGGAAGCTGACCCCGGCAAAGGGAGGACCGGTGGAAAAAGAGCTGCTCAGTGACGCCAAGCATCGCATGGACAAGGCGGTCGACGCCGTCCGGACCGAGTTCAACACCGTCCGCAGTGGGCGCGCCAGCGTGGGGGTGCTGGACCGCATCCACGTGGACTACTACGGCACCTCCACGCCGCTCAAGCAGATGGCGAACATCGCCACGCCCGAGTCGCGGCTGCTGACCATCCAGCCGTTCGACAAGACGGCCATGAAGAGCATCGAGAAGGCGATCATGGAGAGCGACCTCGGGCTCAACCCGAGCAGCGACGGCAACGTCATCCGGCTGCCGATCCCCGCCCTCACCGAGGAGCGGCGCCGCGACCTCGTCAAGCTCGTGCACCGGCTGGCCGAGGACGGCCGCGTGGCGGTGCGCAACGTGCGCCGCGACTGCATGAAGGACCTCAAGGAGCTCGTCCACGAGGGCGAGGTCGGCGAGGACGCGGAGAAGCGCTCGGAGCACGAGCTCCAGAAGTACACCGACGACCACGTGCACGAGATCGACGAGCTGCTCAAGCACAAGGAAGCCGAGATCCTCGAGGTCTGAGCCGGCGCCTGCCGGCCGGCTCCTCGAGCTCCCACCGACATGGCCTCGCTGCGCACGTGGCTGGCGCGCTGGCGCCTGCGCTCGACGACGGGCGCCGCAGAGCCTGCGGCCGGCGGCGCCACCTGCCGGTACCTGGCGATCATCATGGACGGCAACGGCCGCTGGGCGCAGGGCAGGAGCCTGCCCGTGGCCGCAGGGCACCGGGCCGGCGCCAAGACGCTGCGCCGCGTGCTCGAGCACGCGCTGGACCTCGGCATCAAGGAGGTCACGGTCTATTCGTTCAGCACCGAGAACTGGAATCGTCCCAAGGACGAGGTCGAGGCGCTGATGCAGCTGTTCATAGAGATGATAGATTCGCAGGTGCCCGACATGCACGAGCGGGGCGCGCGCGTGCGCTTCGTCGGGCGTCGCGAGGGAGCGCCCGACGAACTGGTGCGCCGCATCGAGGAGGCCGAGGCGCTGACCGCCGCGAACACCAGGATGACGCTGTACATCGCCTTCAGCTACGGCGGGAGGCGCGAGTTGCTCGACGCCGCGGAAGGCCTGGCGGCCGAGTACGCGGCGTCCGCCCAGGGCAGCGGGGGAGGGCGCGCCCGGCGCAGCGGGCGGCGCGCAGCGCCCCGAGTTCAGCGACGACGACCTCCGGCGCCACCTCTACGCGCCCGAGATGCACGATCCGGAGCTCCTCATCCGCACCTCGGGCGAGCTCCGCATCAGCAACTTCCTGCTCTGGCAGTGCGCCTACTCGGAGCTGTACTTCAGCGACAGGTACTGGCCCGACTTCGGGCCCGACGACCTGGACGCGGCGCTGGCCGACTACGCCGGCCGCCAGCGCCGCTTCGGCGGCCGCCGCGCGGCCGCCGGACCCGGGGCCGATGCCCCGGCCGGCGACCAGGCCGCCGGCCCCGGTGAGGGCAGCGCGTCGTGACGACGCGCATCATCACCGGCGTCGTCCTGGCCGTGCTCGCCGTCGTCGTGGTCGTGCACGGCGGGCTCATCTTCTTTGCGGTCATGACCTTGCTCGCCCTGCTCGGGCTCAACGAGTTCTACCGGCTCACCAAGAGGTACCGGCCGCTTCCGCTCGCCGGGTTCCTCGGCGTGGCGCTGATGTGCAGCATGGCGTGGTTCTACAGCCCGGTCGCCGTGTTCGGCGCCATCTGCGCCGGCGTGTTCTTCACGGCGCTCCTCGGCCTGCTGGCCGGCCCCAAGCCCGGTGTGACGGTGCGCATGTCCACCACCGTCCTGGGCATGCTGTACGTCGGCCTCGGGTTCAGCGCCGTGCTCCTGATGCGGCAGCTCGACGTGGGGACCGCCGCAGTCCTGACGGTCATCTTCGGGACCTGGGCCGGAGACACGATGGCGTACTTCACGGGCAGGTTCTTCGGCAGCACGCCGATGGCGCCGGTGCTCTCCCCCAAGAAGACCTGGGAGGGGTTCGCCGGCGGCGCCATCAGCACCGTGCTGCTCGTCGTCTTCATCGGCCTCTACACGCCGCTGGGGCCGGCCGACTCGCTCATCCTCGGCGCCGTGATCGCCGTCGCGGGGCCGCTGGGCGACCTCTTCGAGAGCCTCGTCAAGCGCGACGTGCAGATCAAGGACTCCGGCCGCGGCATCCCCGGCCACGGCGGCGTGCTCGACCGCTTCGACGCGCTCATCTTCGCGTCGGTGGCGGCCTACTTCGTGCTCACGCTCGTCCTGGGCTTCTAGTACGCGCCGGAGGCCCGTGAGCGCTCCGGCCCAGATCGCTTCCACCAAGCCGTCGAGGGGCTCGAGGCTGACTGCCTCGGCGGTCGCCGTTGCTGTCTTCCTCGTCGCGGCGCTCGGTCTCAGTTGGTGGAGGCTCTTCCGGGGCGCCGATCTCCTCGACGAGTCGTTCTCCGTCCTCGTGCCCTGGCGCTGGGCTCTGGGCGACCGCCCGTTCGTCGACGAGCAGAACCTCACGCAGTCCGCGGGGCTGCTCGCCTACCCGTTCGTGAAGCTCTTCGCGCTCGTGCGTGGAGAGAACGTCGCCGGACTCGTGCTCTACGAGCGTCATCTCTACCTCGCGCTGGCGGTGGTGGTCGCGGCCTGCGTGTTCGGGCTGGCGCGGCGGTCCCTGCCGGCCTCGCTTGCCGCGCTGGTGGGCGCTCCGTTCGTGACCATCGTCCTGTTCGAGACGCCGCAGCTCACGGCGAACACGCTCGGCGCGCTCCTCCTCGTGGCCGGCGCCGCTCTGGGCGCGGTCGCCGTCCTGGGCGGCTCGCGCTGGTACGCCCTGGCCGCGGGGGCGGTCTTCGGGCTCGCCTGCGTCGGCTACCCGACCGTCCTGCTGATGGCGCCGTTCGTGGCGATCTTCCTCGCCTTCAGCGTGGGCGAGCGGGCCGTGCTCATGGTGGCGCAGGGCTCGTTCCTGCATCCACCCGACAAGGAGAGCGAGCCGTCCGGCCGCCGCGCGTGGCGTGCTCTCAGCGCCTGGGCGCTCGGCGGCGCGCTCGTGATCGTGCCGGTCGCCGGCCTCATGCTGGCCCTGGCAGGGCGGAGCAACCTCAAACGCAGCTGGGAGTACACCATCGGCCTGGCCCGTCACATGGACCAGCTCGGCGGGGCGTCCAAGGCCGTCGAGGTGTCGGGAGCGTTCGCCGGCCTGCTTCTGGACCAGTGGTACATCGTCGCCGTCGCGGTGCTGTCGCTGCTGCTGTTCCGTGTCCGTCCGGGCGTGGGGAGGTGGCTGCTGCTGCTCACGCCTCTGGCTCTGTGGCTGACGGCCACGACGAGCTCGCTGCACGCGGCGGGCGCCGTGATCGTGTACGCCCTGGCCGCGCCGTACCTGTTCCTGTTCGTCCCGGCGGAGCGCCGAGAGGACGGCGCACGGCTGCTGCTGTGGATCTGGGCTCCGGCGCTCCTGGTGGGCGCGATGACCGCCTACACGAGCGCCGACGGCTTCGTCCACTCGGCCGTCGGGCTGCTGCCGGGAGTGGTCGCCAGCGGGCTCTTCCTGGCCTGGGGGCTGGCGCCGCTGCGGCGGGATCGCGGCGCAGCCTGGCCAGTTCTCGCCGGCCTCGCCGGGATCGTGGTGGTGACGCTGGCGTTCCAGCTGCAGTTCCAGTTCGGCGGGGCCGGGTGGAGCGACCTCTCGGCGCGCATGGCTTCCGGCCCCTGGCAGGGGATCGCCGTCACGCCTCCTCAGCGCGCCGGCCTGGACCGCTTCGCGGCGGACCTGGCGAGCGAGGCGCGACCCGGAGACCAGCTGCTGGTCTATCCCGAGGGCGCCGCGTACTACCTGTACTGGCCCGGGGAGATCGCCGCGAACACGTACCAGCTGTACGTGGCCGATGCCCAGGCGCCGCTGCCCAAGGCGACGATCAGCTACTACCGCCGGCACCGCGAGGCGCCGACCCTCGTCGTGCACCTGACCGAGACGGCCGGCAAGTCCGCGGCCGACCTCACCGCCGAGAGTGGGGGGCTTGAGTACCCTCCGGTGCTCGTGGCGCCCTGGTACGCCATCCAGCGCAAGCCGGCGTCCGACAGCGTGAACGACGTCCTGCGCCGGCTGCCGCGCCTCTGAGAGCCGGCATGGTACCCTTTCGCCCGTGACCGACGCCGCTCCCAGACACCTGCTCATCCTCGGCTCGACGGGCTCGATCGGGCGCCAGGCGCTCGAGGTGCTCCCGGCGGTGCCGGGGCTGCGCCTCGTCGGCCTGGCGGCCGGGCGTGACGCCGCCGGGGTCGTCGCAGCAGGCGCTCGCGCACGGCGTGCGCGACGTGTGCCTGCACGACGCGGACGCGGCGGCGCGGGCCGCGGCGCTGGCGCCGGAGCTCGCGGTGCACGCCGGCGAAGCCGGGATCCGCGAGCTCATCTCCGTGGCCGCCGAGCGCGCCGCCGCCGAGGGCGCGCCGCTGATGGTCCTGAACGGCGTCGTCGGCGCCGCCGGGCTGCGCGCCACCATGGCGACGCTCGAGGCCGGCGCGACGCTCGCGCTGGCCAACAAGGAGAGCATGGTCGCCGGCGGGCCGTTCGTCCTGGACGCGGCGCGCCGCAGCGGCTCGCCGATCCTGCCCGTGGACAGCGAGCACAGCGCGCTGTTCCAGTGCATCGCCGGCGGCGGCGCCAGCGCCGGCGTGGCCGGCAAAGGCGGGGGAGAGGCTGCGCTCGAAGAACTGCTGCTGACGGGGTCGGGCGGCCCCTTCCGCGGCCGCAAGGCCGCGGACCTGGCCGCCGTCACCTCCGAGCAGGCGCTCGCGCACCCCAACTGGTCGATGGGCCCCAAGATCACCATCGACTCGGCCACGCTCATGAACAAGGGACTCGAGCTGATCGAGGCGCACTACCTGTTCGGCGTGCCCTACGACCGCATCACCGTGGTGCTCGACCCGCGCAGCACGGTGCACAGCATGGCGCGGTTCTCGGACGGCGCGATCCTCGCCCACCTGGGCGTGCCCGACATGCGCACGCCCATCGGCTGGGCGCTCGCGTATCCGCAGCGGCCGGCGCTGCCGCAGGTGCGCCGGCTGGACCTCTTCGCCACGTCCATCGCGTTCGAGCGGCCGGACACCGAGACGTTCCGCTGTCTGGCGCTCGCAGAAGCGGCGGGGACCAAGGCCATGCTGGCCGAACGCGCAGCGGCCGCGGAAGGGGCGGACCCGAAGACGGTCGCCGCCCCCATCGTGCTGAACGCCGCCAACGAGGTGGCCGTGGAGGCGTTCCTCGGCGGGCGCCTGTCGTTCACGGGCATCGCCGAGGTCGTCGAGGCGAGCCTCGACCGGCTCGGCGATGCGACGGTGGCGTCGCTCGACGACGTCTACGCCGCGGATGCCGAGGCGCGCGGCGTCGCCGGCGAGGCCGTCGCGGGCCGGGCCTGAGCGCAGCGCGCGTCCGCCGCTCGCGCGCGCCGCTCGCTGAACCTCCGGCCGCCGAGCGGCGTTAATGTCGACGTAACCTCGAGCGGGTATCGTGAACAGAGATGGGTGACCAAGTGACAAACGAATCCACGCCGGACCAGCCTGAGCGCACGCCGGCGGCGCCTCCGCCTGCGGAGAAGTCCCAGCGCACCCTGAGCCCATGGTCGCTGCTGCTCGGCGGCGCCGTGCTGGCGGCGCTGCTGCTCGGCCAGTGGGTCTGGCTGGTGGCCATCCTCGGCTTGGCCCTGCTCATCACCGTCCACGAGTTCGGCCACTTCATCGCCGCCAAGTCGTTCGGCATGCGCGTCGAGAAGTTCTACGTCGGGTTCCCGCCGGCGGCGCTGCGGCGCACGTGGGGCGAGACCGAGTACGGCATCGGCATCATCCCGCTGGGCGGCTTCTGCAAGATCAGCGGCATGACGCCGGAGGAGCCCGTCGGGGACGGCGTCGTCGACGAGCTCATCGCCGACGCCCGGGACGGGAAGCTCGACCGCACGTTCACGGCGAGCGAGTTGGACGATGCACTCACCGAGCTGCAGGGGCGCATCGACTCGGCCACGGCCGAGGACGGGACCGGCGACGAGCGCGAGCTGCCCGAGTGGCGCCGGCTGCAGGGCGTGCTCGAGGAGCACCGCGCCGGGCTGCTGGCTCCCGACGGGCCCGGCGACCCTGTCTACTACCGGAAGGCGATCTGGAAGCGCAACGTCACGATCGCCGCCGGTCCGTTCATGAACTTCCTCGCCGCGGCCGTCATCCTGGTGCTGTTCATCGGCATCCAGGGCGTGCCCAAGGCGTCGCTGACGCTGGACGAGGTCGTCAAGGGTGCGCCGGCAGCCACGGCCGGCCTCGTGGCCGGCGACACGCTGATCGGCGCGGACGGCGCGAAGTGGACGAGCTGGGACCAGGCGTCGGCGTACTTCCGCGCCGGCCTCGGGAAGACCATCGAGCTCACGTACACGCCCAAGGGCGGCGGGGCCGAGCGCACGGTCAAGGTCACGCTCATCGAGAATCCGCAGGCCAAGGGCAGCGGCTATCTCGGGGTGCGGGCCGGCGTCGTCAACTACCAGGCCCGGCCCGGTCGAGACGGTCAAGCTAGGCCTGAGCGGGTTCAAGGACGTCGTCGTGGGCACGTTCACCGGCTTCTGGTGGCTGGCCAGCGGCAAGATCAGCGCGACCGGGCCCGACGGAGCCGTAGGACCGGTCGGCATCATCAACGTCAGCCGCCAGGCGGTGCAGCAGAGCTGGTATCCGGTCCTGCTGGCGTTCCTCAGCTTCAACCTCGGCCTCATCAACCTGCTGCCGATCCTGCCGTTCGACGGCGGGCACATCGCCATGAACGTGGTGGAGAAGATCCGCGGCCGACGGCTCAACACCGTCGTGTTCGAGCGCATGGTCGCCTTCGGCACCGTGCTGCTGGTGATGCTGTTCATCTTCCTCACGTTCAACGACGTGAAGCGCCTCTTCGGCGGCTGATCGACGCAGTCGAATCAGCGAGCGGTGCGCCGGAGGCTCACCGCTCCACAGCCGC
>CAWIDR010000030.1:0-32627 GCA_963834905.1 uncultured Thermoleophilia bacterium | reverse complement strand
GCGCGGAGTCAGTCTCCGCCCGGCGGCTTGTTGCCGTGGCACGAGCAGGCCACCCGTCCGAACTGGTTGCCGGGGTGGCACTTCGAGCAGGCCATCTGCTGCCACCCTTCCATGCCCGTGCTCCCGTGGCGGAACGTCGTCGGTCGCCAGCCCGCCTGGGTGTGGCACTGGGCGCAGTTGGTGAGACCGCCGTGGTTGCTCCCGTGACAGCTGGTGCAAGACACGCCGGTTGACCCCAGGCCGTTCACGTGGCAGCGCGAGCAGGCGAAGCCGGTGTGCACGCCCGCCAGCCGGACCGGGTGCGAGAAGTTCGAGGCGAACGACGTCATCGTGTGGCACTTGAGGCACGGCCCGTAGTACGGATGCGGGCGGTGATGGCAGCTGTCGCAGCCGACGCCCGGCGCGTCGAGGCCCTTCGTGTGGCACTTCTCGCAGACGAAGTTCGCGTGCCGGCCGGCGAGCGTGAACGGGTGCGAGAAGGTCGAGGCGAACGACGTCATCGTGTGGCACTTGAGGCACGCCCCGTAGTCGGAGTGCGGGCGGTGATGGCAGTCGTCGCAGCTCAGGCCGGGGGCGTCGAAGCCCTTGGTGTGGCACTTCTCGCAGGCGAAGCTCGTGTGCCGGCCGGCGAGCGCGAGTGGGTGCTGCAGGCGGTTCGCCCACGACGTGGTGGTGTGGCAGCGCTTGCAGACCCCGCGCTCCGGATGCGGCGGCGTGTGGCACGCCTCACAGCCGGAGGCAGGGTGCTTGAAGGTGGAGGGCTTGAAGTGCGTGGGCACGTGGCACTTGGCGCAGAGCACGACGGTGACCGTCTTGTGCCGCCTGCCGTGACACGACACGCAGCCGGTCGCGAACCCTATCGTCTCGGACGAGGACTGGGAGTGGCACTCCTCGCAGACGACGGTCTTGTGCTGCGGTCCGAGCGCGACCGGGTGCTTGAAGTCGTTCGCCCAGGTGCCGTCGGTGTGGCAGTCGGTGCACGCCCCCCTGGGTCGTGGGGCGGCTTGTGGCAGGTCTCGCAGGAATTCGGGGCCCGGGTCCCGTCGTGGCACCGCAGGCAGAAGGTCATCGACCGCGGATCCACGAAGGACTTGCCGGGGACATCGCCGTGCACGACCCGGTCGTGGCAGTCGATGCAGAGAGGCACGCCGGTGTGCTGCTGGTGGGTGAAGACGACCGGGGGGCCGGGCGCCGCGGACTGTCCCGCCGCCGGCGCCGCGGACTGGCCCGCGGCCGGCGTGCCGGACGCCGGCGCCAGGGGAGCGGCGCCGGGAGCGGTCCCGGCGGCCGCGACGAGGATCGTGCCGCCGCCTGCGCCTGCGCTGCCGGCGCTCGAGATCGACGCCGTCCCGCCCGCTCCCGGCGGCGTCGCGACGTCCCGCAGGACGACGCGGTCGTAGGTCGCGCGCCGTGTGTGGCAGCCGCTCTGGCTGCAGGTCGAGTCGGGCACGTGGCGAGTCACGGAGATCGGCGCCTCCACCTTGCCGGAGAAGTGCACGTAGACCTCGCGCATGGCCGCCGCCTTGGCCTTCACGAGCTCGACCGCGCCCGGCTTGATGTGGCATTTGACGCACGGGACCTGCCGGTGCACGGAGGTCTCCCACGTCGCTCCGTAGGGGTTCATCTCGTGGCACGCGCTGATGCAGAAGCTGGAGCGCTCCGTGTAGGAGGCCGCGGCCAGTGAGGCGGCAGCGAAGACGACGAGAAGCAGCGATCCGATGACGAGCAGTCTGCCGTACCAGTGGTGCCAGAGCTTCCGCATCAACATCTCCCGTGGAGGATTGGAGCACGGTAGCACGCGAAAGCGAGGCGTCAATGAGCCTCAGGCAGGACGAAGAGCCTGCCGACTCCAGCGAGTGAACGTGCGGAAGGGGCAACGAAGGCTGCGCGCGTTCGCGCGGGTTAATCTCACGCCGAACGCCCACACATTGCCTTGCCCTCCGTTCACCGACTCTTGGCAGTATCTTTGCCTTCTCGCCGCGGGATGCGCGGGACCCCGCGAGTTGACACCGGACGGGGCTCATGGACAATGGCCGAAAGCCGGCCGGGGTGGCCGGCCGGCACGTGCGGAGGGCGCATGACGGCAGCAGCGCCAGGGGACCGGGGGCGCCGGGGGCGGCGACGCTGCCGCGGCTGTTCGCGAGCTGGGTCGCCCGGTACGGGCCGAGCCGGCGCTCAGCAGGCGTGTCGACGGCGTCTTCACCGCATTCACCTACGACGAGCTCGACCGCCGCGCGAGCGTGCTCGCGCTCGCCCTCGCGCAGAAGCTCGGCGTCAGGCGAGGAGAGCTCGTCGCGCTCATCAGCGACAATCGCCCCGAGTGGATGGTGTGCAGCCTCGCCATCCACTTCCTCGGCGCCGTGGACGTGCCGCGCGCCTCGGACACGCCGCCCGACATCCTCGAGGCCATCCTGCGCCACGCGGAGCCGGCCGTCGTCATCGTGGAGGACCCGGCGCTGCTGCCGTGGCTGCGCGAGGCGCTGCCGGGCCTGCGCGCGGCGGTCGTCATCGACGGGAGTCTCCTCCACCGGATCGGACGAGGGCTCATCCGCCGGCGACGGCGCGTGGCCGCTGTACACGCTTGCCGAGCTCATGGCGCTCGGCGAGGCGGCGTGGCCGCAGACGCCGGGCGAGGTCGAGCGGCGCCGCGAAGAGGTGTCACCCGAGGACCTCGCGACCGTCATCTACACGTCGGGCACGACCGGCGCCCCCAAGGGCGTGGCGCTCACCCACGCCAACTACGAGCTCAACCTGCTCGAGCTCCCCAACCTCCTGCACATCGAGCGCGAGCCGGTGCTCACGCTGCTGCAGCCGTGGCACGCCCTCGAGCGTCAGATGCAGCTCATGTATCTGAGCAAGGGATGCTGCATCCACTACAGCGACGTCCTGCACCTGCGCGGCGACCTGACGACGGTGCGCCCGGTGGTCATGGCCACCGTGCCGGAGCTGTGGGTCAAGCTCTACAAGGGCGTCTTCCTCAGGATCGACGGCCTGAAGCCGGCGCGCCGGCGGCTCGTGCGCTGGCTGGTGGCCCGCTCGCTCGCGTATGCGCGCGCGCGACGGACACTCGAGGGCCGCGAGCCGGAGTCCGGCCGCGCGGCCCGCTCCGCCGGTCGCTGGGGGGCGCGTCGGCGCGGACGAAGGCCGCCACTCTCCGGCCCTTCCACGCGCTGGCCGACCGGCTGGTCTTCCGTGAAGTCAGGGCCGGGCTCGGCGGCCGCCTGCGCTTTCCCTGCGTCGGTGGCGGTCCCCTGCCCGACGCGGTGGACGAGTTCTTCGACGCCGCCGGCATGCCCTTGCTGGAGGGCTACGGCATGACGGAGGCCATCGTGGTGATCGCCATGAGGGATCCCGATCGGCGCGTGCTGCGTACCACCGGCCACGTGATCCGCGGCATGGAGCATCGTCTCGCGGACGAAGGCGGCCGCCCGTGCCGCCCGGGCGACGTCGGCCGCCTGCAGGTGCGCGGGCCCAACATCATGCGCGGCTACTACAAGGACCCGGAACGGACGGCCGAGGTGTTCGGCGCGGACGGCTGGTTCGACACCCGCGACCTCGCTCTCGTCCACGCCGACGGCAGCCTGCGCGTCATCGGCCGGCTCGACGACACGCTCGTCCTCACGAACGGCGAGAACGTCAACGCGCCGTACCTGGAGAACGAGCTCTGCGCCAGCGAGTGGATCGAGAGGGCCGTCGTGGTGGGCGAGGGCAAGCCGTATCTGGCCGCCCTCGTGGTGCCGAGCCGCACCCACCTTGAAGGGCTCGCCCGGACCTGGGGCTGACGACGGACAACCTGGCGGCGCTGGTCACGGACGAGCGCGTCCTCAAGCACTACCGCTCTCTGGTGAACGCCATCAGCGGCGACCACCGTCGCTTCGCGCCCTACGAGCGCGTGCACCGCGTGCGCCTGTGGCTCGAGGAGTTCCGCATCGGCCGGGAGCTCTCGCAGACGCTCAAGCTGCGGCGGCACGAGTTCCTGCGCCTGTATTCCGGCGAGATCGACGAGCTCTACACTCCGTGAGCACGGGACGGCGCGGACCGGCGCGGACCATCACAGGCGCCGCCGGACTCGGCGTCGTCGCGGCGGCGCTCGGCTTGTGGCTGTTCGGTGAGCGCTGGCGTCTCGCGCAGCCGTCGACGCTGCGAGGGCTGCGCGGCGGAGGCGGCCGCGGCGGCTCGAGGCTCGGCGCGCTCCACGCGTACGTCTACGGGCGCTGGACCAACCAGTACCTCGACGTCCTGATCAAGCTCGTCTTCCCTCGCCTCGACGAGGAGGGCCTCAAGTGGTGGCGCGACCGCTACCACGCCAAGGTGCTGACGCTCGACCAGGCCGAGGCGATCGTGCTCCACGACCACGACATCGCGCGCCAGGACCTCGGGGAGCAGATCATCCCCTACCCGCTGGCGCGCGACATCGTCCTCACGGGCACGCCCGACGTCGCCGCCTACGAGTGCGCCTGCAGGCACGCGCGGCCGGAGCACTGCGAGCCCACCCAGGTGTGCATGGTCGTGGGCCGGTCGTTCGTGGACTTCCTGCTCGAGCACAACCCGCAGAGCACCCGCCGGCTCACCCAGGCGGAGGCCGTCGACCTGCTGCGCGCCGAGCACGAGCGCGGCCACGTGCACTCGGCCTGGTTCAAGGACGCCATGGACGGGCGCTTCTACGCGATCTGCAACTGCTGCTCGTGCTGCTGCGCCGGTATCGAGGCGATGGTCGAGTACGGCAGTCCTCTGATGGCGTCGTCGGGGTTCGTCGCCCGGCTGGACGGGGACGAGTGCACGAGCTGCGGCGCGTGTGTCGACGCGTGCCCGTTCGGAGCTCTGTCCATGGACGACGCTGTCGCGCGCGTGGAGTGGAACGCCTGCATGGGCTGCGGCGCCTGCGAGTCGCAGTGCCCGGCGGAGTGCATCGACCTGGTCCGCGACGAGCGCAAGGGCGACCCACTGGACGTCAGGCTGCTGGCCTGACCGGCCGACCTGCGGCCCGCCGGCTCTTCTGCCGGCCGGCACACAGTCGCCGGCGCGTCAGAACGCCTGGCGGCCGGACGCGAGCCGCGGCCGCCGCTCGGGCGCCGGCGACCTGAGGCCGTAGAGTGCGAGCAGGGCCTCGATCCGTCCCTCGCGCACGCGCAGCCTGCGGCGCAGCCTGCGGCGCAGGTCGGCCAGGTCGGCCAGGTCCTGGGCCGTAGCCGGGCGGCCGCCGTAGAGGACCGCCTGGATGCGCGCCGGCAGGTCGCCGGCGTCGACGCTCAGGCGCTCGCGGAGGTACCGCGCGGTCTCGTCGAGCGTCTGCGACCGCGGCACGTCGATGCCGTGGTCCCTCAGGGAGGCGTAGACGAGCGCCAGTGAGGCGCCGAGTCGCTCTTCCGGAGTCCCGCGGCGGAGGCCGCGCCGGCGCAGCAGCGCGCGGCCCACCGGCCAACCGACGAGGACGAGCGTCAGCGCCGCGATCCACGGCGCCCACCCGGAGCCGCCCGTGGGCGCCGCGACGACGGCGCCGCCGTCGTTGGCGCTGGCAGGGTTCCTGTCGTGGTTGCGCGGACCGGCCGCGGCCGCCGGCGTCGCCGTGAGCGAGACGCCGGGCAGGTTCTGGCCGGCGACTGCCGCGTTGGGTCCGCTCGTCGGTGCGTGCCCGGAGACGGGCAGCGCGTGACCGGGGGTCGGGTCGAACGGCACCCAGCCGACGTCGGGGAAGTACGCCTCGACCCAGGCGTGCGCGTCGTTGCGCGTCACGATGTACGTGCCGTCGGCCACCGTCTTGCCGGTGGTGAACCCGACCGCGACGCGCGCCGGGATGCCGTTGAACCTGAGCAGCGTCGCCATCGCGCCGGCGAAGTGCTGGCAGTACCCGGTCTTCGTCTTGAACAGGAACGCGGCGTAGGCGGAGATGGCGGCGGGCTGCGGCGGCGTGAGCGAGTACGCGTACTTCGTGCGCAGGTACGACTCGACGGCGAGGGTGATCCGGTAGGGGTCGGTCGAGTCGCCGACGATCGAGGCGTTGAGGCGGTACAGGCCCAGCCACTCCCGGGCCGCCGGCGAGGTGTTCATCGTGGCGTTCCAGAGCGCCTCGGGTGACGGGCCGTCCAGCTGCGCCAGCGTGGGGAACGGCAGGTCCGAGTAGTGCTCGAGGACGGCCTCCGGGTAGTCGCGCCCGCGCTCGATGAGGTCGGCGGGCTCCAACTGGGGTACGAGGGCGGTGACCGCGTAACTCAGCTTGGGGCCGAGCGGCGGGTCGACGTCCAGGTCGCGCGCGTCGCCGACCCGCAGGTCGACCGGCCGGGAGATCTGCACGGACGACGGCCAGCCGCCGATGAAGAGGTTGTTCGTGTAGGTGTTCTCCACCTCGAACGACTCCGTCACGACCCGCCCGGGTGGCTCGATGCCGCCGGGCGGGACCGCGTAGACGTAGGTGCCCTTCTTCTGCGCGGGCTCCACCGGCTGAGTCCCGGGAGCGTTGCTCCACCAGCTCTGCCCGTCGAAGTTGGCCAGCGCGTTGGCACGCCAGTACGAAGGGACGGCCGAGCGGACCCGCATGACCTGTTCGTTGTTGGCGGGGTCCAGGAGGCGCGGGTAGTTCTGCATCCAGTCGAAGCGGAGGTGGGTGCTGCCGACGCCGGCGATGTCCCACGTGCGCCAGTCGCGCAGGGGGCGACCCGCCTCGACCGACGTCGCGCCGATGATCGAGAACGCGAGCACGGCCGCGAGCGTCGCGGTGATGGCGCCGGCGACCATGTCCGACGACTTCCAGCGCTCGCGCTGCAGCGACCGCGACAGGACCAGCATGCTGCCGGCGAGCAGGAGGAACGCCATCGTCGCCCAGACGTTGCGCGCGGACGCGTCGGTGGTGAAGCCGAAGGCGAGCAGGACGATGACGACGACGATCGCCGGCAGTGGCTTGCGCAGGCTCAGGGCCAGGAGGGCGGCCAGCCAGATGGCGGCGTACATGACCAGCGAGAGGAGCAGGCGGACGTCGGCCTTGGCCGCGACGTCCAGCGGAAACACGTCGAGGACGTAGGCCCGCGCGCCCGACCGGAGCTCCTCGGCGTAGAAGGCGAGTTGTGCGCCGGCCCCGTGGACGTCTGTGGGCACGGGCACCTGGGCGCGAGTCAGCAGGTACGCGCCCAGGGGCAGCAGGACGAGGGCGAGCGGCCAGGCTCGCCGGCGGATGAGGCCGGGTGCGCCGGCCAGCGTCGCGACCGCGGCCGCCGCCAGGAGCAGCGGGGCGATCGTCGGCGTGGCGACGGCGCCCACCACGGCCGCGGCCGTCGCCGCGAGACCGGCGAAGGCGACGGCGTAGAGGGCTGTCCGCGGACCCTTCATCGCACCAGGGCCCGCCGGCCCGCCGGCCCCTCTGACAGGACCGCGTGCAGGTCGTCCGCGCGGCCCACGGGGACGTAGCGGATGCCGGCGGCCATGAGCGAGCGGCGCAGCTCGTGAGCCCGCGGCGAGTCAGCCGCGGGCTCGTCGACGATGTGCACCACGGAGACCGGCAGGCCTGAGGCGCGCAGCCTGACCAGCGCGTTCACCAGCCCGTCGTCGACGGTGAGGACGACGAGCGTGACCACGCGGCTGCGGGCGTTCGGCCGCCGGTCGGAGACGATGGCGCGCAGAGACGGGCCGAGACGGTCGAGCCCGTCCGGGGTCGTCTCGGCCAGCGTTCCGAGGAGGCGGCGCAGGCTCTTGGCATCGGGCGAGAGCCGGACCGGGCGCCAGCCGTTCTCGGGCAGGAGCAGGTTGACGGAGTGCCCGGACCGGAGCGAGTACGCCGCCATCGCGCCGGTGGCCTGGACGGCGACCTCGAAGGTCGTGTCGGGCAGCTCTCCGGCGACATCCGCGGCCGCGCCGTTGAGGAGCAGGGTCACGTCATCGTCCGTGGCCGACTCCATCTCACGCAACATGAGGTTGCCGGTCTTGGCCGTGGACTTCCAGTCGACGCGGTTGAGCGGCTCTCCCGGTTCGTGCGGCCGGATGCCGCGGAACTCGGAGGCGTCGAGCGTGGGCAGGCGCCGGCGTCCGCCGCCGTGGCGCATGCCCGAGTCGACGCAGGGCGCGCAGGAGGCGAGCTCCGGCAGGCGCGGCGCCACGGTGAGGTGAAGCTCCTCACCGACAAGCCGCCGCGTGCTCACCAGGCCGAGCGGGTCTTCCACCACGGCGAGCATCGGCGGCAGCCGGTGCACGCCCCGCCGCGCCTGCCACGGCCCCGAGGTGACCGACCGCTGGGCGCGCGCCGCGAGGCTCTCGACCTCCACGGGCCGGTCGCTCCCGCCCAGACTGCCCACGGCGTTGTGCAGCGTGATCTGCAACCAGGGGAGCGACGAGCCGCTCCTGACCCGGAACGAGAACAGCAGCGGGTCGCCGGCGACGGGAGCGTCGGGGGTGACGCTACGGGAGACGTGCAGCCGCCGGCTGCCGGCCGCGATCAGCGCCCAGGACACGCAGACCATCGCCGTGAACGCGAGCGCGACGACGTAGAGCTCCCAGGTACCCAGGATCCGGGCCGCCACGTAGGTGGCGGCGGCGACGGCGACGAGCGCCGCTCCTCGGGGCGTCGGCCGCGTCATCTCACCGGTGCGGGGATGGGGACGGCATCGAGGAGCCGGGTGATCACCGCCTCCTCAGCGCGGTGACGTGTGTCGGCGTCGGGCGAGAGGATGATGCGGTGGCTCAGCACGCGGACGGCCAGGTCCTTGAGGTCCTGCGGCACGACGAAGTCCCTGCCGCGCAGCACCGCCAGCGCCTTGGCGGCCCGCAGGAGGGCGATGCCGGCGCGCGGGCTGGCGCCGAGGTAGATCTCCCTCGAGGCGCGCGTGGCCGCGAGCAGCTCCACGACGTAGTGGCGCAGCGACGGGTCGACCTCGACGCGCAGGATCGCCTTCTGCATCGCCAGCACCGCGTCCGAGCTGGTGACGGGCTCCAGCGCGACGAACGGATCGCCGGTCGTCTGGGAGTCCAGGATCGCCGCTTCGGCGGCGGAGGACGGGTAGCCGATGCTCAGCCGCATCATGAAGCGGTCCAGCTGGGCCTCGGGCAGGGGGTACGTCCCCTCGTATTCGATCGGGTTCTGCGTGGCCAGGATCATGAACGGGGGGACGATGGCGTGGGCGACGTTGTCGATCGTCGCCTGCCCCTCTTCCATGCACTCCAGGAGGCTGGCCTGGGTCTTCGGGGAGGACCGGTTGATCTCGTCCGCCAGGACGACGTTGGCGAAGATCGGTCCCGGACGGAACTCGAAGCCCGAGGTCTTCTGGTCGAAGACGCTGACGCCCGTCACATCGCTGGGGAGGAGGTCGGGCGTGAACTGGATGCGGGAGAACCGGCCGCCCACCGAGCGGGCCAGGGCCTTGGCAAGGAGCGTCTTGCCGACTCCCGGGTAGTCCTCGATGATGACGTGGCCGCCGGCCAGGAGGGCGACGACGCACGACTCGATGACATCCTCCTTGCCGAGGATGACCGAGGCGACGTTGCCGGCGATGAGGTTCGCCCGCCGGGCGATCTCCCGGACCTCGTCGGGTCCGAGGACGTCACTGCTGCGAACGCCTGTCTGCACGGAGTCCTCGCTTTCTCTACACATGACTTCCCCTATGGTGCAACAAAACGGCGCCGAATGCCTTCAGATGCCATAGCACTGCGGCGGCAAGCTCGTCACGACCCGGCTCACCCGGGAGCGTGCCTAGGGCGACAGGCTCACTCGGCAGAGCGCGCGTAGAGCTGCAGCGAGGCCTGGGCCCGTGACGAGGACATCCCTGAGCGGATCCACGGCGAGTACAGGAGCCTGATGACGGCGGCGTCGTTCTGGCTCCACGTGGTCAGGGTGTTCGCCTCGTACATCACGCTGCGTCGCCTGTAGGTCGGCGAGTAGAAGTGCCCGCTGCAGCCGATGGCGTGCGTGAGCTCGTGGATGAGTGTGGACTCGACCTCGCCCGGGGTGTCCTGCGTCCCGACGTCGATGGTGATCCTCGCCTTGATGAGGCCCGGCGAGGTCGTGTAGTACCGGGTCCTGGTGTTGCCGACGCTGTCCGCGCCCTGCGCGCGCACGTACGCGTCGTGCGGCAGGAACTGGACGGTGATGAGCGGCGGGCCCCCGCCGCCGACCACGAACCGCACCTGATGCTGGAGGCGGTCCAGCCGGGCCACCAGCCGGTCGAGGTAGGCCGCGACCTCCGGCCCGTCGCCGTTGAGCAGCTTGATGGAGACCCGCGGTCGCTCCCACTTGGTCACCAGCGCCGACGGTGAGACCGTCTGGTCTCGCTGCTGGTCGAAGACCATGGCCGTGAAGTAGCTGCGGAACCAGGGCTTGGCGGCGACCCGGGCGGTGTACCGGTTGAGCGAGGAGAGCTGCACCGGCTGCACGGGCTCGCGGCTGAGCAGGCCGAACCCCTGCGAGCTCCACAGCCAGCGGATCGCCGGGCCGCCTCCGTACACCGCCGCGGCGATCACGGCGACCAGGAGCAGGCTGACGAAGATGCGACCGACCAGACGCACGACACTCACCTCCGTCTCCCATTAAACGCCCTGCGGCCCGAAAGGCCCTCCCGGGGCCCCTTGTGGCACCATAGCGCCATGGACGCGGACGTCCTCATCACCGTGGTGGCCGGCATGCTGCTGGTCGTCGCCGCGGTCGGGACCATCTACCCGGTGCTGCCCGGGAGCCCGATCGCCATCGTCACGCTGCTCGTCTGGGCGCTCGTGATCGGCTCGTGGCCGGCATGGGTCGCGGCGATCATCGGTTCTCTCCTCTGCGCCGCCGGCTGGTCGGCGAGCACGGTGCTCACCGGGCGGAAGCTCAAGCAGCTGGAGGTGCCCTGGTGGTCGGTCGCGGTCGCCGTGGTGGCCGGCATCGTCGGCATGTTCCTCATCCCCGTCATCGGCATCTTCGTCGGCTTCGCCGTCGGCCTGCTCGTGATCGAGGCGCTGCGCCACGGCGACCTGCGTCACGCCTTCAGCTCCAGCGTGCAGACCCTGAAGGCCATGGGGACCGGCGTCGTGATCGAGTTCCTGCTGCTGTGCGCCGCCGCGTCCGTCTGGTCGGTCGGCGTGATCGTCCACTTCTCGACGCGCTGACGGCGCGCCCAGGCTCCGTGCCCCAACCGGAGCTGCACCGGAAGAGACGCCGAGGGGCGGGGCCGCATGGCCCCGCCCCTCGGCGTCTCTCGACCGCGCGTGGGTGCGCTCAGGCCGCGCAGCAGCGCCTGGCGTCCGGCGGGACGGGGCTGCAGCGCCGCAGGAGCCCGGCGCGCGCGCAGCGCTTCTGCGCCGCGCGCCGGTGGCGCAGGCGCTCGGCCTTCATGGTCTCGTCGCGGCTCCAGCCGCCGAGGTGATCGATGCTGACGATGCGGTCCATGGATCCTCCTGATCCCTTCGGTCGTGCGTCAGAGAGCGGACGGCCTGACGGCGCGGACGAAGCCGCTGATGAGCTGTACGCCGTCCGGCAGGGCCGGCGCGCCGCAGCACGAGTTCTCGGGCGCGCCGTCGTAGACGTTGGTGACCTCCACGGAGGCGTCGGCGAACCCGGCGCGCTCCAGCTTGGCGATGTAGTCGCGCTCCTCGAGCGCGCCGGCGATGCAGCCGGACCACGCCTCGACGTCGCGCAGCAGCGCCTCGGGCACGAGGCTCATGTCGCCCTGGAAGACGACGTCCGAGACGGCGAAACGCCCGCCCGAACGCAGCACGCGGAAGGCCTCTGCGAGCACCCTGTCCTTGTCCGTCGAGAGGTTGATGACGCAGTTGCTGATGACCACGTCGACCGACTCGTCGGGCAGCGGGATGGTCTCGATCTCGCCTTTGAGGAACTCGACGTTGGCGAGGCCGGCCTTCCCCTGGTTCTCCCGCGCGAGGGCCAGCATCTCGTCGGTCATGTCGAGTCCGTAGGCCTTGCCGGTGGGGCCGACACGGCGGGCGGAGAGCAGGACGTCGATCCCGCCGCCGCTGCCGAGGTCGAGCACCACCTCGCCGGGCTGCAGGTCGGCGAGCGCCGTCGGGTTGCCGCAGCCGAGGCTGGCGAGGACGGCCTCGGCGGGGAGGTCGCCGGTCTCCGCGACGTCGTAGAGGCCGCGGGCGAACTCGTCCTGTGGCTCGACAGCGCCGGCGCCGCCGCAGCAGCAGGAGCACGATGCGCCCTCGGTCGCCGCGACGGCGCGCTCTGCGTAGTGGTCGCGGATCTGGCCCTTGAGGTCCTGGTCGCTGGTCTCGCTCATTGCTGGCTCCTCGCTCGCGGAAGTCAAATCAACTTTCGTTGTTGTAAGTCTACACCTCACTCGGCCCCTGTCAAGACGAAATCAAAATAGTTTGGTGTCACTTGATTCGAGTTGACTCCGGCACGGGTCCTGCGCGGGCGCCGTCCTCACAACGCAGAGCGACCCGCGCCCGCGGTCTCGCCGGGGCGCGGGTCACAGGCGGTCGCCTCGCAGCTGCGGAGTCAGGAACTGAGAGCGGTGGCGATCATGGTCGTCACCTCGGCCTTGGAGGGGACGCGCCCGCTGGAGACGACCTTGCCGTCGATGACGAGGCCCGGGGTCGACATCACGCCGTAGCCCATGATCTGCTGCATCTCGGTCACCTTCACGACCTCGGCGTCGTGCAGGGCCAGGTCCGCGACCGCCTCTCTCGTGATCGCCTCGAGCTTCTGGCAGTTGGCGCAACCAGAACCAAGAATCTCGAACTTCATGTGGGTCTCCTCTGGAGCGATGGCTAGGCGGACTGCTTGCCCGTCTTGACGATCGGTGTGGCGCAGGCCGATGCCGGGTCGAGCGCGGGCCGCGGCGAACTGCGCAGGTGCTCGACGTAGGCGATGAACCCGTCGAGGTCGGCGTCGAAGCGCTCTTCGTTTATCGAGTAGTACGTCCTCGCGCCCTCGTCGCGCACGTTCACGAGACCGGCCTCCCGCAGCATGCCGAGGTGGTGGGAGACGAGGGGCTGGCTGAGGTCCAGCGGCCCGGTCATCTCGCAGACGCAGCGTTCGCCGCTCAGCAGGAACTCGATGATCTGCGCCCTGGTCGAGTTGCTGAGCGCCTTGAAGAGCGGCACGTAGTCGTCGATGGTGCCCTTGCGGACGGGCTGCTTGGTCATCAGGTCAGTTCCTTTCCAGCCAGCGGTGGGTCACAGACTTCGGCCGCACCCGCGGCGACGGCGGCCGGCACGGGCTCGTCGGTCATGCCCCAGTACTTGCGCCCCATCCAGAGGGCCACGTTCACGAGACCGATCAGCACCGGCACCTCGACCAGCGGCCCGATGACGGTAGCGAACGCTTCGCCCGAGTTCAGCCCGAACACGGCGATGCTGACCGCGATGGCGAGCTCGAAGTTGTTGCTGGCTGCGGTGAACGAGAGCGTCGCCGTCTTCGAGTAGTCGGCGCCGATCCTGCGCCCCATGAAGAAGCTCACGAAGAACATGATCACGAAGTAGAGCAGCAGCGGGATGGCGATGCGCACGACGTCGAGCGGCAGCTTGACGATCAGCTCGCCCTTGAGGCTGAACATCACGAAGATCGTGAACAGCAGGGCGATGAGCGTCAGCGGGCTGATGCGCGGGATGAACTTCTGTTCGTACCACTCGCGGCCCTTGTACTTGAGCCCCAGGTAGCGGGTGAGCATGCCGGCCAGGAACGGGATGCCCAGGTAGATGAACACGCTCCTGGCGATCTGCCCGATGGAGACGTCGACGGCCGCGCCCTGCAGCCCGAAGAGCGGCGGCAGCTTGGTCACGAACACCCAGGCGAAGACGCTGTAGAAGAGCACCTGGAAGACGGCGTTGAAGGCCACGAGGCCGGCCGCGTATTCGGTGTCGCCCTTCGCCAGCTGGTTCCAGACGATGACCATGGCGATGCAGCGCGCGAGGCCCATCATGATCAGCCCGACCATGAACTCCGGGTAGTTGTGCAGGAAGATGATCGCCAGGAGGAACATGACGATCGGCCCGATCACCCAGTTCTGCACCAGCGAGAGGCCGAGGATCCTGTAGTCGCGAAAGACGTCGCCGAGCTCCTCGTACTTCACCTTGGCCAGGGGCGGATACATCATCACGATGAGGCCGATGGCGATGGGGATGTTGGTGGTGCCCACCGACCACTTCTGGATGAACTCGGGCAGGCCGGTGAACGCCCAGCCCAGACCGACGCCGACGCCCATGGCGAGGAAGATCCAGAGGGTCAGGTAGCGGTCGAGGAAGGACAATCTCTTCATCGTTGCTTCGGCCATGCGAGAGTCTCCCGAGCCATCGAGGGTCCACGGCGCCGCCTCTTGACCTTACATCGACGTAGGTTTATGGTCAAGACGCGTTGATATAAACAATCGTCGATGAAAGGAACGCAGTTGAGGACGCTCACGATCGAGACCCCCTTCGCCGTCTTCAGCGACGTTCACGGCAACCTGCCGGGCCTCGAGGCTATCCTCGCCGACATCGAGCTGCGCGGCGTGCCGCAGACGATCTCGCTGGGCGACCTCGTGGGCTACGGTCCTTCGCCCAACGAGGTCGCGCTCTCGTGCGCGAGCGCGGCATCCCCTCAGTCTCATGGGCAACTACGACCAGGGCATCGGCTTCGAGACCGGCGACTGCGGCTGCGTCTACAAGACCGACGAGCAGCGCGCCGAGGGGCCGCCTCGCTCGCCTGGACGCAGCGAGGTCGTGACCGACGAGGTCAAGGCGTACCTGCGCACGCTGGAGGACCACTTCACGCTGGAGACCGCCGGCCGGCGACCTGCTCGCCGTGCACGGCAGCCCGCGGCGCATCAACGAGTACCTCTTCGAGGATCGCCCGGCCTAGCCATGGAGCGCATGGCTCGAGGAGTATCCCTCATCCCGGCCATCCTCTTCGGCCACACGCACGTGCCCTACGCCCGGCCGCATCGGCGACACGACCTTCGTCAACGTCGGCAGCGGCGGGCGCCCCAAGGACGGCGACTGGCGCGTCTGCTACGCGCTGGTCGACCCGGCGCGGCTTGGTACGCCCGGCTTCGTCGAGTTCGTGCGCGTGCCCTACGACTACGAGCGGCTGCAACACGACCTCGCTGCGACGCCGCTGATCACGAGCTTTGCGGGTCCCGAGGGCAAGAGATGATGCGTCGTGACTGAACAGGCTGCTTGAGGCGGCCCCGCCTGCGGAGGCCGAAGCAGGGATGCCGGCACCAGACGAACTGCCTGTGGTGCCGACCTGCGCCTGCTCGCCTGACGACGGCTGCTGGTCCGGAACCGGAAGCGGCCACGGCGACCGGCAACTTCTTCGCCCGGGCCTGGATCAGCCCTCCCGCTCTGGCTCCGGCTGGTGCTCGGCGTCGGCCTGTGGGCGCTCGTCTACCACTTCTGGCTGCCCTTCAACGTGTGGCTGTTCCACGACGTGCTGCATCTCGGGGACAGCCGCTGGGCGTCATCTCTCGAGTTCTTCGTCTACGACAGCGTGAAGGTCCTGCTCCTCCTCACCCTCGTCGTCTTCGGCGTCGGCGTGGTGCGCTCGTTCTTCAGCCCGGAGCGCACCCGCGCCCTGCTTCGCGGCCGGCGCGAGGCCACCGGCAACGTCATGGCCGCGAGCCTGGGCATCGTCACGCCGTTCTGCAGCTGCTCGGCGGTGCCGCTCTTCATCGGCTTCATCGAGGCCGGCATCCCCCTCGGCGTGACGTTCTCCTTCCTCATCGCGGCCCCGATGGTCAACGAGATCGCCCTGGTGCTGCTCTACGGACTCTTCGGTTGGGAGGTGGCCGCCCTCTACCTCGTCACCGGCCTCCTGATCGCCATGGTCGCCGGCTGGGTCATCGGGCGCCTGAAGCTGGAGCACTACATCCAGGACTGGGTGCTCGAGATCAGGATGGGCGAGGCCGCCGCCGCGAGCGAGCAGCTCACCTGGGCGGCTCGCGTGAGCTACGCCTGGCAAGCGGTCAAGGACATCGTCGGCAGGGTGTGGCCCTGGGTGCTCGCCGGCATCGCCGTCGGCGCCCTCATCCACGGCTACGTGCCGCAGGACTTCATGGCCGGCGATCATGGGCGCCGGCACCTGGTGGAGCGTGCCGCTCGCGGTGCTGTTCGGCATCCCCATGTACTCGAACGCCGCCGGCATCATCCCCATCGTCCAGGCCCTGCTCGAGAAGGGCGCGGCGCTCGGCACGGTGCTCGCTTTCATGATGAGCGTCATCGCCCTCTCGCTGCCCGAGACGATCATCCTCAAGAAGGTGCTCAAGTGGCAGCTCATCGCCGTCTTCCTCGGCGTGGTCGGCGTCGGGATCATGTTCGTCGGCTTCCTCTTCAACGCGGTCCTGTAGGGCCCGCCTCCCGCGAAAGGTCTTCCGTGAACGTCAAACGACTCATCGTCGTCCTCGGCCTTGCCGGCTTCATCGTCATGGCCGACAACTGGGTGGTCTCACCGCTGCTGCCCTCGATCGCCCACGACCTGGGCGTCCAGCCCGCGCGTGCCGGCATCCTGATCGCCGCCTACATGCTGCCCTTCGGCCTCTTCCAGCTGCTCTACGGGCCGCTCGCCGACCGCTTCGGCAAACTGCGCATCATCGGCATCAGCCTTGTCTTCTTCACCGGCGCCACCGGACTCTGCGCGGCCGGTGTCGGCCTCGGTGACCTCACCGCCTTCAGGGCGCTCACCGGCATCTTCGCCGCCGCGACCATGCCCGTCTCGCTGGCGCTGATCGGCGATCTCGTGCCGATGAAGCAGCGCCAGCAGGCGATCGCCTCGTTCATGGGCATCGCCTTCCTCGGCCAGGCGACCTCGATGACCATCGGCGGCACCATCGCCGCCGTCACCAGCTGGCGCGGCGTCTTCATCACCTACGCGGTCGTCGCCGCCGTGATCACCGTCGTGCTGCTGGTCACGGCGCGCTCGTTCGCGGGCGAGCTCCACGGCGACCCGCACAGCCAGTTCGTGAGGCCCTACGCGCGCCTGCTCGGCCACTGGCCCAGCCTGCGCACCTACCTGGTCGTGTTCTTCGAGGGCATCCTCATCCTCGGCTCGTTCTCGTACCTGGGGGCGTTCTCGGCGAAGAGCCTCGGCCTCGGCACCTTCGAGATCGGCCTGCTGATGGCCGTGTTCGGGGTCGGGGTCATCGCCTCCAGCCGAGCCTCCGGGCGCCTCGCCGAGCGGATCGGCCGTCACCGCCTCGTGGCCCTGGGCCTCGCGTGCGCCGCCGCCGCCGACCTGGTCGTCGTCGTGGGGTCCACGCACCTCGGCGTCGTGGCGATCGGCGTGCTCCTGCTCGGCCTCGGCTTCATGTTCGCGCACTCGTCGCTGCTCACCACGGCGACGCAGTTCGCCGCCAAGGCCCGCGGCACGGCGATGTCGCTGGTCGCCTTCGCCTTCATGGTCGGCGGGGCGCTGGGCACGGCGCTCGGCGGGCGCGTCATCGAGGCGACGAGCTACCGCGAGTTCTACCTCATCGGCGGCATCGGCCTCGTCGCCCTCACGCTCGTCGCTCTGGTCGCCGTCCCGCCCCAGCCGAGCCTGGAGGAGATGCCCTTGCATGCGCGGTTGCAGGGAGCCCCCGCGGACCGGCTCGGCAGCGACCACGCCGGATAGCACGTCCGCCGTGGATGCCGCTACCTCGAGACCAGCCAGTCGTCAGCCCCCAGAGAAGGAGTCACGATGCTCGACCAGGACCTGCTCGACCTCGGCCTCAAGTTCCACGGCCACAAGTGCCCCGCCATGCCCATGGGCCTGCGCACCGGCCTGGCGGCCATGAGCGCCCTCGGCGTCGAACACGCCGCCGACGGCCAGCTCGTCGCGCTCGTGGAGATCGACGAGGACCACTGCGCCACCTGCTTCGCCGACGGCGTCCAGGTCGCCACCGGCTGCACCTTCGGCAAGGGCAACATCCGCCGCCTCGGCTACGGCAAGTTCGGCCTCACGCTCGTCGACAAGCGCACCCAGCGCGCCGTGCGGGTCGTGCCCAAGGGCAGCGTGATGATGAAGAACCGGGAGTCCGAGTTCATGAAGCTGCGCAGCTCGGGCACGCCGGCGTCGCAGATCCCCGCCGAGCTCGCCGACCCGCTGGTCGCCAACGTCTCCGCGGCGCCCGACGAGGTGATCCTCGACATCGGCGAGGTCACCGCCTACGAGTGGCAGGACCGGCCGCACACGTTCGAGGCCTTCCTCTGCCCCGAGTGCGGCGAGATGGTCGTCGAGCGCACCGCACGGGTCAAGGGCGGCGTCGCCGTCTGCCAGCCCTGCTCCGAGCGCTGAGCCGGCGGGAGCGCGCTCGTGACGAGCACGTACCTCATCGCCGCGCTGGTGACGCTCGCGTTCACCATCGTGCTCACCGTCGCCGGCCTGGGCGCGGCGTTCATCCTCGTGCCCGTGTACCTGGCGCTCGGCGTCGGCATGCACTCGGCGCAGGCCACGGCGCTGCTGCTCAACGCCATCGCCATGGCGTTCGCCTGCGCCCGCTTCATCCCGGCGAAGCTGGTCGACTTCCGTATCGCCGTGCCGATCGTCATCGTGGCGACGATCCTCTCGCCGCTCGGCGCCTACGCCAGCTCCTTCGTCCCGGTGACGACGCTGAAGTGGATGTTCGTCGGCTTCCTCGTCTTCGCCGGCGCGATGATGCTCTTCTACCGGCCGAAGCCGCACGAGCTGGCGGGCCGGGGTGAGGTCGTCGGCGTCGGCGTCGGCGTCGGCGGCGCGGCCGGCTTCCTCGGCGGCATGCTCGGCGTCGGGGGAGGCAACTTCGTCGTCCCCGCGCTCGTCTGGCTCGGGCTCGACGCCAAGCGCGCCGCCGGCACGACCGCCTTCGTCGTCGTCTTCGCCTCGTTCACGGGGTTCCTCGGCCAGGCCTCCGTGGCCACGATCGACCGCACGCTGCTCGCCTGGACCGCGGTCGCCTCCATCATCGGCGCCCTGATCGGGTCCTGGCTCATGCATCGCAAGCTCCAGGCGGCGCAGGTCAAGACGTCGATCGGCGTGCTCCTCTTCTTCATCGCCGCCACCATGGCGTACAAGCTGGCGGCGTGATCGCTGCCGGTCGGCAGCTTCAGGAGAACGGGGGACGGTCGCCGGCCGGTGAGCGCCGGCAGTCCGCGTGGCCGCCCGCTGGTCGTTCAGTCCAGCTTGTCGCCCGCGTGCGGACCGGGTCCCATGTCCCAGACGGACTCGACGGTGATGCGCACCAGGTACTTCATCGGCGGCAGGTGGAGCTGTTCGCTGATCGCCTTGAGCTTCTCGTTGACCTCGTCGAACACCTCGCCGTGGTCGATCAGCTCGGCAGTGCCCTTGACCTGCATCGCCACCTTGCGCTCGGGGTCGTGGATGCCGACGGCCACGCGCGGGTCGTGCGCGATGTTCTCGCGCGTCTTGTGGCTGAACATGTCGGCGAAGTAGAGGTGTTCGTCGTCCAGCAGCGCGCCGCTGCCCTTGATGGATACGTTGGGCATGCCGTCGGGGCCGACTGTGGCGACCCATACGTTGTGGCCGCCGGCCAGCAGGTCGTGGAGTTCCTTGGGGATGGTGGTCATCACAGCCTCCTTGTGGTGTGGCTGCAGCCTACCCGGCCGAGGGAGCCCCAACACGGCGGGACGTTGCGGCGTGGAGGAGCCCGGGTAGCTCTTGCCGGGGGTGTGACTGCGCAGCGCCTGCCCCGGGCAAGAGCTTGGCGGGTACCTCGGGAGGGCCGCGCCCGGCGGCGGCCCCTGACGAAAGGACACATCGTGGAGTCGCGCACACTTGGCGCTCAAGGGTTGCAGGTTTCGGCGGAAGGTCTTGGCTGCATGGGCATGTCGGAGTTCTACGGCGAGGTCGACGAGGGCGCGGCCATCGCGACCATCCACCGCGCCCTCGAGCTCGGCGTCACCCTCCTCGACACGGCCGACATGTATGGCCCGTTCACCAACGAGCGCCTCGTCGGCCGCGCCATCGCCGGCCGCCGGGACCAGGTGGTGCTCGCCACCAAGTTCGGCAACGAGCGCCGTGAGGACGGCAGCTGGGTCGGCATCAACGGCCGCCCTGAGTACGTGCGCGCGGCCTGCGACGCCTCTCTCGAGCGCCTCGGTGTCGAGTCATCGACCTCTACTACCAGCACCGCGTCGATCGCACCGTGCCCATCGAGGAGACGGTCGGAGCCATGGCCGAGCTCGTGCAGGCCGGCAAGGTGAGGTTCCTGGGGTTGTCCGAAGCGCGGCCGGAGACCATCCGCCGAGCCCATGCGGTGCACCCCATCACGGCGCTGCAGACGGAGTACTCGCTCTGGTCGCGGGAGCCGGAGGCCGAGCTCCTCCCGACTGTCCGGGAGCTCGGCATCGGCTTCGTCGCGTACAGCCCTCTCGGGCGGGGGTTCCTCACGGGGCGCTTCCGGACGGAGGAGGACGTCCAGGGCGCGAAGGACTATCGCAGCCGCCACCCGCGCTTCCAGGGCGAGAACTTCCGGCAGCAACCGTGCCATCGTCGAGCGGGTGGAGGCCATCGCTGAAGAGAAAGGCGTGACCGCCGGGCAGCTCGCGCTTGCCTGGGTGCTGCACCAGGGCGGGGACATCGTCCCCATTCCCGGCACCAAACGCGTCGAGCACCTCGAGCAGAACGTGGCCGCCGTGTCGGTCCGGCTGACGCCGCAGGATCTGGCGCGGCTGGACGAGGCGGCCCCCCTCGGGACCACCGCCGGCGACCGCTACGCGGATATGTCCACGGTCAACGGCTGACCACCGGTCGATTCGCCGACCCGGTCGCGGACAGCTCGGCCCGGCCCGCCTGGGCATGCGTCCCCTTTCATCGCCGGCGAGGCAGGCGAACGGCGCCGCCGCGCCGAAGGAAAGTGGACGCAGGATCGAAGAGCCGGAGGAAGCATGGTGACATCGCGCGACGCCTACGACGACTGGTACGAGGACGACGAGCCCTACGGCGAGGCCGGGGACCGGTGGGATGATGGTCCGGCGCGCCCCCTCGAACTGGTGCGCCGGCCGCGCTTCGCGATCGAGGTGGTGGCGGCGCCCGAGAGCTTCGAGGCGGCGCAGACCATCGCCGACCGCCTGCGTGGCGGCTCCCCGGTGCTGGTCGACCTGCGCGGCTGCGACGCGCAGCTCTCCGGCCGCCTCACGGACTTCTGCAGCGGCCTGGCCTACGCCCTCGAGGCCGCGCTGCAGCACATCGGCGCGGAGGTCATCCTGCTGACGCCCAGCCACGTGGACGTCTCCGGTGACGAGGCCTCGGCCATCCGGGGGCCCGGGTTCTACAACCGGAGCTGAGGGTGGTCGGTGAACGCGCGGCGGTTTGCCCCAGGGAGCTCAGGATGGTACGGTCCCTTGCTCAAGCCCGGCGCCGGGTCCAGGACCATCGAGTCACCCGGCGCGAAGGAGGCCATCCGCTTGACCCCCATTCGCAAGGCGACCTTCGTCGGTCTCGTATCGCTGCTCGTGCTGCTCGCTCTCGTCGCGACCGCGGCGGCCGGCCCCATCTCTGCCAAGAAGCAGAAGCTCGCGGCCGTCCAGGCAAAGCTCGACAAGGTCTACGCCCAGTCGGACCTCGCCGTGGAGCAGTACAACGAGGCCACGACGAAGCTCAAGAACGTGGACGAGCGCATCGCCCGCAACCAGCACCTGCTCAAGGTCGCCGAGTACAAGCTGGGCGTCGCGAACGACCACCTCACTTCTCGCGCCCGCCAGGTCTACAAGGCCGAAGACGCCGGCATCATCGACGTGGTCTTCGCCTCACCAGACCTTCGACGACCTGCTCACCCAGCTCGACGTGATGCAGCGCATGACGCAGAGCGACGCCGACACGGCTCGCGCGGCCAAGGCGTACCGCCAGGAGATCGGCGATCGCCGCCTCGCCCTCGAGGCCGATCGCAAGATGGCCGTCAAGCTCGTGGCGCAGCGCCAGGAGAGCAAGAACCAGGTGCTCGCGCTGCAGTCGCAGCTCGAGAGCGCCGCCGGCGGCCTCAAGAACGAGATCGCCGACCTCGAGGCCAAGGCGGCGGCCGCCGCGAAGGCCAAAGCGGAGGCGGCCGCGGCCGCGCGCGCCGCCGCCCTCGCGGCGTCTCAGTCCGCGTCTGCCTCTTCGTCGAGCGGCTCGTCCGCGTCGTCGAGCTCGGGCGGCGGGGGCGGCACCGTGGTCGACCCCGGCGGCTCCGGCCGTTCGAGTGTCGTCGCCATCGCCCAGCGCTATCTGGGCGTCCCCTACGTCTGGGGCGGCGCCAGCCCGAGAGGCTTTGACTGCTCCGGCCTCGCCATGTACTGCTACGCGCAGATCGGCATCGGCCTCTCGCACGGCGCGACCGACCAGCAGCGCGCCAGCACGCCCGTCCCGCTCAGCGCGCTCCAGCCCGGCGATCTCGTCTTCTTCGGCAGCGCCGCTTACAGCCACCACGTGGGCATCTACGTCGGCGGCGGCAGCATGATCGACGCGCCGCACACCGGCGCCGTCGTCCGCTACGACTCGATCTCCGGCGCCTGGATCGGCGGGCGCTTCTAGAGCCGCGCGCTTCGCGTGCCTGCAGGCGCGCGACACAGGAGCATGCAGAAGGGGGCGGGGCGCCGATGGCGCCCCGCCCCTTCTCGTCCCGTCCGGCGCGCCCGTCGCGGGCGCCGCCCGGTCGGCTCAGAGCGTGTCGAACAGGACCTTGCCGCTGCCCATCGTGTAGAGCACGTGTGCATTGAACAGCTCGGTCGGGTCCGCGACCTTGAGCAGGTTCGTGTCGAGCACTACGAGGTCGGCGCGCTTGCCGACCTTGATCGTGCCGGTCTGCTGGCCGAGGAAGTTCGCCTTCGCACCCTCGATCGTGAAGCTGCGGATCATCCGCTCGACGCTGACGCGCTCCTGGGGCCACAGGACACCCTTGAGGCTCGGCGGCGCCGGGTACTCGTACACGTAGTCGGGCGCCCAGCGGTTCACGCCGACGGCGATGCCCATGAGCGGGGCCGGCGGGATGGTCACTGGGTAGTCGCTGGCCGAGGCCACCCTCACGCCGGCGTCGAAGAAGCTCTTCATCGGATACTCCTTGTCCGCCCGCGGCAGGCCGAGGTACGGCACCTGGAGATACGTGTAGTAGTCGTCCTTGATGAACCAGTACGGGTCCGGGACGGCGGTCACGCCCAGTTTGGCGAACCGGCGGAAGTCGCTTGGGGCGACCAGTTGGAGGTGGGTGATGCCCGGCCGCCAGTCGTGCGCTCCGTTGACCTTGCGCGCGTACGCGAGCGCGTCCAGGGTCTCCGTGGTCGCCGCGTCGCCGATCGCGTGTGTGTGGATCTGGAACCCGGCCTTGTCGAGCTTGGCGAAGGTCGTCTTCATGAGCGTCGGCCGCCAGATCGGCTCGCCGCGGAAGCTCGCGTCGCCCTTGTAGGCGAGCGCGTCGGCGTAGGGCTCGTCCAGGTACGCGGTGTGGCCCTCGACGACGCCGTCCGCGAACACCTTGACGGCCGGCGTCTTGAACATGCGGGCTCGTGTGCTTGGCGCGCTCCGCCTTGGCGGCGGGAAGCCACGTGGAGAAGTCCATCTCGGGCGTCCAGCGAGAGCGCGCCGCGCACGCGCACGGCGAGTGTGCCGGCGTCGGCCATGTCCTGGTATGCCTGGATGGCGTTGCTGCCGACCTTCAGCAGCGGGTCGAACACGGTGGTGATGCCGACCGGTGCGGCGACGTCGTTCTGGTAGTAGGCGATGCCGTTCTCGTACTGGCCCACGGTGTAATCCGGGATGATGCCGGTCACGAGATCGGCCGCCGTCTCGCGCAGCGTGCCCGAGGGCGTGCCGTAGGGCGAGCCGGGCGACACGGTGCCGGCCACGCGCTCGATCACGCCGTTCACCGGGTCGGGCGTCAGGCCGGTGATGCCGGCGGCCTCGAGCGCTGTGGTGTTCACCCAGTAGGAGTGGCCGTCCTCGGACATGATCGCGGCCGGCCGGTCCGGTACTGCCTTGTCCAGGTCGGTCGCCAGCGGGCCCTGGTCGGGCACGATCGTGTTGCTCCACCCCTGGCCGCGTACCCAGGTGAGATCCGTGTTGGCGTCCGCGAACGTCTTGACCGCGGCGACGTACTCGTCGACGCTGGTGAGGCCGTAGAGCAGCGCCGAGTACAGGGCCGAGGCGGTCATGCCGGCGTGGGCGTGCGAGTCGATGAAGCCCGGCAGCATCATCTTGCCGCCGAGCTTGACCACCTGCGTGGACGGTCCGACGAAGGCGTTGGCGCCCGCGTTGGAGCCGACGTACACGATCCTGCCATCCTTGACAGCCACGGCGTGGGCCACCCTGGCCCCCGGATTCACCGTATAGACGTAGCCGTTCTTGAACACGGTATCTGCGTGCTTGTGCGCGGCCGCTGCCACGGCCGGGAGCAGAAGCGCTGCCACCAGCAGCGTGAGCAGCGCTCCGAGCAAGACTCTGGATCTCATGCGGTACCCCCTTGTGACGGATTGTGTGCGCGGGCAGCGTGCAAGTCTCCCGGGGGGGAAGGTCAAGCAGGTCTCGCGGCCGGGAGCGGCCTGAGCCGAGGGACCGAGAGTGCGTGGACGCGGGGATCACCCGGCGATGGGGATGGCCAGCTCCGTGACCCACTCGCGTGGATCGTCGGTGTCGGCGTCGATGACGATGCCGACCTCGCGGACCGGGCCCGCGGCGCGGTACCCGTGCTCGGCGATCCAGGCGAGCAGCTCCACGTGCGCGTTCCAGATGGTGTCGTAGGGGCCGCGGAACGTGATGAAGGCCAGCCGCTCCGCAGGCAGCTCCTTGCACTCGACCTCCGCGCCGTCGGGCAGCCGGCGGGGGACCGGGATGCAGACCTCGAAGCTGATCTCGTCGTCCCGAGCGAAATCGGTGTGGTAGAGGATGGTGGCGTGCTCGTCGGGCTCGGCGCCCTGGCGGGCGATGTGAAGGATGGCGCGCGCGCCGACCCGCCGCAGGGCGCCCTCGAGCGCCCAGGGGTCGTGAGGATGGGCGCGGCGCACGGAGCCTGCGGCGCTCACGACGAGGACCGGCGGCGCTTCCTTGAGCGTCGACGTCGTAGGTCGTCAGCCCGTCACTGCGCGCCAGCTCCTGGTCGAGCAGGCGCAGCAGGCGGCTCTGCTCGGCGAGCTTCCTCGCCACGATCTCTCGGTGTCGCGCCAAGATGCTCGCGCAGGTCGCCGTGATCGGCGGCCGCGATGAGGCCCGCCAGCTGGTCGATGCGTCAGTCCCATCTGACGGCCGAGGTGGATGAGGCCGGCCACGCGGGTCTGGCCGATGGCGTAGTAGCGGTACCGCGTGTCCGGGTCCACGACCGCCGGGGAGAGCAGGCCGCGCTCGTCCAGCCGGCGGAGCAGTCGCGGCGAGAGATCGGTCAGCTTGGCGAAGCGCCCGATGGTGATCAGACCGTCCTTGTCCATGGCGGCAGGGTACGCGCGGACGCGGCCCCGGGCAATCATCGGGCTCGAGTCGTCTCAGCGACGCGCTTCGAGCCGAGGGCTCCAGATCGTCCCCGGCGGTGCGGCCGCCGGCTGCGGCAGCAGGGCGGCGAGCGCGGCGACGGCCAGCGGCAGCGCCGCCACCACGTAGAGCACGGACGCCAGCCCGGCCGCGTCGCCGAGCACGCCGAGGCCGGCGACGATCAGGCCGCCGGCGCCGCCGGCGAGGCCGACGATGAGCCCGGTCGACAGCCCCATACGCGAGGGCAGGTACTCCTGGCCGAGGACGAGCACGACGCTCATGTTGGCGTTCATCGCCACGCCGGCGACGACCACGAACGGGATCATCGTCGCGTAGCTGAGGCTGGGCACCACGGCGATCGCGGGCACGAGCACCAACTGCGGAACGACGAGCACCCAGCGGCGTCCGAGGCGGTGGGCGCCCATGCCGCCGAGCAGGGTGCCACAGGCGCCGGCGGCGAGCAGGATGCTCGTCATCACATTGCTGGCCGACGGGCTCGCGCCCCGTTCGCTCAAGACGAAGAGCGGCAGGAAGGTGAGCAAGCCGGTGGTCACCCCGCTGGAGATGGCGAACAGGCCGAGCAGCAGGCCGAACGGTCGCCACTCGTTGACCGGGACCGCTGTGGAGGACGCGGTCCTGTGCGCGTGCGGCGAGTCGTCGTCGAACCGGCGCACGACGACTGAGACCGCGACGGCGACGGCGAAGGGGATGAGGGCGATGAGCGCCGTCCCGTGCAGCCCGAGAGGTGCCAGGACCGCGGCCACCACGAGCGGCCCGAGCGCCCAGCCGACCCCTCCCCCGACAGAGTAGATACTCATGTCCGTGGTGACGGCGCTGCCGGACGCGTGTCTGGCCCACCGTGCTCCTTCGGGGTGGTAGGCGGCCACGCCGGCGCTGCACACCACGACTGCGAGGAGCGTGGCGGCGTACACGCTCGTGAAGCCGACGGCGGCGATGCCGATCCCTGCGACGACGAGCCCCGCCGGCAGCAAGAGCCAAGCCTCCCGGCGATCCCCGTGGGCGCCGACCAGCGGCTGAAACACGGCGTTCGCGACGCTGGCGGTGAGTGCGAACACGCCGGCCGCGGCGTAGCTGTAGTGGCGCTCGACGACGAGGAACGGCAGCAGCGCCCAGAGCGCCCCCGAGCTGAGGTCGGCGGCGGTGTGGCCGAGCGTGAGCGTCAGCAGGGTGCCGCGCGCGGTCCGCTGCCGAGCCGCGATGCCGCTCATGATGCCCTGCGGCCGGCGGCCTCTTGTCTTGCGTCTGTCCTCAGTGGTCTGTCCCTCTCCCGCCGGTCGTCAACGTACCGCGCACGACTCTAGCATTGGCGGCGGGCCGGTTCGGGTAGCATCCCGCCTGCAGGGTGTCGGCGACCGGACCGCGCGGCGGCCGGACCGGGAACGGGAGGTACGCATGCGGATCGTGGTGCACGGCCAGCAGGCCTTCGGCAAGGCCGTGCTCGAGGCCCTGCTCGAGCGTGGCGACGACGTGGTGGCGGTGTACGCCGCGCCTGAAGGCAAGAGGCCCGATCCGCTGGCCGAAGCCGCGGCCGCCGCCGGGCTCCCGCTCGTCCGCCCGGCGTCGTTCCGCGCTCCCGCGGTGGTCGAGGGGCTGCGCGCGTTCACGCCGGACCTGCAGGTCATGGCGTTCGTCACGCTGATCGTCCCGCAGGAGTTCCTCTCCGTGCCCTCGCACGGCACCATCCAGTACCACCCGTCGCTGCTGCCGCGCCATCGCGGGCGCAGCGCCATCAACTGGCCGGTCATCAAGGGCGAGACCGAGACCGGCCTCACCGTGTTCTGGCCCGACGGCGGCATCGACACGGGTGACGTGCTGCTGCAGCGCACGACGCCGATCTCGGACACGGACACGCTCGGCTCCGTGTACTTCGACCGCCTGTTCCCGATGGGGGTGGAGGCGCTGCTCGAGGCGGTGGATCTGATCGCCGCCGGCACCGCTCCGCGCATCCCCCAGGACGAGACGCTGGCCAGCTACGAGGCGCCATGCGAACGCGACAACGCGCGCATCGACTGGGGCAAGCCGTGCGGCCAACTCCACGACCTCATCCGCGGTTGCGACCCGGCGCCTGGCGCCTGGACCACCTGCGCCGGCCAGGCCCTGCAGATCTTCGCGGCGACCCCGCAGCCCGCCCGCGATGTCGCGGGCGTAGGCGGCCGGGGGGAGAGGTCGTCGCCGTCGGCGAGGATGGCTTCAGCGTCGTCTGCGCCGACGGCCGTCTGGCGGTGACTCGCGTGCGGCCGGCCGGCGGCGCCAAGCAGAGCGCCGGCGAATGGGCCGCCGCGAGCGGCCTCGTCCCCGGCGCCCGCCTCGAGTAGCCCCGGCGGCTAGCCCGGTCAGCCTTTGCCGGTGCGTCTCCCCGCTCGGTGGCGGCCCGGTCGAGGGTCGGACGCGAGAGGGGGCGGGATGCAACTGCGTATCCCGCCCCCTCTCGCCGTTCTGTGCGGCGGGCGCGGGGCGCCCGCCGCGCTCACGCGCTCGTCTTCCTCGGGATCACCAGCACCACGATCAGCGTGATGAGGAAGAAGAAGAAGCCGAGGATGCCGAAGAGCACCGGGCTGTAGCCCTTGTTGCCCGCGATCGTCGCGCAGAGCCAGGCGCACAGCAGCGCGACGAGCAGACTGATGAGCCAGTACCACCAGACCATGAAGCCCCCTTACGTTGACCGGGACTCCTTCACGGCGGCGAAGGACTGTCCTTCCGGTGGAGAGGCCTTGCGGAACTGCTGTCTAGGCGACGGAGCGCTGGCGGACCGTGATCGGCCTGCGCGCGGCGCAGAGGTCGCAGGTGCAGCCCGCTGCGTGACGCCAGCCGTGGCCCGGCGCACGCCAGGAGGGGATGAGGCGCTGTTTGCCCTTGGGGTCGCGGCGCCAGAAGCTGATGCCGTCGTAGTAGAAGCTGTCCGAATCCGCGTTCTCGCCGTCCAGCCACGCCTCGCGCTCGGCGCACAGGATCTGGTATCTGCTGTAGGTCTGGCGATCCGCGATCATCGTGTGCTCCTCGTGGTGATGGCGCCCCACGCGCCGGCTTCGTTGGAAGTATCGGTTCCCGGCGCGCCTGAGTATCTGGGACATTCGTTGGGGTCGCGCGACCTTTGCGTGAGGCCGTCGCGAGGTCGCGCCGGTCAGCGGACGCGCAAGGTGGCGGTCGCCCGCTTCGACGGTCGTCCTTGCGCGGATCGTGCGTGCCACCGACCTTGCCTGCCTTTCAAGGGGCGCCCGGTCTGCAGCGCCGGGCGTGTCGAGTAAAGGGTCGGGATGTGGCGCGGGCCGGAGCGCAGGGGCAATCGGCGCACACATCCCGGGGCAGGATGCCCGGCGCCGCTGGGACACGTGCCCGGTGCGGGCAGGACCGTCGGTCGCCGAGCGAGGTGTGCTGGCGGCCGGTCAGCGCTGGCTGACCAGGTACTCGAACGCAGCCAGCGCGGCCTTGGCGCCGTCGCCGGCCGCCACCACGATCTGCTTGTCGGGCACCGTGGTGCAGTCGCCGGCGGCGAACACGCCGCGCACGCCGGTCCGGCCGCGCTCGTCGACGATGATCTCGCCGGTCTCGTTCGTCTCGACCAGGTCCAGGGCGAAACTCGTGTTGGGCAGCAGCCCCGCCTCCACGAAGACGGCGTCCACGGCCAACCGCCGCAGCTCACCGCTGTCGCGGTCGGCGATCGTGAAGGCCTCGACCTCCTCGGCGCCGTGGATCTCCACCGCGACCTTGCCCTTGAGGTGCTTCACGTGCTTGGCCGTTGCGACCTTGTCGCGCAGGATCTGGTCGGCGGTGACATGGCCGCGCGTCACCAGGTACACCTTGCGCGCGATGCCGTTCATCTCCAGAGCCGCCTCGAACGCCGAGTTGCCGGCGCCGACCACGGCGATCACCTTGTCTTTGTACAGCGGGCCGTCACAGGTGGAGCAGTACACCACCCCGAAGCCTTCGAACTCGTCCTCGCCGGGGATCTCCAGCCGCCGCTTGGTCACGCCGCTGGCGATGATGACCGAGTCGGCGCGGATGCGGCGGCCGGACTCGAGCTCGATGACCTTGCAGCGGCCCTCGAGGCTGAGGCCGGTGACGTACTCGCCGAGCAGGCGCTCGATGGGATTCTGGGCCACCTGCTCGATCATCCGCTCGGAGAGCTCCGGCCCGGTGACGTACTCGTAGCCCGGGTAGTTGAAGATGTCCCGTGTGACGCCCACCTGGCCGCCGACGTCCTCGGAGATCAGGACCGTGGTGAGGCCCTTGCGGGACGCGTACATGGCGGCGGAGAGGCCTGCGGCGCCGCCGCCGATCACGGCCACATCGTAGACGGGCTTGAGTTTGGCCGGCCGGCGTCCGAACGCCTGGTCGAGCTCGCCGGTGGAGGTGATGTGGGCGAGCTCTGCGTAGCCGCCGATGTGCTCGTCGTCCAGGAAGATCTGCGGCACGCTGTTGCGGCCGGAGCGCTCGATCATCTCGACCGCCCGCTCCTCGTCGTAGGTCACGTCGGTCTCGCGGTAGGGGATTTCTTTGGCCTTCAGCAGCGCCTTCGCCTTGATGCAGTAGGGGCACCACTCGAGGCTGTAGATCTGCAGGTCGGGCATCGTCGTTCCTCTGGTCGTTCACACTTGTTGAGTACGATTCCCTCTTCGAAACGGACAGGGGCGGAGGCCGATGCAGCGGAGGGCGGTTGGAGAAGGGAACTGGGGCCGCCCGGCGCCGCGGTAGCCGTCTGCCGGCGCGGCGGCACGATTCAGCCGCGCAAACGCCGCCCGTCCGGGTCGTAGAAGGGCCGCGCGCTCAGCCGCGCGGGCACGCGGCGTCCGGCGATCTCGATCTCCACGTCGCCGCCGGCCAGGATCTCATCGACGGCGGCCGGCTCGGCCTCGAGCGCCGCGAGTCCCACCGCCGCGCCGAGCGTGTGGCCGTAGGCTCCGGAGGTGACGCGGCCGACGACGCGACCGCCCTGCAGCACGGACTCGCCGTGGACGAGCAACGGCTCGGGATCGGCGAGCAGCAGGTGGACGAGCCGGCGGCGGGGCGCTCCTGCGGCGAGGAGCGCCTCGCGGCCGATGAACCCGCCCGGCTTGTCCATGGCGACGGTGAAGCGCAGGCCGGCCTCGAACGGCGTGTCGGCCGGCCCGGCGTCGGTACCCCAGTGCACGTAGCCCTTCTCGGCGCGCAGCCCGTCCAGGGCGTGATAGCCGCCGTGTCGCAGCCCGTGCTCCTCGCCGGCGGCGACCAGTTGGTCGTACAGGATGGGCAGCGACTCGACCGGCACGTACAACTCCCAGCCGAGCTCGCCGGCGAACGAGACGCGCAGGGCGAGCGCCGTCGCCCAGCCGATGTCGATCTCCCGCGCGTGCGCAAAGGGGAACGCGTTCTCGCTGAGATCGGCGTCCGTGAGGTCCGCGAGCAACTCGCGCGAGCGTGGGCCCGTCACCGACAGCACGCCCAAGCTCGACGTGACGTCGCTCACCACCGCTGCTGGGTCGCCGTGGCGACGCAGCCAGTGGAAGGCGATGGTCTGCGCGACCGTTGAGGTGACGAGCATGAACGCGTCCTCGCCCAGGCGCGTCACGGTCCCGTCGAGCTCGACGCCGCCGCGCGCGTTGAGCATCGAGGTGTAGACGATGGAGCCGGGCGGCCTGTCCAGGTCCGCGGTGAAGACCCGCTGCACGGTCGCGAGCGCCGCCGGGCCGTCGACGCGCAGCTTGGCGAACGACGAGAGGTCGAAGAGCGCGACGCCGTCACGTGCGGCGCGGTGCTCGGCGGCCACGGCGTCGAACCAGTTCTGGCGGCCGAAGGAGTACTCGTACTCGGGCCGGACGCCCGGCGGCGCGTACCAGTTGGCCCGCTCCCAGCCGGCGGCCTCGCCGAAGCAGGCGCCGGCCGCGGCGAGGCGGTCGTACAGCGGCACGCGTCGCAGCCCGCGCGCCGTGCCCGGCTGCAGGAACGGCCAGTGCATCGCGTACAGCCGGCCGAGTGACTCCTCGGTGCGCTCGAAGAGGTACCCGGCGTTGGCCTGGGCCGGCGAGAAGCGCCGCACGTCGAGCTCGGCGGCGTCCACCGCCGGCGCGCCCGTGTCGATCCACTCGGCCAGCGCCCGTCCCGCGCCGGGGCCCAGGATGATGCCCTGCGAGTTCATGCCGGCGGCGACGAAGAGCCCGGCGACCTCGGCCGTCTCGCCGAGGAGGAAGTTGCCGTCCGGCGTGAAGCTCTCAGGCGCGCAGAGGTAGTGCGCGAAGCGCGCCTCGGCGAGCGCCGGCATGCGGACGCGCGCTTGGGAGAGCGGCCGCTCGAAGTGTTCGAGGTCGGGCTCGAACTCGCCGAAGGCGAAGTCGGCCGGGATCGACGCCGTCGTGCGCGGCCGTCCGTCCGGCTCGAACGCGCCGACGAGCAGGCCGCCGAGGTAGTGGCGAATGTAGATCGAGCCGTCGAGGTCACGGATGATCGGGAGGTCACGGGTCGCTCCCTCCACCGGCTCGGTCTGCGCCCAGTAGTGCTCGGCTGCGTGCAGCGGCAGCCGGGCGCCGGCGAGCAGACCCAGATCGCGCGACCAGAGGCCGGCGGCGATGACGGCGACCTCACAGGCGACCGGGCCGTGGTCGGTCTCGACGGCGGTCACGCGCCCGCGCTCAAGGAGAAAGCCGGTCACGCGCACGCCCTCGACGATGCGCACGCCGAGGTCTGAGGCGGCCTTGGCCGTCGCGAAGGCCGCCCATCCGGGGTTCACGGTGGCGTCCTCGTCGAACAGGACGCCGCCGCTGAGGTCGCCGGCGGCCAGCAGGGGCGAGACGGCGGCGATCTCCTCGCGCGTCACCTCGCGCGCCGGCAGACCGTGGTGGCGCGCCATGGAGAGCGCGTATCGCAGTTCGGTCAGGCGTTCGGGGGTGCGCGCGACTGACAGAGAGCCGTTGGGATAGTAGCCGATGTCCACGCCGGAGAGCGTCTTGAGCCCCTGGTAGAAGTCGCGGCTGTAGCTCGCCAGTTCCGTCTGCACGTGGGTGCCGCGGGCGCGGGTCATGAGCCCTGCCGCGTGCCAGCTGGTGCCGCTCGAGACCCGGCTGCGCTCGAGGACCACGGTGTCGGTCCAACCGAGCCGGGCCAGGTGGAGCGCGACGGAGGCGCCGATGATGCCGCCGCCGACCACGACGGCGCGTGCCCGCGCGGGAGGCGCCTCGCTGGCCCGCCGGTCGAAGGTAGCCGCCGTCAGGGTCGCGTCGCGGAGTCGCTCTTCAGAGACCATCGTCGCCCTCCTCGAGAATCGGTGTCTCGGGACCCGTACTACCCCGGTCGCGCGACGGTGAAGCGGTGCACGCGTCGTAGGATGAGGCGGTCG
>CAWIDR010000029.1:0-41303 GCA_963834905.1 uncultured Thermoleophilia bacterium | reverse complement strand
GCCGCTCGCGCAGAGCGCCGCTCGGCGTCTCCTCGACGAGGAGGACCTCGGCGGCGCGGGCCGCCAGCGGCAGCCGCGGCGTGAGGGCCGTCGCGATCGCCGTGCGGTCGGCGGCCGTGGGGTCCAGAGCCACCACGACGTGCGGGGCGATGTCGTTGAACGCCCCGCCGAACGGCGGATACTCCGGCCACTCGTCCCACAACAGCCGCGTGAGCGCGGCGAACGGCTCCGCCGGCTCGGGGACGAGCACGCTGGCGTCGGCGAGGGTCGCCACGCGCGTGAGCGCGAACGCGAACGGCTCGGCGCCGCCCAGAAGCTCCTCGAGGCGGCGCTCCGCGGCCGCGTCCAGCTCCGCCACCGGCAGGAACGGCCAGAGCGCCGTCACGTGCGGCGGCAGGGAGCGCCCGGCGGCGGGCAGCAGGTGCCGCCACGGCGCGACGAGCTCTCGCGCGGCATCCACCGGCACGACGAGGCCGGCGGACTGCGGCCGGCTCATGTGGGCCTCCCGGACGCCGGGCGGGTCATGCCGCTCCTCCATCCAGGCCGGCGTGCCGCTCGCGCAGCGCACGCAGGAGGCCGAAGCAGCCGGTGAGCATCATGTCGCCGTGCGGCGCCGCGAACTCGGCCGGCAGCCCGCTGCCGGCGAGCAGCTCGCGGCGCGGTCCGGTGACGATGAGCGGGAGCCGCAACGGGTCGTCGCCGGCGGCGCCGGACGCGAGCACGGCGCCGTGGCCGTGGTCGGCCCGTACCTCCTCGCTCGCCAGGTCGCCGGCCAGCCAGCGGCGCAGCCGCAGTTCGAGGCCGGGGCCGTCGAGGCACGAGGTGTGGTGCTCGAAGACGCCGGCCACGCGCCCCTCGCGCGCCAGGAGGCAGACGGTGTGGCCGTTCCCGATGTTGACGAGCACGGCGTCGGCGACCCCGTCCGGGAGCGCGCCGTAGAGCGCCGCCGGCCCGGTGTCGGCCACCAGCGCCGGCGCGCCGCCGGCGAGCCCCGCCGCCGCGTCCGCGGCGGCGCGCAGGCGCGTGAGCGCGGCCGGGACGGCGGCGGTGTCGTAGAACAGGTCGCCGATGAGCCGGCGCTCGGTCACGGCCTGCTCCCAGAGCGAGAAGCGCAGGACGCGGTTGGAGCTGCCCGGCGCGAAGCCGTGGTCCTGCACGGCGACGGCCACGGCGGCGAAGGCCGGCTCCGCGCCGAGCAGGCGCAGGGCTCCGGTGAGCGCCGCCGCGTCCAGGTCGCCGCGAGGCGACCTCGGCGGCGGCGCCGGCCGGCAGGCGCCGCAGCACTTCGTCCGCGGCGCCCTCGCCCACCACGCGCGCGCCGAGCGCGCGTACCCTGTCGAGGTCGTCGGCGAAGCTGGCCGCGGCCGCCTCCGTCGCCACGAAGGCGCAGCCGGCGGCGAGGTGCGCCTTCATCGCCATCGTGACGGCGCCGCCGCCCATGACCGGCCCGCGGAAGACGACCGTCTGGCCGCGGGCAGTCGCGGCGGCGATCCGCGCGCCGGCGACCTGCGTCGCCGAGGGCACGACCAGCTTGACCGCGTTCTCGAGCGGCTGGCCGGGGCGGGTGAGGAGGATGTCGCTGGTGCCGGCGCCGACGTCGATCGCGAGGACGCCGGCGGGCTTGGCTGCTGCAGTCACGGCGGCGAGGGCGGCGTCAGCCCGCGCGCTGTGTGGGCACGTGGCTGAAGCGGAGCTTCCAGACGTTCTTCATGGCCTCGAGGACGATGTCGTTGCTCATCTTGCTCTCGCCCACCTTGCGGTCGACGAAGATGATGGGCAGTTCCACCACCTTGAACCCCAGCTTGTGGACGCGGTACGTCATCTCGATCTGGAAGCCGTAGCCCTTGGTGTCCACCGCGTCCAGGTCGATCGTCTCGAGGACCTCGCGGCGGAAGCACTTGAAGCCGCCGGTGAGGTCGTGCAGCGGCAGGCCGAGGATGGTCTGCGCGTAGAGGCAGCCGCCGCGGCTGATGATCTTGCGGGAGAGCCCCCAGTTCTCGACGCCGCCGCCCTTGACGTAGCGCGAGCCGAGGACCAGGTCGGCGCCCTGGTCGATGAGGCGCAGGAAGTGGGGGAGGTAGCTGGCGTCGTGGCTGAGGTCGGCGTCCATCTCGAAGATGCGCTCGGCGCCCATGGCCAGGGCCTCGCGGAAGCCGGCGATGTACGCCTTGCCGAGACCCTCCTTGCCGGCGCGGTGCAGGACCGAGACGTCGGGGACCTCGCGCGCCAGCTCGTCGGCGAGGTCGCCGGTGCCGTCGGGCGAGTTGTCGTCGACGATGAGCGTGTGCAACTGCACCCCGTGCCCGTCCGCGACCTCGCGGATGCGGCCGAGGGCGTGGCGCAGGTTCTCGCGCTCGTTGTACGTGGGGAGGACGATGACGTTCACGCTGCGAGTATATCGTCGCCGGAGAGGCTGCGCCGCCGGCCCGTCGCCCCTGCGGCCGCCCGCTCCGTCCGTCCCCTCTGGTAGCGTCCGTCACGACCCGAAAGCTGTGCTTCGCGGCACGTACACTCACCCTAAAGTAGAGGTGGAGACTTTTGCAGGGAGAAAGCGCCGAAGGGGAGAGGAAGGATGCTTGCGGGGCGGCGTGAATACACTATAGTGGTGTCCGCACTGACCGGGGGCACTACATCTTGTGGTGAGGTCGCAGTCCTTTGCATTGTCCATTCTGTACCAGTGATGACAGTAAAGTCGTCGACTCGCGTGACTCCGAGTCGGGCGACGCGATCCGCCGCCGCCGCGAGTGCCTCGTGTGTGAGCGGCGCTACACGACCTACGAACGCATCGAAGAGGTACCACTCGTGGTGGTCAAGAGCGACGACAGACAAGAGTTGTTCACGCGCCAGAAGGTGCTCAACGGCCTGCTGCGCGCGTGTGAGAAGCGTGACATCCCGCTCGACCGGCTCGAGCGGGCCGTCGACGACATCGAGAACGACCTGCGCCGCGTGTCGGGGCGCCCGGTGACGACCAGGATGGTCGGGGAGCGGGCGCTGCGCCACCTGCGCGACATCGACAAGGTGGCGTACATCCGGTTCGCCTCCGTGTACCGGCAGTTCGACGACATCGAAGAGTTCCAGCAGGAGCTGGCGCAGCTCGAGCGCGCCGGCGTCGAGCCGTTGCCCGGCGAGGAGCCCCTTCCGGGCCTCGACGCCGGCGAGCGGTTCATCGACGAGACCATCTTCACCACACCGCGCGCGGTGGCTACTCAGGGGAGAACGGGGCATGAGTGAGACGGGGAAAGCAGTGATCGAGCTGTCGGCCAATGCGCTGAAGGTTCTGCAGCGGCGCTATCTCAAGAAGGGCGAGAACGGCGAAGTGCTCGAGACCCCCGAGGAGATGTTCCGGCGTGTCGCGCGCGCCATCGCCCAGGCCGAGCGCCTCTACAACCCCGCCGCCCCCGTCGAGGAGTGGGAGGAGACCTTCTACGAGCTCATGACGAGCCTGGAGTTCCTCCCCAACAGCCCCACCCTCATGAACGCCGGGCGTGAGCTGGGCCAGCTGTCGGCCTGCTTCGTCCTCCCGGTGGGCGACTCCATGGAGTCCATCTTCGAGGCCATCAAGAACACCGCCCTCATCCACAAGAGCGGCGGCGGCACCGGCTTCTCCTTCTCGCGCGTGCGCCCGCACAACGACGTGGTGAACAGCACGAGAGGCGTCTCGAGCGGGCCGCTCTCGTTCATGAGCGTCTTCGACGCCGCCACCGAGACCATCAAGCAGGGCGGCACGCGCCGCGGCGCCAACATGGGCATCATGCGCGTCGACCACCCGGACATCCTCGACTTCATCACGGCCAAGCAGGACGACGACCGCCTCAACAACTTCAACATCTCGGTCGCCGTCACCGACGCGTTCATGCGCGCCGTCGAGGCGGACGAGGACTACGCGCTGGTCAACCCGCGCTCGGGCGAGACCGTGCGCACGCTCAGCGCGCGCAAGGTCTTCAAGAGCATGGTCACGCTCGCCTGGAAGAACGGCGACCCCGGCATCGTCTTCATCGACCGCATCAACGAGGGCAACCCCACGCCGCAGCTCGGCGAGATCGAGAGCACCAACCCGTGCGGCGAGCAGCCGCTCCTGCCCTACGAGAGCTGCAACCTCGGGTCGATCAACCTGTCGCGGGTCGTCCCCGACGGCCACGTCGACTACGGCGCCCTGGGCCGCATCGTGCGCACCGCCGTGCGCTTCCTCGACGACGTCATCGACGTCAACCGCTACCCGCTGCCCGAGATCGAGCAGATGACCAAGGGCAACCGCAAGATCGGCCTGGGCGTCATGGGCTTCGCCGACATGCTGCTGCGCCTGCAGGTGCCCTACGACTCGGACGAGGCCTGCCGCATCGCCGGCGAGGTCATGAGCTTCATCCACGACGAGGCCCGCGCGGAGAGCGAAGACCTCGCGCGCGAGCGCGGCGTGTTCCCCAACTTCGAGGGCTCCATCTTCGACTCGCCGGCCGGCGCGCGCGTGCGCAACGCCACCGTCACCACCATCGCGCCCACCGGGACGATCAGCATCATCGCCGGCTGCTCCAGCGGCATCGAGCCCATCTTCGCGCTCAGCTACGTGCGCGCCAACGTCCTCGACGACGACCGCATGGTCGAGGGCCACCCCTACTTCGAGCAGGTGGCCCAGGATCGCGGCTTCTACAGCGAAGAGCTCATGAAGAAGATCGCCGAAGTGGGCTCCGCGCGGCACACCGACGGCGTCCCGCAGGATGTGCAGCAGGTGTTCGCCACGGCCCACGACATCACGCCCGAGTGGCACATCAAGCTGCAGTCGGCGTTCCAGAAGAGCACCGACAACGCGGTGTCCAAGACGGTGAACTTCTCCAACGAGGCCACCGTCGACGACGTCGAGAACGTGTACCGCATGGCGTTCCGCACCGGCTGCAAGGGCGTCACGATCTACCGCGACGGCAGCCGCGACGAGCAGGTGCTCAACGTCGGCCAGACCAAGAAGAAGCGCGAGCCCGAGGCGGGACTCGGCATCGCCACCACCAGGCCGGCGCGCCCGCAGCTCCTCACCGGCGAGACGCAGCGCATGGACACGGGCTGCGGCAAGCTCTTCGTGATCATGAACGACGACGAGTACGGCCCGCGTGAGGTCTTCGCCAACATGGGCAAGGCCGGCGGGTGCGCCTCGAGCAACACCGAGGCGCTGGGCCGGCTCATCTCGCTCGCTCTCAAGAGGGGCGCGTCGGCGCAAGAGGTCGTCGAGCAGCTCAAGGGCATCCGCTGCCACGTGCCCTACGGCCTGGGCCCCAACGCGACGCTCAGCTGCGCCGACGCCATCGGCAAGGCGATCGAGCGGCGGTACGTCACCGGCGCGGCGGCGCAGGCGGGCCACGAGCCGGAGCCCCAGCTCTCGCTCGTCGAGGTCGCCCAGGGCGCCTGCCCGGACTGCGGCGGCGCCATCGAGCACGAGGGCGGCTGCGCGGTGTGCAGGACGTGCGGCTTCTCCAAGTGTGGGTAGTGCCTGCGTCGTCACCCGGCACTCGCGGCCTGCGTGGCGGATCGCGGCCAGCCGGTCTCTGATTCGTCGGCGGGGCTCCCGCCGGGTACAGTAGGCAGGAGAGCCACGGCCGCCGCTCGCAGTGAGCGCGGACGCCGGACGACGGGAGGAGAGCCATGACCGAAGCGCCGAAGCCCGACGCGGCCCCAGGTGGGGGCGGCGTCACCATCTCCGACAGCGTGGTGGCCAAGGTCGCCTTCAAGGCGATCAGCGGCATCGAAGGCATCAACACCCTGGGCGGCACCAGCGCCCGCGCGCTCGCAGGGCTGCGCGGCGACAAGGGCACGCCCGGCATCTCCGTGGACCTGCGCGACGGCAGCGTCGACATCGACATCACCATGAGCATCGTCTTCGGGGTCAGCGTCCCGGCCGTCGCCGAGGCCTGCCGCAAGGCCGTGTCGGAGCAGGTCGAGGCCACGACGGGCCTGCCCGTGCGCGCCGTCAACGTGCTCGTCACCGACGTGGTGTTCCCGGAGGACCAGGCTGGCGCCGCAGGCTGAGAGACGCCGGCCCGCCGGAGCGGCGGCCGGCGCCATGACGCGGATCGCGACGTTCCTCCTGCTGCTGGCAGGCGGGCTCGTCGCGTTGCTGTTCGCCATGCGGCTCACCGCCGCGGCCTTCAACTGCGACTTCTCGCCGTTCCCGTACATCACGCCGGGCGGCGGCCACGCCCTGCTGGCGTGGTTGCTGCTGCTCGGCATGGCGGTGCTCGCCGGGCTGGTCTGGCTGGTGCTGCGGCACGACGCCGACGCGCTGTGGCTGGCCTCGCCGGCCGGCGACGGCGGCGTGCTCGTGCCCGCCGGGGATCTCGAGCGCCCGGCCACCTCGGCGGCGGTGCGCTCGCATCCGGACGCGGTGCGCGCCGAGGTGGAGTTCTCCGAGCGCGGCGCCGAGCTGCGCGGCCGCGTGACCGTGTGGGCCCGGCCGCTCGCCGACGCCGGCGCCGTGCGCGACGCCGCCGACGCGGCCGCTCGGCGTCAGGTCGCGAGGCTCACCGGTCGCGACCTGGCGCGGCTCGACGTGCGCGTCAAGGTCCTCAAGGTCACGCAACTGGCGAGGCACCTGCCGTGACGCCCTTCGCGCGCATCGTCGCCGTGGTCGCCGGCATCGCGTCGCTGCTGCTCGCCGGCGCCGCGCTCGTGCGCCAGGCCGCGCTGGCCACCGACAACGGCGTCACCTGGCGCGGCTCCACCTGGTGGGCCGATCTGACCAGCCGCTCGTCCACGGGGACCATCGTCGCCGCGGCCATCGCGGCCGCGCTCACGATCATCCTCATCGTCTTCGCCTACCGCCAGGTCTCGCCGGCGGGCACGCCGGAGATCATCGAGTTCGCCGTCGAGGACGGCACCGCCCGGCTCTCCGTGCCGGCGCTGCGCAAGGCCCTGGGCCGCCGCTTCCAGACCATGCTGCCCGGCTCGCGGGTCAACGAGATAGCCGTCAGCAAGAGAGACGAGGGGTGGAGCGTGCGCCTCGAGGCCGACCTCCCGGTCTGCGACCTGCAGGACGTCCACGCGGCCGTGCTCGAGGCGTTCCGCGACGACATGCGCCGGGTGGCGGCCATCGAGCTGGTGCGGCTCGATATCGTCGTGACGTCCATGCGGGCGGCGGCGCGAAAGGCCTCATGACAAAACGAAGACCTGGGAATCACCAGGTCTTCGTGAGAAGCCGCCCCGTGGGTGCTGGGGTCTGGCTCTTCTCCGGTGTATCGAGCGAGCGATACACCTTGACTGTACCCACGATCATCGCGCGGACAGTCCCGTTGGACGGCGACCGATGACCGCCGGAGTCGTGCCGATACCGGCGTTCCGCCCTGCTCTCGTCGCCGCCGACCTCGACGGCACCCTGATCGGGCGCGACCTCACGTGGGCCGACGGCCTGCCCGAGTCGCTCGCGGCGCTGCGCGCTGCCGGCGTCCGCGTCGTCATCTGCACCGGCCGCATGCTCCAGAGCGCGCAGCGCGTGGTCGCCCGCCTCGGTCTCGGCGATGGACCGGTCATCTGCTATCAGGGTGCTCTGGTCGCCGATCTCGCCGGCGGGAAGTGGCTCCGGCACGTCCCCATGGACGGCGCCGCGGCGGCCGAGGTGGTCCGTCACGTGCAGGCCATGGGCCGCCAGCTCAACGCCTACATCGACGACCGGCTCTACGTCGAGCAGGTGACCCGGTGGGCGCGCCGCTATGCCGAGCACGTGGAGGTCGCGATCGACACCGTGGACGACCTGGCGGCCGAGGTCGTGCGGCGGCCGCCGACGAAGCTGGTGCTGGTCACGTCGGCCGCCGATGTCGACGAGATCCTGCCGGGGCTGCAGGAGCGCTGGCGCGGACGCCTCTACGTGGTCCGCTCGCAGCCCGACTACATCGAGTTCGCCGACGCCTCGGTCAGCAAGAGCGGCGCGCTCGCCTGGCTCTGCGAGCAGCTCGGCGTCGCGCAGGAGGCGGTGGTCAGCCTCGGCGACGGCATGAACGACGTCGACATGCTCGAATGGGCGGGTCTGGGCGTCGCCGTGGCGGAGGCCGCCGAACCGGTGCGCGCGGCGGCCGGACTGGTCGTGCCGCGCGCCGGCATCCCGCGGCTGCTCGCCGGTCTGGCCAAGGCGCCGCCACAGAAATGAAGGCGGCGCCTGGAGGGGTGGCGCCGCCTTCGAGGGGCCTCGGTGCTGGTGGGATAGCACCGGTCCTTTGTCCCCCTGACGGGACACGCGTTCACTGGTTTTGACTGTGAAAGCGCACCAAAAGAATACGCCGCAGCTCACGAGGCGGTCAAGAGTTCGGGCCCGAGCCTGTGTGAAGAAATGTTGCGGGCCGGCGGGAGGCAGCGTGGGCCGCCTGGTCGCGGCTGGCCGCGTCAGCTGCCGCCGAAGCTGCGCAGGCCGATCCGCTTCTTGACCTCGACGTAGCGCGCTTCGAGGATCTTCTCGTGCGCGCTCTCCTCCTGGAGCAACTGCTCGAAGAGCCGGCAGGCGTCCGGGTCGGCGCAGCGCTCGAGGCCGCTGCGGTACTTGTCCTGGGCGGCGCGCTCGTCGGCGATCGCCTCTTCGAGGATGACGAGCAGGTCGTCGTCGTCGAGCAGGTCCGGCGCGCCGCCCGCCCCGCCGGCCGGGTCCTCGCTCATCGGTCCTCCTTGGTCATCTTGAGCGTGAAGGTCAGGGGGAAGTCCTCGTGGTGCCCCTTGACGCGCAGCATCCCGCGGTCGTCCTTCTCGAGGAACTTGAACGGGAGTCCGGGCACGGTGTACGGCAGCTCGTGCAAGAAGTCGAGGCGCAGCCCGCGGCTCAGCAGCGGGTCGATGATCTCGCCGAAGCCGTGCAGCCACTCGAACGTCACCGTGTGCTGTGTCTTCGCGTCCGGGTCGGCGTAGTCGCCGTCCTCGTCGAACCGCTGCGGCACGCCGTACTGGAAGTAGGGGTAGCCGATGCGCAGCGAGTCCGGCGTGGCGTCGTCGGCGAGCAGGAAGGCATAGGGGTGGAACTCGGCGATGTAGAAGGTGCCGCCGGGCCTCAGGAAGTGGTCGATGACCGCGGCCCAGCGCTCGAGGTCGCCGAGCCAGATGAGCGCGCCCCAGGAGGTGAAGACGACGTCGAAGGAGCCGGACAGCTTGTCCGGCAGGCTCTCGACGTCGCCCTGCACGAACGTGGCGCGCCCGGTCAGGCCCACCTCGGCGGCGAGCGCGCGCGCCGTCTTGATCCCCTCGCCGGAGAAGTCGACGCCGGTCACGAAGGCGCCCCGGCGCGCCCAGCTCAGCGTGTCGAGGCCGAAGTGGCACTGCAGGTGCAGCAGACGTCGTCCCCTCGCCGACCAGCGGGCCCAGCTCGGCGAGCTCGATCTCGCTGAGCGAGGTGCCGCCCGCCTTGAATCCGGCGACGTCGTACAGCTCCGAGCCCACGTGCAGTCCGACGGCCTCGTCCCAGCTCGCGAGGTTGGCCTTGAGAAAGTCGTCGAGCATCGTCAGCCTTCCTCTGTCCCGGGGCGGGTGGCGCGCACCGAGTAGCTGAGCGGCAGATCCTTGCGCAGCCCCCCGTCCGGCGCCGGCAGCCACCACCAGCGGTCCTCGTCCTTGACCATCCAGTCCCAGAACGGCGCCGGGGAGGTGGGGAACTCGTGCAGGTGCTCGATCCGCAGCCCGGCGCCGATGAGGGCGCCGGTGACCTCGGCGAGGCTGTGCTGCCAGCCGTAGGCGACGAGACCGGTCGTGTCGGCGTCCCGGTCGGCGTAGCTGCCTTCGATCGGCTCCACCTCGGGCCTGTCGGGCGCCGGCTGCAGGCGGTACTTGACCTGGACGTCGTGTTCGCCGGGCACCTCGTCGAGCGCGTACCCGAACGGATGGATCTCGGCCATGTAGAACGTGCCGCCGGGTTCGAGGTGCCGGGCGATGATCCCGGCCCAGCGCTCGAGGTCGGGCAGCCACTCGATGGCGCCCCAGCTCACGAAGACCACGTCGAAGCGGCGGTCGCCGAGGTGTGCGTCGGCATCGTAGAGGTCGGCGCAGATGAACTCGGCGCGGCCGGACAGGCCGACCTCGCCGGCCAGGCGCCGCGCCAGCGCGATCGCCTCGTCGCTGAGGTCCAGGCCGACGACCTCGGCGCCGAGGCGCGCCCAGCTCAGCGTGTCGAGGCCGAAGTGGCACTGCAGGTGCAGCAGCGTCGTGCCCTCACGCACGTAGAATCCCAGTTCCTCGAGTTCGAGCGGCCACAGGGACGTTGCTCCGGCCTTGAAGCCCTCCACGTCGTAGAACGCGCTCTTCTCGTGGACCTTGGTCCAGTGGTTCCAGAGCTCGAGGTTGGCGGCTCGGGCCTCCGGCGAGATGGGGTCGACGGGGCCGTCGCCCGTCTGCGCGTCGTGGCTCATCTCAGGGTGCCAGCCTTTCCAGAGTCCAGTCGCCGCTCGTGTCGAGACGCAGCGCGAACCGTCCCGGGCACATGGGGCACTTGCCCTCGGCGCCCTCCGCGGGGTCCGGCCCGAAGTCGATCTGCCACCCGCAGAGCGGGCAGAAGAGTATCACGGGCGTCGCCGGGTCTTCGACTGATCTGACGGTGCGGCGCAGGCCGTTGCGGTGGCCGGACTCGGCCCGCGAGAGTTCCTTGAACAGCTCCATGAGCTCGTGGTCCTCCGCCTGGTAGGCGAAGCGGCCGTAGAGCGCGACGGCCTCGTCCTCGAAGTCGTAGTCCGCGCGCAGCGCGGCCAGGTCGGCGGAGCGGCCGCGGCCGCCGCCCTCTCGCGGGGCAAGCGGGTGCCGGCCGGCCCCGCCGGGATCGCGGGCGCTCGCGCCCGGGTCGGTCGAGACCGGGCCGCCGGGCCCGGCCGCGGCGTCGGCGTCCGGATCGACGCCGTGCGCGCGCAGCCACCCCTCCAGGCGGTCGCGGTGCTCGGCCTCGTTGCGCCGCAGCGACTCCCAGTAGGTCACGAGGCGCGGGTCGGACGAGGCGGCGGGATGCGAGGAGTACCTCGCCGCCGCCTCCCGCTCCAGCCGGAGCGCCTCCTGGACGAGCGCGATGTCCCGTTCCGTGCTCAGTCCGGGACCCGGTACGCGACGGCGCGCATGAGACCGATGGTCTCGCCGTTCTCGCCGACCGTCGTGCTGTCGCTCATCGCGTACACCTTGTCGGCGCCCTCATCCTTCAGGAACGCGGCTACCTGCGCGTCGAGATCGTCGAGTTCGCGCATGGTGGCGAAGATCTTGATCGGCGTGGCGAACGTCCTCACCTTGATCATCCCTGCTCCTCTCCTCGGTGCCCTGCGGCCGAGCGGCCGGTGTCTGCTGCATTTCCGCGCTGCCGCCAACCCTAACGTCATTGCGTCTAGGGTGAAGTGAGTATTGCGTGCCTCTTGACCATCAGAATCCTTGGCTTGTGAAACGAAGTGCGATAGTGTCGCTTTCGTGGAGACTTCGTACGACAAGGACGGCGTGTACCTGGGGCGGCTGGCCGACGTGTTCGGCGACCCGACCCGGCGCAACATCTACCGTCATCTGCGCGGCTGCGACACGCCGCAGTCGGCGACCGAGGTGGCCGAGGTGTTCGGTCTGCACCGCACCGTCGCCCGCGCGCACCTCGAGAAGCTCGGCGACCTCGGCCTCGTCTCGACGTCCACCCGCCACCGTCCAGGCGGCGGCCGGCCGGCCAAGATCTATGAGGTCACGGACGCCCGGCTCGAGGTCATGCTGCCGCCGCGCCGCTACGAACGTCTGGCGCGGCTGCTCCTGCAGCTCGTCCAGGAGACGCTCGAACCGGAGGTGGCCGCCGCGACTGCGACCGCTCTGGGCCGCGCCTACGGGCAGGAGACCGCGGAGGCGCTCGCCGGCACCGGCGTCGAGTCGCCGGTCAGGCTGTCGCCGAGCGCGGTCATCGAGTGGATGGAGACCGCCGGGTACGGCGCCACGCTCGGCGCCAGCACCAACGGCGAGACGGTCATCGATGTCCACAACTGCGTCTACCGGGAGCTCTCCAAGGACTTCCCCGAGGTGGTGTGCGCCTTCGACCGCAGCATGCTGTGCGGCATGCTCGGCGTCGAGTCATCGGTCCACACCCAGACGCACGCTCTGAGCTCCGGCGATTCGTACTGCCGGCACGAGTTCAGGCTCTAGCCTCGCTTCTCCGGCGCCGTCCGCCGGCGCCCGCCCGTGAGGCGTCCATCGCGTTGTCAGCCCGAGAGTCGGTGGCTGCGACGTCGGCGGACGCGTCCCCTCGCCTCACTTGATTCCCGGGACGTGCTTGAGCAGGCGCACCGCCTGCGTCAGGACGGCGGCGTACTGGCCGTTGCTCAGGAACGGCGGCGTGCCGATGTTCAGCACGTGCTCGGCCGCGACCGTCTGCGACTCCGTGTACTTGACGAGGCCGTGGCGTCCGTGCCGGCGGCCGAGGCCGCTCTGCTTCCAGCCGCCCATGGGCGCGGCCGACGCCCACGTGGCCGCGTAGGCCTCATTGACGTTGACCGTCCCGGCCTGGATGCGGCCGGCGATCTCGCGGCCCGCCTTGACGTCGCGCGTCCAGACGCTGGCGTTGAGCCCGTACTCGCTGTCGTTGGCGAGCCCCACCATCTCGTCGACCGACGAGCAGCGGCGGATGGCGGCGACGGGGCCGAAGGTCTCCGCGCGGCACAGGTCCATCTCGTCGGTGACGCCGGCGAGGAGTGTCGGCTCGTAGAAGTACGGGCCGAGGTCGGGGCGGGCTCTGCCGCCCGCCAGCACCTCGGCCCCCTTGCTCACGGCGTCGTCCACGTGCGCCGCGACCTTCTCGAGCTGGTCGGCGCTCGTCAGCGAGCCGATGTCGTCGGCGAACGTCAGGCTCGAGCCGAGCCTGAGGGCCGCGAACCGCTCGACGAGCCGCGGCACGAAGGCGTCGTAGATGGCGTCGTGCACGTAGACGCGCTCGATGCTGATGCACAGCTGGCCGCCGTTCGAGGTGATGCCCTGCACGGCGCCGGGCACCGCGCGCCAGAGCGGCGCGTCGGGCAGCACCAGCAGGGCGTTCTTGCCGCCGAGCTCCATGGCGCAGTCGATCAGGCGCTCGCCGCACTGCGCAGCGACCTTGCGGCCCGTCGCGGTCGAGCCCGTGAACATGATGAAGTCGGCGTGCTCGATGAGCGGTGCGCCGAGCTCGGCTCCACGGCCGGTGACCACCTGGAGGAGGCCGGCGGGGAGCCCCGCCTCCTCCAGCAGGCCGGCCGCCCAGAGGCCGCTGAGCGGCGTCTGGGCGTCGGGCTTGAGGACGACGCCGTTGCCGGCGACGAGCGCGGGCAGGGCGTCGCCGATGGACAGCGTGAACGGGTAGTTCCACGGCGCGATGATGCCGATCACCCCGCGCGGGCGATGGTGCACGCGCGTGGAGGTGAGCACCGGCAGGGCCCCCTGCGCCCGCCTCGGGCGCAGGAACTCGGCCGCCGTGTGCCCGTAGTAGCGCGCCTGGATGGCGACATCCAGCACTTCTTCGAAGGCGTGGATGCGGGCTTTGCCCGACTCGAGCTGGATGAGGTCGAGGATCTCCTGCGCGTTCGCGATGACGAGGTCGTGGTAGCGCAGGAGCACGGCGGCGCGTTCCTCGACGGGCCGCGCCGCCCACTCGGCCTGCGCTTCGCGGGCCACCGCGCAGGCGGCCTCCACGTCGGCCGGCGTGCCTCTGGGCACGTCCGCCAGGAGGGCGCCGGTGAACGGAGCTTCGACCGGCGTCCGCTCTGCCGGCGCGGCGACGGCCGCGCGCGCCGCGAGGCGCGCCAGCATCGCCGCGCTCACGCGCGGCGACCACTGTCCTTGCGCTGCGGAGGCGGCTGCGGCCACCTCGTCCGCTGCGGCGATCGGCCTTGTCTGCGTCATGGTCCCTCCAGCCCCAGGCCGGCGGTCGTCACTGCTGCCTGGCTCGCTTGTCGTCGTACATGCGCTGGTCGGCGCGTTCGATGAGCTCCTGCAGGGTGGCCTGCTCGCCGGGCTCCCAGTCGACCGCACCGATGCTGAGCGAGAGGCGGAACGGGCGCCCGGCCTTGGCGTTGGCGCGCTCGAGCCGGCGCCGCAGGCGCTCCACGAGGTCCTGTGTCACGCCGCTGTCGTCCTCGGCGAGGATGACGAACTCGTCCCCGCCGATGCGGCCGACCACGTCGGACTCGCGGATGCTCGCACGCATGACGTCGGCCACAGTGCGCAGCGCCTCGTCGCCCTGTGCGTGACCGAAGCGGTCGTTGATCGTCTTCAGCGAGTCGACGTCGATGTAGATGATGCCGAGTCGCCTGGCGCGGCGGCGGGCGATGCGCATCGTGTGCTCCCCGAGGGCGAACAGGCCGCGGCGGTTGTACAGCCCGGTGAGGTCGTCTGACAGCGACAGCATGCGCAGCTGCTCCTCGCGCCGCCGCAGCGCCGCCTCCGCCGCCTTCTGCGAGGTGATGTCGATGATGTAGCCCTCGTAGGCCGTCACCGCGCCGTCGGCGCCGCGCACCGCGTGGGTGAAGTCGCGGATCCAGTGCGTCTCGCCGTCGGCGTCGGCGATGCGGTACTCCTGGACCCAGTGCTCGAGACCCGTGCGTGCCTTGTCGTTGCCGTCGTCGCTTATCCAGCCGATGTCCGCCGGGTCGACGATCTCCGAGTAGACGCGCCGGCCGCTCGTGAACTCCTCCGGTGTGTACCCGTAGGCGCTGATGTTGGGGGAGACGTACTGCACGGTGCCCGCGTCGTCCACGTCCCAGCGGAAGGTGACCACCGGGCCGGCCACCAGCAGGTCGCGCTCGCGCTGCAGGTCGTCCTCGGCCTGCCGGCGGCGCGCGATCTCGTCCGTGAGCGCGCGCTCCCGCTCCTCGAGGAGCACGACCATCGCATTGAACGCTTCGGAGAACTCGCCCATGAAGTCGATGCGCTGCGAGTAGTCGCCGCGCGCGATCTCCTGGGTCTGGCGCGTGAGCTGGCGGAGGCGGGCGTGCATCTCCACGAGAGGCATCGCCATCGTGTTGTCCGCGGATGGAAGCGGCGCGGACAGCTCGCCGCGGGAGAGCGGGATGAGGAAGGCGACGATCTCTTCGATGAGCCGGATCATGCGGTTGACCGTGTGGACCAGAGGGAGTGCGACCGGCGAGCACATCGCCTCGCCCACGTAGCGCAAGTTGCCGGCCATGAGCTCGGTGAGGGTCTCGTCGATCTCGGTGAGGCACGTCTGGAGATCGTGGCGGTCGCGGTCTTCGACGTGGGGCGTCAAGGCGCGGCGCCCGTGCTGTCGCCGGCGGCATGCGTATGGTTCGCGTGACCCGTGGCCTTGCTGGCGTCCATCGTCACCCGTCTCCTCGGCCCCCCGTGGTGGGCAGTCTACACCCGGCCGGCCGCGCCGACGTCGGCGCGCGAACGGACCGGTGGATGGGGGAGCGCGCGCCGCCGCGGCGAAGAAGGACGACGAGCAGCGAGGAGGCTGACGTGAGACACAGATGGCGCGCGAACGTGCTCGCGGCGGCCGGCGCGGCGATGCTGCTCGCCGGCTGCGGCATCAGCGTGGCCGAAGAGCCGTCGCCCGGTCGCCCTCGCCCGATCGGACGGCGACCATGGTCGCCTCCGCAGCGGCCTCTCCGTCGGCCGCTGCATCCGTCCTGCCCTCTGTGCCGCCGGCCGCGCCTTCCGCCTCGCCGCTCGTGCCGGTCGTGCCTCTCGTGCCGGCGCCTTCCGTCTCTCCGTCCGTTCCCTCGGCGCCCGAGGCCGGCGCCGTGCCGGTCGTTCCTGCCGTGTCCGCGCGCCGCGCGGCCGTGCTGGCGGCCGCCGCGCAGCGTGTCGCGGCCGCCGCGGCCGTGCGCCGGGCGCTCCCGGCGTTCGACCAGCTCGCCGCGAGCATGGTGGCGCGCAGCGGCGTCCCGGGAGCGGCGGTGGCCGTCGTCGCAGGAGACACGACCATGTACATCGCGCTGTTTCGGCCTGCGCGAGATCGGCCGGCCTGACCCGGTGGACGCCGGCACGCTCTTCCAGCTCGGCGGCGTGTCGCAGGCCTACACGACCACGCTGCTCGCGGCGCTCGCCGGGGAGGGCGAACTCCACTGGGACCAGCCGGTGCGTCGCGTGTGGCCCGGCTTCAGACTGATGGATCCCTGGGCCTCCCGAGAGGCCACGTTCCGCGATCTGACGGCGGCGCGCAGCGGTCTGCCGGCGTACGCCGGCAGTGAGCTGCGCGCCTTTGGCTACGGCCGCGCCGAGATCCTGCGGCGGCTGCGCTATCTGAGCCCGGCCGCCGGCTTCCGCGCCGTGTTCGCGCCGCAGGACGCGCTCGTCACGGCGGCGGCCGTCGGCGCCGAGCGCGCCACCGGCGACTCCTGGGCCCGGCTGCTGCAGGAGCGCGTGCTCGCGCCCATCGGCGACGACGGCACCGTGACCGGCTACCGCGGCTTCGTGACCGCGTTCGACAAGGCGACGCCGCACCGGCTGGTGGACGGCTCGATGGTCCCGCAGGACCCGCGGGACGAGACGGTGTTCGCGCCCTCCCTCGGTGTGAGCTCCAGCCTGGAGCAGCTCGTGAGCTTCGCGCGCCTGCAGCTGAACGGCGGCGCGCTGGGAGGCGCGCGCGTGGCGCCGGCCGACCAGCTCGGTCAGGCGATCCGGGCGACGACCGCCGTCGAAGACGCGCAGACGGGTCCGCGGGCCGCCGGCCTGGGCTGGGCGCTCTCGAGCTTCGACGGCCGGCAGGTCGCCGTCGCCGAGGGCGGCCTCGCGAGCGGCTCGAGCGCCGTGGTCAGCCTGGCGCCCGGCGACGGCGTGGCCGTGATCGTGCTCGCCAACGCGTATCCGGAGGGAGTCGCGCTGGGCCGCGCCCTGACCAGGACGCTGCTCGACCTCACCGTGTTCGGCGCCGCCCAGGACGACTGGCTGTCACGCGAGCAGGCGGCCGCCGCGAGCGCGGCGGCGAGTCCGCAGGCCGCCGGGGCGGCGGGCGCCGGAGACATCCCCGCCGGCAGCGGCCTCACGATCCCGGTGCAGCCGCCGGCCGCCGCGCCGGCGCCGCAGTCGCGGCGCGCGTACGCCGGCGTGTACGAGAACAGGTACTACGGCCGCGTCACGGTCCGCCCCGGGCCGGGAGACGGCCTGGCCGTGCGCCTCGGCCGCGGCGTGACGCTCCGCTACGTGCCCTGGAGCGCCGACATCTGGCGGGACACCGCCTCGGGGACCGCCGCCGTCTTCGACGTGCGCGGCGGCCGCGCCCGCGCCCTGAAGCTCACCCTGCTCTCGTTCGACGGGCGCAGCGGCGCGTTCGTCCGGGCCGACTGACGCTACTTCTTCTTGCGCCCGTGGATCATGGTGTTGAGAAACATGCCGAAGGCGATGCCCGCGATGGCCGCGCCGATCAGCAGCAGCCAGGCTGAGGCGCCGGTCGCGCCGACGATGAAGGTCATCTCGTTGACTCCTCGTTCACTTCCGGGTCACCAGCCGGGGAGAGCCTGCTCTCCCTCGAGCGCGCGCGCGTCCGTCACGTCCTCGTTCACCTCGAGGATGCCCTTGTAGGCGCCGTCCTGGTCGCGCAGGGCGAAGTACCGCGTGCGCTTCATCTTGTCGCGCTTCTGTTCCCAACCCTCGGCCACGTCCCTGGTACCGGCCTTGAACTCGCGCAGGATCTCCTCCAGGCACTCCATCGACTGCTTCGGATGACAGTCGCGGACGTCGCGCCCGATGTAGCGCGCGTCGCAGGTCTTGTAGGTCGGTCCCTTCCAGTAGACGAGGACGTCGTTCTCGTCGGCGACGCTGAGGTCGAGCGGGAGGTGCGTGAGCACCAGATCCGCCAGCTCGGGAGTGAGACTGCCACGCTTCCACAGCATCGTCGGGACCACCTCTCGGAGTTAGTGACTGCCCGGCCATGCTATCGCATGGCGAGGGGAGAGGCGGGGAGGGCGCCGGCCGCCGCGAGGCGGGCCGGCGCGCCTCACCGGTCACCAGTCGAGCAGCCGGCGCTGACCCTCGAGCGCGCGGATCGCGGTGACGTCCTGCACCGTCTCCACGACGCCCCGGTACGCGCCGGCGGCGTCGCGCAGCGCGAAGTAGCGGATGTGCAGGAACTTGCCCTGGATCTCGATCCAGAACTCGGCAGTGTCCTTCTCGCCGGCACGGAACGCGTCGATGATCTGCTGCACCTTGTGCACGCTCGCCGGCGGGTGGCAGTTCTGCACCTTGCGCCCGATCACCCCGGGACTGCGCGGGAAGATCCGGTGCCCCTCGCTGTAGAAGCGCACCCGGTCGTGCTCGTCGACGTACTGGAAGTCGATGGGGAGGACGCCGAGCACGAGATTGAGCTCGTCGAGGCTGAGGCTGCCGGTCTCGAGGTCGAGGAGGCCGGCGGGCAACGAGCCGGGCAACGGGCTCGAAGGTCGCGGACCGGCCGTCCCGGCCGCGGCGCTTGCCGCGCCTGCGGCCGCAGCCGCCGGCCACTCGGGCACGCCGTCGACGAAGGCGTAGCCGATGTCACTCTCGCCGGCGCGGACGTTCGCCCACTCCGCGTCGGTCAGGGTGTCCATGGCCATCGGGTGCAGCACCTGCTCCTCTTTGGTCACCATGTCGTCGGCCATCTTGGCGAGCGCGAGGCAGGTGCTCACCGCGAGCCCTGCGTCGTCCTCGGCGATCGTCTGCCGTGCCTGCTTGATGAGCGCGCGGATGTCGTCGTGGATCGCCCACATGACCTTGCTGGGCCCCTCCACGCCGTGGTCCTCGAGGAAGGGGAAGAGCTGGTTCTCCTTGCGCAGGTAGTGCTTGTCCACCTCGGCGAGCCGATTCACGGTGTCGCCCAGGGCGCCCCTGAGGCGCCCCCACGCGGCGCCGTCCGGCGGCTCGCCGATGGCCTCGGCGACCTTGCGCAGGGACGCCGTGACCTGGAGCAGCGCCCGGTTCTCGCGCTGAAACGTGTCCATGGGGTGACCGGGCGGCGCCGTGACCGCCTCGTGCCCCTCGAGCGCGTCGGCGAACACCTGGACGTGCACGTCGCAGAGGAGCTTGACCTCGCTGTCGGGGACGCCGCCCTCGATCAGCTTCTGCTCCATGGCGGCGATCTCGGTGGCCTCGACGTCGGCGATGAGTTCCTCGAACCGCGGCTTGACCTCCTCGACGGACTTGCCGGCGTGCAGGTCCTTGACGATCGCGTGCAGCGCCTCGAGCCGCGCCGGGTCGATGGTCTCCACGTCGGCCACGTCGGCGATGGGGGGCCGGACCCCGGTCTGCTTCTCGATCTCCGTCGCGATGTCGTCCGTGAGCCGGTTGAGTGGCACGTTGCCCTGCTGCGCCGCCACGTCGAGGGTCGCCATCCGGCCGACCGTCTTGCGCAGCACCGGGTTGGTCAGCTTCTTGAACTCCGGGCGATACGCCGCCAGGTAGTCCCCCAGGAAGGGGTACTCCTTGAGCAGCGTGTGGATGGTGGTCTTGGGGGTGAGGGTGAGCGGCGCGGTGGTCATACCCGACTCCAAAGGTTGGGATTATCTCTGGGCCGACTGTACCACCGGCCGGCGCCGCCGAGTCTTGACCTTGCTCAAGCCTGCGACCCGGCGGGGATACTCACCAGTGAGGCGCCCGCGCATCGCGCGGGCGCGGATCACCAGGGAGGGAGACCACATGGCCACCATCCATGCGTCCGTCGACGTCGACGCGCCGCTCGAGTTCGTCGAACTGGAATGGAGCGAGTTCATGCTGCAGTCGCTGCTGAACGGCTACGCGCGAGGGCTCATCGACGAGGAACCGCTGCTCGACGAGGACGACATGAAGGCCGGCGAAGTCAAGTTCACGACCGAGGGCGACAGGCTGGTGAAGGTCGACGTGCGGCTCGACTACAAGCCGCGGAGCATGGGCGGAGCCGACACGGAGCTCTCGCGCGCCCAAGCGACCCTCGAGCGCGACCTCGAGAGATATCGCCGCTTCGTGACCGACCGCTGCGACCGGCTGAGCTGCCGCCCGGATTGACGGACCCGCAAGCGCGGCGGCCGGTGCGCGAAGGACGACCGGCCGCCGCGCTCAGCCGGACTACCTCGCGTCGCGCCGCGCCTGGCGGCGCTTGTGGCGCCGCCACATGAGCGCGAGCTGCCCGACCACGAACGCCACGAGGGCGGTGATCAGCAGCCCGAGCCACAGCGGGAACGTGAACGACCAGAAGAGGAACTTGAACGTCGTGTCCGCGGTGTTCTGGAAGATGAAGACGAGCAACAGCACGAGCAGGATGCCGCCGCCGATGAGAAAGCCGTTCCCGCCCGATTGCTGCTGGCCTGAGCCCTGAGCCATGACGCGCCTCCTAGGAGTCACCTGGTCTGCCTCACGCGGACCCAGGTCCGGCCGCGCGGCGTCCATCGTGGATGTCTTACCCGTGGGGTACGCCGCGGACGCCCTCGCTTCCTGCCACGGCGACGCGGGGAAGGACGGCGCCGCACGAGGCGATGAGTCGGCGCGCCTCGCCCGCCGCCGCAGGCCCGTGTAGAGTCAGGGCCGACAGTCATCGTCGGAGGTCGGCCGTGGAACGCGATCAGGATGCGCCTCGCGCGGGAGTCAGCGCCGCTGAGCTCGGACGGGCGGTCGCAGAGCAGGTGGGGCGCGTCATCGTCGGCAAGGCCGACCAGACGCGCCTGCTCACCGTCGCCCTGCTGGCCGACGGGCACGCACTCCTCGACGACGTGCCCGGCGTCGCCAAGACGCTGCTCGTGCGGACGCTCTCCGCCGCTCTCGGCCTCGCGTTCTCGCGCATCCAGTGCACGCCCGACCTGCTCCCGGCCGACGTCACCGGCTCGCTGGTGTTCGACCAGAAGCAGGGGACGTTCGCGTTCAGGCCGGGACCGCTGTTCGCCAACGTCGTCCTCGCCGACGAGATCAACCGCGCGACCCCGCGCGCCCAGTCGGCGTTTCTCGAGGCCATGGAAGAGCGCGGCGTCACGGTCGACGGTACGACGCACGCCTTGCCGCGCCCGTTCATGGTGCTGGCGACGCAGAACCCGGTGGAGCTGAAGGGGACGTTCCCGCTGCCGGAGGCGCAGGTGGACCGCTTTCTCCTCTGCCTGCGCATGGGGTACCCGACGGAGGACGACGAGGCGCGCATGCTCGAGAGGTTCCGCAGCGGCGATCCGCTCGCCGAGGTGCGCGCCGTGGTCGACCCCGACGACCTGCGCGCCGTCCGCGCCGCGGTCCGCGAGGTGCACGTCTCCGGCGACGTCGCCGGCTACATGGTGGCCCTCGCGAGGGCCACGCGCGAGTCCCCGCTGCTCAGGCTGGGCGCCAGTCCTCGAGCCTCTCTGGCGCTGCAGCACGCCGCGCAGGCCGCCGCCGCCCTGGCCGGCCGCGACTTCGTCACCCCGGACGACGTGCAGGGGCTGATCGCCCCGGTCCTGGCGCACCGGCTGCTGCTCGCCCGCGACGCCGTCATCGACGGGCGCTCGGCGGACGACGTCCTGGGCGAGGTCGTGGCGCACGTGCCGGTGCCGGCGGAGGCCGGGAGGGACGCGCCGGCCGCGTCGTGAACCGGAGGCGCTCGTGCGGCTGAGGTCGATCCTGTGGGCGTGTCTCGCCGGGCTGGCGGCCGCCGCGCTCCTGCGCTCCTCGGCGCTCGCGTTCGCCACGCTGGCCGCCGCCGTGATCGCCGCGCTCGTCACGGTGACGCGGCGCCGGCTGTTCGTGGGGGTCACGTTCGACCGCGGGATCTCCCGGCGCGTGGTCACGTGGGGCGGCGAGCTCGAGATCACCATGAGCGTCACCAACGACAAGCTGCTGCCGCTCGTCTGGATGCGCGTGCGCGACGTGTGGCCGGCCGGTCTCGAGCCTCGCGGCTTCGCCCTCCGGCAGATCGCCCTGCTCGGCCAGCAGGAGCTGGTCCAGACGCTGTCCGTCCGCTGGTATGAACGCCTGCGGCGCCACTACCGCGTGCGCTGCGTGGAACGCGGCGTGCACCGCCTCGGTCCGGTCGAGCTGGAGGCCGGCGACCCCTTCGGCATCGCCGGCGTGGCCCGCCAGGTCGAGGCGCGACAGGAGTTCACCGTCCTGCCGAAGGTGCTCGACGTCCCCGGCTTCGACCTGCTGATGGGCCGGCCGCTGATCGACCAGTCCGTCGCCCGCTCTCTGGCGGTCGACCCGACGGCGCTGCGAGGTACGCGGCCGTACCGGCCGGGCGATCCCATGAGGGCGATCAACTGGCGCGCGACGGCGCGCTCGGGCGCGCTCCACACCAACGAGTTCGACCCCACCTCGATCGCCGCCGTGCGCCTGCTCCTCGACGTGGGCTCCCTCTTCAAGTCGTGGGAGGCCATCGACGCGGACCTCATGGAGCTGCTGTGCGTGGTCAGCGCCTCACTGGCGGCGGCTTTCGCGACGCGGGGCTACGCGGTGGGACTGGCCTCGAACGCGTCGCTCTCGCAGGAGCTGCGCGCCGTGGACCTGAGTCCGGCGCACGGCGTCCTGCCGGACGTGCTGGAGGCCATCGCCCGGCTTCGCCCGTTCACGGTCCGCGACTACGGGTCCGTCCTCGCCGACGAGCTCGCCGACGAGCGCGGCGAGGCCGACTGCGTGCTGGTCACCGGGGGGCTTCGTCCGGCCGTGCGCACCGTGCTCGCTCAGCTGCGCGCGGAACGCCCGACGACCGTCGTGTTCGTCGGCGAGCCTCGGGCGTCGGAGGCCCGGGACGCCGACTTCGTGGTCCCGGGCGACTTCGATTGGAGGACTGCGAATGCTCTCGCGCTCCGCGCTTGAACGTGCGGGGGTCGCCCTCGGCGCCGTCGTCGAGGGCGTCTGGTGCGGCGCCCTCGCGGCGGCGCTGACCGGATCGTCCTGGGCGCTGCTGGGCGCCTTCGCCGTCGTGATGGTGGCGGCCGCCGCGGCCCTCACGCGATGGACCGGCGCGGCGCCGGACAGGGAGCGCGCCGGCCGGGTGGCCGCCGCGGTGCTCGTCGCGGTGGGGATCGCCGTGCTGTTCGGCGCGGGGCAGGCGTGGACGCACGACTACCTCCTCTGGCAGGTCGGGCGCGACGCCGTCTTCGTGAGTGGCGTCCTCCTCCTCGGCATCCGGCTCGGCGGTGACGACCTGACGCCGGAGTCCGCCGTCCGGCGCGCCTTCCGCGGATTCGCGCTGCTGTGCGCCGTGCTCGTCTGCGCCGCCATCGCGGGTTCGACGCCCGGCTGGGCCGCCGCAGCCGTGGTCACCGCCCTGGTCGCGGGAGCGCTGCTGATCGCGGTGATGAGGTACCGGTCGCTCACCGACCTCGTGGCTGCGTCCGACCGGCTGCCGTCGTGGCCGTGGCTCCTGGCGGTCACCGGCGCGATCCTGTGCGTCGTCGCCATCGCCGCGCTCCTCGGCCAACTCCTGAACGTCGACATCCTGCGCTGGCTGCTGAGCGCCGCCGCGGCGGCGCTCTCGACGGCGCTGGACGCCATCATCTACGCCGTCGGGTGGGCCGGGGCGGGGCTGGCGCGGGCGCTGGGATGGGTCCTCGGCCTCTTCCACGTGCGGGCGCCGCACCTGGACCTGAAGCCCCCACCCGCCTCGAGAGTGAAGGTGGTCGTGCCGCCGTACCAGCCGGCCGCGCCCGCGGCGTCCGCGACGCGACTGATCGTGACGGTGGCCGGCGCCCTCGTGGCGGTGGTCGCGTCGCTGGCCGTCGTCGTGTTCGCCCTGCGCCGGCTGCGCCGCCGGTCCGCCGCCGATGAGGCGGTCGAGGAGGAGCGGGAGGCGCTCGGCTCGCTCAGGGAGGCCGCCGGGGCGGTCGCCGGCAGGCTTGGGCGGCGGCTGCGCCGCTTCGCCTCGCTGGGCCGCCGGGAGGCTCGCTCCCCGGCCGAGCTCGTCCGCCTGCGGTACGCGCAGCTCGAGCAGCGGCTGACGGCCGCGGGAAGGCCCCGGCCGCTCGGCGTGACGGTGCGGGACTACCTCGTGCAGTGTGCGGCCGCGATGGAGGTCCCCCCGCCGGTGGCGGACGTCGCCGGCCTGTACGAACTCGCGCGCTATTCGGCGCACGCCGTCGACGGGTCCCAGGCGAGGCGGTTCGAGGAGCTCGCGCAGGCCATCAGGCCCCGAGCCGGCGGTGCGGGCTAAGCCTGGGCGCCGAGCAGCGGGAGCGTCACCGTGAAGGTCGCACCGGCGCCGGGCGCCGTGTCGAGCCGCACGCCGCCGCCGTGGGCCTCCACGATGGCGGCGACGATGGCGAGACCGAGGCCGGCGCCGCCGGTCTCGCGGGCGCGCGACCTGTCGGCGCGGAAGAACGGCTCGAACACCTTGGCCGCGACGTCCGGTTCGAGCCCGGGGCCGTCGTCGGCGACGGCCAGCGTCGCGCGGCCGTCGGCGGCCTGCAGGGTCACACGGATCTGCGCTTCGGCCGGCGTGTGGCGCAGCGCGTTGCCGAGGAGGTTGGCGACGACCTGGCGGAACTGGTGGTCGTCGCCGAGCACGTCCACGACCTCGGCGCGCTCGAGCGCGATCTCGCGCGCCGGCGCGGCCGTGCGCGCGTCGTTCACGCAGTCGTCCACGACGCGCGCGAGGTCCACGGGCAGCTTCTCCGGCTCGCGCCCCTCGCCGAGGCGGGCGAGTACGAGCAGTTCCTCCACCATGACGCCCATGCGCTTGCTCTCCTCCTCGATGCGGCGCATGGCCAGCTCGAGGTCCTCGGGGTCGTCCTTGGCGCGCTCGAACACCTCGGAGTAGCCGCGGATGCTGGTGAGCGGCGTGCGCAGCTCGTGCGAGGCGTCGGCGAGGAAGCGCCGCAGCTTCTCCTCGGTGGCGGCGCGCTCCGCGAACGCCTCCTCGATGCGGCTGAGCATCGTGTTCAGGCTGAGGCCGAGCCGGCCGACCTCCGTCCGCGGCTCGGCCGGCTGCACGCGGCGCGTGAGGTCGCCGGCGGCGATCGCGTCCGCCGTGACCGCCATCGTCTCGAGCGGCCGCAGGTCGCGCTTGATGAGCCACCACGCGGCGGCGGTCAGTGCGCCCAGCACGAGCAGCGAGACGACCGTCTCGATGGTGAGCAGGCGGTTCAGCGTCTGGCGCGTCTCGTTGAGTGGGATGGCGACGATGATGACGCCGGACGAGTTCGGCAGGTTCTGCTCCAGCACTCGGAACCCGGCCGAGCCTCCCGAGGTCGCCTTGGCCTGGAAGATCACCCAGGTGTGGCCGGCCAGCGAGGGCAGCGGGCTGGGCAGCACGGGCGTGGGCACGTCGGTCTGCCCGTAGGTGAACGAGCCGGCGTTGATGATGTTGCCGGAGGCGTCGCGGAGCTGGCCGTAGGTGCCCGGCGGCAGGTTGGTCGCTCCGGGATTCCCGCCGGGCCCGGGCAGGCCGTTCTGGCTGCCGTTGGTGAGCGCCATCGCCGTCGGGACGGTCGCGTCGCGGAGCTGCGCGTCGACGCGCTCGAGCAGGAAGCCGCGCAGCGAGATGAACGTGATGAGGCCGGCCACGACGAGGCCGGCGGCCACGCACGCCAGGACGGCGAGCAACAGGCGGGTGCGGAGGCTCACGAGGCGGCGTCAGTCCGTCCGCCGCTGGGCCCTGCGGGCCGGCGGCCGCTCAATAGCGTTCGCTCTGCTTCGCATGGCTTCGGGCATTAGTCCGTCCGCCGCTGGGCCCTGCGGGCCGGCGGCCGCTCACTGGCGTTCGCTCTGCTTCGCATGGCTTCGGGCATTAGTCCTTGGGCAGGCGCAGGCTGTAGCCGACGCCGCGCACGGTGTGGATGAGCGGCGCGCCCTCGGCGTCGACCTTGCGCCGCAGGTAGCTCACGTAGGTCTCGACGATGTTGGCGTTGCCGCCGAAGTCGTAGTTCCAGACGTGGTCGAGGATCTGGTCCTTGCTGAGCACGCGGCGCGCGTTCAGGAGCAGGTAGCGGAGGAGCTTGAACTCCGTCGCCGTGAGCTCGATCTCGCGCCCCGCGCGCCAGACCTCGTGCGTGTCCTCGTCCAGTTCGAGGTCGGCGAAGGCGAGCCGGCCCGGCGCAGCGGCGGCCGGCTGCACGCGCCGGAGGATCGCGCGGATGCGCGCCACGAGCTCCTCGACGCTGAACGGCTTGGTCATGTAGTCGTCGCCGCCGAGCGTGAGCCCGCGGACCTTGTCCTCGGTCGCGTCGCGCGCGGTGAGGAAGAGGATGGGGAGCCGCGCGCCCTGGTTGCGCAGGCGGCGCGCCACCTCGAACCCGTCGATGCCCGGCATCATGATGTCGAGGACGGCCAGGTCGGGCGAGAACTGCTCGACGGTGTCGAGCGCCTCACGTCCGTTGCTCGCCACGCGCACGTCGAACTGCTCGTAGCGCAGCGCCATGGACACGAGGTCGGTGATGCTCGGCTCGTCGTCCACGACGAGCACCTTGGTAGCTCCCGCCGGTGTCTCGATCATCTGACCCTCCGCTGGTGTGCGTTCCCTGGCTCCCATGCGGGAGTGTAGCCGCGCTTCCTGAGAGCTTCCTGAGAATACACTGAACAGCGCCTGTAGCTTCACTCGCGCCCGTGGCAGTCCCCGACTCTCAGGGACATCACAGCCCGGCTTCAGCCGCCTCCCATGCCGGCGACGTACAACCACGGTGAAAGGAAGCCAGGCGGCGGGCGGCGGAGCCCTGACGGCCGCGCCCGCCGCGGACAAGGAGGCAGCATGTTCTTCACCTACGTGTTCAGGGAGCTGCGCCGGCGGCATCGCCAGGCGCTGCTCACCGCGATGGGGCTCGCCGTCGGCGTCGCGCTCGTGGTCGCGGTGACCGCCTACGCCGCCGGCGTCGGCAAAGCCCAGGACCAGGTGCTGCAGTCGCTGTACGGCGTCGGCACCGACATCACGGTCTCCCAGCAGCAGAAGATGGACCAGAGCGGCGCACAGCGCTTCGGCATGCAGCCGCCGGACCAGTCCAGGCAGGGGCAGAAGTTCAGCCGCTCGCGCGTCATGACGAGCCCCGGCCAGCAGTCGATCTCCGCCAAGAAGCTGGCGCAGATCGCGTCGCTGGACGGCGTGGACTCCGCCACCGGCAGCATCACGATGAACGTCATGAGCGTGTCCGGCAAGTTCGCGCAGGCGCAGGGCGGATCCGCCGCCGCGGCGCCGTCGGCCGGCTCGCAGTCCTCTTCGAGCGGGTCTTCTTCGCAGCAGGCCCAGACGCAGATGGCGCCCATCAACGTCTCGCAGCTCTCCGTCTCGGGCGTCGACACCACGAACCTCACTCTCGGGCCTCTGAGCTCGGCGCAGATCAGTTCGGGACGCTCGCTCACCGGTGAAGACGCGAGCGCCAAGGTCGCTCTGGTCACCCGGGCCTACGCCAGGCAGAACTCGCTGGCCGTCGGCGACGCCAAGAAGATCGACGGCAAGAAGTTCACCGTCGTCGGCATCGTCGCCCTGCCCGCCGGCAGCACGTCGTCGGACGTCTACATCCCCGTCGCCTGGGCCCAGAAGATGAGCGACAACGTGGGCAAGGTCAACCAGATCTACGTGAAGGCCGACAGCGCCAACGACATCGCCGCCGTCAAGGCCGAGATCGAGCAGCTCATGCCCAAGGCGACCGTGACGACGTCCTCGGACCTGGCCAGCCAGGTCAGCGGCTCGCTCGCCAGCGCCTCGACGCTCGCCGACCGCCTCGGCAAGTGGCTGGCCATCGCCGCCCTGATCGCCTCCTTCGCCGTCGCCAGCCTGCTCACCGTCTCGGCGGTCTCCCGCCGCGTGCGTGAGTTCGGCACGCTCAAGGCGCTTGGCTGGAAGGGCAGGCGCATCGTCGGCCAGGTGCTCGGCGAGTCCATGGTGCAGGGGATCATCGGCGCCGTGCTCGGCGTCGCGCTCGGCATCCTCGGCGCCAAGCTGATCGCCGCCTTCTCGCCGGCGCTCAAGGCGACCATGGCCGGCGCGGCCCAGAACGGTCCTCCCGGCATGCAGCAGGCCGCAGGCGCCGCCCAGGCGGTGACCGTGGACCTGACGGCCCCCGTGAGCCTCCAGTTGATCGGCATCGCCGTGGCCCTGGCGTTGTCCGGCGCCCTGATCGCCGGCGCTTTCGGCGGCTGGCGGGCCTCGCGGCTCCGTCCCGCCGACGCCCTCAGGCGTGTCGATTGACCGCGAAGCCGGGTCAACGAGGGGTGCCGCAGGCGCACCGTCACTGACCGCCGCACCGACGACTGACGAGCAAGGAGACGACGATGCTCTACGAACTGACAGACGTGACCAAGCACTACGCGCAGCGCCGCACGCAGGTCGCCGCGCTGGCCGGGATCGACCTGACCATCGACGAGGGCGAGTTCCTCGCCATCCAGGGCTCCACGGGCTCGGGCAAGACGACCCTGCTGCAGATGCTGGGCGCCATGGACCGGCCCTCGGGCGGCAAGCTCGACTTCGAGGGCCGCGACCTGGCGAAGATGGGGGAGGGCGACCTCTCGGAGCTCAGGAGCCACTCGTTCGGCTTCATCTTCCAGGGCTTCAACCTCATCCCCACACTGACGGCCCAGGAGAACGTGGAGACGGCGCTCGTCCCCTGGCACGTGGCTGCCGGCGAGCGCCGTCGCCGCGCCGGGGAGGCGCTCGCCGGCGTGGGCCTCGCCGACCGTGCCCGGCACATCCCCTCCGAGCTCAGCGGCGGCGAGCAGCAGCGCGTCGCGATCGCGCGGGCGCTCGTCAGGGCCCCCCGCGTGATCCTCGCCGACGAGCCCACCGGCAACCTCGACGAGCGGACCCGCGACGACATCATCGGGCTGCTCGAGGAGCTCTGGCGCGAGCGCGGCCAGACGCTCATCGTCGTCACCCACGACACGTGGGTGGCAAGCCGCGCGTCGCGGCGGATCTGGCTGGACGCGGGCCGTGTCGAAGTCGAGGCGGCCGCGGCTCCGCGCGTCGATGAGCGCTTCCTCGAGGTGGCCGCGGCAGCCGTCTAGGTCCGATCTCCCCCGGCGCCGGCCCACCGGCGCTCCTTCCGGGCGCGCGCGGTCCTCCCCTCCGCGCGCGCCCGTCCTTCATTTCTCCGGTCGTCTGGTCGATAGCAGTCACCGAGAGGGATCGTCTACCTGCGGGAGGGCGTCGTGACGCCCCACATGGCCTTGTACATCTCGCCGCTCGTCGTGTCGGCGGCGGTGCTTGTCGCGCTCCTGGTCGTCACCTGGCGCAGCCGATCCGACCCGGTGGCGCCCTGGTTCGCCGCGACGATGGTCGCGTTCCTCATCTGGACCGTCGGGTACGCGTGCGAGCTCGTCGCCACGTCGCTCGCGGGCAAACTGTGGTGGGCCGACTTCCAGTTCGTCGGCATCGCCGTGCTGCCTGTGGTGTGGTTCGAGGTCGTGCGCCGCTACACCGGCCACGGTCCGCTGCCGCGATGGTCGGCCGCCTCACTGGGCGCCTTCGTCGCGGCCTCGGTCGCGGTCTTTCTGACCAATCCCGCCGGCATCTTCCGCGGATCGCCGACGCTCGACACGGCGACGGCCCCGGCCGTGGTCGTGCCCGACTACGGGTGGTACTGGGCGGCGTTCTTCATGCCGGTCGCCTACCTGCTCCTCGCCGCCACCGTCTTGCTGCTGGCTCATGCCTGGTGGCGCGACCGGCACTCGCTCTACCGGCGGCAGTACGCGCTGCTCATCGTCGCCATCCTCCTGCCGGTGGTCGGCCGGTACGCTGTACGTGATCGGCCTGGAGCCGGCGCCGGGCCTGAACCCGACCACCGCGGTCGTCAGCGTCTCCGGCGCGATCGTCGCGTATGCGCTCTTCCGCTACCGGCTGTTCCGCATCGCGCCGCTGGCGCGCGGGATGGTCGTCGACGGGCTCTCGGACGGCGTGATCGTGCTCGACACGTACGACCGCATCGTCGACTTCAATCCGGCCGCTCGTGACCTGTTCCCCGGCCTCGACGGCGAGGCGCTGGGACGGCCCGTGTCCGAGGTCCTCGCCTTCCACCCCGGCATGCTGGAGAGCATCGGCAACGCCGAGGCCGGCGAGATGCCCGCCGGACACCGTGGTGGCCGAGCTCTCGATCGCGCTGCCCGGCGACATGACCGGCGGCGAGCTGCCGGAATCGCGTCACTTCACGCTGGCGCTCACCGCCGTGCGCGCGCGGGGCGGACGTCTGCTCGGCCACTCCGTCCTCCTCCATGACGTGACGCGCAGCGTCGAGTTGCTGCGGCAGGTGGAACGGCTGGCGACCACGGACCGGCTCACCGAACTGCTCACGCGCAAGGCCTTTCTCGAGCTCGGCGAGCGCGAGATGACGCGCGCCCGTCGCCAGGGCTTCCCGATGTGGCTCGTGAAGCTCGACCTCGACCACTTCTCGCTGGTCAACGACCTGTACGGGGCCGGCGTGGGCGACGAGGTGATCCGCGCCGTCGCCGGCGCCTGCCGGCGCATCCTGCGCGCCTTCGACCTCGTCGGCCGCTTCGGCGGCGAGGAGTTCGTCATGCTGCTTCCGCACCTCTCCGCCGAGGAGGCCGAGGAGTTCGCCGAGCGGCTGCGCCAGGCGGTCGAGGCGCTCTCCGTGTGGAAGGACGACCAGCTCGTCACGGTGACGGCCAGCGTGGGCCTGGCCGGCACGGACCGCGCCGCAGCACGAGTTCCTCAACGACCTGCTGGCGCCGGCCGACTCCGCGCTGCGCCGCGCTCGCGATCAGGGCGGCAACCGCATGGCCTGCGGCGCCCGCGAGTGAGGCGCCGAGCCGCGAACGGAAGGGCACTGACGCCGTGCGGGGAAGAGGGACCCTGAGCACGCAGTCGACGCGCGGCTTGGCCGCGCCGTGAAGAGGAGGGTCCATGGGTGGTGAAACGGCGGCGCCGCAGAGCCGCGGCGCGCTGCGCCGCGCCCGCTACCGCGAGATCGCCAAGGTCCTCTGGGAGGAGCGCATCCTCACCGCGCTGAGGGGCAGCGCGTTCGAGGAGCACCTCCCGACGGACGCGGTCGAGCCCGCGCCGGAGCCCGCCGGCAAGGAGAAGGACCTGCCGCCGGCGGTCCGCGTCCGTCACGCCCTGGAGCGGCTTGGGCCGGCGTTCATCAAGATGGGGCAGATCCTGGCGACGCGCCGCGACCTCGTCACCCCCGACCTCGCGGTCGAACTGGCCAAACTGCAGGATGACGTCCCCACGCTCCCGTGGGCGCAGATGCGGGAGCGCATCGAGGCCGAGCTCGGAGGCACCGTCGAGGAGCTGTTCGCCAGCTTCGACCAGGAGCCGCTCGCGGCCGCCAGCATCGGCCAGGTGTACCGGGCGACGTTGCCGGACGGCACGGCCGTGGCCGTGAAGGTCCAGCGCCCCGGGGTGAGCGAGACCATGGAGATGGACCTCGAGATCCTCGTGGAGCAGGCGCACCGCGTCGGCGCGCACACGCAGTGGGGCAAGGACTTCGACGTGGCGGCGCTGGCCGACGAGTTCGCCGGCGTGCTGCGCTCGGAGCTCGACTACACGCACGAGGGCCGTGCGCTGGACCGCTTCCGCACGGCCTTCGAGGACACGCCCGACGTCTTCTTCCCGGCGGTCTACTGGGACCACACCTCGAGCCGCGTGCTCACGATGGACTTCGTGGATGGGACCCCGGCGACGGCGTTCGAGAGCGGCGAGATGGACGGCGTCGACGGTCCCCGCGTCGTCGAGCTCGGCGTGGCCGCCTACTTCCGCATGATCTTCGAGATGGGCTACTACCACGCCGACCCGCACGCGGGGAACATCTTCGCGCTCGCCGGCCGCCGCATCGCCTTCGTCGATTTCGGCCGCGTCGCCACCGTCTCCGAGCGCAACCGCGACGCGACCTTCGACATGCTGCTGGCGATCTTCGACGACGATCCGGCCGGCGCCACCGAGGCCGTGCTGCAGATGACCGGGATGCCGCCGCACGTCGACCTCGCCTCGCTCGAGATCGAGCTCGGGGCGATCATGAGCCAGTACCGCCGCGCGCAGATCAACGGCGGCGGCCTCGGCGACATGGTGGAGCGCCTGCTCTCGATGATGCGCGAGCACCGTCTGCACCTGCCCACCGAGCTGACCGTCCTGCTCACCACGCTGGGCATGGTCGACGGGGTCGCGACGCAGGTCGATTCCGCCTTCCGGCTTGTGGACGCGGCCAAGCCGTTCGCCCAGAAGCTCGTCCCGCGGCAGTTCGGGCCGGAGAAGATCCTCAAGCACACGCTGCGTTCGGGACGGTCCTACGCCCGGTTCTTCGACGCGCTCCCGCTGCAACTGACGCGCGTGCTGCGCCGGGCGGGGGAGGGCGAGTTCCGCATCTCGATCCGGCCGACGGAGTTCAAGCCGATCATGGACCGGCTCGATGCCGGGTTCACGCGGCTCGCCTACGCGCTGATCGTGGCGGCGCTGATCATCGGCTTCTCGTTCCTCGTCAGCCGTCCCGGCCTCTCGACCGCCGAGCGGGTCGGCTACCGCATCGTGCTGTTCGCGGCGCTCGCGAGCGTGGCCTGGTTCCTCGTCAGCCTCGCGCGTGTGGAGTGGCGCAAGCACCGCGAGGACAAGCACCCGACGGACTGATCAGTACATCTCCACCGGCGGCGCGGCGAGACAGAGCGCCAGCTGCCGCTGACCGTCGCCGATCACCGGCGGCCCGTGGGTGACGAGGACGTGCTCGAGCGGCCGCTCGGCCAGCTCTCTGAAGCTCGGCGCGAAGACGTCTCTGTACCAGTCCGCGCCGGTCCCGCTGCTCAGGATCCAGAAGCGGAGGCCGCCCTCCGCGCCGACGACGGCGTCGCCGAAGACGGCGGCGCGCAGCGAGGGCACGTACACCGGGTGCTCGCTGCGCCGCGGACGGCCGATGGTGTACGCCTCGGCCGCCCCGCCGGCGATGGGCGCCGCCGTGCCGGCGGCGCCCATCGGCACCACCTCGAGCGGAGTCTCAGGCCGCAGCCGCCTGCGCACGAGCGCGTGGCCCCAGATGCGCGTCGGGCGCTGGGGCGCGAAGCGCTCGTACAGCGCCTCCGCGCTGCGCGTGTGATAGGGGACCGTGATCAGCAGCTCCACACGCGTCGCGGCCGCTGCCAGGAGCTCCAGCTGCGCCAGGAGCGGCTCGTGCCGCTCGTCCTCCTCCGCCGGCACGAGCGGGTCCACCAGCAGCAGCGCCTCATCCGCCACGAGGGCATATGACTCGACCTCTTCGGCCTTCGGCCGCCACTCCGGGTGCGGCGCCGTCCAGCGGTGGATCCCCGCCGCCAGCTCGTCCATCTCGGCCTCCTCGGCTCGCCTCGTCGTACAGCTGTCTTGTCCCGCCGCCGCCGCCGGCAATCCCGTCGCCGTCCGGCTTGTCGCCGGCCGCCGCAGGCGCCGGCGTCAGGACGGCCGCGCCGGGCGGCCCCAGTCGTTGCCTCCGCTGGGGCCGCCCGGCGCTCCTCTCGCTCAGCCGATCGCCACCGATCCGGTCTCGCCGGTACGGATGCGCACGCAGCGCTCGAGGTCGAGCACGAAGATCTTGCCGTCGCCGATGCGCTCGCTGCGGGCGCCCTTGATGATCGCGGCCACGGTGCGCTCGACGAAGTCGTCGTTCACGGCGATCTCGATCTTGACCTTGCGCAGCAGGTTGCCGGGCTCCTTGTGGCTGCGGTAGATCTCGGCCATGCCTTTCTGGCGGCCGCGTCCCATCACGTCGGACGCGGTCACGAGGTGCACGTTCTCCTCCTCCAGTTGCTCGAGCACGTCCTCGAGCTTGTCGGGCTGGATCACTGCGATGACGTATTTCATGTCTGGCTCCTCACAGGTGCAGGGAGTCGGGGTAGGCCGCGACGCCCATCTCGGGCACGTCGAGGCCCATGGTCTCTTCATCACGGGTCACGCGGATGCCCTGGAGCTTCTTCTGGACCGTGAAGAACACGTACATGGTCCCGAACGCCCACGCGGCCGCGACGCCCGCGGTGACGAGCTGCGCGCCGAGCTGCCCGAGGCCGCCGCCGTACAGCAGGCCGGTCACGGTGCCGGCGACGCCGTTCCAGCCGTCGCCGTAGCTGCCGTCGGCGAACAGGCCCACGGCGAGGACGCCCCACACGCCGCAGACGCCGTGCACCGAGACGGCGCCGACGGGATCGTCGACCTTGAGCTTGCCCTCCACGAAGACGATGGAGCCGACCACGATGAAGCCGGCGATCCCGCCGATGAGGAAGGCGCCCACGGTGTCGACGAAGGCGCACGGCGCGGTGATGGCGACCAGGCCGGCGAGCATGCCGTTGGCGGCCATGGAGGGGTCCGGCTTGCCGTACTTCTTCCAGACCAGGAACATCGCCGCCAGGCAGCCGGCCGCCGAGGCGATGAACGTGTTGACGATCACGACGCTGAAGCGCATGTCGGTGGCCGCGAGGGTCGAGGCTCCATTGAAGCCGATCCAGCCGAACACGAGGATGATCACGCCGAGGATGGCGAGCGGGATGTTGTGCGCCAGGATCACCCGCGGGGTGCCGTCCTTGGCGAACTTGCCGACGCGGGGACCGATCACGAGCGCGCCGGCGAGCGCCGCGAAGCCGCCGACGGCGTGGACCACGCTCGATCCGGCGAAATCGACGGCGCCGTGACCGAGGCCGACGTTGCGGCCGAGCGCGCTGAGCCAGCCGCCGCCCCACACCCAGTTGCCGAAGATCGGGTAGACGATCGCCGCGATGAAGAACCCGTAGACGACGAACGCGGAGAACTTCCAGCGTTCCGCCATCGCTCCGGTCGGGATGGTCGCCGTCGTGTCCATGAAGACCATCTGGAAGAAGAAGAAGCCGAGGATGACGACGTCGTAGGACCTGCCGGAGAGGAAGAAGCCCTGGTGGCCGAAGATGCCCCAGCCGCCGGCGATCTCGGTCATGCCGTCGAGGGGCTGGGTGCCTCCCAACGAGGCGATGGTGCCGACTCCTCCGAACATCAGGGCGAAGCCGACGGCCCAGTACGCGATCATGCCGATGGCGAAGATCACGAAGTTGGTCATGATGACGTGGACGGCGTTCTTGGAGCGGCAGAACCCGGTCTCGACCATGGCGAACCCGGTCTGCATGAAGAAGACGAGCGCGCCGCCGAAGATCACGAAGAAGAGATTGAGCGAGCTCTTCACGTGCCCGAGTTCGGCCGCGAGCTCGCCCGTCGTCGGCTTGCCGGCGACCTTGGCGGCCACCTGAGCGGCGCCGCCGGTGGCGGAACCGGTCGGGTCGCCGGCGAAGGCGAACCCCGCGAAGAGGAACGTGGAGACCAGCGCCAGCGTGAGGGCGGCGATGGTCGCTTTGGCAAGCGAGGGGCGGTTCCACAACCCCCGCGTGCCTGGTGCGGCCCACAGATTGCGTGCGGACCCCGGCCTGGAGCTCATCATAGTAGTCATCCTTTTTGGGCCATGGGTTCGTGGTGCGTAGGTGTGGTGGTGCTTCCGGCCGTGCCTCCCTTCGCGTTGCCGACGTCGACCCTGAACGCAGAAACGCCCTCCAGACAGGTTCGTCTGGAGAGCGTCGTCGCTCCGGTGCACCGGCACGCCGGTGTGCCGATTCGGCAATGTAGCACGCCCGGCGGGGCGCGCGCAACAACCCGCGACGGACGAAGCGGCGGGTCAGCCGTCCCGGCGCGGCGCCTGACGCCGGCGGAGCCCTGCGGCCGCGCCGCCCGTCAGGCTTCCCGCCGCCAGGCCTGACGCCACTTCAGGCGCGAGCCCGTGTGCAGGATCGCGCGGCCGTAGATCCTGGCCGCGACCCACGCCATCAGCACGGTCGCCGCGATGCAGATGAGCATCGAGAGCGCCACCTGCCAGGGCTGCGCCACGCCGACGGCCACGAGCACGGTCATGGAGACCGGCGCCGTCGGCGGGAAGTACGCCAGGAACCAGTAGAAGCCGTACACGCTGTCGCCGTAGAGCACCGTGAACGTGAGGATGTACGAGGCGATCAGGGGCAGCTGCACGGGCGCCGAGGCGTTGGAGGCGTCGGACGGCTTGGTGACCAGGGACCCTGCGGCTGCGTAGGCCGTGCAGTAGAAGGCATAGCCGATCACGATCCACGCGGCGCCGACGGCCACGACCTCCAACGAGGCGCTGTGGACCAGGCTCGAGCCCACGGCCGCGCCGAGGGCGACGAAGGTGAGGACGATCGCCAGCGCCTGCCCGAGCGCGAGCAGACCCAGGCCGAGCACCTTGCCGAGGAGCAACTGCGAGGGACGTACCGCGGCGAGCAGCACCTCGACGACGCGGCTCGACTTCTCCTCGCTCACGCCGATGGTGATCCGCACGCCGTAGATGACGATGATCATGTAGATGACGATCGAGACGGCCAGGCCCGTCAGCCGCACGCTCAGGCCGGTGAGCGGCGGCTCAAGGCCGCGGATGGGGAGGCTCGGCGAGGGCGTGGGCGCGGGCGCCGTCGTCCCGCCGCTGCCGAGCAGGCCGCCGGCGAGCGCCAGGGCGCCCTCCAGGCTCGACGCGTCCGGCGCGACGCCGGCGTAGGGAGTGCGGGGGATCAGCACCTCGCGTCCGGGCACGAGCACGGCCGCCAGCTTGCCGTCCCGCAGTGCGGCCTCGGCCTCCCCGAGGCTCGCGTAGGCGACCGGCTGCACCGCCGTGCCGGTGATGCGCGCGGCGGTGCGGACCGTCAGCACGGCCGCGGGCCCGGTTCCCACGATGCCGACCTTGGGCGTGCTCTGGTGACCGTGCATGGCCGCCGGGATGAGCATCGCGGCCGCCACGGCCGCGACGAGCAGCACGGTGACGATGCGGAACGACTTCGCGCGCGCGCCCTGGCGCAGCTCGCGCGCGGCGATGAGCCAGACGGTTCCCAGCCAGGCGTTCACGACCGCGCGCCTCCCTTGTCTCCTGCGGCGCGATCTTCGCGTGCTGCCCGGTCCACCGCGTCCACGTCGGCGCCGACGGCCTCGCGGAACACCTCCGAGAGGCGCCGGTCCTCGAAGGCGAAGTGCTCCACCGGGCCGGCGGAGCGCGCCCGGTCGAGCACCTGCTGGGCGTCCGCTCCGGGTGAGAGCGCCAGCGACACGGTGCCGGAGGTGACTCCCGTGACTCTGGCCGCAGGGGCGAGCCCGGCGGCCCAGTGCCCCTCCTGGTCCCCGGCGACGCGCACCACGAGCCGCGGCTCGCCGCCCCGGCGCAGCTCCGCGAGGCGCCCCTGCGCGACCAGCCGCCCGCGGTGGATGATGGCCACCGCCTCGCAGATGTCCTGCACCAGGTCGAGCTGGTGGCTGGAGAACAGCACGGCGGCGCCGGCGGCCGCGCGCTCTGCCAGCACCGCGCTCATGTCGTCCACGCCCACCGGGTCGAGGCCCGAGAACGGCTCGTCGAGGATGAGCAGCTCGGGCCCGTGCACGAGCGCGGCGGCGAGCTGCACGCGCTGCTGGTTGCCCTGCGACAGCGTCTCGATCTTCAGGTCCCGTTTGTCGGCGATGCCGAGCCGCTCGGTCCACTCGAGCGCGGACGACCGTGCCTCGGCCGCGGTCAGCCCGTACAGGCGGCCGAGGTAGACCAGCTGCTCGAGCACGATCATGCCGGGGTAGAGGCCGCGCTCCTCCGGCATGTAGCCGAACGTGCGCCGCGCGGCTGCGTCGACCGGCGCGCCGCGCCAGCGGACCTCGCCGGCGTCCGGCGCGATGACGCCGACCACGGCGCGCATGGCCGTGGTCTTCCCGGCTCCGTTGGGCCCGAGGAAGCCGAAGACCTGGCCGGCCGGGACGCTGAAGGAGAGGCCGTCCAGGGCGGCCACCTCGCCGAAGCTGCGCCGCAGCTCCAGGAGCTCGAGGGACTCGTTCGCAGTGACGTCAGCGTCCATGCCCTTCACCGTTCCCCTCCTCGCCGGGGACCGTCGTCGGCTCCGTCAGGGGAGAGGCCGCCGGAGCGCCCGCCGCCTGCGGCGGCGTCCCCGGCGGCCCGGCCGCCGCGGCGCCTTCGCACCGCGTCGCGCAGGATGTACTCGACCTGGGCGTTGACGCTGCGGAGCTCGTCGGCAGCCCACTTCTCGACCTCGGCCCACAGGTCGGGGTCGATCCTCAGCAGGTACTGTTTGCGCGCTGCCATCGCCTACCGCCGTCCCGCGCCCGCACGTCGCAGCGTCCGCTTCATCGCGGTCACCTCCGCCGTGTCATGGTGGCCACGAGGAAGTAGGCGACGGTGGCGAGCACGAGCAGCGTCCAGAAGATCCATGGCTGCGGCGTCGAGAGCGTGATGGCGAGGACGAACACGGCGGCGACGTAGGCCCCGGTCAGGACCCAGCCCTGCCAGGAGATCGGCGTGAATCCCCAGCCGTAGCGCCTGGGTCCGAACCACGGTCGCCCCGCCACGTCAGCCTCCCGTCATGGCCGTGTCAGCCGCGAGTCTCACGGCTCGGCCTCACGTGTACAGCGTGCCGGTATTCACGACCGGGGTCACCTGGCTCTCGCCGCAGAGCACGACCATGAGGTTGCTGACCATGGCCGCCTTGCGCTCCTCGTCGAACTCCACGATGTTGTTCTTGCGGAAGTCCTCGAGCGCCATCTCGACCATGCTGACGGCGCCGGTCACGATCTTGCGGCGCGCGGCGATGACGGCCTCGGCCTGCTGGCGGCGGAGCATCGCCTGGGCGATCTCCGGCGCGTAGGCGAGGTGGGTGAGGCGGGCCTGCTCGACGCTCACGCCGGCCTGCGCGAGCCGCCCTGCGAGCTCCACACGCAACGCCTCGGAGACCTCGTCGACGTTGCCGCGCAACGTGGTCTCGTCCTCGGTGTCGGCGAACGTCTCACCGGAGTCGTAGGGGTAGGCGCTGGCGAGGTGGCGCACGGCCGTCTCGCTCTGCGTCGCCACGTACGTCTCGAAGTCGTCGACGTCGAAGACGGCCTTGGCGGTGTCCTCGACCCGCCACACGACGACCGCGGCGATGTCGACGGGGTTGCCGCGCTTGTCGTTCACCTTGAGCTTGTCGCCGTTCAGGGTGCGGGCGCGGAGACTCACCTTGTAGCGCTTGAGCTTCGTCGGCCCGGCCTGCCCCTCGCCGTCGCCGGAGTCCCTCCTTCTCCAGGACCGCTGCGCCTGTGAGCTGCCGCCCGCGGGTCCGTTGGCATAGAACGGGTTGCCCCAGCGGAAGCCCACCTGCTTGCAGGTGCCGTGGTAGGCGCCGAAGAGGATGAGCACGCGCGCCTCGTTGGGCTGGATCGTGAAGAACCCGGGGCTGAGCAGGACGGCAGCGGCCAGCACGACGCAGCCGCCGCCGAACAGCCACCAGTCGGGGACGGCGCTGCCCGACGAGCTCGTCGTGCCGCTGACGAAGGCGTAGTACATGAGGACCGGGGTGGCGACGTACAGAGCGATGGTGACGACCAGCATCGGCCAGCCGCTCATCACGCGCGCCTCGCGCTCCCGGGTCGGGGTCTTCTCTTCTGCTGCCATGGCTCCCACCTCCGGGAGGCCGCGCCGGCGAGTCTTGCCTCGCCCGAGGGTCACGCGGCCGCGTCATACGCGATACCGATGTGATATCACATAGGTATCGCTCTGTCCAGAGTGCCGGCGCATGCCGGGACCGCGTGTCTCCAAGCACGAAGGCAGACCTGCGGGGTAGGACGTCGCCTCTCGCCGACGGCGCGGCGCGGCGGACGTTTTGTCGCCGCGCCCGCGGGCCATGCTCCCCTCATCCTCGAACAACCAAGAATGAGGTCATCATGGCCAACACGTTCGTCTGGGCGGACATCCCCGTCGCAGACATGGACAGAGCACGCAAGTTCTACGCGGCGGTACTCCAGACAGAGGTGCCGCTGATGGACGGCGCCAACGGCGACGTGGCGCTCCTGCCGATGGAGCCGGGCGACATGAGCGGCGACCTCGTGAAGAGCGACATGAGGACGCCGGGCGCGCCCGGCGTGACCATCTACCTGGACAGCAAGGGCGACCCCGAGGGCATGATCGAGCGCGCCGTCGCCGCCGGGGGGCAGGTGGGCGTGCCGGTGACCGACATGGGCGAGATGGTCGGGTCCATCGGCTTCTTCATCGACAGCGAGGGCAACCGCATCGGCGTGCACAAGCCGCCGAAGCAGGGCTGAGCGCGTGACGGCCGCCTGCCGGCGGCCGTAAGACGGGATCGGGGCGGCGGGTGGACGGAGCGTCATCCCGCCGCCCCGCTTCCTGTCCGCGGCGCCGCCCGGCCGATTCCGCGCGCGCCGCGCTCCGGGCCGTCCCCGCGCGCCGCGCCCGGCCGTCCCCGCGCGCCGCGCCCGCCCGATAGAATCCCGGGCGTGGACCCCACCGCTTCAGCAGCCTCCGTCGCGGCCGGCGCCGCGGTGCCGTCGCGTCTGTCGCGCTACCGCTTCGTCGCCCTCGGCGTGGTGTGGTCCGCCTATCTCGTCGTCTTCCTCTCGCGCCTCTGCGTCGGGCCGCTGGCGCCGTTCCTCAAGAGCGCGTTCGACCTGAACAACGCCCAGATCGGCGGCCTGACCAGCGCCACCGCGGTCGCCTACGCTCCCACGCTGATCTTCGCCGGCTGGCTCGTCGACCGCATCGGCGTGCGCCGGGCGCTGCTGTTCGGGACGGTGATCACCGGCGTCTGCATCGGCGCGGTGGCGCTCGCGCCGAGCTACGGCACGATGCTGCTCCTGCTCGGCGCCTCCGGGCTCGGCTGCGGCTTCATCTACCCGACCGCCGTGAAGGCCATCATGCTGTGGTTCCCGGCGCGCGAACGGGCGACGGCCGTGGGGGTGAACCAGTCGGCCGTCAACGTGAGCGGCATGCTCGGGGCGGCGATCATGCCGGCCCTCGCCGTGGCGTACGGCTGGCAGGCCGGGTTCGTCTTCGCCGCCGGCCTGGCGTTCGTCGTCTGCCTCGTGGCCGTGCTCTTCTACCGCGACCCGCGGCCGGGCGAGCCGGCGGGCGATGCCGCCGAGCCCCTGACGGTCTCGGAGATCGACCAGGGTCTTCCCGGCGTCACCGGCGACGCGCAGCGGGACCGGGCGGCACTCAGGCCCGGGTTCGCCGCCGTGCTGCGCTCGCGCGACATCTGGATGATGGGGCTGGCGGCGCTCTTTCTCGGCGTGGTCGAGTTCGCCGCGCTCGCCCACCTCGTGCTGTTCCTGCACTCCGACTGGGGCTACTCGGTGGCCGCCGCCGCCGGCCTGCTGGCCTTCTGCCAGTTCGCCGGCGCCATCGGCAAGCCGCTCAGCGGCCTGGTGAGCGACCGGCCGCTCCATCGCCGGCGGGTGCCGGCCCTGTTCGGCATGGGCACGCTGGCCGGGCTCTCCTGCGTCGCGCTCGCGCTCATCCAGCCCGGCCAGACCTGGCTGCTCTGGGGTGTGCTGTTCCTGCTCGGCTTCGGCGCCGTCGGGTGGGGCGGGCTCATGGGTACGCTCGCCGGCGAGACCGGCGGCCACTCGGCCGCCGGCGCGGCGGCCGGCGTCTCCGCCGCGTTCTTCAACGTCGGCATCTTCTTCGGGCCGCCGCTGTTCGGCTACATCGTCGACCGCACCGGCGCCTACGCGCCGGCCTGGTGGACGATGGCCGGCTCGGCGGCCGTGGCGCTCGTGCTGCTCCTGTTCGTGCGCGAGG
>CAWIDR010000028.1:0-61738 GCA_963834905.1 uncultured Thermoleophilia bacterium | reverse complement strand
CGCCGCCGCGTGCTAAGGATGTAGGCCCGGCGGCGTCTGGACAGATGCAGGCACGGACTGCGGCGGCTGACCCTCCCCGGTCGGTCCCGCACGGGCGACGGCGACGGCGTGCTCACCCGTCGCGTCGCCGCTCAGTGGGCGCTGGGGCGCCCTGCTTCGCGCGACCCGGCCCCGGTCGTCGCGCCCCGGCGCCCACTACTCCGTGAAGGAGAATCCCTCGTCCCGGAAGAGGTGCAGGCATGCGTCGACCACACGCCCGTCGAAACGCACGCCGCGGCCCTGCTTGATCTCCTCGAGGGCCGCTTCGATGCCGATGACCGGCCGGTACGGCCGGTCCGACGACATCGCCTCGACCACGTCGGCCACGGCGACGATGCGCGCGAACTCGCCGATGTCGCCCTCCTTGAGCCCGGCAGGGTAGCCGCTGCCGTCGAGGCGCTCGTGGTGCTGCAGCACCGCGTTGGTTATCGAGGCGGGCAGGCCGGCGGGCTCCAGAAGCTCCCAGCCGGCCTCGCTGTGCCGCCGGATGATCGCGAACTCCGCCTCGCTGAGCGGCGTCGGCTTGCTGAGGATCTCCGCCGGCACCGTGATCTTGCCGAGGTCGTGGACCGTGGCCGCGAGGCGCAGGAGCCGGAGGTCGTCGCTGTCCAGGCCGAGCTCCTTGCCGATGGCCACGGCCAGCTCGCTGACGCGCTTCTCGTGGCCGGCGGTGTAGGGGTCGCGCATGCTGACGGCGCCCGACAGCGTGCCCACCGTCCGCTCCATCGCCTGCTCGAGTTGTGCCAGCCCCAGCACGCGGTCCTCGATCGCACGCTGCCGCTCTTCCTCGACTGCGGCGGCGCGTCCGAGCACGCGCAGCAACTCCAGCTGGCTCTCCCGCAGCGCGACGTCCCTCGTGAACAGACAGCTGAGCGTCCCGATCGCCCGCCCGCCGACGACCACCGGGAACCCGGCGTACAGGCGCGCGCCGATGCGGTTGACGATCGGACTGGTGTGCGCGTAGAGCGTGTCCTGCAGGTCGCGCTCGATGTGCACCTGCTCGTCGCCGCAGCGCGCCATGACGGCGGCGTCGAGCCTGCCCTCGGCCGGCGTCCCCCGAGGCAGCCCGTCGGGCACGTTCCAGCCCGCCTCGGTGACGAGTTCGTGCCCGCGCCGCCGCGTGTAGAGCACCACATCGGCGCTGGTGACCGTCCCGGCCGCGCGGCAGATATGCGCGAGGTTCTTGGCCACGTCGGGGCCAAAGGCCAGGAAGCTGTCGGCGACGCTGCGCAGATTGAGCTCGTCGGCGCGCCACACGAGGAGACTGGCGAGCTGGTCCGAGACAAGTCGGACCAGAGATACGTCATCGTCGTCCCAGCGCCGGTCCGGTCCGTCGCCGGCGCCTGCCTCGATCTCGTAGCAGAGCAGGCCCGCCAGCGTCGGCTCCTGGAGGACGGGCACGGCGAGCACGGCCTCCACGCCCATCTGGACGAACGCCTCCCGCTCCGCCTCCGGCCTCGGGCGGCAGTTCGTCGACCACGTGCACCACGACGGGCAGCCCGCCGGCGGCGCGCTCGCGCAGCCAGCCGAGCCGCTCGACGCTCTGCGACGGGTCCCCGTCCTCGAGCAGGCCGGTCTCGCGACGCCAGAGCCGCACTCGCTCGAGGCGGATGGCGTCGGGCGCCAGCCGGTAGAGGCTCACACGGCCGGCGCCGAGGCAGCGGCCCGTCTCGCCGAGCGCGAAGTCGATGGCCAGGTCCACCGTGTCCAGTGTCGCGCCCGCCAGCCGGGTGGAGACCGCGGCGACCATGCTCTCCAGCTCGACACGACGGCGCGCGGCCTCCTCGGCCTCCTTGCGCTTGGTGATGTCGTGTCCCACGCCGAAGTACTGCGGCTCGGCGCCCCCGCCGGGCAGCGGCACGGCGCGCGCCTCGATCCAGCGATAGCGTCCCTCTTGAGTGCGCAGACGGTACTCGCACGCGTAGACGCCGCGCTCGGCCAGGGCCGCCCGCCAGGTCTCGAGCACGCGCTCGCGGTCGCCCGGGTGTATCGCCTCCGTCCAGCCGTCGCCGAGGATCTCATCGTCGTCCTGACCGGTGAACGCCGACCAGCTCTCCATCGGCCGGTCGACGACGCCGCCGGGTCCTGTCGTCCAGATGACCTGGTTCGTCGCCTCGACCAGTGTGCGCAGGCGCAGTTCACTCTGCGCGCGCTCGTCCTCCGCCCGCCGGCGCTCGGTGACATCCCGCCCCACACCCAGGATGCCGCCCACGGCGCCGCCGTCCGCCAGCAGAGACTCGAAGCGCCACTGGATGATGCGCTCCTCCTCGCTGTTGGTCATCGCCATCTCCAACTCGGAGCGGAAGGGCGGCTTGAGGAGCTCGTCCAGCAGCCACCGGAAGCGCTCGGCGAACTTGTCCCCCGCGAGTGCGTGGATCGCCGCCAGCGGTCTTGCCCTCGGCGCCGTCGGCGAAGACGCCGAGCGCGCGGCGCAGCGACGGCGAGAGGTACTCGACTGCGCCCTCGGGACCGAGCTGCACGACGAACTCGCTGGGGCTCTCGAGCAGCAGATCGAGGATCGCGCCGCGGCGGCGCTCGTCTCCCTCCCGCGTGCCCGGGCGCTGGTCGAGGACGAACAGGGCCCAGGCGGCGAGCGCCTCGCCGTCCGCATCTTCCTCCTCAGGGGAGAACACCGGGCGGGCGACCACCCTTACCCACACCGGGTCGCCGGCGCGAGGGAGCAGGTAGTCCTCGAAGGCGAGCGTGCGCAGGTCGCCGGCGTCGCCGCCGCAGCGCGTGCGTACGCTCCAGCCGGGCATGAAGTCGTCCCAGTCGGCGCCGAGCTCCTCGTCGCCTGAGGCCCCGAGGAGGTCAAGGAAGGGGCGGTTGGCGGCGAGCAGCACGGCGTCGGGCGTCAGCACCGCCAGCGGCTGCTCATGCGGGAGGAATCCGACCACCTCCACCAGTTGACGAAGATGGGCGCGCACCGCGTCGGGGACGCGCCCGTTGAGCCAGTCGATGTGTTGCAGCATGGAGGTCATCCCACCAGTTATCGGCGGGGGCCAGCCGCGGGATGACTTTCGGCCGCGCAGGGCACCGTGCGCGCGCCGCTGACGAGGAGGAGCGGGCCGCAACGGCGCCAACGGCATGGACGCGCCGGAGCGGGGGAAGGACCAAGGCGACCCGGTGGGGCCGCGCGCCGACGTGCCGCACGTCTCGGACCCCCCGGTGTGCGCCGCGACGCGCGATCTCGCCGGGTCAGTACGACGCCGCGGTGAGGGCCGGCCCAGTGCCTCCGGCCCTCACCGCGGCGTCGTCGTACGCGGCGGGACGATCCGGGGCCGGCGGGGACGGTGCGTCAGCCGCCGGAAGCGGGGCGCGTCAGCCGCCGGCCGGCGGCTTGTACGTGGGGGCCTGGCCCTTCTTGCGCTCGAACACCCCGGGGTTCAGCTTGGTGCGCGAGATACCCACGGTGAAGCCGCCGAGGACCTGCGAGACGTCGCGGCCGCCGCACGACGGGCAGACGGCCTTCTCGTCGCGCTCGGCGAGACTGGACAGGATCTCGAAGTGCTCGCCGCAGGCGGCGCACTGGAATTCATACAGGGGCATGCCGGCATTGTACGGCATGCCTCCTCTCCACCGTCACCCGGCCCCCGTCACGGGTCAGCGCGTCTGAGGGGCGCCGGTCTGGCGCGCGATCATCCACTGCGGATACGGCGACTCGGGTTCGGTCGCCGCGCCCAGGCGGCTCAGCTCCTCTGACGTGAGCTGCAGGTCCGCGGCGCCGAGGTCGTCCTCCAGTTGCGCGAGATCGCGGACGCCGATGATGACGGAGGCGACGCCGGGCTGGTGGCGCAGCCACGCGAGCGCCACGCTCGCCATGCTGGCGCCGCGCTCGCGCGCGACCTGCTCGAGCGCCGCGAGCGCCTCTTCGGACTGCGGCGAGACCGGCGGGAAGTCGAAGTGGTTGCGCCGGCCGACCTCCGGTGAGCCGGCGCGGTACTTGCCCGAGACGTAGCCGCCGGCGAGCGGGGACCACGGGAGCACGCCGAGGCCCTCCTCGCGCGCCATCGGAAGGACCTCCACCTCGAGGTCGCGTGCCACCAGCGAGTAGTAGGCCTGCACGCTCACGAACTTCGCCCAGGCGCGCCGCTCGGAGACGCCGAGCGCCTTCTCGATCTGCCAGGCGGCCAGGTTGGAGACGCCGATGAACAGCGCCTTGCCCATGCGCACGACGTCGTTGAGCGCCTCCAGGGTCTCTTCGATGGGCGTCGTCGGGTCCAAGCCGTGGATCTGGTAGAGGTCGACGTAGTCCATGCCGAGACGGCGCAGACTGGCATCGATGCTCTCGAGGACGTGCTTGCGCCCGAGGCCGCGGTTGTTCACGTCGCCGGTGCCGTCGTTGGCGGCGTCGCTCATCGTGCCACGCACCTTGGTGGCGACGACGACCGACTCGCGGGGCACACCGGAGCTCTTGAGCGCGCGGCCGAGGATCTGCTCGGACTGGCCGCGCGAGTACACGTCGGCGGTGTCGAAGAAGTTGACGCCGGCGTCCAGCGCGCGGCGCACGATGGCGTCTGCGCCGGCCTGGTCCACGACGCCGATACCCCTGAAGCCGCTGCCGAACGTCATGGTCCCAAGACACAACTCGGACACCTTGAGTCCGGAGGCGCCGAGGTTACGGAACTGCATCCCGATCACCTCATCAGGCCGGTGGCACCCTCATGCGCCCTCGTCGGGCGCCTCGCCGGGCCACGTGGCCAGCGCCGAGGCGATGAGGTGCTCGCACGGCCGCTCGTCGGCGTCGCCGCAGGTGCACGCGAACATGAGCTGCTCGCCGTCGAGGCTCCACTCGGCGCCGACCGCGCCGTCGCCGGCGTCCACCGACGTCAGCAACCGCTCACCGTCGCGCTCGATGATCCGTACCGCGCCGGCCTCGACGGCGGACGCGCCCCGGACGTAGACGTCGATGGGCACGAGCTCCATGAGCGTGGTCTCGTCGAACCAGTCATCGATGGTCGCCATGTCTCTCCCTTTCGCTTCCGACCGGCGAGATGCCGAGGGGCGCCGCGTGGCTGCGAGGCCTCGCCGCGCCCCTCCAAGCTCGGCGCGGCGGCCGCCTCGCGGCGCCGCGGCCGTCCTCATACTCTAGCTCAGCGTAGCCTGACCGGGGCGCCAGTCGACCGGGCAGAGCTCGCCGGTCTGCAGCGCCTGGAGGACGCGCAGCGTCTCGTCGGTGTTGCGGCCGATGTTGTTGTCGTGGACCACGGCGTACTTGAGCGTGCCCTCGGGGTCGACGATGAACGTCCCACGAAGCGCCATGCCGTCGGGCAGGAGGACGCCGTAGGCGTCCGTCGCCTCACGCTTGATGTCGCTGAGGAGCGGGAACGGCAGCGAGCCGAAGTCCCGCTCGATCCACGCCTTGTGGCTGTGCTCGCTGTCCACGCTGGCGCCGAGGACCTGGGCGCCGAGCTGCGCGAACTCGTCGTTGTGCTTGGCGAAGCCCTGGATCTCCGTGGGGCAGACGAACGTGAAGTCGAGAGGATAGAAGAACAAGACCACCCACTTGCCGCGGTAGTCGCTGAGCTTCACGTCGACGAACTCGCCGTCTACGACGCCCGTGAGGGCGAAATCGGGTGCGGGCTGACCTACCTGGACTGCCATGACGCTCCTTTGTCGCGAAAGGCCGGAGACGCTTCGCCGCCGGCCCGGGTCTTCACTGCTGGCGGGGACGGTACCCGGGGCATCCGGGAGTGAAACGGTCCTCCTCTCCACTCGCCGACCGTTCCCAAGACGAATGGACACGCTGCCCCTTGCCGCAGGGGCGCCGCGGGCCGACACATCCAGTGAGGCGCCCACCGAACGGGAGGACCGCGTGATGAAAGCAGTGACGGACCCGCACGCCAGAGCTCGACGCATGGCCGTCGCTGCGGTCGTGGCCACCCTCCTCGCGGCAGCCGTGCTCTGTGTGGGTGCCGTCACCCCCGCCGCAGCGCCGGCCACCACTGTGAGCGGCGTGCTGAAGGGCGCCGTCGGCTACAAGGTGCTGCTGGTGCAGGCCAACGGCAAGGCGCGGAAGGCGACGGATCATAGGAGTCGGGCAGATTCTCGATCGCCGGCGCCAGGCTCGCCAACGCGACGCTGCAGCTGGTCAAGCGGGACGGATCCTACGGCGGGCCGATCGTCCTCAAAGTCCACCGCGACCAAGGCCTACGTCTTCATCAGGGGCACTGCCAACCTGAACCTCCGCTCGATCTCCCTGAAGAGCAGCTTCGCCAAGGTGAGCCGCATGCCCACGAGCAGATATCAGCGGCTCGCGTGCGTACACCGCCAAGGCCAGCGAACGGCCGGCCCATCGGCGCCGGCAAGCTCGGCCGTGTGAAGACCGCCCACACCGCGGGCTACAAGGGCGCCGGCGGCGATCTCGACCAGGACGGCATCATCGGCGCGTTCGACATCGACGACAACGGCAACCGCATCCTCGACAACGTCGACCGCAGCGGTCGCGGCGCCGGTCGGCCGGGCGCGCGCAGTTCGGCCGCCCTCGCCGCCACGGCGCGCACGAGTGTCCCCCGCGCCGGCGCAGGCGGACCCCCACCGCTGACGCCTCCCGGGTCGGTGAGCGTCTTCACCAACTTCTGGCCGCAAGGCCCGACCATCAACGCGAACATCGGCACGATCGGTGACCTCGACGCGCTGATCGCCGACAACATGGCGTCCGCCCTCGCTCTTGTCATCGAGGGCCCGGAGAGCACCACGGTCGGCCTCCTCGACGGCCTGGGCAACACGTACATCGCCACGCACGAGGTCGACGGCGCGATGTATCCGCAAGTGGGCGTCGAGTACGAGGCGCCGACGTACACGCCCTCGGGCTTGCTGAACCTCGTCCCCGACCCGAGGCACCCCAGAGGCTGCCCGATCATGCCCGGCGCGCTGCCGGCAGAGATCGCCGCCGGGGACTGCTTCGTCATGACGGCCGAGAACGGCGCCAGGTATCCCGGCACCCTGAACTTCGTCTTCACCACGACGCCCGCCCTCGTGTCGTACCGGTTCGATGGGCAGGCGACCGCGACCGCGATCAGCTACGGCGCAGACGGCATCCCCGAGGGCGGCCTGCGCTTCATCGTCCCGGCGGGAGCGGACAAGGTGACGCTGACCTTCTGGCGTCCACAGCGCAGGGCCGGGCCCGGCGAGACGGGCAACGCCTCCGGCTGGGTCGACATGGGCAAGCTCTGGTACGAAGTGGGCCTCAGGGACGCGGCGGACATGACGAATGCGATCTCGAAAGTCACTGCCAATGGCGACCTGATCCCAGCGTCGCAGTACAGCGGCGACTTCGCGCAGTACACCGGCGGCTTCATCGACCCCGCCGCGGACCTGCCCGCCGACCCGGCGCATACGCTCTCGTTCACGCTCGACTTCGCCAGGGCCTTCGGGTCGACGTGGAACACCTTCTCGTCAGGGAAGGACCTCCCACTCGACCTTCAGAGCAGCTGCGGCTACGGCGACAACGCGATGACCACGCTCTGGTTCAGGCTGGAGTAGCCGGTCCCGGCTACTCCTCCACCGCGCAGCCGGCGCCGACACCGTTCTCGCAGTCGAGCACGACCTTCTCGATGCGCCGGTCGGGGACCAGCCAGATGGCCGCGACCAGCACGTAGATGCCGAGCGACGCCCACGGCGCGACCAGCGCCAGGGGGATCGCCACGGCGTAGAAGACGGGCGAGATCTTGCCCTTGAAGTCGCTGCCGAGGCGCTCGCGCGAGGAGGGAGCCCGCGCCTTGGCTGCGGATGATCGCGCGCACGAGGATGTAGTACGCGATCGCCGCCATCAGCAGGACGACGCCGTAGACGGACGTGGGCGTGGCGGCGAAGCTGTTCTCGCCCATCCACGCCGAGGTGAACGGGATCAGCGAGAGCCAGAAGAGCAGGTGCATGTTGGCCCAGAGGACGCCGCCGGTGACCCTCTCCGTCAGGTAGAGCACGTGGTGGTGGTTGTTCCAGTAGATCGCCAGGTAGACGAAGCTGATGACGTAACTGAGGAACAGCGGTCGCAGCTCCCACAAGGCGGAGAACGTGGCCGGATGTCCTGTGGTGTGGACGGTCGGCACCGTCAGTTCCAGCACCATGATGGTGATGAGGATGGCGATGACGCCGTCGCTGAAGGCTTCGAGGCGGTTGCGGGTCATGGCCGCGGTTGTTCCCGGGGTCGGCGCGGGGCAACCCCCGATGTCGACGGCACGAGGAGCCGCGGCCGCGCGGCAGGCCGCGGCGGGCCTGCACCGGCCGGGCGGACTACGAGACGAGCAGGACGACGAGCTGCCGCGGTCCGTGGACGCCTTCCACGCGCTGCAGCTCGATGTCGGACGTAGCCGACGGGCCGGAGACGAAGACCACCGGCCGGCCCTCCTCACGGATGAGGCCGGCGATCCGCGGCATCGCCGCCGGCAGGTCCGGGGCCACCTGGTCCTCTCCGACGACGCACACGTAGATGTCGGGGACGAGCGAGAGGGCGCGCCGCCCGTCGGCAGGGCCGGCGGCGAGCACGAGCGAGCCCGTCTCCGCGATCGCGAGCGTGCAGCCGGTGAGCGCGGCGTCGAGGGCGTCGAGCTCGGCCGGCGTGAGGTCGTGGTCTTCGACCACGGAGGCGCCGGCCGGGCGCCACTCGAGCGGAAGCGCCGGCGGGACGCCGAGCCGGGCCACGCCGCGCTCGGCGCAGACGCGGGCGACCTCCGCCGCGACGTCTGCGGCGACGACGCGGCGGACGTCGACGTGCTGAAGCTCGAGCCGTTCCACGAACAGGTCGACGACCGCGTTCACGGCGCCTCCTCCCCGTCCGGGCGGGCGCCGTCCGCCGCGCGGCCGGCGCCCGGGCCCTCCCCGGCCGGGCCGCGCTCGCGCGCCCACCACTCGCGGAACGTCTCGCGCGCCACCGGGCGCAGGTCGCGCCCCTGCGTCCAGCCGGCGAACGGGCCGGGCAGGCGGCGGACGAGGCCGCCGCGCTCGAGCGGCAGCTCGGCGGCCCTCCCCGCCTTCTGCGCGGCGGCAAAGCGCCGCGGCGAGCCGAGGGCCCACGCCGCGGCGCCGAACGCCGCCTTCTCGAGCGCCGGCGCCTGCTCGCGCACGGCCCGCGCCCGCAGCGACAGCAGCACCTCGGGGATGTCGATGCCGACGGGGCAGACCTCGGCGCAGGCGCCGCAGAGCGACGACGCGAACGGCAGCTTGGCGTACCGCTCCATCCCCCACAGCTGCGGCGTCAGGATGGCGCCGATCGGCCCGGGATAGATCGATCCGTAGGCGTGCCCGCCCACGCGGGTGTAGACCGGGCACACGTTGAGGCAGGCGCTGCAGCGGATGCAGCGGAGCGCCTGCCTCCCCACCGGATCGGCCAGCGCAGTGCGCCGGCCGTTGTCGAGCAGCACGATGTGGTACTCCCGCGGCCCGTCGCCCGGCGTCACCCCGGTGAGCAGCGAGGCGTAGGAGCTCATGCGCTCCCCGGTCGCCGAGCGCGGGAGCAGGCGGAGCAGCAGCGCGAGGTCGTCCAGCGTCGGCACGACCTTCTCGATGCCCATGACGGTGACCAGCAGCGGCGGCAGCGTCGTGCACATGCGGCCGTTGCCCTCGTTCTCGACCACGCAGACCGTGCCGGTCTCGGCGACGCCGACGTTGGCGCCGGTCACGCCCATGCCGGCGCGCAGGAAACGCTCGCGCAGATAGAGGCGAGAGACCTCGGCGAGCTCGTGCGGGTCGTCGGAGAGCTCCTGTCCGCGCGCGATGGTGCGCAGGAAGAGGTCGCGGACCTGGCCGCGGCTGTAGTGGACGGCCGGCACCAGGATGTGGGAGGCGGTGTCACCGGCCAGTTGCACGATGAGCTCGGCCAGGTCGGTCTCCACGGCCTCGACGCCGGCCGCCGCGAGCGCGGCGTCGAGGCCGATCTCGTCGGTGGCCAGCGACTTCATCTTGACGAGTTCGGTGACGCCGTGGTCGCGGGCGATGCCGGCGACGATCTCGTTGGCGGCGGCCGCGTCGGCGGCGCGATGCACGCGGGCGCCGGCGGCCTCGGCGGCCGCCTGGAACTCGTCCAGCAGCTCGTCGAGACGCCCGAGGGCGTCGTCCTTGACGCGCCGCGCCTGCTCGCGGAGCGCCTCGAAGTCGGGCAGCTCCGCGACGGCCGCGGCGCGGCGGGCGCGGATCGTCTGCGTGGCGCCGCGCAGGTTGGCGCGCAGCCGCTCGTCGGCGAGCGCCTCGCGCGCCGCGGCCGGGAAGTCGTGGGCGCGGCTCACGAGGCCGCCTCCGCCTTGGTCGGCCGCGCCCGGCTCGCCGGCGGCGGCTCCTCCGCCGCCAGGATCTGCGCCAGGTGCACGGCGCGGACAGACGGGCCGCCTCCGGGCGCCGCCGGCGCCAGCCGGCTCAGCCCGCCGCCGATGTGCAGCAGGCAGGAGGGATCGACGGCGGTCACGACCTCGGCGCCCGTGGCCAGGATGTTCGCGCACTTGTCGGCCAGCATCGCCAGCGAGACATCGGCGTTCTTGATCGAGAACGTGCCGCCGAAGCCGCAACACTCCGTGGCCTCCGGCAGCTCCAGCAGGTCGAGCCCGCGCACCCGCGCGAGCAGGCGCAGCGGCGCGTCGCCGATGCGCGTCACGCGTTGCGAGTGGCAGGTGGGGTGATACGTGACGCGCCGCGGGTACGCCGCGCCCACGTCTTCCACGCCGAGGCGGCGGACGAGGAACTCGGAGAGCTCGAAGAGCCTGCCGCCGAGCGCCTCGGCGTCACGCGCGAGCCGCTCGTCCCCGGCCTCCCGCGCCACCCCCGGCAGCAGCTCGCGGACCCAGCCGACGCACGACGACGACGGCGAGACGACCGCGTCCGCGCCGTCGTCACGGCTCATCTCGTCGACGAACCGCCGCGCCAGGCGCAGCGCATCGTCACGGTGACCGCTGTTGACGTGCATCTGCCCGCAGCACGTCTGCCCGGCCGGGAAGACGACCTCGTGCCCCAGCCGCTCCAGCACGCGCACGACGGCGACGCCCGTCTCCGGGAACATCGTGTCGGCCACGCAGGTGATGAACAGGGCGATCCTCACGCCCTCAAGCGTATCGCACCGCCACGGCGGCGGACGCGACCGCGGGCCTCTCCCCGACCGTGAAGGGTTGGTGTGGGTCGGGCCGAGGTACATCCGTCAAGCGGGCGAACGCAGAGCGGCCCAGCGCCGTCTCACGTATGCTGAGTCCCCCCGCAGACTGGAACGCACCATGGCCATGGTCACCTACACCAATCCGAGCTTCGGCTTCGGCGTCACCTACGACGACGAGCTGGTCACTCACACCGACGATCCCGCCGACCTGCGGCTGCGCGCCGCGTGGAGCGCGCGCATCCCGACGCGGATCGCCGCCGGCGTCCTCTTCACGACCCGCGACGCGAGCATCGAGAGCATCGCCCGCGGCCTCGCCCCCAGCCTCCTGCTGACCACCGACCGCGAGCGGCTGGAGCCCGGCGTCCTGGGCAGGTGGGAGTGGGACGAGGTCACGCGCCGCGAGGCCCGCGCCTTCATGCAGCGCTCCGGCGCCGACCAGGTCGAGACCACCGCCGTGTACTGGCGCGGGTTCCCGGTGCTGCAGTTGGCGATGCTGGAGCCGCCCGCCGCCGACCCGGCGGCGCCGCTCCAGTTGCTCGGCATGCTGTACACGCCGGAGCAGACCTTCTCCTCGCTCCTCGTGATCCCGCGTGGCCACGAGGAACCGTGGGTGGAGCGCCTGCAGGAGGTCATGGACGGGTTCTTCCTCCTGCCGATCGAGCGCGAGGGCAGGGTCCGCACCGGCCACCAGCAGGTGAGGTCGCAGCGCCTGACGGTGGGCGACCTCGAGGACCTCGCCGCGCACTGACTCAGCCGGCGGCGGGCCCGGACGCGGGACCGCCGGCAGGGCCGGCGGGCGGCGCGGCAGCATCGAGCCGCCGCCGCCACTCCTTGCCCACGTCGCGCCCGGCGCCGATGTCGCCCGCCTTGTCCCAGACGATGGCCAGCGAGGCCGGATCGCCGGCCTCGGCCGCCAGCCGCGCCGTCGGGTACTCGGCCCCGTTGGGGAGCACGAACGAGAAACGGTACTGCGTGCCGCCGACCGACAGCTTCACGCCGCCGCCGAAGTAGTACCAGGGCCAGATGATGCCGGTGACCTCGGCGAGCGGGACGTCGAACACGACCTCGGCGACCGTGGAGAAGCGGAGGCGGCCGGCCGTCAGGTCGAGCCAGCCGGCCGCCGTCCGGAGCGTCCCGATCAGCTGCCAGGCGTAGGAGGCGAAGTCGTCCTCAGACCGCTTCGCCTTCTTCCGCGGCAGGTGATGCTCCTCGCTCACCGCGCCGGGCCCAGCGCAGTGACGTGGGCCGGCGCCGACGTGGTGGCGGCGTGATCGGCGTCGGCGAGCGCCGCGGCGACGATCTTCCAGCGGCCTGTCTTGCCCAGCGCGAAAGTGGCCGCCCAGCGGGTGGCGTCGCCGGAATCGCGGTTCGTCGTGAGCACCGTGCGGCGGAGCACCCACCTGGAGCCGTTCCAGCGCGAGAGGCGCAGTTCCACCGAGTGCGCGCCGGCCGGATGCCTGGGCGAGAGCGTGCCGGAGACGGTGAACCGGGCGCCGACCGCGACCCGCTTCTGCGCGCGCGGCGCGCTCAGCACGGGCTTGGGCCGCGGCGTGGGACTCCACCAGTGTTCGGGCTGCGGCGCCGCGATCGGCCCCGTCCTGGGCGGGAGGCCGTTCACCAGCCAGGCCGCCGGCACCGGGGTCACCGCGAGGCCGGTCCACAGACCGCGTCCGTCCTTGAGGTGGTCCCAGATCCGGTACGGATACGGGTTGTCCGCCTTCAGGCCGTTGTACGCCCATACCGCGAAGAACCAGTCCTCGTAGCAGCGCGGGTCCCCGTCGCCGATCACCGCGAAGACCGACGGCGCGTACCCCCACTTGGTGACGAGGATGTCCGCGCCCACTCCGATGTTGTAGTCGATGTCGGTCTTGAGGCGGGCGACGTCGACGCCGGCCGGGACGGTGGTCACCTGCATGATGCCGATGCCGTTGTCCCGGCTGATGAGCGGATCGCCGGCGGCGTCGAACTGGCGCCAGGTGCTCTCCTGGTAGGCGATGGCGTAGAGGATCTTGGGCGGGATGTCGCGCGCGACGGCCGCGGCGCTCAGCTTGGCGCGGATGTCGGCCGGCGAGGGATTGACGTACGGGCCGGCGGAAGCCGGCGCCGCCGCGACCGCGGAGAGGCCGGCGAGCGCCACGAGGGCGAGCACGCCGGCCGCAAGGAGTGCTGCCAGGGGATGGGTGGAGCGGCGGCTGCGGGTCAACGCGGGCGATCCTCCGTGCGGTCGTCAGGCCTGAAGGCGCCGGGCGACAAGGCGCACGACGTCGGACGTCCAGTGTACTCGTCTGCGAGACGCGGCGGGCCGAGCCCGCGTTCGCCCGCCACCCGACGGCTGGACCGCCGTGGGCCCGCTCAGGCCGCCAGCCCCGGCGTCTCCGGCATGCCCTCGTAGGACACGATGAACTCGGGCATGCCGGCGAACGCGAAGCTCGCGTTGCGGTGGTCGCGCTCGTCGAGTCCGATGCGGCGGAAGACGTCGGCCCAGCAGCTGAACTCCCCGTAGCCGCGCACCACATCGCTGGTCACGGGCATCTCTTCCCACTCCGGGTGCTCCTGGACCAGCTCGGCGTAGTAGTGCTCGGCGTGGTCCTCGGCCTCGGCGTTGAGGAGGAACGAGCGGCGTATCGACGCACGCGCGAGCGTGCGCGACATGAGCGCCCACGACCCTGCCATGAGGTCGGGCATCGGACGCGAGAGGCGGAGCGGCCCCCGCTCCCCGTCCTCCGCGAGCTTCGCGCCGATGACGCGCAGGTGCTGGTACTCGGTGTCCTGCGCCTCCCTGCCCCAGCGCAGCACCGCCTCGGCCTGGTGGACCACTTCGTCATCGCCGTAGTTGCGCGAGAGACGACCGTAGGCGTGGCTCTCCCATGCCCGATACGGGATCGGCGCGAGGGTCTCGACGATCCGCGCCTTGAACACGGTGTTCTCCTCGCCCGCCATCCTGTCCATGCCGCGGACCATCGCCCGGGTCACGGACGAGTAGTCGTAGCGCGGTCTCGCCAGTGTCGACTGCTGTTCCGCTCTGAGATCGATGCCTGTGTTCTCCACGGGGTCCCCCTCGTGCCGCAAATCGTTGTCGTGCTAGATGGGTGCCCACGGACACCGCGGCGAAACCGTCGTCCCACAAACAGCGGTGGCGCCGAGTCGGTTATCCTGTCGTCCACATCCGCACCGACACGACCATGGAGCGCACCCGGCGTGTTCATACTCGAAGAGCCCTACGTCTCCGACCTGCTCACCGCCACCGTCGGCGAGCTTGGCTTGCCGGTCCTGCGCACCCCCATGGCCGAACGCCGGCTGCGGGGCCGGCTCGCCGCGCTTCTGTGCGACGACGCCGCCTTCTCCGCCGCGGCCGGCAAGCCGGGCGCGCGGCTCTACTCCAACTCCGAGAACGCCATCGGCTGGATCGCCGAGCACCTCTCGGGATCCGACCTGCCGCGGAGGATCGAGCTGTTCAAGGACAAACTGGCCTTTCGCGACCTCGTCGCCGACCTGTATCCGGACTATCGCTACGCCGGGGTGCCGGTGGGCGAGCTTCGTGCTTTCGACCCGGCGCGCCTGCGCGCGCCGTTCGTCGTCAAGCCGGCGGTGGGCTTCTTCAGCCTCGGCGTCCACGTGGTCGAGTCCGCCGAGGCGTGGCCGGCGGTGGTGGACGAGATCGAGCGGGAGGTCCGGTCGCTGGGTCACCTCTACCCGGAGCAGGTGCTCGACCTGGAGCACTTCGTCGTCGAGGAGGTCATCCAGGGCGAGGAGTTCGCCGTCGACGCCTACTACGACACTGAGGGTGAGCCGACGCTGGTCAACGTGTACGCGCACCTGTTCTCGTCGGCCGACGACGTGAGCGACCGCGTCTACCTGACCGATACCGCGACGGTCGCCCGTCTTGGCCCCCCAGCCGAGGCGTTCCTCGCGGAGATCGGGCGGCGCGCCGGTCTGGCCGACTTCCCCGTGCACACCGAGTTGCGCATCGACGAGACCGGCCGCGTGGCGCCGATCGAGGTCAACCCGATGCGCTTCGGAGGCTGGTGCGCCACCGACCTCGCCCACTTCGCCTACGGCATCGACCCGTACCGCTGCTATCTCCTCGGTGAGCATCCGGAGTGGACGCGCATCGCCGCGGAGACGGCGGGACGCACCACTGCGCTCATCGTCTCCGACCTGCCGAGCTCCGTAGACCTGGCCGCCATCGAGTCCGTCGACTACGAGGGCTTTGCCGCCCGCTTCAGCAACGTGCTCGAGCTGCGGCGGACCGACTTCAACCGCTATCCGGTGTTCGCGTTCACGTTCGTGGAGGTGCCGTGCGACGACCTGACGGAGCTGCGCGCGATCCTCGGAGCGGACCTGCGCGAGCACCTGAGGATGGTCAGCCCCTCCAGCTGATCCGCTGCGCAGCGGACTGGGCTCAGCCTTCCCGGCTGATCCTCCTGCGCAGGGCGACGACGCACTCGCGCTCCGGCGTCAGCGGAAGGTGCTCCTCGATGTTCAGCGGCGGGTCGAGGCGCTCGGCGACGGCCTGCTCGAGGCCGGCGAGGGTGTCGCGGTCGTCGTGCGCGTGCACGGCCACGGAGAGGTGGGCGCTCATCCAGTCGCTCAGGGCCTGTTCCGCTGAGGCCTGCAGCAACGCGGATGCCTGCACGACCAGCTCGAGCTGAGCGAAGAGGATGGCCGCAAGGGTGAGGCGGACGGTGGAGCTGCGGACCTTGCCCGTCAGGTGGGTCCGCGCGATGCGGTCGCCGAGCGTGTCCGTGTTGGCGCGTCCGGAGGGCCACTTCGTGGCTCCGGCCTGCCCCACGTAGATCCGCCCCGCCTCGAGCGGCAGCTCGAGGCCCCGGGAGAGCTCGGCTGCCCCGATCTCGTCGACCCAGAGAGCGAAGAGCCCCGGCCGGTCCAGGCCCTCGGCGCCGGCCGGCCACTCGCTCGCCGGCACGAGCGTCGGCGAGACGTCGAGGTCGTCGAGTGCCGTCCAGGCGTCGCGCTCTTCCCACTGCGGCCCCCGGGGCGCGTCGTCCGGCCGGGCCGTCTCGCCGCCAGGCTGAGCCGTCTCGTCGCCGCCGTGCGCCGGCTCGTCTCCGGACTGTGTCGATTCCCTGTCTGTGTCCATGGCCCCATCCTACCCGTCATCGGCAGCGCGCGGGCGTACACTCAGGTCGACCGGACCTCGAGCAGCTGCAGGGGCGCCCGGGCGGCGGGTGCGGCGCAGAGATCGCCCGGGCGAAGGCAGACCCGGCGTTCACGAGGCGAGTGAGGCCGGAGTCGGGTCGAGCAGCCGCGCAAACGTGTCCGGGCTGGAGCACCGCGTCAGCGCCAGCTCGCGGGTGATCCTGCCGCCGCGGACCAGGTCCACCAGCGCGGCGTCCATCGTCTGCATCCCGTACTTGCCGCCCGTCTGGATCGCGCCCGGGATCTGGTGCGTGCTCCCCTCGCGGATGTGATGCCGCACCGCCGGCGTGGGCACGAGGATCTCGCAGGCCACGCAGCGCCCGAGGCCGTCGCGCGTCGGCAGCAGCTGCTGCGTGCACACGCCCATCAGCGTCGTCGAGAGCTGCACCCGCACCTGCGCCTGCTGGTGCGGCGGGAACACGTCGATGATGCGGTCGATGGTCTGGGCCGCGTCCTGCGTGTGCAGCGTGGCGAACACCAGGTGCCCGGTCTCGGCCGCGGTCAGCGCCGTGGCCATGGTCTCGGGGTCGCGCATCTCCCCGACCAGGATGATGTCGGGGTCCTGGCGCAGCACGCTCTTGAGCGCGCGGCTGAAGCCCTTGGTGTCGGTGCCCACCTCGCGCTGGTTCACGTGGCACTTCTTGTGGCGGTGCAGGAACTCGATGGGGTCCTCGATGGTGATGATGTGCTGGCTGCGGGTCTGGTTGATCTCGTCGATCATGGCGGCCAGGGTGGTCGACTTGCCGGAGCCGGTGGGTCCCGTGATGACGACGAAGCCGCGCGCCTTGCTCGCGAACTCGTGCAGGACGCCGGGCAAGCCGAGGTCGTCCAGCCGGGGAGTCTCCACCGGGATGAGGCGGAAGGCCGCGCTCAGGCTGTTGCGCTGGAAGAAGGCGTTGACGCGGAAGCGGGCGCGGCCGGGCACCGAGTACGAGAGGTCGAGCTCCCACTCGTTCTCGAGCTTCTGGCGCTGGTCCTGCGAGAGGATGGAGTAGACCAGCTCCCGGGCGTCGTTCGCCGTCAGGGGCTGCGCGTCGAGAGGTTCGAGCTCGCCGTTGACGCGGACGATGGGCGGGTCGCCCGCCGCCAGGTGCAGGTCGCTCGCGCCGCGCTCGAGGACTTCGAGGAGGATGTCTACCAGTTCCATGATGGCTCCTTTGCGGACGTTGACGGGGCAAGCAGCGGCCTGCCGTGGGCCGGCTTGCGCTGGTTCCGAGGGGGCTTGGACGGGATGCTAGGTGCTGCCGCGGTGTCTGGTGATCACCTGGTTCACCGCCGCGGCGAGGTGGTCGACGAACTCGCCGGTGATGACTTCGGAGCCGGCGGCCAGCTCCACTGTCACGTTCTCGTTCAGGCGGATGCGGACGACGGACGAGACGGAGGCGCCCTTGCTGGGCGAGCGCGGCCGCTCGCCTGCGGCGGCCCCCGACGGGCGCCTGACCGGCGGATGCGCGGGTACGCCCGGCCGCTCGCCCTGCGCCGCGTCCGACGCTGCGTCCGGCCGCGCCACGGTCGGCAGCACGCCGTCCGCCATGTCGGTGAGCGCGACGCCCCGCCGCTGGAGATCGCGCACCTTGAGGATCTGCAGCGCGTGGCGGCGGTCGTAGTGCCTGCCGCGGCCGCGGCCGAGCGGGGGGTCGATGAGCCGGCGCTGGATGTAGTAGTGCACCGTGCGCCGGCTCACCCCGGTCGCGGCGGCCAGTTCGTCGATGGAGAGCCGCTCGCGGTGAGGGTCGACGGGGTCCGCATAGGGGTCGGTGTCAGGTGAGGACATCATTGTGACAGTGAATGTAACACCACGCTGTCACATTACAAGGTCTCAGACGCGGCCGGCGTCGCCAGAGCGGACAACCGGCGCGACTCAGCCCCAGCGGAAGCGTGATCCGTCCGCGATCGATTCGCGGATCGAGGAGGCGATCGACGGCAGGCCCGCCCACTCCTTCCGTCCGACCCCTCCCGTATACTTACGTATTCACCGTCGAGCGGCTCGGGGGTCCGGGTGTGGCCCGCGCGCCGACTTCCACGTCCGTGCAGTCAACCACCGGAGGTGCCTTTGGCAGTACAGCTGTTCCCTGCAGACGGGGTGACGTGGGTCGTCTCCCTGCCGACCGGTCTGGCCGGCGACACCATCTGGCCGGACATGGAGTGGATCGAGGCGCTGGCCCCGGTCCGCGAAGAGGCGGAGACTGAGATGCCTGAGGAGGTGTGCGCGCGATGACGTTCGAGATGAGGCCCTATCCGGAGTTCGCCTGGTCGATCAGCCGGCAGCGCAAGCTCGACCAGTGCCCGCGCGCGTACTTCTACACGTACTACCTCGGCTGGAACGGCTGGCTGGACGACGCCCCCACGGAGACGCGCGTCGCCTACCGCCTGGGCAAGCTCACCTCGCTGGACGCGCTGCTGGGGCAGCAGATCGACGTGCGGGCGCGAGAGCTCGAGGCGGCCGCTCGCACCGGTGCGGTGCTGCCCGAGGCGGACGAGCTCGAGACCCGGACGCGCGAGGCGCTGCGGCAGCTGTGGACGCGCTCCAAGACCGGCCGCGCCGCCTTCGAGGCGCGCCCGAACCGCGTCACCATGCTGCGCTCCCTCTACATGGACCAGGACACCCAGCCCGAGACCGACCGCCTGAACCAGAAGGCCGGCCCGAGCATGCAGGGCCTGCTGGCGACCTCGCACTGGGAGCGCCTGCGCACGTGCGGCGACGAGGGGCGCGTCGAGGTGCCCGACTTCGCCAGCTTCCAGCACGACGGCATCAAGGTCTTCGCGGCGCCCGACCTCGCCTACGTCCACGAGGGCGCCCTGCACGTCATCGACTGGAAGACCGGCCGCGCGGACGACACCCAGCCGATGCAGGTCCTGCTGCAGCTGTGGTGGGCCCTCGAGACCTATCCCGAACTGGCGCAGGCGGCTGCGGACGGCAGCCTCGAGGTCCGCGGCTACCTGGAGTACGTGGCCGCGGGCAGCACGCAGCCGGTCGAGGCCGTCCCCGACTTCCGCGAGCAGGCCGCCGAGACCGTGCACGCCGGCGTCGCCCAGATGCGCGCCCTGCTGGCCGACCCGGAGCGGAACATCCCGCTCGAGATGGCCGCCTTCGAGCGCCGCGAGAGCGGGCTCTGCCGGACGTGTAGCTTCAGCCCCGTCTGCGCGTAGGACCCCGGCGCGACCTGTCCCGTCGGCGCCGAACGCGCCACTCGAGGATCCGGAGAGCCCGCCGGGCGTGACCACGCCCGGCGGGCGGCCCCGGCCAGGCCTCATCCGGCGGAGTTCACACGAACCCTTCCTCGACCAGCGTGCTCCCCGCCGCGGACACCACGTGCCGCTGCCCCGAGCCTTCCACGACGCGGCACCAGCTCTCGACGATGAGCCGTGACTGCTCGCCGTCGGCCTCGAGCTCGTAGCTGAAGCCGCCGTACATGCCGGGTACGGCGAACCAGACGGGCGCCTGCCTGATCTCGAGCAGCGGCTCCAGCTCCGGCAGGCGCAGTTGGTGTTCGCGCACGAGCGCGTCCGCGCGGCTGCGGATGACCTCATGGAAGTTGACCTGGATGCGGAAGAGCGCCTTCGCCGGCACGATGTGCAGAAGGACCGGCTCGAGCGCGCGCAAGCAGGCGCGTGTGGCCCTTGCGCGCGGCGACGTCCACAGGCCGCTCGCCGCGCGCGGTGCGCAGCGTCCGCCAGGCGCCCATCCCGATCGAGCTTGACGATGACCTCGACCGGCGCGCCGCCGTGGGCCGCCTGGTGCAGCGGCGCGTAGAGGGACCACCCGTCCGGCCGTGCGCTGTTGACGAGCTCGTCGTGCTTCTCCAGCAGCCTGAGAAGGCGCCGCCAGTCGTACTCCCGGGCCGCGTCGGCGACCGCGGCGCGCGCCTCCATCCACTCCTCGCCCACCGTCGACGACAGCCGCACCCCGTCCCAGATGAACTCATCGGTCTTCATGAGCCCGTGCCCGCCGCTCCCTCGCTCGTCACCCTCTGCCGCCTCCTACCCACAGTATAGGAGCAGGGCGAAGATCCCTCCGCCCCGCCCTCAGCAGGCCCGCCAACGCAGCAGGAGGCTTGGCGGCAGGACGTACAATGCCGCCTGAGGCGGTCCCCAGCCGCAGACCGACGAGGAGGACGTGAGCGTGGCGAGACGGTTCGTGACCTGGTACCGGCTGGAGCCGCCGTCGCTGCCCGTCCGCCACTGGCTACCGCAGTACGAGCGGCGCTGGCTGCGGCCGGACGTCATCGCGGCGGCCGCCGTGTGGGCCGTGCTCGTGCCCGAGGGCATCGCCTATGCCTCGCTCGCCGGCATGCCGCCGGCGACCGGCCTGTTCGCCGCCCTGGCGCCGCTGCTCGCCTATGCGGTCCTCGGCACCTGCCGACAGCTGACCGTCGGGCCGGGCTCGGCGGTCGCCGCGTACTCGGCGGCCGCCGTCGCGCCGCTCGCGCTCGGCGACGGCGGCCGCTTCATCGCTCTCTCCGCCCTGCTCGCCCTGCTCGTCGGCGTGCTGCTGCTGGTCGCCGGGCTCGCGCGCGCCGGGTTCATCGCCGACTTCTTCGCGCGCCCGGTGCTCACCGGGTTCGTCGCCGGCCTCGCCCTGGTCATCGGCGTCGGCCAGCTCTCCAAGCTGCTGGGCGTGGAAGGCGGCGGCACCGGGTTCTTCGGCAAGCTCGCCCACCTGATCCCCGAGCTCGGCGGCGCCAGCCTGCTGACGCTGGCCATCGGCGTCGCGTCCCTGGCGCTCATCTTCGCGCTGCGCGCCTACGCCCCCAAAGTGCCGGCCATGCTGGTCGCCGTCGCGCTCGGGATCGCCGCGGTCGCCGCGTTCGACCTCCAGGACCACGGCGTGGCGATCGTCGGCGCGATCCCCGACGGCTTGCCGTCGCTCACGTTCCCCAGCTTCAGGCTCGCCGACGTGACCGACCTGCTGCCCGATGCCTTCGCCCTCGCGCTGATCTGCTTCGCGGAGTCGGTGGCCGGCGCGCGCGCCCTGGCCGCCAAGCACCACTACGAAGTGGACGCCGACCAGGAGCTCATCGCGCTCGGCGTCGGCAATCTCGGGGCCGGCCTGCTGCAGGGATTCGCAGTCGACGCCAGCCTGTCGCGGTCGGCCGTGGCCGACACGTCGGGCGTCAAGTCGCAGCTCTCCAGCGTCATCCTCTTCTGCTTCCTCGTGGTCGACGATGCTGTTCCTCATGCCGCTGTTCCACGACCTGCCCGAGGCGGTGCTGGGGGCGATCGTCATCGCCGCCGTCGCCCATCTGGTCGATGTCCGTGCCCTGCGCCGTCTGCGGCGGGCCGACGCGACCGACTTCGTCCTCGCCATCCTCTGCTTCGCCGGGGTCCTGGTGTTCGGGCTCCTCGTGGGGCTGGCCATCGCCGTGATCGTCTCCATGCTGGCGCTCGTGTATCGCGCCTACCGGCCCACCAGCGCCGTCCTGGGCCGGGCGCCCGGGGCCGTGGACGACGAGCGGCTGCGCTACCGGGGCATCGAGGACCACCCCGACTGTGAGACGTTCCCCGGTCTCGTGATCCTGCGCATCGACGGCGAGCTCTTCTTCGCCAACGCGCGCTGGTTCGAGGAGACCGTGCGCTCGCTGGTGCGCGACCAGACGCCGCCCGTCCGCGAGCTGCTGCTCCACGTCGGCGCCGTACCGCGCATGGATACCACCGCCGCGGCGATGCTCAAGGGGCTGATCGCCGAGCTGCACGAGGCCGGCGTCGAGATCGCGTTCGCCAGAGCCACGACTCCCCTGATCCACGACTTCGAGCGCAACGGCATCACCCGCCTGGTCGGCGAGGACCGCTTCTACGACACCGTCGCGGCCGGCGTCGACACCTTCCTGGGCGGCGCGACCGCGTAGTCCCGGCGGCCGCCGCTCAGTCCGCGCTCGGCGCCGCTCCTGCGCTCGGCGGCGTCTCGTCTCCATCCGGCGCCGCCTCTTCCCCGCCCTCGCCCTGTTGCAGCAGCGCGAACGACGCCAGGATCGCGTCCAGTTCCGGCAGGCGCGCCTCCCACTCCTCGCCGGAGCAGTGGTGATACACGTGGTAGATGGTCATCGGCCCCAGCGACCAGACGATGCGCGCGCGGTCGCCGCCGAAGGAGCCCGGGCGCACGCCGTCCCAGCGGTAGTCGAACGCCAGCGCGGGCAGGTCGCCCAGCAGCACCTCGCTGGCCCCGAGGTACTCGTAGCCGGGCAGCTCGCCGCTCGCCAGGGTCTCCGGCATGAACCCCTGGATGTCCATCCACATGCGCTCGGCCTGCGCGTCGCTGAGGGGCTCGTCGCGCCCGCGGATGGCCTCGAACTCGAACAGGCGGAGCGGCTGCAGGCTCCCATCTTCCATCTCGCCGAGGACATCCGGGTCCCAGAAGCCGATCGGCCACTGGGACTGCTGCTCCACTTCCTCTTCGGTCGTCAGATCGTGGAGGCTGCGCATCGTGCGCGCCAGCGGGTCGATCGTGTCCGGGAGTATCTCGAAGCGCTTGGGCATCGCCACGCTGAAGCCGAAGCGCGAGTCGACGTACACGTGAAAGTCCTCCGGCAGATGCTCCGCCGGCGTCACGTCCTGGTCCTGGGTCATGCCTTGCTCCTGGGTCGCTGTCGCCCCAAGTGTACGTCGCCCCGGCGGGCCGGGCTCAGGAGCCGACCAGTGTCTGGAGTCTCCGCAGGACCGCCGCCGCGGTCTCGTCGGGCACGCTGCAGATGAGCTCCGCCCCGCGCGAGCGCCAGTCGAGACTCCTCACCTGATCGGAGAGGATGACGCCGCGCACCGGGAGACCGTCCGGCACCGGCACCTCGAACGGATAGCCCTTCACCTGGCTCGTGACCGGACAGAGGAGCGCCCGCCCGACCTTGGCGTTGTACGCGGCCGGCGAGAGCACCAGAGCCGGCCGGCGCCCCGACCGCTCGCGCCCGCTCGTCGCCGCCATGCCGATCCAGACGACATCACCGCGGGCGGGGACCCACGGCGCGGCGCCAGGCTTGGCGCCCTGAGAGCCCGCGTCGCCGCGCGGCATGCTAGCGGACCTCCCGGCCCTGCGAAGGTCCGGCGTCGACCTCGGCGTGGATGTTGGCCTTGGTCACGCCGTCCAGAAGGTCGTCGAGACTGAGTGACTCATCGGGCGCCGGCGCGACGAGCAGTCCTTCGTCGACGAGCCGCAGGTCGACGGCTGTCCCGGCCTCGAGGCCGACCTCCTCCGCGAACGACTTCGGGATCCTGACCGCCAGACTGTTACCCCACCGCTGGACCTTTGCCTTCACTGCGACTCCCCTGCTCGGTATCTACAATGAGTATACCGGGCGGGTCGCCGCTGCGCCCACCGCTCACTGGTCGAGGAAGTCCATCACCACGTCGGCGAGCTTCTGGGGATCCTGGTACATGAGGCCGTGGCCGGCGCCGGGGACGCGCACCAGCTCGGCGGCGGGGACGACCTTCGCCATCAGGGCCGCGTTCAGCGGCGGCGTGATCACGTCTTGGGCGCCGGTGACGAACAGCGTCGGCGCCGTGATGCTCTTGAGGCCGCTCCACACGCCCTTCCACTCGCCGATCGCCTTGTCCTGCAGCGCGATCGCCGCCGGCGCTGCCTGCTCGGTCGGGATCGGGAAGGTCTCGGCGTAGGCCGGATTGGCCTTGCGATACGCCTCCGGGAACAGCAGCGTGAGCAGCCGCATGCCGCGCGCCTGGGCGCTGCCCGAGGTGTCGGTGAGCACCGCCAGCGTCTGCCTGCTCATCTGGACGGAGTGCGGGCCGCCGGCGTCGCCGGCGTAACTCACGAGCTTGTCGACGACCTGCGGAGAGCGGACGGCCAGGTCGAGGGCCACGTCGCCGCCCATCGACCACCCCAGCACGTCCATCTTGTCGAAGCCCAGCGCCTTGACAAGCCCGGCGGTGTCGTCGGCCAGCTGCGAGAACTGGTACGCGCCGCGCGGATCGCTGGTCTCGCCCATGCCGCGGTTGTCGAACACCACCACTTCGCGCCCCTGTGCCAGTGCCTCGACCAACTGCGGCGACCACTCGTCCATGGTGGCGCTGGAGCCCATGATCATGAGCAGCGGCGTCGAGCCCGCGGCCGCGCCGAACGGCCCGATGGTGCGATAGCCGACGTCGAGGTCGCCGACCTTGACGTGCTGCACCGGCGCCTTCTGCACGATGTCCGGCGCCGGCGCGCCGTTCGCGGCCGGGCTCGCGGCTGCGCTGGCCGCGGCGCTCGAGGCCGCGGTGGCGACCGCGTTCGCCGCGGCGGTGTCACTCGCCGCGGTGCCGCTCGAGCCTCCGCATCCGGCCCCGGCCAGCGCCACGGCGGCGACCGCGAGCAGCAGCAGCGCCGTCGTCGTCACGCCCCGCGCGTTGAGTCCGCGTCCCATCCTCATCTCTGCCTCCTCAGGCAAGCAACGCATAGATGGCGAAGAACGTCATCATCGCCACCATCACGAGCGTGAGCAGCACGGCCCGATAGAGCCTCGCACGCGAGCGCACCTCGTCTGTGAGATAGCGGTAGAGGTGCAGCATCGCCGCCTGGAACAGGTACAGCGCGTACCCGAGCAGCACCAGCGCCTGCGCCTTCACCCCCCACCCCGCGAACACCGCCAGCAGCGCCATGCAGCCGAAGGCGAGATTGGCGAACCCGACCTCCCACATCCAGTCCGGCCTGTCCGTCTCCCAGCCCAGCCGCTTGGAATCCTGCCTCCAGAAGAGGTAGTGGCGCACCCAGCCCGTGATGCCCTCGAAGCCCGCCGTCAGGACGGTGACGATGGCCAGCGACTTCGCCGGATCCTCGCCCAGGTAGTAGAACCCGAGGAAGACCCCGATACTCACGGCGATCCACCCGGCGATGCCGATCCACTTGACCATGGTGCCCCTCCACGTCGGTCCCGTCGCGGCGTCCCAAGCGGTCCAGGCTGGGACAGCGCCCGAGGACACTAGTCGGCACGCGAGCACGCCGGCGTGAATCGGCGCGGCGTTCACCGCGGAGGGCAGGGCGCCCCGCGCGCCCCGGGGCAGTCGTAGCAGGCGTCGCGCGCCGTCCTCCCCGGAGTGCAGGCCTCGCTTCTCCCCGTCGCCCGGGTGGACAACACCTTGTGCGGGCATGTAGCGTGCACCGAAATCGCTGCCGCCAGGGGACGGCTGCGGCTACTTCCCCCTCTCAAGGACACCCAAGGCACGGTCGTGGCGTGCTGCGTCACGGCAAGCGACCATCGGGAGGCGCCCATGAGAAAGGCCCTCGTCATCACCCTTCTTGCCCTCACCTTCGGCATATCGGCGCTGACCTGCGCGCTGCTGCCGGCCGCGGCGGAGGCGGCCACCACGCCGACCCGGAACGAGCGCCTCGTGATCGCGGCCGTGAACCACGAGCGCCACTCACGGGGGCTCGCCAGAGTCTCCTTCAGCGCCGCACTGACTCGCGCCGCGCGCTCGCATGCGAGAGAGCTGGCCCAGCGCAGAGTACTCAGCCACGTCAGTGCGAACGGCTGGACCGTCGGCCCGCGCGTGCGCCACTTCGGCTACACGGCAGCGGGCTGCACGCGGTGGACGGCCGGTGAGACGCTCGCCCGCGCGACGGTCGGCTCGCTCGCGGCCACGCCGCAGGTGGTCGTCAAGCTCTGGATGGGGAGCAAGGCGCACCGGATCGTGCTGCTCACGGCACGCCTGCGCGAGATCGGAGTGGGCATCGTCCGCGGCAGCGACGGCAGACGCTATTTCACCGTCGACCTCGGGCGGCGCGTCAAGGGGTGACATACAGGAGTGCCTGAGGCAAGCGGTCACCGCCAGGAGCCGCAGCCCGTCTTCACGCTGGCGGCGACTCCGGCTTCGTGACACCATCGGCAGAGGCCTTCGACACGGTCACCCGCCGCTTTGGGGCGCCATCCTCGAGGGCTCACGGGTACCGGGAGCAGAGAGTTGGCGAAGGGACCTCCGACACCTGAGGCAGACGACGCCGGACCGGCGACGGGGCCGGGCGGCCCCCACGGCCGGCCGGACGACGTACGCCGCCGCCTCGGCCGCTTCGAGGCACTCGACAAGCGGCCGGTCAACCTCGACGGCTTCGCCGAGCGGGACGACGAGGCGGGGCTCGTCGCGTTCGCCTCGGCGAACGATCCCGAGCCCTCCGTCGCGCTCGACGCGGACGGCCGCGTCACGGAGCTCGACGGACACGCGGCCGCCGACTTCGACCTCATCGACGCCTTCATCGCCGCGCGCGGCCTCGACGCCGACGTGGCGGAGGAGGCGAACGACCTCGACGACGTCGCGTTCGCCCGCCTGATCGTCGACCCCGCCACGCCGCGCGCGGACGTCGTCCGCCTCGCCGCGGGCGCCACTCCCGAGAAGCTCGCCCGCGTCGTCGCGCAGCTGCGCCCGGTCGAGCTGCAGATGGCGATCAGCAAGCTGCGCGTGCGCCGCACGCCCAGCAACCAGGCGCACGTCACCAACCGGCTCGACGACCCGCTGCTGCTCGCCGCCGACGCGGCCACCGCGGTCGCCTACGGCTTCCGCGAGGTCGAGACCACCGTGCCCGTCAACGCCGATGCGCCCTCCAACGCCCTCGCCGTGCTCGTCGGCTCGCAGGTCGGCGCCGCCGGCGCGCTCACGCAGTGCTCGGTCGAGGAGGCCCTCGAGCTCGACCTCGGCCTCAGGGGCCTGACGACGTATGCCGAGACCGTGAGCCTCTACGGCACCGAGAAGGTCTTCATCGACGGCGACGACACGCCCTGGTCCAAGGCGTTCCTCTGCTCCGCCTACGCCTCGCGTGGCCTCAAGATGCGGGTGACCAGCGGCGGCGGCGCGGAAGCGCTCATGGGCGCCGCCGAGGGCCGCTCGATGTTCAGCCTCGAGTCGCGCTGCGTCGCGCTCGCCCGCGCCATGGGCGCCCAGGGCGTCCAGAACGGCGGCATCGACGGCGCCAGCGTCGTCGGCTGCGTCCCCGACGGCATGCGCGAGCTCCTCGCCGAGAACCTCCTGGTGATGCTCCGCGACCTCGAGTCGTGCTCGGGCAACGACGCGCTCGTCTCGGAGTCGGACATGCGCCGCACCGCCCACACCGTGCCGCTGTTCCTCGCCGGCTCGGACTTCCTCTTCTCCGGCTTCGGCTCGATCCCGCGCTACGACAACATGTTCGGCCCCAGCAACTTCAACGCCGAGGACCTGGACGACTACCTCGTCCTCCAGCGCGACTGGGGCGTCGACGGCGCCTTGCGCCCCGTGACCGAAGACCAGCTGCGCGCCGTGCGCGAGCGCGCCGCCCGCGCGTGCCTGGCGGTCTACCGCGAGCTCGGGTTGGTGCCCGGGCCCGCCGGCGAGCCCTCCGCCCCCGCCGCATCGTCAACCCCCATCGGCTTCACCGACGACCACGTCGCCGAGGTCGTTCTCGCCGAGGGCTCCAAGGATGTGACGCCGCCAGACCCGCAGGCGATCCTGGCGGCGTCGGACGCCATCATGGACCGGCAGCTCGGCATCCTCGACGTCGTCCGCGCGCTCTGGGCGACAGGCTACGAGGAGGAGGCAGGGCGCGTGCTCGCCATGGGCCGCGCCCGCGTCGCCGGCGACTACCTGCAGACGGCGGCGATCTTCGACGAGCAGATGAACTGCCTCTCCAAGGTCACCGACCCCAACGACTACCAGGGCCCCGGGAGCGGTTACGAGGTCCCGGCGGCGCGGCGCGAGGAGATCGCCGCCATCCGCCAGCAGCGCTCGCGCGCCGACCTGCTGGCGCGCCACGCCGCCGGCGCACCGGTCTCTCCCCCGACCGGCGACGCCCGCGGCGACACGCATGGCGACACCGACGGCGCCGCCTGTGGCCCAACGGATGGCGCCACGGATGGACGCCACTCGCGACCGCACACACGTCCCGCCCCCTACGGTCCTCAGACTGGTCGCCCGCGGCGATGCGCGGCCGGGCACGGACCCGCGCGAGGTCTGCGTCGGCGTCTCACCGGCCCTCGCCACCAAGCTCTGGTTCACGATGTCCGGGCTGCCTGTGGTCGAGGCGCTGGCGCAGATCATCGCCGGCATCGAATCGGAGGGGTGCGTGGCCCGCATCGTGCGCGTACCGTCCACGGTCGACCTCGGGGTGATCGGTCTCACGGCCGCCGAGCTCGCCGGGTCCGGCATCGCCGTCGGCCTGCAGGCCAAGGGCACGGCGCTCATCCACCGCAAGGGGCTGCCGCCGCTCGCCTGCCTGGAGCTGCTGTCCATCGCGCCGCTGCTCACGGGGGAGATGTACCGGGAGCTGGGCGTCAATGCCGGCCGGCACGCCAGGGGCCGGCGGCCGGCCCCGGTGCGCAACCCGTACACGGACCAGGCCATCGAGGCGCGCTACCACGCCGAGGTGGTCGCTCTGGTCGCCATCGAGCGTGGCGAGAGCGTGCCCGGCGCGCCGCCCGTGGACCTCGAGGTGGAGCGATGAGCGGCGGTACCTTCTCCGCCCGCGCCCTGAGCGGCCGGCCGATCGAGGAGATCACGCTCCCGGCGGCCGTGCGCGGCGACCTCTCCCCCGCCGACCTGCGCGTCCATCCGGACGCGCTGCGCTACCAGGCCGAGGTCGCCGAGGCGCACGGCAATCCGCAGCTCGGCGAGAACCTGCGGCGCGCGGCGGAGCTGACCGTGCTGCCCGACGACGAGGTGCTCGCGATCTACGAGGCTCTGCGGCCGGGCCGGTCGACGACCGCCGGCCTGGAGGCCGTCGCAGTCCGCCTCGACGCGGCCGACGCGCCGCTCTGCGCCGCGCTGGTGCGTGAGGCCGCGGAGGTCTACGCCCGCCGCGGCCTCCTGAAGCTCGACTGACCCCGCTCCCGCTGCGCCCGCCTACGGCCGCTCGGGAGGAGCCGGCGGCGCGCTCGGGAACTCGGCCGGCGCGCCGCCGGCCCCCGAACCGTCCGTCGCGGCCGGGCGCCCGCGCGTGAGCCGCCTGGCGCCCTCGCGCACCTGCGCGGTCTTGCGGCCGGCCCTGCGGGCGCCGTCGCCCACCCGGCGCGCGCCGTCCCGGACCCTGCGCGCGCCCGCAGCCGCCTTGCTGGCGCCGTCGCGCGCCTCCCGGGCACGGCGCGCCATCTCGCCGGCCATCGCCTTGGCCCTGGCCATGGCCTCTTCCGAGAACCGCCGCAGGTCGTCCTTCGAGACCAGCCCCGTGGAGTAGTAGAGCTCGGCGGCGCTGCCGGTGATCCAGGTGCCGGCGAACGCCACGGCGGTCTTGGGCACGATCCCATAGCCGGGGATGAGCCCGACCAGCCCGCCGGCGACCTGGCGCCACATCACGGCGGCGCCGATGACCGGGGTGATCTCCATCATGCGCCGCTGGAACTCCGGCGGCGCACCAAAGGCGAGCGCCAGCCGGTAGACCATCATCGCCTGGTTCTTGGTCAGCACCACGGTGTCGGCGGCGGCAATGGGGATGTTGAGGACGGGCACCAGCGACGGCAGGCCAGAGGCGACCACGAACGCTCCGTTGGAGAGCGAGACCTCGGTCGTCAGCTTGTGCGCGTAGTGGGGCCGCAGGCCGGGGATGCGGCGCGTCGCGGCGAGGCGGCGGTCGGAAGGAAGAGCGTCGAGTACGGCCCCTGCGAGCCGGTCCCGCGCATCCGCGGCTCGCGGCCGCAGGACGAGCGTGCGGCCTTCGTCGAGCCGCCGCAGCACGCTCCGCTCGGGCGCGGCCGGCTCGCCGACGAGCACGAGCAGCCGCCGCCGCGGCGAGAGTGCTTCCAGCCGCTGGAGCCCGGCGACCTCGGCGGGAGCCAGCGTCACGTCGGCGTGCAGCATCACGACCAGCAGGTCGGCCTCGCTGATGAGCCGCTCGCGCTCGTGCACCTGGTCGAGCGGCACGAACCCCAGGGCGGCGAAGGGCGACGGGTACAGGTCCGGCCCATCGAGCAGCAACTCGTGGGCCTGCGTCAGGGCCGCGCGGTCGCCGACGCAAGCGAGGACGACGTCGTGTTCCGCCTCACGGCGGATGGCCGTGACGTCGACCTCACGGATGGTCTTCCAGATACTGCCGAAGTCGCTCCACCTGGCGCCGGCCACTGCCGCCTCCGTCTCTCGGTCGCGTCCCCCGCGCGCGGGCACGCGGGATCCCTCGACCAAGGGTACGCGATTGTCCCGGCGTTCGCCGCCCGGCGGCGAGGATCGGCCCGCACCGTACGCGGAGCGGGCGCGGGAGGCGTAGTCGCCGCCCGCGCCCGTCGTTCCCGTCAGGTCTTCTAGACGAGCACCTTGGAGAGGAACAGCTTCGTGCGGTCCTCCTTGGGGTTCTCCAGCACTTCCTTCGGTGGCCCCTGCTCGACGATCACGCCGCCGTCCATGAGCGCGACGCCGTCGGCGACCTCCTTGGCGAAGCCCATCTCGTGGGTGACGACGACCATCGTCATGCCGTCGACGGCGAGCTGCTTCATCACGTCGAGCACCTCGCCGACGAGCTCGGGGTCGAGCGCCGACGTGGGCTCGTCGAAGAGCATCAGCTTCGGCTTCATGGCCAGGGCCCGCGCGATGGCGACGCGCTGCTGCTGGCCGCCGGAGAGCTGCGCCGGGTAGGTGTCGAGCTTCTCGCCGAGGCCGACGCGCGAGAGCAGGTCGATCGCCTCCTGCTCCGCCTGCTTGTGGTGAGGTGTGCTGCACCCTGACCGGCGCCTCCATCACGTTCTCGATGGCGGTCTTGTGCGCGAACAGGTTGAAGCGCTGGAAGACCATGCCGATGGAGGCGCGCTGCCTGGCCACGTCCTTCGCCTTCATCTCGTGCAGGACGTTGCCCTTCTCGCGGTAGCCCATCAGCTCGCCGGCGACGTAGAGCCGGCCGGCGTCGATCTTCTCGAGGTGGTTGATGCAGCGCAGCAGCGTGGACTTGCCGCCGCCCGAGGGGCCGAGCAGCACGAACGTCTGCTGCGGCTGGACGACGAAGTCGACGCCCTTGAGCACGTCCAGCTTGCCGAACGACTTCCAGACCTGCTCGGCCTTGACCATGGGCTGGCCGTGGGCCGCCGCCGCGGCGGCGGCGGCGTCGACGAGGTGGCCGCCGTCACCCATGACGGGCCTCCTTCGCGAGCTTGTCGTCCGCGCGCTGAGCCCTGCGCGCGGCGCGCTTCTCCGCCGCCTCGGTCTCCTCGGCGCCGAAGCCCTTGCCGAAGTGAGCCTCCAGCCGAGCCTGACCCACGGTCAGGACCGAGGTCACGATCAGGTACCAGGCCGACGCGACCACGAGCAGCGGGATGATCTGGAAGGTCTGCGAGTAGATGCTCTGCAGGCGGCCGAAGAGCTCGATGCCGCCGCCCAGGACCGCGAGCAGCGAGGTCGTCTTGAGCATGCTGATGGTCTCGTTGCCCATCGTCGGGATGATCACGCGCATCGCCTGCGGAAGCACGATGCGACGCGTGATCAGCAGCGGCGACATGCCGAGTGAGGAGGCGGCCTCGGTCTGGCCGGCGTCGACGGAGATGATGCCGGCGCGCACCAGTTCGGCCGCGTACGCCGCCTCGTTCAGGCCCAGCGCCAGTACAGCTACGACGAAGAGGTTGTTCACCAGCGTGCCGCTGTCGGTCGAACCGAGCACCAGGCCCGTGAACGGCAGCCCGGCGTAGAACTTCGTCCACAGCACGCCGATGTTGCCCCACAGGATGATCTGCACGTAGACCGGGGTGCCGCGGAAGAACCAGATGTAGCCCCAGGCGATCCAGGAGAGCACCGGGTTGTCCGAGAGGCGCATGACCGCCAGGACGGTGCCGCCGACCGCGCCGACGACCATCGTGACGATCGTCAGCTCGATGGTCAGCGCGAGCGCCCGCAGCGTGAGCGGCTTGAACATGTACTCGCCGACGGTGGCCCAGTCGACGTTGGGGCTCTTGATGAACGAGTAGATGAGCGCGACCAGCAGGTAGACGACGATGACCGCGCTGATCCACCGTCCCCAGTGGCGGACGGGGATGGCCTTGATCACTTCCGGGCGGGAGGCGGCGGCCGGTCCCCCGGCCGCCGCCATTCCCGGATCCAGGTTAGACGCTTCCATGCCGCGTCAGCGTCATGGAGACGAGCTGGTCGTGGGCATCGGCTTGCTGCCCTGGTTGACCTCGGCCGCCTGCACCGGGATCAGCCCGTACTTGCCGATGATCTTCTGCATAGGCGCCCTCGTCGATCAGGTCCTGCAGCGCCTGCTGCACGGCGTTGATGAGGCCGGTGTTCTTGGCCACGATGCCGACGCCGACGAGCTGCGGCTCATAGCCCTGAGGGGCGGTCGGGTCGGCGACGACCTCGAAGGTGGCGCCGTTGTTGGTGGTCTCGGCGATGTACGACGCGGTCGAGTGGTCGGTGAGGTCGCCGACCGCGCGCCCGCTGGTGACCGCGAGCAGCGCCGCGGGCTGGTTCGGGAGAGCCAGGATCTTCATCTCGGCCTTGCCCGAGCTGGCGAACGTCTTGTTGAGCTTCTGCAGGAAGGCCTGCTGGGTGGTGCCGCTCTCGCACGCCACCGTCTTGCCGGCGAGGCTGTCCAGGGTGCTGACGCCGTCCGGGTTGCCCTTCTTGACGAGCACGGACGTGCCGTCGTAGGCGTAGTCGACGAAGCTGACGCCCTGCTGCTCACGCTCGAGGTTGTCGTACATGTCCGACATGATCATGTCGTTCTTGCCGCCCTTGATCGACAGGATGATGCTGTCGAACGGGGTCTCGTTGAACGACGTCGGGATGCCGATCTTGGCGCCGATCGCCTGCGAGAGGTCGTAGTCGAAGCCGGCCGGGTTCTTGCTGGTCGGCGGGTCGTACATCTCCCACGGCGGATACGGGATGTCGCTGGCGACGCGCAGATTGTTGGCGCTCGGTGATGCTGCTCGGCAGCATGGCCTTGAGCGCCGGGTCGGCCTGGATGGCGGCGAGATCCGCCGCCGTCCAGCCCATGGTCGCAGTCGACGCGCTGGCGGCCGGCGTCGGACTAGTGCTCGAGCTCGTGCTCGAACTGCCGCACCCGGCGGCCAGCGCAACGAGCGCGACCAGCACCGCGGCCAAGACCAGCAGCCCAGGCCCCCGCCGTCTGGTCAGTGAATGGAAGACGCTCACTGTTGCCCACCTCCCCCTTCTGCGGCCTGTCAGCTGCCGCACCAGCCGTGCGGTGCACGGCACGATGGCGCCCGCACGCGCGCGGGCTTCTTTCTGCCCCGAGTGTACTTGTCCAGCACCGGCTCGCCTAGTAGGCCAGCGTATGAGGTCGCACGCACGGCCGCACGTGGCCGGAAGCGCGGCTAGCTCGAGAGCCCGAGCAGCGCCCGGTACGGCGCCGCGTCCACAGCGCTGAAGCAGCAGAACGTGACGACGCGCGGCAGCTCGTGCGCCGCAAGCCAGCCGGCGACGGCGCTCACGGCGGCCGCGCACGCCTCCGCCTTGGGATAGCCGTAGGCGCCGGTGGAGATGCCGGGGAACGCGATCGTCTCCAGCCCCGCCCCGGCCGCCAGCCGCAGCGACTCCAGGTAACAGGAGCGCAGCAGGCGCTCGGCCTCAGCCGGCGGATGGTCGCCGTAGACCGGCCCCACGGTGTGGATGACATGCCGCGCCGGCAGGTCGTGGCCGCCGGTGATGCGAGCCTCTCCCGTCGGGCAGCCGTCCAGAGCGCGGCACTCGGCCAACAGGCCGGGGCCGGCGGCGCGATGGATGGCGCCGTCCACCCCGCCTCCGCCGAGCAGCGAGCTGTTGGCTGCGTTCACGATGGCGTCGACGTCGAGCCGCGTGATGTCGCCCTCGACGACCGTCATCCGGCCGCGCAGGGCCGGGTCGATGCCGGTCTCGTCCATGAAGCGAGCGTACCAGACGACCGACGAAGACGCCGCGCCGACCGGCGAGCCGGCGCCCGCCGTCCGGCGCGCCCGCTATGCTGTAGCGCATGACGTTTCCTTCTGATGCCGCGCTGCCCGCCGACGACGCCGCGGCCGACCCCCTGCGCGCCGAGGCTCGCGCCTGGCTGGCGCGACGGCCTGACGTCGAGCAAGACTGGTTCCGGCGTTTCTCGAGCCTGCACGGCGTCACGCACACGCAGCGGGTGCACGTCCACGCGCAGCGGCTTCTCGAGCACCTGGCGTGGAGCGAGGCCGACCGCGAGCTCGTCCTGCGCGCCGCGCTTCTGCACGACATCGGGCGCTTCGGCGACGGCGTCGAGCCGGGGCACGGCGCAAGCAGCGTCGAGCGGGCGGACGAGATGGGCCTGCTCGCAGACCTCGCGGCGGACGCCGCCGCACTCGTGCGCTTCGCCATCCTGCGCCACTCGCTGCGCGACGGCGAAGCCCCCGGGCTGGCCGCCGAGCTGGCGGCCAGCGACGACCCGGCGCGCCGTCTGGCGGAGCCGGAGCGCGCCCTCCGCGTCCTCTGGCTGCTCAAGGACGCCGACGCCCTGGACCGCGTCCGCCTCGGCTTCGGCGAGTGCGCGGACCCGCGGCAGCTGCGCCACGAGGCGACCGTCAAGCTCATCCCGTTCGCCGCCGCGCTGTCTGCCGAACTGCGCTGACCGGCGGCGGCCTCTCGCCCGCCACTCGCGCCGCTCCGTCCCTCCCGGGCTGCTCGCCCGCCGCTTCGCCTCGCCGGCCACTCGCCCGCCGACCGCAGCCAACGTCCACCCTCGTCACCCTCGAAGCGCACGCGCCGGCCTGCTAGCGTCGATGGCCGGCCGGTCGAAGCGCGCAGACCTGGCCGGCCCGGCTATGAGCACCGCCACCGACAAGCGATCCGACCACCGGCACGCCGCCGCCCTTCCGGTCGCGGCGGCCACGGGTCCCCGGCTGTTGTGCTTCGACGTGCCGCGCCGCCGCGACCTCGCGCAGCGAGCGGCGGCGGCCGCGCCGGGCGTCCGGTTCGCCGCACGCCGCTCGTGGACGGAGGACCCCGGCGAGCCGCGTCGCTCCCTGCTCGGCGGCGACCCACCGGTCGGCCTCTGGCACTGGAGCGGCACGGCCGAGGAGTTCGCCGCACAGGCCACCGACGTCCTGCTGGGATTCGTCCATCCGCTGGTCGCCCGCGGCCTCCCGTTCTGCATCGGCCTCTCGTTCGGCGCCGAGGTGCTCGCGCCGCGCAGCCTCGACGTCGGCGAGGCGGCCGCGCTGGACCTGGAGGATATCGGCCGCCTGCTGGGGGCGGCGGCCCGCGGACCGGGCTCTCCCTCGCCGCCCCCTCCATCGTTCACCGCTGCCGCGTCCGGCGCTCCCCCGCTCGCCGCTCCGGCGCCGGCTGCGTCCGCGAGCCCGGCGTCCCCGCGCAGGCCCGCGAGCGGCCCCGACGCGGCGCGGCTCGACGACGCCCAGCGCGCGGCCGTCGAGCACACGCGAGGACCGGCGCGCGTCCTGGCTCCGGCGGGCTCGGGCAAGACCAAGACACTCGTGAGCCGCGTCGTCGAGCTCGTCGACCGCGGCGCCGACCCGGCCGGCATCCTCATGCTCGCCTTCAACCGCAAGGCCGCCGAGCAGCTGGAGGAGCGGCTCGCGGCGCTCGGCATCCGCACAACGCGGCGGCTCGGATCGCCGCCGGACGCCCGCGTCGCCCGCCGGCGGCGGTCCACGCGTTCGGCCTCTGCCGAGCATCCGCCGGACGCCGGCGACGTGCGTCCGCCCGGCGTCCACTGCGCCACCTTCAATGCCTTCGGCTACCGCTACCAGCGTGAGGTCCTGCGAGCGCGCTTCTCGCTCGACCACGACGGCCGCTCGCTCCGCGCGCTCATGGCCCGGGCCATGGAGACCGCCGGCGTGTCGCTGCGCGAGCTCAAGCCGCGCCGCGGCAGCGACCCGGTCGGCGCCTTCATGAACGGCCTCACGCGCGTGCGCGCGGCCCTCGAGCCCGTGGGCGGCGTCGAGGTCCAGGTCGAGTGCGTCACCGAGACGCCGCATCGTCACCATCCCCTTCGCGGCCACCCACGCGCAGTACGCTCGCGCTCAGGCTGCCACCGGGCTGCAGTCCTTCGACGACCAGATCTACTTCGCCGTCGCCGACATGCTCGCCGACCGCGCTCACCGCGACTTCATCCAGAGCCGCTTCGACCACGTGCTGGTGGACGAGTTCCAGGACCTCAACGGAGCGCAACTGGCCCTCGTGGATCTGCTCTCGCGGCCTCACCGCCGCCTGTTCGTCGTGGGTGACGACGACCAGCTCATCTACGGCTGGCGGCAGGCCGACCCGCGCGGCATCCTCGAGTTCCACCGGCGGATGCCTCCCAGGCCGTGGTCGGCAACGTACACGCTGTGCACCAACTACCGCTGCTCGCGTGCGGTGGTGGAGACCGGCGCCCGGCTGGTCGCCAACAACCGGGTGCGCGAAGCCAAGGAGATCCGGCCGCGCGCCGGGGCGCAGGACGGCGCCGTGAGGTTCTTCGGCGCGCCGTCCTGGCCGGAGCGCGCCGGGGCGATCTGCGCCTTCTTGCGCGCGGAGAAGGCGCGGCTCGCCTGCGACTGGCGCGACCTCGCCGTGCTCTGTCGCTACCGCTCGCAGCAGCTCCTGGTCGCGCTCGCACTGGACGCCGGCGACGTGCCGCGGACGCCGGCCCTCGGGTGCAAGCTGTTCACGCATCCTGCCGCGAGACTCCTGCGCGCCCACCTGTGCCTGGTGCGCGCGCCGGACGAGCTGCCCGCCGCGGGTCTCGCGGCCGTGCTCGGCCGGCCGGACCGGCGCGCGAGCGCCGCGGTCGTCGAAGCCGCCGGCGCGGCCAAGCAGCCGTGGGCGCACCTGAGGGCGGCCGCGGCCAAGGAGCCTCCGGCCGGGCCGCGCCCCCTCACCGCGCTCGTGGAGCTCGCGACGAAGCTGAGGTCCGAGCTCGCCGATCCGGCCCTCACTTCGGAGGACTTCGTGTGGACGGTCGTCGAGGCCTTCGGGCTCGACGACCACTGGGCCGCGGAGGCCGACGCGGCCGCGGCCGGCGCGGGCTCCGACGGCGCCGGCCCCCTCGAGGTCTTCGACTCGCTCCTCCTGCTCGCCGAGACCTATCCGGACCCGGCGACCTACCTGCGCACCTGGGACCGCCTGCGCGCCGACGAGGAGGCGCACGAGGATGTCGCCGACGACACGCTGGCGCGCGAGGAGTCCGAAGAGGACCGGGTGGTCATCGGCACCATCCACGCCGCCAAGGGCCGCGAGTACCACTCGGTCGTCATCCCTGACTACGACTGCGACGTCTCGCGCTGGAGCGCCGGCCGAGGTCGAGGAGGAGCGACGAGTCGTCTACGTCGGCGTGACCCGCGCCCGCGACGCCGTGCTGTTCACGGTGGACACCTCGGTCGGCTTCGTCCACCCGTTCTTGCGCGAGCTGGTCGAGCCGCCGGACCCCGGCGAGCACGAGACGCTGCGCGCCTGGCTCGCCCAAGAGGCCGACGGCGCGCTGCGCGAGCGCATCGCCGACCGCGCCGCCGAGATCGAGGTGCTCTACCCGGAGTCCGTGCCGGAGACCGGGACGGCCGGCACAGCGGGCGGCGCGACGGTGCGCACGGCCGCGGCGCGACGTGCGCACAGCGGGCGGCGCAGACCCGCTGCCGCCGTGACGCTTGCGGCTCAGCGCAGCCAGAACCGCATCGGCGGCTCGGGCGGCGCGACGAAGTGCTTCGCCGTCGGCTCCGTCCCCTCCAGAAGAAACCGGTGCAGTTCCTGCTGGAGCTCGAAGTCGGTGACCGTGCGCCGCTGGTGCTGACGCATGTGCTCGTCCCAACTCGACAGCACGAACGTCTCGACGAAGCGATACGGCTTGTCCGCGTCGCGGTACACCGACCAGTCGGTGGCGCCGGTACGCCGGCGCACCCTGCCCACCAGGCGAAGGGCGCGCAGGAACTCGTCCTCGACCTCCGGCCTGATCTGGTAGGCGACGACGACCAGCGCCGGGCTGCCGGCGTGCTCGTCCTCCACCAGCCGCGCCTCGGGCGCCGCCATCGGCGCCGGCCGCAGGTCCACGTCGGCGATGTGGTCGAACCGCCAGTGCCAGGCCAGTGCGACGGTGACGACGATCAGGAGCGCACTCCACGCGTACGCCGCCGGCACGCTGGCTCGAGTGGCCAGCTTGCCCCACAGGGCGCTGCCGAGGGCGATGCCGGCGGAGATCGCGGTGAGGTAGAGAGCGAGCCCGCGGGCGCGGACCCATCCCGGCAACACCTCCTGGGAGGCGACGTTGAGCGTCGAGAGGCAGAACAGCCAGCCCACCCCGGCCACGAACGTGGCGACCACCGCGAGCGCCGGCGCGTGCACGAGCGCCAGCGCGACCAGCGCCGCCGCCACGAGCGCGCTGCCGGCCGCGAACACCCTATCGGCGCTGAGGTAGTCGCGCACCCGCGGGATCACCGCGGCGGTCGCGACCGCCCCGGCGCCCATGGCCGCGAACAGCAGGCCGAGTCCGCCGGAGCCCCAGCCCAGCACCTGGCTGGCGTAGACCGGCAGCAGCGACATCAGGCCGGCGCTGGCCACGCCGAACGCGAACGAGCGGACCAGCACGCCGCGCAGGATGTGCGAGAACATGGCGTAGCGGACGCCGGCGCGGACCGCCCCGGCGAAGCGTTCGGGCGGTCCGACGACCTCCTCCACCGGCCGCTTCCAGCGCCACAGCACGACGAGCACGAAGGCGAACGACGCGGCGTTCAGGGCGAACACCAGCCACGGGCCGGCGGCGGCGATGAGCAGGCCGCCGATCGCCGGGCCGATCGCGCGGCCGAGGTTGATGTTGGCGCCGCCGAGCGTCACCGCCTGCTTGAGCTCGTGCGCGGGTACCAGTTCGGGCTGGATCGCCTGCCAGGCCGGGAAGTTGAACGCGGCGCCCAGCCCAGCGCGAACGTGAAGCCGAGAAGCAGCAGCGGTGTGACGGCGTCCAGCGCCGCGAACACGGCCAGCCCGCCGGCCGCCGCGAACATGAACCCCTGGGTGATCAGGAGCAGGCGCCGCCGTTCCACCATGTCGGCGGCGGCGCCGGCCAGGACGCCGACGAAGACGACCGGCAGGTAGGTCGCCGTCTGCACCAGCGCGACGATCGCCGGCGAGGCGTTCAGCTGGACCATCATCCAGGCGGCCCCCACGGCCTGCATCCAGGTGCCGATGTTGGACGCGAGGAGGGCGATCCACAGTATCCGGTACACACGGTACTGGAGCGGAGACCAGGCGGACATGCTCTCAGCCTACCCCAAGGCGGCGGCCGGCCGGACGTGCTCGATCCCGGCCGACCGTCTCCGCCTCCCCGGACTCACGTCCTTCCGCTGCCGGCTCTTCTTGTCGATGATGATGTTGGCCATGAACGCCGCCGACGGCTTGGCGGACTCGACGTCCGCGAGCGACAGGTCGCCCAGGTCCTGCTCCATCGCGGCGCTCATCGCGACCCCCTTCTCGGCGAAGTAGGTCGCCGCGGCGCCGGCATGGCGCTGCGTGCGCAGCTCGGTCCGCTGCAGGTAGTAGTGGCTGATCATGTGGAAGACGTCGCCCTCGCCCCAGCGGAACCACACCGCCACCGGCGCCTCGCCGTACTTCTCCTCGAGCTCGCGGCTGGTGATGAGCACCCGCACGCGCTCCTGGTCGACCACGGTGATGGGATACGAGGAGCCCTCCAGCCACCACTGCGGGTCGTCCTGGCCGTCGAGCACGCCCTGCAGGTAGAGGTTGTCGCGGTCCCTGACCTCGATGCGCACCACGTCGTCGGGCGTCGGCCGCTTGCTGAAGGCGAGCACGCCCGGAAACGCCGGCTCGATGACGTGCTTGAGCGCCCAGTCGGTGGTGAACAGGCTGCCGCCCGCCTCGACGAAGCGGCGGATGCGGGCGATGGCCGCACCGGATACCTGGCCCGGACAGTTGACGATGAGCAGCTGCTCGGGCCGGAGCTCGAGGCGGTCGACCTGCTCCGGCTGGACGAGCACGTGCGGCACCTCGAGGGCGCCGAGCACGGACTCGACGTGGTCGTAGCAGCCCGCGACCACGACCACGTCGCTGGCCTGGACGTCGTCCAGGGTGCGCGCCCGCTCGGGCGCGTCGCGGCGAAGCTGCTCGCGGGTGATGGTGGCGGCGGCCCTGTAGGCCCTGTCGCGCTTGTCTTTGTCCATGGTGCGCTCCTTCTTCAGTCTCTGTCGGGCGGGGACGCCGGGACTCAGCGCGCCTGCCGCCGGCGGGCGCGCTCGCGCGCGTCGGCGATGCGCCACTCCGGGCGCGGGCGGCGCTGGCCCTGAGGATCGCCGCCCGTCGTGCCGTCACCGGACGTGCCGCGCACGCCGCCGACGTCGAAGAACGCGGCGTGCACCGCGCTGCCGCGGTAGGTGAGGGCGGACCCGAGCACGCCGCCGCCCTCGTAGCGCACGTCCCAGCCGAGGCCCGGGCTCTTGTACCGGCGCCCGGGCAGGTCGGCGATCCGCTCGAGGAACGCGTCGGCGACGGCCCTGTCGCCCGGCTCGCCGTCCCGCACCAGCGCCTCGAAGGCGTAGCTGCGCAGCAGCTTGTCGTGCAGCTCGGCGTACTGCGGCGCGCGCGAGACGAGGTCGAGACCGACCACGCGCGCGCCGTGCAGCACGAGCATCCCCTGCTGGCCGTCCTGCAGCGGGAACGCCGCCAGCACGGCGTCGAGGTCGCCCTTGCGCGTCTGGTAGGCGTCGCGCATGGCGGACGTCGGCGACATCGTGCCGTGGCGCTCGTGCAGCGCGCCGACCTCGTGCCACACGCGGCCCTGGTCTGAGCGGTGCCCGGCGCCGGAGGCCAGCGACGCGTTGATGCTGTCCTTCATCGCGTAGCGCACCTGGCGGTCGGCCACGATCTCGCTCTCGCCGAACTCGCGCGAGGCGTAGGACCAGCGGCCCTGCTCGGTGCAGCTCACCGGGACGACCAGGCTGCTGTGCTTGCCGATCAGGATGCTGGTGTTGAGCACGCGGTTCTGCTTGGCGCCGCGCAGCTCCTCGCCGTCGAGCACGAGGATGCGCGCGTCCCCCTTGTTGACGACGCGCAGCTCGGGCACCGAGCCGCCCTCACTCACCTCCGTGACCACCGCGGCCTCGCGGGCGATCGCCTCGCGCAGCGTGATGTAGGCCGATCCGGGGCCGCCGTGCAGCCGCAGCGGGAACACCGCCAGCGGCCCGTGGGCCTGCCGTTCTCCCAGCTGCAGCGCCTCCACGAGCGCCGCGCCTCCCAATGCTTCGTTCTGCTCCGTCATGACGCACCTCCGTCTCCGTGGTCGCTCGCCGGCCCGGCCCGGCCGGCGAGCGACTCCTCCTGTAGATCCCGTCTCGATGACTCTGCGTCATCGTCGCATTCGTGTTCTTCCCTCTATATGATGCTATTATAACATCACATCCAAGCCCCGCAAGTGTGCAGCGTTGCAGGAGGGCGGGCATACTGTGGCGTACAGTGATGCACAAGTGTACTCGGCGGAGGAGACGGAAACGATGCGCGACGAGCATCACGCGAGCATAGGCAGTCTGATCGCGCAGTTGCGCGAGGAGCAGGGCTGGAGCCAGCGCGCCCTGGCCAAGTGGGTGGGCATCGACCAGTCCGCCGTCAGCCGCATCGAGGCCGGGCGACGCCGCCTCTCCGCCGACGAACTGCAGCGCTTCGCGGACGCGCTGCACGTCTCGGCGGACGTGCTGCTCAAAGGCGCCGGCGACGCCCCGGCCGGCGCGGCAGGACCGCGGATGCCGCCCCGGAGCGGTACCGGTCGCTCGAAGTGCCCGTCGCCCCGATGCGAAGCGTGGCCTTCTCCCGCTCGTCCGACGATCTCGATGAGGATCCTGGCCTCCAGCGCCGAGCCCGTCGCGCACGACCTCCGTACCGACCTCGAGGCGCGGCCCCGTCGCGCAGGATGCTCGCGGCCAGGCCCCCTTGCCGCGCATGCAGAACGTGGCGTCCGCCCCTGCCATGCCTGCGCGCAGCCGCTCCACCGGCGCGCACCCGAGAGCAGGCCGTGCGGCCCCGGCGGCGCGCAGGAGCGCGTCCGCGCCGCCCGACGCGCCCCTGATCGCCGGCCTGCCCGACGAAGTGGCCGGCGTCACGCGTGACTGGTTCGCGCTGCGCGGACTGGCCCAGGCCACCGAGCCGGCACAGCGCTGGAGCACCGGCCACTCGGCGGAGGGCAAGCCGGAGCGCGTCGCGCACACGGCCTCTTCCCTGCGCCCCGGCCCCGCGGCGGGCGACGTCCTCTTCGACCGCGTCGCCCGTTTCTGGCGCAGCGAACTCCACGTCGACCCCGACGACGGCCCGCTCCCCGACCTCGTGCCGCTGCTCGAGGACGGCTACGGGGCGCAGATCGTCGTCGCCCGGGTCGGGGACGCGAGCGACCTGCCCCGCCCCCGACCGGCCGGTCGCCGCCGCGTTCACCGCGGCAGGCGTCCCGTTCGTCTTCGTCAACGCCGCGCGGCCCGTGATCCTGCAACGCTTCGCGCTCGCGCACGCGTTCGCGCACCTGGTGCTGGGACACGGCGACGTGGTCGACGCACGCGTCGAGTGGAGCCGCAACGTCCCCCCCGAGGCGGCCGCCAACGACTTCGCCGAGGAACTGCTGGCGCCGGTGCGCGCCGTGCAGCGCTGGTATGAGCGCAAAGGCCAGGCGCCGCGGCCCGTGGACGTGGACGACCTGCTGGACCTCGGCAACGCCTTCGGCATCAGCGCCTGGTCCGCGCTCTACCGCTCCCGGGCCGCGGGCCGGCTGCACGCCAAGCAGTTCCAGGTCCTCCGGGGAGAGCTCCACCGGCACGAGTGGGAGGTGCTGCCTCGCCAGGCGTACCTCGGCGGCCTGCGCGACACGCTTGCCCACCTCACGCCGAGGGAGGCGCTCCCGCCGGGAGAGTACGGAGGGCCGGCGGTGCTGCGCGTGCCGGCCGCCATGCGCGCCTGGGCGCTCGTGGCCCTGCGCAGCGGCCGCCTCAGCCTCGAGGAGGCGGCCGCCATGCTCCACCTGGAGACCGACGCCTTCGCGGCGCAGCTCGCGCGCCTCGGCCTCGAGTAGCCTGCGGCCGGACACCCCTCTCGATTCCGGCCTCGCCGCGGGCGCATGCTCCCGGCGGACCGTCAGAGAGCTTTGGGGGTCGGCGGCTCGCGACCGCGTCGGGCCTCACGCGAAGACGCCCGGGGGGCGGCGCTGCGCGCCGCCGCCCCCGGGCGTCGTTCACACCGGCGGCCGCGCTCCGCGCGGCCGCCGCGTCACACGATCTCGTGGTACTTGTACGAGATCTTCACCTTCGTGCGGTAGGCGACGATCGCCTTGCCCTCGATCTTCATGTCGAACTCGACGGCCTCGGCGATGCGCAGGTCCTCGCGATGGATCCCCGCCTTCTCCACGGCGTTCCTCGCTGCCTTCTCCCACGACTCAGAGCTCGAGCCGATTACTTCCATCACGCGATACACGCTGTCCGACATGGCGACTCCTTCGCTTGGGGTGGTCAAGAGCTGGTGACGTATCTTAGCCGGAACCGGCGGAATCGGAACCCCCTCCGGCACGAACATCTGTCCGCCCCGCCTGCTACTCTGCGACGCGAACGCCGCCGCAGGCCCCGGCTGCTCCGGCAGCCGGCCAGGACGCGGTCGCTGCAGACCCTGCGTCACCGGCCCTGCGGCGGCGTTCCCTGTCCGTCCACCGTGACACGTGAGGAGCCGCCATGCCCAGACCAGACTCAGCGCCCGGCTCCTCCGCGTATGGCCATCCTTCACCCCTCGCCCTGGATCGTCCGTCGCTGTCCCTGGCCGGCTGCACGCCGGTCGCTGGACCGCGCCGGCGCCCCGTCTCCCCGGTGCCCGTCGACGACGAGCTGGTCTGGGTCACCGCCGTGCCCACAGCCGGACTCGGGGCGGCGCGGGCGCCGTCTCCCGCCGCCTTCGTGCACCTCTGCGTCCAGCTCGCGCAGGCGTCCGCCGCTGCCGGCGGCGCTGCACTCGAGGCCGCACTCGCCGAGGCCGAGCTGGTCGACGCCGCCGCCCGCGCCGTCGCCGGCTACCTCGAGGATCTCCCCGACCTCCCGTTCGTCGGCGAGCCCTTCGGCGGCGAGGAGGGCACGGACTGACGCGCGGCGGGCCTTTGCCTTCGGTGCTGCTTCGGCACGACAGGCAGGCCGAGCCGCCTGCCTGACCCCACTTCTTGCTCAAGGAAGCGAGGGGGACGGCCGACCTCGTTGAAGCAAGGCGTGCTCACTTCTCCTGTGCTAGGGTCAGCCCGGCGCCGGCGTTGCACGAGCAGCGACCCGACCGGCGGGAGACCAGGCGTCCACATGACACACTCGTTCACGGCACGGCACCCCAGCCTCACGCGCGCGCTCGCGACGGGCGCCGTCGCGCTCGCCGCGCTTCTCGTGGCCGTCTGGATCGCCCCCCGTGCAAGCGGCGCGGCCGCGGCCTGGATGCGCGCGCCCTCTGTGCGCCTGCAGACGCTGCACGTTCCCGGCGACGGCCGGCTCGCGGTCGCGCGCGCGTCCGCTCGCGACGCCGAGGCCCCCGTCACCATGGACGCCGGCGAGAGCTTCACGATGGCCGGAGTCACCTGCGATGTGCCCGCCAGCGGCGGCGTCGCTCTCCACCTGCGCACCAGCATCGACGGCGCCACCTGGGGCCCGTGGCTCGAAGCGCCGCTCGAGATCGCCGGAGAGGGCAGCGCCGCCACGGCGTACACGGACCCGCTGTGGACCGGCGCGGCGCGCTATGTGCAGGTGGCGGCCGACAGTGGTTCCCGCGGACCTGCCGTCCTCACCGGCGTCCGCCTCATCGCCATCGACCCCACACAAGACGGGAGCGTCGCGGCGCGGGTGACCGGAGCCGCGCGTCGCCTGGCGGCCACCGTGGCCGGCGTCAGCTTCGTGTCGCCGGCCTCCGCCGCCACATCGGCCCCGGTGATCGTCACCCGCTCGGAATGGGGCGCGGACGAGAGCCTGCGTGCGGCCGCGCCCGCCTACGCCCCCGTCAAGGTCGCGATCATCCACCACACCGCGAGCGGCAACCTCTACTCCCGCGCCGACGCACCTGCACTGGTGCGCGGCATCTACGCCTACCACACGCAGAGCCTGCACTGGAACGACATCGCCTACAACTTCCTCGTCGACCGTTTCGGGACCATCTACGAGGGCCGGTACGGCGGCGTCACCCGTGGCGTCGTCGGCGCCCACGTGTACGGCTTCAATACCGGCAGCACGGGGATCTCGGTCATCGGCACGTTCATCGACGTGGCGCCGCCCGCCGAAGCGGTGGCGGCCCTCGAGCGGCTCCTCGCCTGGAAGCTCGCCATCTGCGGGCTCGATCCCTCGGGAACGGCCAAGCTTGTCTGCGGCGCCACGGAGAAGTACGCGAAGGGCGCCACGGTGAAGTTGCCGGTCATCGCGGGCCACCGTCAGGCCAACTACACCGAGTGCCCCGGTTACTGCGTTCTACGCGCTGCTGCCGGCCATCCGCGCGGCCGTGGCCAAACGCATCGGGACCGCCGTCGTGGCGACCCTGAGCGCCAGCGCCCCGCTCATCAGCCCCAATGGAGACGGCGTACTCGACTCCACCGGCCTGAACGTCGGCATCACCGCCGCCGCCGACTGGCGCCTCGCGCTCAAGGACGCCGGCGGGCAGACCGTGGCGTCGTGGAGCGGCCAGGGCGCCGCGGCAGCCGTCACCTGGAACGGGACTTCGAACGGCTCAGGCGTACCCGACGGCGTCTACACGGCCGAGCTCACCGCCACGCCGGCGGGCGGCGATGCGACCAGCGCCTCGACGCAGATCACCGTAGACACGGCGGCGCCCCGCCTCGCCGGCGCCGGCGTCTCGCCCTCCTCCTTCAGCCCCAACGGCGACCGCCAGGCCGAGACGGCCACGGCCGCCTACAGTCCCGCCGAGGCCTGCGCCGTCCGTGTCGGCGTGCTGGACACTTCCGGCCGCGTCGTGCGCTGGCTCCAGGGCTGGCACGCACGCCAGGCTCGCTCCTACTCCGTCACCTGGGACGGCCGCATCACCTCCGGCGGCGGCCTCGTCGCAGCGCCCGAGGGCCTCTACCGCTTCGACGTGGAGCGTCGCGACGCCGCCGGCAACATCGCGCGGCAGGGACTCAAGGTCACGCTCGACAAGACGCTCCGCTCCCCGGCCGCCACCCCCGTCACGATCTCTCCGGACGGCGACGGCGTCCGTGACGTCACCAAGCTGGGATTCACGCTGACGCGCAAGGCAGCAGTCACGGTGCGCATCCTGTCCGCAGGCACGGTCGTGCGCACGCTGACGCTGGGCGACCTCGCGGCCGGCGCCCGATCGGCGACGTGGGACGGCCGGGCCGACTCGGGCGAGTATCTCGCCAGCGGCCGGCCGACGTTCACCGTCACTGCGGTCTCCACCCTCGGCGAGAGCAGCGTGGGCAAGAACCTGGTCGTCGACCTCTACCGGCCCAAGCTGTACGCCCCGCCCGGCAAGTCCACCAGCGTGCGAACCGCCACCAAGCTCGGCTTCAAAGCCGCCGACCCCTTCAGCGCCAAGGTCGACGTGAGCTACGTCGTCACCAACGCGAAGGGCCGCCGTGTCGCCTCGGGCCATCCCGGCTGGCAGCCCACCGGCCGAGGACTGAGCATCAAGTGGAGACCGGCGTCGCGCGGCGTCTTCACCGTGACCTACCGCGCCGTCGACCTCGGCGGCAACCACCAGAGCGGCGTCGGGCGCACCATCGTCAAGGTGCGATAGGGACCGAGCGCGGGGCCGCTCGCGACCGGGTGCGATCGACCACCGGTGAGCGTCAGTAGAGCTCGGGGATGAACGTCTGGCTGTCGATCGGCGGCCGCACGTAGCTCTTGTCCGACGGCCGCTCCTCGAGCTTCATGTCCTTGTGCGTGACGTCCTCATACGGGATCTGGCTGAGCAGGTGGTGGATCATGTTGAGGCGCGCCCGGCGCTTGTCGTCGGCGTTGACGACCCACCAGGGCGAGTCCTTGGTGTCCGTGTAGCTGAACATCTCGTCCTTGGCCTGCGAGTACTCCAGCCAGCGCATGCGGCTCGCCAGGTCCATCGGGCTGAGCTTCCACACCTTGAGCGGGTCCTTGAGGCGCGCCTGGAACCGCTTCTCCTGCTCCTCGTCGCTGACGCTGAACCAGTACTTGAGCAGGATGATCCCGCCGCGGATGAGCATGCGCTCGAACTCGGGGCAGGTGCGGAAGAACTCCCAGACCTCGTCCTCCGTGCAGAACTCCATCACGCGCTCGACGCCGGGCCGGTTGTACCAGGAGCGGTCGAAGAGGACCATCTCGCCGGCTGCCGGCAGGTGTTCCACGTAGCGCTGGAAGTACCACTCGGTGCGCTCGCGCTCCGTCGGCGTCGCCAGGGCGGCGATGCGCACGACGCGCGGGTTGAGGTGCTCGGTGACGCGCTTGATCGTCCCGCCCTTGCCGGCGGCGTCGCGGCCCTCGAAGATCACCGCGACGCGCAGCCCGGCGTGCTTGATCCACTCCTGGAGCTTGACGAGCTCGACCTGCAGCTTGTCGAGTTCGGCCTCGTAGGTCTCGCGGTCGATCTTCTTGTGGTGCTCCGACTTCTCGGCCGGCGGAGTGCTCATGTCCGGCAGCGGCCCCGATGCGTCCGCAGCGTCGGCCTTCTTCTTGTCCTTCGCCTTGTCGGCCATCGAGCTCCCCTCAGATGCGGGCTTGGTCGGTCCGGCACATCATAATGCAGGCCGCGTGAGCGTGGGAGCACCCCCACCTGCCGATTCTGCCCACGGACGAGGTTCTTCACCCGCGCTCGCCGAGGCCGCCTGGTGTATCCTTCTGACCAGCGAGCAGCGTGGAAGTGGAGACCCCCGTGGAGCTGTCCGATCGCCCTCTCGAGGCCGAACTGGCCGACATCGCCGAACGAGCCGAACCCGGCCGCACGGCGCAGCTGGCCGTGCGTCATTGGGGCTGGGACGGACGCGGCGGCGCCACGCTGGAGGTCACCGGCCGCGAGTTCGGCGAGATCACCCGCGAGCGGGTGCGGCAGCTGTGCGAACGGCTGTCGCAGCGGCTCCGCGACGAGCAGGAGCCGACGCCGGCGCTCGACCGCGCGCTCGTCCTCGCCGCGCACGCGGCGCCGACGACTGCGCACGACCTGGCCCGCCGCCTCGCCGACGAGCACATCTCCGCGCAGCCGTTCGACCCGGCCGGCCTGCTCACGGCCGCAGCCATCCTCCGCCGCGACCCCACCTTCAGCCTCGAGACGGTCAAGGACGTCACCGTGGTCCTGCCCGACCCGCCGGACCCGGGGAACGACACGGTGGCCGTCATCGCCGCCGTCGCCGACACCGCCCGCGCCATCGTGCGCCGGTCGGGCGCGGCCCGCGTCGGGGAAGTCACGGGCCGCGTCGCCGCCGACCTCGCCGTCTGGGTCGACGACGAGCTGGTCACGGCGGTCGTCTCCGAGCCCGCCGACTTCGTCTGGCTCGAACGGCGCACGGGCTGGTTCTTCCTGCCGTCGGTCGCCAAGAACGCCGTGGCGTCGCGCGTCGCCAAGGTGCTCAGCATCACCGGCGCGGTGCGCCTGGACGACCTGCACGCCGGCATCCGCCGCGACGAGCGCATGCGCGAGTTCGTGATGCCCGAGTACATCCTGGCGGAGCTCTGCGCAGCGGCTCCCCGGAGTGACCGTCGCCGGCGACCTCGTCGTGGCGGAGACCCGGCAGCTGGCCGAGGACGTTCTCGAGACCACCGAGCTCACCTTGCTGCGCGCGCTCACCGAGGCCGGCGGAGAGGCCGAGCGGCACGAGCTCGAGCGCGCCTGCCTGGCCGCCGGCATGAAGCTCTCCAGCTTCAACAACCGCATCGCGTACTCCCCGATCGTCACCGAGCTGGGACACGGCCGCTACGGCCTGCGCGGTGCGAACGATGTCGCCGAGGACGACGGTCCCGCGGGGAGCTGGCGCGAGGCGGGACTCTCGACGCCCGGCGGCGACGACGAGGTGCCCCGGCCGGGCGAACTCGCCGCCTTCCGCTCGCCGCGCCGCCGCTGAGGAGGCCGGAGGCCGTGCTCTACTGGCGCATCGCCGCCATCGCCTTCACGGCGCTCTTCATCTTCCTGCTGGTGTGGTCGAGCGGCGTGAAGCTCGCGCTCATCTGGGCCGCCGGCATGGCCGCCTTCCTGCTCCTCCTCTGGGCGGCCACCATACCGCTGCGGGCGCGGCGGCGCAGGGCCCTGCGCGAGATGGGCCTGGGACCCGACGGGCGGCCGCTGCCGGAAGAAGAAGAGGAGGAGTGAGCGTGTCGCCGGACAGCATCGGCCGCCGCTTCCCGTCGGTGGCCGGGCGCGCCCTCTCGGGCGAGGTCGTGCGCTTTCCCGAGGACCTCGCCGGCGCGCCGGCGCTGCTGCTCTGCGCCTACCGGCGCGGGACGCAGGACGACGTCGACCGGTGGGCCGCGTTCGCCGGACAGCGGCTGCCGGACCTCGTCGTCTACGAGTTGCCGATCATCTCTTCGCGCGTGTGGCGGCCGCTGCAGGGCTGGATCGACGGCGGCATGCGCGGCGGCGTGCCGCCGGGCCTCTGGGCGCACGTCGTCACCCTGTACGACGACGGGACCCGAGCGCGGACGTTCATCGGCGACGGCGGCGGCTTGCGCACACAGGTCGTGCTGCTCGACGCCGCCGGGGTGGTCGTGTTCACCGACTCGGGCGGGTTCGGCGAAGAAGCGGCGGAGCGCCTGGCGGCGCGCCGCCGCGCTCGTCGAGCTAGTGTGGGATGAGGTGCTCGGCGCGAAGCGAGCCGCGCCCGAGAGCCGCGCGCACTGCCGCAGCGGCAACCGCCGCGCGCCGCCCTCAGCCGGCGCCGAAGAAGTCGCCGGCGAGCTCCGGCGCGATGATCGTGAGCAGTTCGGCCGGCGACGACGGCGACGCGCTCGGCGCCGGCCTCCATGAGCATCTCGGGCTCGTGCCAGCCCCAGGAGACGCCGAGCGGCGTGACGCCGGCCTCACGCGCCTCGCGGATGTCGCCGGCCGTGTCGCCGACGTACCAGTAGACCTCCTGGCCCGGGAACCTGGCCAGGAGCGCGTCGATCTTCTCGACCTTGCTGCGCGCCGCCTCGGCGCCGGCCACCTCGGTCACACCGTGGACCTCGTGCGTGCGCAGCCAGCCCTCGACCACTTCGGTCGGGCTCGACGTGACGATGACGACGCTGCGCGCGTCGGCCAGATCCTCGATCACCTGCGGCACGAGCGGGAACGGCTTGAGCCAGCGGCGGGCGCGGATCAGCGCCTCGCCGAGCCGGTGCAGCACGTCCGCGACGCGCGCGTCGTCCACGCCCCGCGCGCGCATGCCGGCGTAGAAGTTGTCCTCCATGACCGCCAGCAGGTCGTCCGTCGTGGCGAAGCCGGGCACGCCGGCCGCGGTGCAGGCGTCGATGAAGGCGGTGCTGAACACGTCGAGCGAGTCGACGATCACGCCGTCGAAGTCGAACATGACGAGCTCTCGGCTGTCCTGGTCCACGGCCATCCTCGCGATCGGAGAAGAGACGGGGGCCCGGCCGGCCGCTGACGCGGCCGGCCGGGCCCCCTCACAGACTCAGTAGTGCAGTCCGGTCTTGTTCTTGAACTGCTCGACGCTGTTGATCGGGATATCGAGCAGCTGGCTGATACGCGCCTTGGCGGCAAGACCCTTGGCGATGCCGGGCACACCTGTGATCGTCCCGATGTCGAGCTCTTCCCTGAGACCTCGCATCATGGTCGGATCGGACAGGTCGAACGGCGTCACGTGGAGCTTGTCGGCGACGTACTGCTTGGCTTCCGTGATCCTCATCTTCTTGCTGAGCTGCATCCTTGCCACGAGATCTCCCGCGGCCCGGATCCCACCCATCGACGAGGCCAGCAGATGCGCCATGTGCATGCCGGCGGGGTCACCAGTACCCACCTACAACCCGTCGGCATGGCCGATCTCGATCATGGCGGCGCTGCAGCGCGTCACGACGTCGACGGCCGGTGTCTCGAACATCGGCACGCCGCCGACGCCCATGCCCACGTTCGGGTGGACGGGGATCTTGGCGATCTCGGTGCAGGCCTTCACGAAGGTGAGCGCCTTGCCGAGGTTCCACGGCACGGTCTTCCGGGTGTTGGTGTTGGAGACGGGGCCGAAGATGGCGCAGCCGGCCTCTTCGCAGACCTGCAGCTGCTCGTGCGGCCACATGCCGGCGAGGCGCTTGCCGTTGTACTCGAGCTGGCCGTGGAAGCCGAGGACCATCTCGGCCGACATGCCGATCTCGACCGGCAGGCCGGTGTCGTTGGCCACGTGGTCGCAGGCCTGGAGCACGCGGTAGAACTCGGCGTCGCCGGTGGACGCGACGGTGTCGAAGTCGATGCCGTCGGCGCCCATCTCGACCATGCAGTCGCTCATCTCGATGCAGTCCTCGAGGCAGGCCTTGCCCGCCTCTTCCTGCGTCTTGCGGGCCTCGTCGATCTTGCCGATCGGCATGAGGTCGCTCGGGTTCTCGAACGAGCCGTCGGGGCGGTAGTACAGCCCGAGGTTCGGCATGAACCCGTAGAGGAGCGGGAAGATCGTCGTCTCCATGAGCAGCTCGACGTGCAGCATCTCGAGCGCCTTGAGGAACCGCTGCGGCTTCACCGAGTAGTCGTTGTGCGAGATCTCCATGGAGTCGAAGCCGAGCATCGACTCGAAGAGGCGCACGCCCACCTCGCGGTTGACCGGAGCGACCACGCCGCTCGACATGCGCGAGGAGTTGAGCGCGTTGACGCAGCCGTCCTTGGTCATGACGACTTCGTTGCCCCGCTGGACGCCCCAGATGCGCGTCGGCGCCGCGAACATGTCGACCAGATAGTCGATCTCGTTCTCGGTGAGGACGGGGATCTTGGCCTTCTTCGCCGCTTCTTCGGAGCCGGTGATGAACTCCGTGCGCAGCTCGTCTTTGGTGAGCTCCACGTTCGAGGAGTCACCCATTCTCGTCATTATCTTCATCTATACGGCCTCCGCTGTGTCGCTGATCAGAAGTCCCAGGCCGTCCCGGGGGTCTCGCCTTGTGTCGTCTGCTCTGCGCTTGTGTGCGTCTTCGTGGGTAGCGCCGGCGGCGGCCCTTGCGGCCGCCGCCGGCGCCGGTGCTCTCACGCCGCTCCAGGCGAACCCGCTGCTACTCGACCGGGATCTCCTTGGCGACGGCCTCGAGCTCCATGCCCTGCCGCTTGCGGATCGCCCACGCGGCGATCCAGATGACGATCGCGGCCACGTACAGGATGGCCATGAAGATCATGGAGTTCTTGTTCTTGTAGCCGACGCCGTAGACGTTGGCCTTGTCGTAGAACCAGGCGATCAGCATGCCCGCCATGAAGAGCACGTAGATGATCCCGATGATCGGGAGGATCGGGCCCTTGGGCAGCGCCGAGTTCTGCCAGATGGCCTTGGCACGGAACGGCATGGCCACGAACGCGCAGCCGGTGATGAAGAACATGAACGCGATCACCAGCGTGGCGTCGTAGGTGAGCTGCACGAACGACGGCTGGAACGCGTAGAACGCGGACACGATGACCGACGGGATGGCCATGAGCAGCAGCGCGTTGACCGGCACGCCGCCCGAGGTGACCTTGGCCACGCTCTCAGGCAGGATGCGGTCGAACGCCGACGCGAAGATCATGCGCGTCGAGCTCAGGAACACGGTGCCCCACCAGCCGAACACGATCAGGGAGATCACCGCGATGAGGATGACCTGGAAGGCGCTGTTGTTGACGATCCAGGCGGTCATGGCCGTGGGCGAGAGGTAGTCGGCGCCGGCCGGGATGGTGCCCGGGTCGAGGTACGCGTACAGGACGCCCATGTAGCCGTTGGCGCTGGCCTCGAAGAAGTCCCAGCCCATCGTCTTGGTGACGAGGAACAGGAAGACGATGACGATGGCCACCGCGGCCAGCAGACCGCCGGCCATCTGGTAGATGTTCTTGCGGAAGTCCTTGGCGCCGCGGACTTCGCCGTACAGCGTGGCGCCCCACACCGGCCAGAGGAGCCAGAAGGCCATCACCGGGAGGAGCTTGAGCGTCTCCTTGAACGAGCCGGCGAACATCGACGTGGGCATGCCCTCGCCGGCGCTCTTGATGGTCGTCGCATAGGCATCCTTGACACCGTAGAGGTCGAACATCTCACGGTTGAAGGAGGTGATGAAGCTGGCCTTCGAGGTGACGATGAGCAGGATGGCCGCGACGGCACAGCCGGCGAGGCCGATCCAGAGGGCCCACTTCTGGAAGTTGGCGTAGGCCTTCATGCCGACGGCGACCAGATACGTCGCCAGGGCGATGGTCGCCAGCGAGGCGACGAAGATGCCCCACTGCCCGCCGAGCCAGTCCGCCGCGCCGCCGGCCCCCACGATGCGCAGGACCGGCTTGATGAACGAGTTCACGCACAGGGCGGCGTAGATCGGGATCCAGAGCCACAGGATGAACCACCAGCCCGTGGCTCCGAAGACGAAGCCGACGGAGCTGTGGAACACGCGTGATTGCCAGATGTAGTCGCCGCCTGCTCGTGGCATCGCGGAGATCAGGCCCGCGTACACGACCACTTCGAGCAGGACGAACAACGTGCAGATGATGATGGACCAGAACACGCTGCCGCCGGGGATGAACACGGCGTACAGGAAGCCCCAGATCCCCAGAAAGATGTTGGTCGAGAAGAACGAATACCTGAACCCGTCCCCGCTCGACCAGCCCTTGACCAGACCGCTCGCCTTGCGGACGAACAGCGTCTGCTCTCCGGCATTGCCAGCTTCAGTCGCCATCAGCTAGGTCCCCCTTTTGTCGTTCCGGATCCGGCGACGCGGCGCCGGATCCTCCGTCATGTGATGTGACCGGGTGCCCTCACCCGGATGTGAGCCGGTAGCGCTTGAGCTTGTTCTTGCCATCGAGGTCCACCACGCAGCCCGAGACCATGCCTTCCGTGTAGGAACTGCCGGGGTTGATGGCCAGCGTGCGGCCGATGCGCACCGCGGCGCGGCTCTCGTGGATGTGCCCGTGCAGCGAAAGGATGGGCTGGACCTCTTCGATCACCTCCCTGACGGCGGTGGAGCCGACGTGCGCCGAGTCCTGACCTTGGACGGTGAGCGTCTCCCAGTCGATCTTCGGGGCCACGTCGAGTTGCGTGTCGTAGGGCGGAGCGTGCAGGCCGAACACGAGGCGTTCGGGCGGCACGGTCGCCTGCTTGACGATGTCCTGGATGCGCTGCTTGAGCTTGGGCTCGTCTTCCTCGCGCGGGGTGTCCCACGGCGTGAGGTTGGTCCAGCCGCTCGAGGCGAGCTGATACCCCTCGGGAAGATCGAGCACGTTGCCTTCGCCGACGATGATGTGCTTGGACGTCGCCAGGATCTCGTCGATGTCCTCGCGGTCGTCGTTGCCGGGGCACACGATGCACATGGTCTTGCTGCCCTCGAGCTTGGCGTCCGCCCACTCGACCCACTGCTCTACCGTCTTGCGCATCTGCTCGTGAAAGAGCTCCTCGAGCTTGTCCTCGTTGCTGGTGTACTCGTCGCGCTCCTCGGGCGTCAGTGTCACGGGATAGTAGCCGTGGTCCTTGATGAGACGCTCCGCCTTGGCGAGGTCGTCGGCGCCCTCGAGCTCGTGCGTGATGTCGAGCATGTGATAGCGCCAGTGCTCGGGCGCCGTCTGCGTGATCGGCACGATCGCCTTGCCGGTCATGTCACCGCCGAGGATGAGGACGTCGGCCTCATAGTGGGCGGCCGAGTTGATGAACTTGCGCCAGCAGACCTCCGAACCATGGACGTCCGTGGCGAAGAAGAGCCTTACCTTCACGCCGCACCCCCTTTCGCCGCGTACGCGGGTCGCCTGTTCACTGTGCCGCCAGCCACTGCTGGTAGTCGGGGTCGTTCACGACGTCTTCTGCGCGGCCGACGCGTTCCATCCCCCACTCCATGTAGTCGAAGTCGATCTGGGAGACCGTGTGCTGGATCATCGCCCACACGCCCCACCAGATGGCCGAGAGCGCCTTGTAGAGCATGAGCCGGCCGAAGTACTTCTCGTTCATCTCGCCGCAGTAGGTCTCGATGATGAGGCGTTCTTCGTCGCGCGTGAACGGGTGCTCCATGACGTAGTCGCCGAGATCGAAGTACGGATCGGTCATCCCGCCGTACTCCCAGTCGATGATCCACATCTTGCCGTCGGCGTCGATGATGAAGTTCTCGGAGAGCAGGTCGTTGTGGCAGGCGACCGCCGGCACGGGGTTCCGCTGCGTCGCCGTCTCCACGTCCTCCATCGCCACCAGCATGGCCTCGAGCCGCTCCGGCATCGGCGCGTTGATGTCGCGCGCGATCTTGGTGTACTTGCGCAGCATGTCGAAGAGCTGGATGTCGCTCTTGAACACGCAGTTCTGATGAAAGACCTTCACGGTCTCGACCGACTGCCTGATGCGGTCGGGATGCCCGGCCATGGTGTCGGGGTGCAGGATCTCGCCCTCGACGAAGTCGATGATCAGCGCGCCCTCGGGGTCGATCTGGTAGGCGACCGCCGGCCCGACGCCGGCCTTGGCCGCCTGGATCATGCAGTCGCGCTCGACGTCCCGGTCGATGAACATGTCGGTGCCGATGCCGGGCACGCGCATGACGTACTTCTTGCCGCCCTTCTCGGGGCCACCGTCCACCCAGACGATGTAGTTGTGGTTGGTGATGCCGCCGCCGAGTTCCTCGGTGCGGACCTCATGCCCCTTCCAGTCTGCGATGCGGGCGATGATGTCCTCAGGCGTGAGGTGAGCCTGCTCTCCCATTCGTCCTGCCTTTCCTTACGGGCGGCGCTGCGGCCGCGCGGGTGTCGGCGTTGCTGGGAAGGCGCCTCTCGCGCGCCGAGCTGCTGCGAGCGTCACCCCCGCCGCCGAACGGCGGGCGGGGGTGACGCGGGAAGAACATGGAGGGAGGCGCAAGCTCACGAAACGGGGACCTCGAGACCCATGCCGGCGAGCTCCTCGCGGACCTCGTCCATGGCCTTCTGGTACTCCGCGTTCACGATCCGCTTGGTCTTCATGTCGTAGACCTCCTGGAACGTGAGGCCCTTGTCCGGGTCCTTGAGCTTGTCGCCGAACAGCGGGAAGAGCTTCTGGGCGATGGGCTCGGCCTGCGCCCGCGTGAGCTTGGCGGCGGCGAGGCCCATCTCCGCGTGGAATTTGTGGTCGTCCGGCACCAGCGAGTCCGACTGGACCGCCATTGCAGGGTGACCCGAGAACACGTTTCCACCAGACGTCACAACGGCGAGCATATAGCAGGCCATTTCGTAATGGTACTGCTTGGTGCCCGAGCCGCCGCCGAGGTACGGCAGGTTGACCATGGGGTAGCCCATGTTGCGGCCGATGGCGGCGTTGGACATGGCGATCGCCCAGATCAGCGGCTTGGTGGACGAGAGGTGCAGCTTGCTGTGCAGCGGGGCGTTGTAGTGGTAGCTGCCGCGGAAGATCAGGTTGCCCATGATCATGTACGCGGTGGCCGTCACGGCCACGCCCTCGGCGCCGCCCGCATAGCCGCCGAAGAGCGGCGTGGAGGTGGAGCCGATGTTGGCGCTGATGCTGTTGTAGAAGGCGACCTTCTGCAGCGCCTCGTACCCGACGACCATCTCGGAGAGGAAGTCGATCAGGAAGCCGTCGCTCGGGCGCAACCCGAACTCCGGATACGTGGCGGCGAACATCGACGCCGGCTGGGAGGCCGCGGAGATGCCGTTGATGATCGGCAGGCCGGCGCGGCCGGAGCGGCGGATGCCCTCACGCGCCAGGCGCACGGTCTTCTCGGCCGCGAGGATCTCCTGCGGCGAGCGCACGCGGGAGTCCCTGCCGCGCAGGTGCAGGATCGAGGGGACGCTCACCGAGTCGACGATGTTGTAGGACGCCATCTTCTCGACGGTGTCGACGAAGACCTGCTCGTCGGTGGTGTAGATGCCGCCGCCGACGTGCACCCACGGGCGGTCGTCGACGGTGTCGGGACGCCGGCCGTACATGGTCTTGCGCTCCCGGCGCTCGCCGAAGGTCGTGGCCTTGGGGGCCTGCTGGCAGGCGACGACGATCTCCTCACGCGTGAACTGCATGACGCGGTTGGTCTCGGGGCAGTAGGCGCCGGCCTCGGCGATGAGGTCGACGGCCGCCTCGAAGACGGCGTCGGTGAGGACGTCGTCGCTGTTGATGATGGTCTGCTTGTCCCACTTCACCTTGTGGCGCGCGATCACCTCGGCGAGCTTGGGGACGTAGCGCTTCATGTAGTAGTCGGTCTCTGAGGTGAGCGGGCCGATCTCGGCGCGATCGAAGACCTCGATAAGGTCGATCATGTCGTGCTCCTCGCAGTCGTCGTGGTCGTCAGGGGCGCGGTCAGGAGACCAGCGTGGCGGACAGCGTCACGGCCTCGTAGGCCGAGGCCGCCCAGCCGTCGGCGCCGATGGTGTCGGCCCACTCCTTGGTGGTCGCGCCGCCGCCGATGATGACCTTGAAGTTGTCGCGCTGGCCCTGGTCCTTGAGCGCCTCGATGACGTCCCTCTGCCCCACCAGCGTGGTGGTGAGCAGCGCGGACATCGCGATGATGTCGGCGTCGACTTCCTTGGCCTTGTCGACGAACTGGAACAGGTCGACGTCGATGCCCAGGTCCCACACCTCGAAGCCGGAGGTCTCGTAGAGCAACTTGAGGATGTTCTTGCCGATGGAGTGGAGGTCGCCCTTGACGGTACCGAGGACGATCTTGCCCTTCTTCTCACCCGCTGCGCCCTGCTCCTTGATCTTCGGCTCGAGGATCACCATCGCCGCCTGGAAGGCGAGGGCCGCCTGCATCAGCTCGGGCAGGAAGATGTCTTCGCACTCGAACTGCTCGCCGATCACGTTGAGGCCCGGCAGCAGCCCCTTGTCGATGATGGCCTTCGCCTCGACGCCGTCGTCGAGCGCGGCGTTGACGGCGGCGAGGACCTGGTCCTCGTCCTGGTCGATGATCGACTGCTTCAGTTTGTCGAAATGGTCTGCGTCCGCCATGGAATGCACCCCTTGGTCCGGTTGAACGTTGCCCGGCCGCCCTCCGGCGGCCGCGTCACGCGTAAGTACGTCGTCTCAGTACGTCGTCTCAGCCCTCCAGCGGTGTCGCGTCGCCGGCGACGAGGCCGGCGAAGTGCTCTCTGATCCTGGCGTCCAGCTCGGCGTCCCAGACCGCCTCGTTGGGCTGCGCCAGGATGCGGCGCGCCTCGGCGAGCGCGCGGTCGTCGATCGTCGGCCGGCCGGCGTCTTCCCACTGCTGGCGCATGTCGCGGTTGGCCAGCTTGGGCAGGACGGCCGTGGTCTTCATGCGCGCCTTGGTGTGCTTGCGGCCCATGTAGCTGCCGCCGGGACCCACCGCGGCGATCTCGTCGAGCGCCAGACTCTCCTCGCTGAACTCGAGGCCGCGGTACGCGCGCTTGTCCATGAGCGCGATCTCGTTGTCGACGACCGCCTTGGCGAAGTCGAAGGCCATGAGCGAACTGAACAGGCCGCCCATGTTGAGGAGCGTGGCGCCGGCCGACACGCCGAGCACCGTGTTCATGCCGGTCTCGAAGCCGGACTGCGCGTCGTTGGAGTGCGAGTTGGTGAGGCCGATGTAGCCGCCCGACGGCACGCCGTAGAAGTGCGCCAGCTGCGCCTGCGCCGCCAGCAGCATGCCGGTCTCGATGGCGCCGGGCGCGTAGGCGCCGGTGCGCATGTCGGCGACCGTGGGGAGGCTCGCGTAGATGATCGGCGTGCCCTCCTTGACCATCTGCTGGAACACGGTGATGGCGAGGAACTCGGCGTTGCCCACGACCAGCGTGCCCATGAGGGTCATCGGCGACGTGAGGCCGGCGTTGGGCACGACGGTCGTGTAGACCGGCAGGCCGCGCTCGGTGAGCCACATGACGGCCTCGGTGGAGTCCACGTCCATGGTGAGCGGGCTCACCATCGGGCAGTAGTGGTGGTTGATGCACGGCCGCGCCGCGTAGGCCTCCTTGCCGCCGGCGATGAGCTCGCCGAGCTCCACGACCTGGCGCAGGTCGTCCATGTTGGGCGTGTTGCTGCGCACGGGCTTGAGGCAGTTCTTGAGCGCCGGATAGAACCGGCTCAGGCTGAACTGCCCCTCGGGAGCGTCGTCGGCCAGCGTGGAGATGCTGAAGACGTCGAACCCGGGCAGCTCGTTGATCAGGTGCGCGATGTTGGCGATGTCGGCGGAGGTGGCGCGGCGCTCGACGCCGGTGACCGGGTCGACCACGTTGGGCGCCGACGAGCCGGTGACGACGATGGGGCCGTCGTCGGGGATGGTGCGGTCGTACTGCGGGTCGCGGCCGCGGAACGTGAAGCTCGGCGGCGCCATCTTGCGGTACTTCTCGACGACCTCGGCCGGGAAGAGCACCAGGCCGGTCTCGTCGTCCACCGTGCAGCCGTGCTTCTTGAAGACCTCGCGTGCGGGCGCGAAGTGGGCGAGGATGCCCACCGTCTCGAGCACCTCGAGCGAGGCCTCGTGCGTGCGGCGGACCTCAGCTTCTGTGAGCAGCTCGACGAACCTCATGCGGTCATGCCTCCTCTGCGATGTGGGCGAGCTCGTCCTGGTGAGCCTCGATGTACTCCATGAAGTGCACCTGGTGGCCGAGGTACGTCAGATACTCGACGACGTCGACGCCCGGGTCCTCGTAGTAGGCCATCAGGTCCCAGTTGAGGATGTAGAGATTGGCGTTGGCGACCATGCGCGGCAGCAGCGCGAGCTCAGCGGCGCCCATGGGGCCGGGGATGTCGAAGCGCGCGGCTTCGTCCTGGTAGGCGCGGAGGAAGATGGCGGCCTTGTCGAGCCGGACCTGGCCGTCGTCCGCGCCCTCCCACGAGCTGCAGAAGTACGCGATGCCCTGCGCCACGTCGAAGAGCCGGTAGTCGACCTTTGACCAGTCGAAGTCGAACAGGCCGACGCCCTGCTCGTCGACCCACTTCAGGTTGCCCGGGTGGTAGTCGCAGTGGACCGGGACCCGCGGCATGCCGCGCAGGTCGTCCTCGATCGCGATGCCACGCCCCACGACCTCCAGGATGGTCGGCAGCCTGTCGAGGTAGAACTGGTCGAACTCGGTGCCTCGGGACTGTGCCGCGTAGGCGTTGAAGATGTCGGGGAAGCGGCGCATGAAGTCCACGATGGGCGGCTGTTCGCGGGCGAGATCGCCGGGGTCGAAGTCGTGAGCGAGCGCGTGGAACTGGGCGAGCACCCGGGCGCCGTTCGCGAACTCCGTGTCGGTCAGGCGATTGCTGATCCACGTGTACTTGTCCTCGCCCTCGAGCATCTCGTAGACGGCGAACAGCCGGGAGACGCGCTCGCCGGCGATCGTCTCCTCGCGCGTGACGTAGGTGACCCCGCTCCTGGCCGGGTACACCTGGGCGGCGATGTGGAACCCCTTGCCGCTGATGTGGTTGACGAGCGCGTGCTCGAACTGCACCTCGCGCTCGGTGTTCACCCGGTTGTACTTGCGCACGAAGTACTTGCGCTCGCCGCCCTCGGGCGGCGCGACGACGACGGCGAAGCTCAGGTTGGTGTAGCCGCCGAGGATCTGCTCGACGCGGAGCACCTCGCCGAGGTCGTAGTCGCTCGCGACCACCTCGGCGAGCTGGCTGCTGAGGAACTCCACCTGCAGAGCGTCGCGGAGTGTGGCCGCGTCTTCGGCCAGCCGCGCCGTCAACTCGAAGAGCTCGTTCGCCTTTGCTACGTCCACTCGACCTCGCTTCGTCCGCCGTTCACGGTCATGGGCTGCGGCGTGCTCACACGACGACGCATCGCAACCCCAGTCGCACGAGTTCCCTGCGCACGGGCTCGTCGACGCCGTCGTCGACCAGCACCGTGTCGACCTGGTCCAGGCCGCAGATGACGACATCGGCGACCACGCCGATCTTGGAGGCGTCGGCCAGCGCGATGACTTCGCCGCGCGTCTGCGCGATCATCGCGCGCTCGACGCCGGCCATGCCCATGGTGGGCGTGGTGAGTCCTTCTTCCAGATCGAAGCCGTCGACTCCGATGAGCATCTTGCCGGCGTGGAAGCGGGCGATGTGCTCGAGCGCGAGCGGCCCGCTGACCGCGTTGGAGCGCGGCCGGTACAGACCGCCCACGAGGACGACTTCCACCCGCAGGCCGCGAGCCTCCTGGACCGCCCCGACGCTGTGCGTGACGATGCGCGCCTCGAGCGACGGGTCGATGTGCCGGATGACCTGGGCGGCGGTGGTGCCGGAGCTGAGGAAGACGGTCTCCCCGGGCTCGATGAGCGCGGCGGCGGCCTCGGCGATGCGCCGCTTCTCCTCCGCGCTGGCACCCTCGCGCTCCACGTAGAGCGTCTCTTCGGCCATGTGCCGCTTGAGCACCGCCCCGCCGTGCGTACGCACGAGGACGCCCTCGGCCTCGAGACGCTCGAGGTCTCTGCGGATGGTCATCCCCGAGACGCCCAGGTCTTCGCTGAGCGACGACACCCTGACCGCCCGCCGTTCCTTGACCAGATCGACGATGCGGGCGCGACGCTCCGCGGGGATCATCTCGTGGACTTCCGGGACTTCTGGTGACACAGCGGTTCCCCCAGTACGTAGCCCCTGTCGGCCCGGCAAGACCGAACAAAGTCGAACACATCTTAGACGCGCCAATCTCAGTGTCAAGCGTCCGGGACATGCGAAACCGAACACAA
>CAWIDR010000027.1:0-47394 GCA_963834905.1 uncultured Thermoleophilia bacterium | reverse complement strand
GCTGTCGCCGTTCACCGACCTGGTCGAGGCGCCGCTCACGGCGCCGTTCTTCATCCCCTTCGGCACGCCGCCGGTTCAGGAGATGCTCAAGAAGATGCTCGAGGCCGGCCGTATCGCCCTCGAGTGGGTGCAGGCCTTTGCTGCCATGGACGGCAAGTCGCTGGCCACCTACGGCGTCCCCGGCTTCGCCGGCGGCGCGACCAAGGCTCCCTACGACATCCTCGGCGACACGCATGCGCGGCACGCGCGGGCTGATGCTCGACAAGTTCCGCCGGCCGGAGAAGGTGCTCGAGGCCGTGCGAGCGTCTGGTGCCGCTGGCGATCGACTGGGGCGTCCGCGCCTGCGACATCAACAAGCACCCGATGGTGTTCATCCCGCTGCACAAGGGCGCAGACGGGTTCCTCAGTCGACGAGGACTTCCGCACGTTCTACTGGCCGACGCTGAAGAAGGTCCTGCTCGGCCTCATCGAGGAGGGTATCGTGCCGCTGTTCTTCGCCGAGGGCGGGTACAACGAGCGCCTCGAGGCCATCCACGACCCGGAGATCCCGGCGGGCAAGATGATCTGGATGTTCGACGCCACCAACATGCAGGAGGCGCAGCAGACACCTCGGCGGCTACCAGTGCTTCGGCGGCAACGTGCCAGGTGCGCTGATCACGACCGGCACGCCGCAGGACATGGACGACTACGTGCGCCAGCTCATCGAGGACGTCGCCGGGCCGGGCGGCTTCATCCTCGGCTCAGGCATCGTGCATCGACGGGCCAAGACCGAGTGCGTGAAGGCCATGATCGAGGCCGGCAGGAAGTACGGCGCGCAGATCTGAGCGCCTGAAGACGGGCCGGCCACGCGGGCCGCGAGACGAACGACGGCGGGAGACCCGGATGGGTCTCCCGCCGTCGTTCGTTCGAGAGTGGCGCCAGTAGCTGCCTGGTCCCCGCAGCCGCGCGGGCGCGGTCTGGATCCGCGGAGCGCAGGCCTCCGGCGGCTAGAGCCGCCAAGCGGTCGCGGCGCCGGTGGCTCTGGCCCAGGCGCTCGTCACGATGGCGGGGAGCGCCTCGTCGTCCACGCCGAAGACGATGACGTTGACGGTGAGGACCGCCTCAGCGGCCATGCCGGCGATGCCGCCCGTCAAGGCCGGCTTGGCCGCCAGGCCGGTGGCGTGAAAGGCGAGATCGCCGTGACCGCGCGCCGTCAGGGTGCCCTTGATGTGGCCGACCAGCGAGCAGCCGGCGTCGGCCAGCCCGCCCGACAGCGCGGCGAAGAAATGCGTGATCGCCAGCTCGAGCTGGTCGGCCGTGACGGGGGGCTCGAAGACCACGTCGGCCCGCGCCGCGAACACGGCGGTCGCGGCGGTCGCGGGGACGTGCCGCAGGTGCTCGTGGCCGTGCCCGTCGTGCCCGGCCATCAGATGAGGGCCTCCAGGAGGCGCTTCATCCCGGCGCCGGTGCCCGCGGAGACGGGCAGCACCGGCGCCTTGCCGGCGAGCGACCGCACACTGCTCATGACCGCCGCCAGCGCCTCTTCGTCGACCTCGTCGATCTTGTTGACGGCGACGACGTCGGCGGTCTCCAGCTGGGCCGTGACGAGCGGCTCGACGATCTCGAGGAGCATCGGCCAGCGGGGGGCGTCGACGAGGGTGAGCACGCGGATCGTGTCCACCTCCGGGCAGTGGTCGACCACTACGCCGAGGAGGTCGCCGGGCGCGGCGAGGCCGGTCGGCTCGATGATCACCAAGTCCGGGTCGTACCGGCTCTGGACGGCGAGGAGCGTCTCCACCAGCCCGGCCTGCAGGGTGCAGCAGATGCAGCCCCCGAAGAGCTCCTGCACCGGCAGGCCCTGCTCGCGCACGTAGCCGCCGTCGATGCCGACCTCGCCGATCTCGTTCTCGATGACGGCGAGCTTGATGCCGTCCTCGGTCATGGCCCGCGCCACCTCGAGGAGCACGGTCGTCTTGCCCGAGCCCAGGAAGCCGGCGATGCAGAGGATGTTCACGCCGGCGGTTCTCCGTCGGTCGCGGCGGGGGACGGGGCAGGGGGGGCGGCGGGGGCGGCGCCGGAGAACAGTTCGGGCCGGAAGTCCCGGAGGGTGAGCTCGTGGCCGGGCGGCGCGACGACGAAGTCGTCGCCCCAGTCGTCCGCCACGAGCGCGTCGAGGATCCGCGTCGTGCCGGGGACCTCCTCGACGGCGAGGTCGAACGTCTCCGCGAACCCGGCGATGCGGGCGCGGTACGGCTCGAGGTCGTAGCGGCCGGTGTCGACGAGCACGATGCGCGTGTAGTGCTTGAGCAGCAGGCGCATCATCTTCTCCGCCCGCTCCCGGCCGCGCTTCTCCACCAGCTTCTCGTGCTCGCTCATGATGGTGTCGCATTCTTCCAGATACGCCTTGGCGACGTAGTAGCTGCCGCGCTCCTTCTCCGACTCCGCGGAGAAGGCCTCGTTGGAGCCGAGCATCATGGCGATGCAGTCGTCCACACGAGGCACGACGAGGGTGGCGTGCTCGGTCTTCAGGCCGAGGACGGAGTTGGAGCAGAGGCCGTACCCGAGCACGATGGTCGCGCCCGGCGCGTCCGCCTCGGCGACCGCGACGCGCAGGGCCTCCTTGAGCCGCTCGGGGCTGACGTGCAGCTGCGCCTCGAGCTCGTGGCAATCCACGCCCTCGACGGCGCCGTCGGCGAGCTCGCCGAGCACGGCCGGGCAGGCGATGAACTTGAGGCCGCCGAGGCCGGCTCCCAGCGTCTGGGGGTGCTCATCGATGGTCATTCATCTCCAAGGGTCGCGGACATCGTCGCGGACTTCATGGTAGCAGGAGGCGCCGGCGGCGGGCCGCCGGCGCCCTCCGTCCGTGTCGCTCAGGCGTCCGCCGCGGCGTCCGCCATCGCCTTGACGTTGGCGAGCGGCGCGTCGACGGGGATGTCGCAGCCCGACTGCAGGATGAGGCCGGTCGGGCCGACGTCGGCGATCAGCTTGCTGCAGTAGTCGTACACCTGCTCGGGCGTGCCGCTGCTGAGCAGCGCCGGCGGCACGTCGCCCATGATGCACAGGTGGTCGCCGAGCACTTCCTTGGCCTTGCGGATGTCGGTCATGCTGTCCAGCGAGAGGACGCAGGTTCTGGCCGGCAGTTCGAGGAAGTCGCGGCAGGTCGCGCGTCCAATCCGAGTCCAGGTGCAGGATCGGCGTGATCCCCGCCGCTACCGTCTGCGCGACGATCTCCTTCATGTAGGGGAAGACGAAGCGGTCCCAGAGCGGCTGGGCCAGCATCTTGCTGGCCGAGCGCCAGCCGCCGATCCAGATGCCGGGCGCGCCGACGGCGGCGCTGAGGCCGAGGCCGGCGTCGTTCAGGCCCGGCATCATCGCCTGCATCGCCGCCTCGACCTTGTCGGGCGTGCGGTAGAGGTCGAAGACGAACTGGCTGAACGACCGTCCTCCGCAGAGATACTCGAAGGGCGTCGTGAGCACGCCGACGGCGAGGAACGGCATGGCGGCGGCGTTCGCCTTCTCGACCACGGCGCCGGTGCCCTGGACGAACTTGATGAAGTCGTCGAACTTGCCCGGCGCCACGCGCTCGTTCAGGTAGCCGGCCTGGAACGGCGCCCAGCCCTGCTCGACGATGGCGTCGTAGTCCTCGGGCGTCATCAGCCCGGACTCCTCGACCTGCCAGGGCTCGTCGTCGCCGAGACCGTCGAAGCCGGGGCGCTTGACCCGGGTCATCCACAGGAAGCTGAGCGAGGAGACGTCGAAGCGAGGGGTTGTTCACCGAGTCGGCGTTACCGACGAGCTCGAACGCCTCGATGTTGGCCTGCGTCGCGAGCAGCGGGTCGCTGAGGAAGGTCTTGAGGGTCATGCCGGTGACGCGGGCGCTCCAGGCGACGCCTTCGAGGCACGACGGGGACCTTGTCCACCGGCTCGAGGGCGACCGCCCGGCGCAGGCGTTCCCGCCGGGGATCGTCACTGGGTGCGATCACGAGGCACCTCCTTCGACAGCCTTGCCGGCGAGGATGACGGCGTCCTGGGCGCTGGCGCCGGCGGAATCCGCTCCCAGTTGCTGCGCCAGGTCGTCGCTGACAGGGCCGCCGCCGATCACGATGGTCACCTCGTCGCGGAGACCCGCGGCGGCGAAGGCCGCGACGGTCTCCTGCATCGCCGGGAAGGCGGTGGTGAGCAGGCACGAGAGGCCGATGACCTTGGCGTCGTTCTCGCGCGCGGCGTCGACGAACTGCTGCGCCGGCACGTCGACGCCCAGGTCGACGACCTTGAAGCCGTTCGCCGAGAGCACGCTGGCGACGATGTTCTTGCCGATGTCGTGGATGTCGGTGTGCACGGTGCCGAGCACGACGGTGCCGCGCGTGCCGGTGTCGGCGGCCGACTTGTCGAGGCCCAGCTCCGCGAGCGCGCGCTTGAAGATCTCGGCCGACATGATCAGTTCGGAGAGGAAGTACTCCCCGGCCTCGTACTTGTCGCCGATGTCCTTCATGCCCGCCTGCAGGGCGGCGATGATGTCGGCGGGGGTCGTACCCGCCTCGTTGGCGGCGCGCACCGCGGCGAGGACGTCGTCCTCGCGCATCTCCACGAGCGCGCTGGTCAGGGTCTCGGTCAACTGATCCTCCTTGCCGGTGGCGGCGCCGCAAGCGCCGGGGACGGTGAGCGGAAAGCTGTGAGGGCGCGGGCGGCCGTCGTCGGGGGGATGCCGCCCGCGCCCGTCACGCGGAAGGAGACGTGCCCGCCGTCATGCGCCGGAGGAGTGCTCGGGGGAGGCGCACGTCGCGGGGGTGGCGGGGGACGCTCCCTGGTGGGACGCTCTCGCTGTGGTCATTTGTCTAGACATTATGTGAAAGATAGAGTGATGGCGTGCCGTGTGTCAAGGTCTGCTGGGCACGCGCGCGACGCGCGTGTACGCTTTCCCTGGCCCCCCGAGCGAAGGAGAAGACCCCATGGAGTTCGAGAGCGTCATCCGCGGGCGGCGGAGCATCCGCGCCTACACCACAGAGCCGGTCCCTCAGGAGCTCGTGCGCGAGATCCTCGATGAGGCGCGCTGGGCGCCGTCGTCGCGCAACACGCAGGCGTGGAGCGTCTGGGTGGTCAGCGGAGACGCGCTCGAGCGCTTCAAGACCGCGTTCAAGGCGGCGCTCGACCGCGAGGAGGACGACGCCTCCGACCTCGCGGGGACGCAGACCGGCGACTGGCCGCAGGCGTGCTCGATGCGCGCGGTCGCGCTGATGAAGACGCGCGCCGAGACGCTGGAAGCGGCCGGCGAAGCGTCCGGCCCGGCCGCCTCGATGGCGCGCATGGCCGACTGCTTCGGCGCCCCCGCCCTGCTCGTGTTCGGGTTCGAGGACTGCCTCGCCCCGGCCTACGCGAGCTACGACACGGCGTCGCTCGTGCAGAACGTGTGCCTCGCCGCCCACGACAAGGGGCTCGGCACCTGTCAGTCCACCACGCTGGTCCGCTATCCGGGCCTGCTGCGGCAGTTGCTGCCCGGCTCGGAAGAGCAGCGCATCGTCGTCGCCGTCACGCTCGGCTACCCTGACCTCGACGCTCCCGCCAACACCTTCGAGCGCTCGCGCGCCGACCTCGACGAGATCGTGACCTGGGTGTCGTGAGCCTGGTCAAGCGCATCACGCCGGAGGACGCCTACCGGCGTCGCTGGCAGCTCCTCGCGCTGACGTCGATCGGCGCGTTCATGGCGCCGCTGGACGGGTCCATCGTGGCCGTGGCCCTGCCCAGCATGGGCAAGGACCTCCACCTGACCTTCACGGCGGCGATCTGGGTGCAGGCCGCCTACCTGCTGACGACGGCCGTCCTCCTGATCCCCGTAGGAAGGCTGGCCGACGAGTACGGCCGCGTGCGCTTCTACCTGCTCGGCATCGCCGTCTTCACGCTGGGCTCGCTGCTCGCGGCCCTCAGCATGAACGGGGCCTGGCTCATCGGCAGCCGCATCGTCCAGGGAGCGGGGAGCGCCCTGATGTTCGCGACCGCGGCGGCGATCGTCACCGCGGTCTTCCCGCCCAACGAGCGCGGCCGCGCCCTCGGCATCAACGTCATGGCGGTGTACCTCGGCCTGAGCCTGGGTCCTCCGCTGGGCGGCCTCCTGGTCGACACGCTCGGCTGGCGGTCGATCTTCCTGATCAACCTGCCCATCGGGCTGGTCGCGTTCCTGTGGGGCCTGGTCCTGCTGCCGAAGTCCGAGCGGCTCGAGAATGCGCCGCGCGTCGACTACGCGGGCGCGGCGCTGCTCGGTCTCTTCCTCGTCAGCCTGCTCGTGCCGCTCACGTTCGCCACGGAGTGGGGCTGGGCGGCCCCGACCACTCTCGGCCTGCTCCTCCTGTCGGTCGCGGCGCTCGTGAGCTTCGTCGTCGTCGAGCGCCGCGTGAAGGCGCCGGTCCTCGACCTCGACCTCCTCGTCCACAACCGGCTGTTCGCCGCCGCCAACCTTGCGGCGCTGCTCAACTACATGGCGCTGTACGCGATCAGTGTGCTCACCGCCATCCATCTGGAGATCGTGCAGGGCCGGTCGGCGTCGGCCACCGGCCTCCTCATCCTCAGCCAGCCCGTCATCATGGCCGCTCTCAGCCCCTTCAGCGGCCGCCTCAGCGACCGCATCGGCTCGCGTGTGCTCACCACCGGCGGGATGGTCGCCATCGCCGCCGGCATGGTGCTGCTGGGGATGATGCCGGAGCAGGCGCCGGTCGGGCAGGTCGCCGCGTATCTGGCCCTGGTCGGGCTCGGCATGGCGTCGTTCAGCGCGCCGAACACGTCGGCCATCATGGGCAGCGTGCGTCGGGACCAGCTGAGCGTGGCCAGCGCCTTCATGGGGACCATGCGCACTGCCGGCCAGGCGCTCAGCGTCGCGCTGCTCGGCGGCATCGCCGCCAGTCAGCTCGGGCGGCTTGGCGGCCGTCTGCTCTTCACGCACGGCGGCAGCGGCGCGTCTGGTCTCTCCGCCAAGGCCGTGGACGCCTACGCACAGGGCTACACCTACGCCATGCTCGCCGGCGCCGCGCTGGCGCTGATCGGCGCGCTGGTCTCGCTCACGCGAGGAACCCACGCCGGCGAACCCACGGGAGACTCGCGGACGCACTGACGCACGGGGCGTTTGCCCGCCTGCTCCCGCCGGCCCGTGCGCTCGTGCCGGATGGCGACCGTGCCGGTCAGGCCGCGCGCTCGTCCGCCGGGATGGACTCAAGGCCGGGTCCGCCGGTCGTCTGCCGGACCGGCAGGCCCCGGAGCCGTCGCCGGCGGAGCGGCCGGCGAACCCTCGATGCTCAGGTGCGGCAGCCACTCGAGCCAGCTCGGCAGGTACCAGTTCCAGCGGCCGAGCAGCTTCATGGCCGACGGCACCAGGATGGTGCGGATCAGCGTCGCGTCGAGGAGCACGGCGACCGCGAGGCCGAAGCCCATCTGCTGGAACATCACCAGCTGGCCGGAGGCGAAGCCCGCGAACACGGCGACCATGATCAGCGCGGCGCCGGTGATGATGCCGGCGGTCGCGCCGATGCCCTCGGTGACGGCCAGCGTGTTGTCGCCGGTCCTGTCCCAGGCCTCCTTGATGCGGCTCAGCAGGAACACCTGGTAGTCCATGGACAGGCCGAAGAGCACGGCGAACAGCAGCAGCGGCACCCACTGCTCCACCACCGGGACCTGCTGGAACCCGAGCAGGCTCGCGCCCCAGCCCTTGAGCGAGACCAGCGTGATGAGGCCGTAGGCGGCGCCCACGCTGAGCAGGTTCATGAGGATCGCCTTCAGCGGGATGACCACGGAGCGGAAGGCGACCAGGAGCAGCACGAAGCTCAGGCTGAGGACGAGCGCCACGACCCACGGGAAGTAGCTGTTCACGATGTTGATGTAGTCGAGGTTGCCCGCGGTCTGGCCGGTGACGTAGACGGACGCTCCCGAGCCGCCGAAGGCCTTGGGGATGAGCGTGCCGCGCAGTTCGCGCACCTTGTTCAGCGCGAGGCTGCCGGTGGGGTCGCCGTTGACCGGCACGGAGAGGAGCGCGAGGTTGCCCGCCTTGTCCGTCTGCAGTTGCACGGGTCCGAACGCGGGGTCGCTGGCGAGTTCCTGCGTGAGGCCGGTCATCGCCGCCTTGACGGCCGGCGTGGTCACGTTGCCGTCGACGACGATCTGCACCGGGTTCACGGTCCCGGACGTGAACTGCTTCTCGAGCACGGCGAACCCCTGCTTGCTCTGGAAGCTGTTGGGGAACGAGTTGACGCCCGAGACGCCGGTCTTCATGTCGAGGGCGGGGTAGGCGAGCACGAGCAGGACGGCGATGCCGATGACGAGGGCGAGGGCCGGCCGCTTCATGGCCCGGTAGGCGACGCGGGCGATCCAGGAAGTGCGTCCGGCCGCGCGGTTGTCGATGATCCGCCGGCCCAGGTACGGCAGCTTCAGGCTGTTCACGCGGTCGCCGAGGAGGCCGAGGACGGCCGGCAGCAGGGTCAGCGCGGCGAGCACCGACATGCTGACCACCAGGATGGCGCCGATGGCCAGGCTCGCGAAGATGTTGGTGGGCACGATGAGCAGCCCGAGCAGCGCGAGCACCACGGTCAGGCCGCTGAACAGCACCGCCCGGCTGGCCGTGCCGCCGGTGACGGCGATCGCGTCGAGCTTGTCGCGCCCGCGCGCCCGCTCTTCGCGGAACCGCGAGATGATGAACAGCGAGTAGTCGATGCCGGTCGCCAGGCCCATCATGCTGATCATGTTGATGGCGAACACGGAGACGCTGAACGTCTGGCCGACGAGGGCCGTGAGGCCGACCGCCAGGGTGATGGCGAGGAGGCTGAGCAGGATCGGCAGGCCGGCGGCCACCACGGCGCCGAAGACGAGCAGCAGGATGATCAGGGCGATGGGGACGCCGATGCCCTCGCCCTTGCGAAGGTCGGTCTGCGCCGTGTGGCTGAAGTCGCTGTTGATGCTGGCCGTGCCGGTGACGAGCGTGTCGAACCCCGCTTTGCCGTCCGCCGCGTGGACGATGGCGTGGACCTTGTCGATGTTGTTCTCCGCCTGCGTCAGGTCGCCGGCCATCACGATCGGGATGATGGCCGTGTGGCCGTCGGCGGAGATGAGCGACTTGTTGCCGCCCTGGTAGGCGCTGACGGTGCTGTCGACGACGCCCGGGCCGAGGGCGGCGATCTGCTTCTGGAGCCCGAGGACCTCGGCGCGGAACGCCGGAGCGGCTGCGCTCGTCCCCGTGGAGCGCACGATGACGACCTCGTTGGCCTTCTGCGGCATGTTCATGCGCTGCTGCAGGAGGTTCCGGCCGACTTGCGAGCCGGGGTTGCCGAGGAACGTGTACTGGGCGGTCAGGGCGCCGGGGAGCACGAGCGCGATGATCGCGGCGGCGCCGACCAGGGCGGCGGCCCAGAGCGCCAAGGTCAGCCACGGCCGCCTCGCGGAGCCTCGCGCCAGAGCGGTGGTGGAGAGTCGCATGATGTCCTGTCCCTTCAGCAGCGGCGCCGCGGGTGGCGGAAGCCGGAGTTCTTCAGTCCGATATACGGATGTGCCTGCCCGCGGCAGGACGCCGGGAAACGCCCGGGTGTTAGCCGCGCGTACGCGGCTCGGGCCGGCGGGAGCGACTCTCATCTCCCGCCGGCCCGATCGGGTCGTGCGTGTCTCGGCAGCCGCCGCGAGGCGGCGCCGCTCGTCAGTCGGTCAGGTCCGGATCGGCTTGTACTGGTCGCTGCCGAAGCCGAGCACCAGGAACATGATCGGCGTGAACAGCCACAGCAGGATGCCGTAGCCGGCGCCGTGGCCGAAGTTCTCCGCGACTCCGAGCGCCACGATGAGCCAGATGATGATGTTGACGATCGGGATGAAGAACAGGATCAGCCACCATCCCGGCCTGCCCGCGATCTTGCACAGCAGATAGGTGTTGTAGAACGGGATGATCACGCCCCAGCCGGGCTTGCCGGCCTTGACGTACATCTTCCAGCCGCCGACGAGCACCAGGATCCACACCGCGAGCCAGATGATCGTCCAGATGCCCGAGAACATCGCTTGATACCAAGTGTCAGCTGCGATCACGTTGTTGCCTCCTGCATTGCCCCTCCGCCTGTCCGGCGGTCATCCGGGTCCTACCCCATGACGTGCGTGCGTAGGCGCATGGGGCGTGCAGAAGGGAACGGGCCGGGGCTGCTGGCGCAGCCCCGGCCCTCGGGTCGTTCCGGTATCCGGCCGCGTCAGCTCAGCGGCGGCGGGGGCGGAGGGCTGCTGGCCGGCGGCGCCGGCGGGACCTCGGGGGCGGCCGGAGGGACGTCCGGTGCCTCGGCAGGCGCCTCAGGCGCGACGGTCCCGGCGACGTCCTCGGCTGCCGGCGTGGCCTCGGCCGGCGTCACCGGCGGCGTCACCGGCGGCGTCACCGGGGGCGGTCACCGGCGGCGGCGCCGGGGCCGCGGTGCGGTCGGGCAGGCGTGCCGGCGGGGCCGGCGGAGCGGCCGGCACTGCGGCGGCTGCCGGAGGAGGCGGCGGAGGAGCAGCGGCGTAGCTGCCGCCGGCCGGCATGGGCGGCGCGCCGAAGCCGGCGGAGCCGGGCGCGGCGATACGGTTGAACGTCGCGCTCCCGAATCCCAGGATCAGGAACATGATCCACGGGAAGATGATGAGCAGGATCGCGAAGCCGGTGCCCTGTCCGAAGTTGGCGGCGATGTCGAGGGCGATGAAGACCCAGAGGACGAAGACGCCGATGATGAGGAGGAACCCGAGGAGCGGGATCCAGGCGAACAGGCTGCAGGCCAGCATGATCCAGAAGAAGTACACGGGGCGGTTCGACATCTTCACGACGTTGTATTCGTTGTAGAACGGGATGATGGCGGCCCAGCCGGGCAGCCCGCCTTGCTGAATGTCTTCCACAGGCCGACGATGGTCACGACCGCGAAGGCGATCCAGACCAAGGCGAAGAAGACGCCGGCCGCGCCTCCCTCCGCTGTAGCTGTAGTTGTAGTCCATGGATCTCCTCCTCAGATGCTCATATGTCTCTGGTTGCGTTGCATGCCTCTTCCCCGCGCGAGGCGCGCCTCCTGCACGAGCGCATGTATCGGCTGCGAGGCGGGGAATCTGCAGCGCGGCGCGCCCTGTGCCGCGCGCATCCTGGTAGGGGACGAAGAAGAGGGCCGGGCTGTGTCTGCAGCCCGGCCCTCTCGGGTCCTGGATCGACGCCGGCTCAGGTGAGCGGCGGCGGCACCGGTGGGTTGGTCGGTGCCGACGGAGCCTCCGGCGGAGTCATCGGGGGCTCGGGCTCGGCCGTCTGGGCTGCCTCCGTTGCCTCGGTCTGGGCCGAGTTCGCTGCCTCAGCGGCGGATTCCGCATCTGGCGCCGGGCGTGGCTGCCTCCGTCACTGCCGTTCCCGCCGCAGGAGCGGGCGGGGCCGCAGGAACGGCCGCGGCGTCAGGAGTCACCGGCCCGGCGGGCGTCATGGGGGTTGCGGGCGTCACGGGAGTCACCGGCGTCTGGGGCGGGGCCGGAGGGGCCGGGGGGACGGCATAGCCGGCGCCGGGCGGCGGAGGCGGGGCGCCGGCGAACGCCGGCTGTGCTCCGCCGGAGCCGAGGTACATCGTGGAGATGTAGCAGACCGCGTACGTGCTCCAGACGGCCGTGATGATCATGGTGACGAATTGGAAGACGATGTACTTGGCGCTGCCGGTGCTCCCGCCGCCGCCTCCGAAGATGGCGCTGACGATGACGTCGACGATGAAGATGATGACCCAGAGGAGGATGACCTGCCCGAACGTCCTCCACCAGCCCACGCTCTTTACCATCTCGCGGCTGCGGCGCTGGGCGTCACCGAAGGTCATGTTCTGGTCGACGATGAGCGGCATGACGTAGAGCCACATGATGCCGATCCAGATGCCCAGGGCGATTGCGACCGGGATGCCGATCAGTGTGACAAACAGGATCCCCAGCCCGATCGCGATGCCGAAGACGACCAGCGCGAAAACCGCGTAGGACCCGAAGCGGCCGAATCCGCTGAACACGTCGCCGAATCGAACCGGCCTGTTCTCCTTGGCCGCGCCGATGACCATCTCAAAGAGGCCGCCCTCGAGGGTCACGCTCAGCACGGAAATGAGGAATGCGGCGACGATGCCGACGATGATCGTGAGGACGATCGCGCCGGCGCTCACGCTGCTGAGCGTGTCGCTTGTGCTGCTGAGGCCCAAGCCGACACTGCCGATGGCGAGTGCGCCGATGATCAGCCCGGTGACCACGGCGATCGCCCAGATGATCAGGCCGATCACTATCCCGGCCAGGACCAGCCAGAGCACATCACGTTTCCACAGCTCGTAAGCCTTTGAGAAGACCTCACTGATAGACATGCCGTTCCTCCTGAAGTGCCCTAGGGCGCCCTCTCGGGCGTTTTGTCCGTGTTCCCTGCCCGGCTCAGGCATCCTTCATGCCTGTTTCGCGAGGGTGGTACGGCCAAATCGGCAGGCGCGCTGTCATACTTGAGCCGCGCACGAGGCGCGAGGTGAAGGGAGCGGCGATGAAAGCAGCGATGCCGAAGCAGGTCGCGAGCGGTGTGTACCAGCTGGGACTCGGCGGCGTGAACGTCTTCTTCGTGGAGGATGACGGCGGCGGGCTGTGGCTCGTCGACGCCGGCATCGACGCCGGCGCGGAGCGCATCGGGGGAGGCCTGAGGGCGCTCGGCCGCGCGCCGGAGGAGCTTCGCGGCGTCGTCGTCACCCACCTGCACGGCGACCACGTCGGCGGTCTGGCCGCCGTCAAGGCGCACACGGGCGCCGAGGTCTGGATGCAGACCGAAGACGCCGCGGCGGTGCAAGAGGGCGTGCGCGGCCGCCCGCTCGAGCCGGGCCCCGGCGTGGTGCGCTCGGTGATCGTGCGCGTCGTCGGCGCCAGGACCGCGGCGAGCTCCGGCGATCCGATCGTCGTCGAGCACGAGGTGACCGACGGCGAGCTCCTGCCGTTCGGCGCGACGGCCGTCCACACGCCCGGCCACACCGCGGGCCACCTCTCGCTCCTGCTGCCCAGAGACGGCGGCGTCCTCTTCGCCGGAGACGCCGCCACCAACCTGGGGCGGCTCGGCGTCGGCCCCATCTACGAGGACATCGACACCGGTATGGCCAGCCTGCGCCGCCTGGCGGACCTGCGGTTCGAGACGGCGGTCTTCTCGCACGGGCGCCCGCTGGCGCCGCGGGCCGCCGAGCGCTTCCGCGCTCGCTTCGCCCGCGGCTGAGGCGCCGGGTCCGGGGCGTCCGCTCAGTTTGCTGAAGAATCGCTCGTTGACCTGCGCCCGCCGCGACGTATCGTGAGGCGACGCGCCCCGGGGCGTCATCAGACACGAGAAGCGGAGGGAACCATGAAGGTCCTTATCGTCGGCAGCGGCGGGGTGGGGGAGTCAACGACGGCGATCGCCAGGCGGCGCGACCCGGGCGCCGAGCTCTTCGAGACGATGGTGCTGGCGGACTACGACCTGGGCAAGGCCCAGGCGGCCTCCGCCCGCATGGGCGACGAGAAGCGGTTCCCGGCGGAGCAGGTGGACGCGGCGGACGTCGACGCGGTCGTCGCGCTCTGCGCGAAGCACGACGTCGACGTCCTCTGCAGCTTCCTGCCGGTGGAGTTCAACCCGTACACGCTGCAGGCGGCGCTCAAGGCGCGCGTGCACCACCTGGACGCGTCCACGACGCTGTCGGTGCCGCATCCGACCGACCCGTTCAACCAGGCCAACGTCGTCCTGGGCGAGACCGAGATCGCGCTGAGCAGTGAGTTCGAGAAGATCGGCAAGCTCGGGCTCATGGGCATCGGCGTCGAGCCCGGCATGGCCGACTGGTACTGCCGCTACGCCGCCGACCACTTCTTCGACGAGATCGACGAGATCGGCGTGCGCGACGGCGCCAACCTCGAGATCCCCGGCTTCAAGGGCATCAGCTTCGGCTTCTCCATCTGGATGACGATCGAGGAGTGCACCAACCCCGCGGTCGTCTGGGAGCGGGACCGCGGCTTCTACACCGTGCCGCCGCTCAGCGACCCCGAGCCGTTCTACCTGCCCGAGGGCATCGGCTGGGTGGACGTCGCCCACGTGGAGCACGAAGAAGTCCTGCACGTGGGCTGGTTCAAGGACCTGCTCAAGGGCGTCAAGAAGGCGACCTTCAAGTACGCGCTGGGCGACGAGTTCATCCAGGCGATGGAGGTCTTCAAGTCGGTGAACATGCACTCGCTGAAGCCGGTGAGCGTGCGCGGCAAGGAGGTGCGGCCTCGGGACGTGATCGAGGCGGCAGCCCCCGACCCGAACGAGATCGGCAAGCGGTACGTCGGGCAGTCGTGCGCCGGCACCTGGGTGAGGGGCCGCAAAGACGGGCGCGAGCGGCAGGTCTACCTCTATCAGGTGGTGGACAACCAGGAGTGCGTCGCGCTCTTCGGCACCCAGGGCGTGGTGGCGCAGACCGCCTTCCCCGGCGTGGTGGCGCTCGAACTGCTCGCCACCGGCAAGCTGGCCGGCTACAAGGGCAACCCCGAAGCCGGCGTGTTCCCGGCGCAGGCGTTCACCTGCGACGACTTCGTGAGCCTGCAGAAGGAGTACGGGTTCCCCGGCGGCGCGCTCGAGATGGACTCCGAGTACAAGCGCGCGCTGGACCACGGCGCCTTCGTGGCGCCGGTCGACGGGGGCGCCCTGTGAGCGAGGGAGGCGCGCCGGGAGTGGCGCCCGGGGGCGAGCGGGGCGGCGGCGCGCGCTGCCGCCGGTTCGAGGGCAAGGTCGCCCTGGTCACCGGCGGCGCTTCGGGGATCGGGCTGGCGACGGCGGAGCGGCTGCTCGCAGAGGGAGCCGCCGTCGTGATCGCCGACCTGGACGGCGAGGCGGGGGAGGCCGCGGCGGCCGCGCTGCGCGGCCGCGGCCTCGAGCTCGCGAGCGCCGCGCGCTGCGACGTGACGCGCGGCGACCAGGTGAAGGCGCTCGTGGACGACGTGGTCGTCCGCCACGAGCGCCTCGACGTGCTCTTCAACAACGCCGGCATCTTCGAGCCCGGCGAGGTGCACGAGGTGGACGAAGCGGCCTGGGACCGGCAGCTCAACGTCAACCTGAGGTCGGTCTACCTGGTCTCGCACCACGCCGTGCCGGTGATGCTCGCCCAGGGCGGCGGCGCGATCGTCAACAACGCGTCCGTCGCCGCCCTCGTCGGCGACCGCAACGCGGCGGCGTACTGCGCGAGCAAGGGTGGCGTCGGGAACCTGACCCGGGCGATGGCGCTGGACTACGCGCCCCGAGGCATCCGCGTCAACGCCATCTGCTGCGGCGAGATCGACACGCCGCTCTTCGTGCGCGAGTCGTACCAGATCGGCATGACGCCGGACTCGTACCGCGAACTGCTCAACGAGTACCACCCCGTCGGCCGCATCGGCCTGCCGTCCGAGGCGGCCGCGGCGGTCGCGTTCCTGGCCAGCGACGACGCGAGCTTCATCACCGGCGTGCTCCTGCCGGTCGACGGCGGCTACAGCGCGACGTGAGGAGGCACTGATGCGCGGACTGCAAGGCAAGGTCGCTCTCGTCACCGGCGGCTCGTCGGGCCTCGGCGAGGCGATCGTGTACCGGCTGGCGGAAGAGGGCGTGAGCGTCGTGGTGGGCGGCCGGGACGAGGAGAGAGCGCGAGCCGTCGCCGCCCGGGCGGAGGAGCGCTCTCGCCGGCACGGCCACCAGTGCGACCACGCGGTCGTGCTGGGCGACGTCTCCGTCGTCGCCGACTGCGACCGCCTGGTCGCCGAGACGCTCGCGCGGTGCGGCGGCCTCGACATCCTCGTCAACTCGGCCGGCGTGTGGCTCGAGAAGTCGATCCTCGAGACCAGCGAGGCGGAGTGGGAGTGGTGCGTCGGCGCCTGCCTCAAGGGCACGTACTTCATGTGCAAGGCGGCGCTCCGGCACATGGTCCCGCGGCGCGCCGGCGTCATCGTCAACCTGGCGAGCGACTCCGGCATCCACGGCGAGCCCGGCGCGGCCGTGTACTCGGCGGCCAAGGCCGGCGTCGTGATGATGACCCGTGCCTTGGCGATCGACCACGGCCCGGACGGCATCCGCGTCTGCAGCGTCAGCCCGGCGATCTTCGACACACCGATGCTGGCGAACGCCATCGCTGCCGCGGCCGACCCGGTCGCCTACACGGAGGGGATGGAGGACGAGTACCCGCTCAGGCGGATCGGGCGTCCGGAAGAGCTGGCCGCCGCCGTGGCGTTCCTGGCGAGCGACGACGGCAGCTTCGTCACCGGCCGCACCATGGTCGTCGACGGGGGCGTGACGGCGTAGGGCGCGGGGCGCCAGCGCCCGGGACGGCCCGGGCGCTGGCGCTGCAGCGTCAGTCGCGCGGCGGGTTGCCGCCGTGACAGGAGCAGTAGGAGCCGGTGAAGTTCCCGTTGGGGTGGCAGGCGCTGCACGCGAACGACCCGGCGCTGTGCTCGCCCGCCGGCGGGTGGTTGAACGTCGACGGCACGAACGAGCTGGTCGTGTGACAGCGCGCGCAGTCGGTGAGCCCGCCGTGCTGGCTGCCGTGGCAGCTGCTGCAGTCCCTGCCGGGGGCGTCCAGGCCGTTGGTGTGGCACTTCTCGCACGGGAAGCCCGCGTGCACGCCGCCGAGGGCGATGGGATGCCGGAAGTGGTTCGCCCACGACGACGTGGTGTGACAGCGCAGGCAGTCGCCGCGGTCGGGGTGCGGGCGGGTGTGGCAGTCCTCGCAACCCGTCTTCGGGTGCTCGAACGTGGACGGCTTCCAGTGCGTGGGCACGTGGCAGCGGGCGCACAGCGTCTGCTTGACGGTCTTGTGCTCCTTGGCGTGGCACTTCACGCAGCCCGCCGGGATGCCGATCTGCTGGGGCGTCGCCTTGGTGTGGCACTGCTCGCAGACGACCTTGTGGTGCTGCTGCCCGAGCGGGACGGGGTGAGTGAAGGTCGAGGTCCAGGACCCGAGCTGGTGGCAGTCAGTGCACGGGCCGCGGTCGGCGTGCGGCGCCTTGTGGCAGGTCTGGCAGGCGCCGGATGCCTGCTTGCCGTCGTGGCAGCGCAGGCAGAACGCCATGGTGGCCGGGTCGACGGAGGGCTTGCCGGGGACGTGGGTGTGGACCACGCGTGCGTGGCAGTCGATGCACAGGGTGCCGTTGTCGTGCTGCTTGTGGGAGAAGGTGACCCGCGGCGCGGCCGAGGCCGAGGACGCCGCCGCGGGAGTCGCGCCGGCGGCGCTCGCCGACGTCAGCACCAGCGGGTCCTTGACGCTGCCGCTCGGATGGCAGTCGCTCGCGGCGCAGGTGGAGTCCGGGATGTGCTCGGTGACGGCGATCGGCGCCTTGACCTGGCCGGTGAAGTGCACGTAGACCTCGCGCAGCGCCGAGCCCTTCGCCTCGACGAACTCCAGGGCGCCGGGCTTGATGTGGCAGCGCACGCAGGCGACGTCGTGATGGGCCGACTTCTCCCAGGACGCGCCGTAGGGCGCCATCTCGTGGCAGGCGGTCTCGCAGAAGACGCTGCGTTCGGTGTAGGCGGCGGCGGCGAGAGAGGCGCCGGCGAAGACGACGACGATGATGGCGAGCACGATCGCGACGCGGCGCGCCCGGCGCCGGCGCCGCCGCTTCACGTCACGTCGCGAGCTCCGCTCTTCGGGGCTCGGGCCTGGGCCAGGCGCGGGGTCGGAGGACATGCGTGCACTCTACTCCACGCCTGGGTCATGTCCTGCGCCGGGCGCCGGGCGAAGCGGCCGGGCGTCAGCTCCCGGCGGCCACGTGGTCGATCTCGGTGATGAGCTCGGCCTTGCGCTCCTCGGGCAGCAGGGACGCCGTGATCGAGTTGCGCGCCAGCTGGGCCAGGTCGGCGTAGCTCAGGCCCAGCGCCCGCTGGACGGCGAGGTAGTTGTCCAGCAGGTAGCCGCCGAAGTAGGCGGGGTCGTCGGAGTTCACCGTCACGACCAGGCCGGCGTCGAGCAGCTTCTTGAGCGGGTGGCGCGAGAGGTCCGGCGTCACCTGCAGCTCGAGGTTGCTGAGCGGGCACATGGTGAGCGGCACGCGGAGATGGGCGAGGCGCCGCTGCAGCGCGGGGTCCTCTATCGCGGCCACCCCGTGGTCGATGCGGCGCACCTTGAGCACGTCCAGCGCGTCCGAGATGTAGGCGGGCGGGCCCTCCTCGCCGGCGTGCGCGACGGCGATCATGCCCGCCGCCCGCGCCTTCTCGTACACGGCGGCGAATTCGTCCGGCGGGTGGCCCAGCTCGGCGGAGTCGAGCCCCACGCCCACGATCACGTCCTTGTGGGGCAGCGCGAGCTCGAGCATCTCCATCGCCTCGGCGACCGGCCTGTCGCGCAGGAAGCACATGATGAGTCGCCAGCTGACGCCGAGCTCGGTCTCGCCGTCGCGCAGCGCCCGGGCGATGCCGCCGACGATGTCGTCGAACGGGACGCCTCTGGGCACGTGGCTCTGGGGGTCGAAGAACACCTCCACGTGCCGGGCGCCATCCGCCGCCACGCGGCGCACGTAGGCCGCCGTCAGGTCGTAGAAGTCCTGCTCGCCGACCAGGACGGCCACGCCCCCGTAGTAGATGTCGAGGAAGTGCTGGAGGTCGCTGAAGCGATACTGGGCGCGGCACTCGTCCGCGGACGAGCACGGCAGCGCGACGCCGTTGCGGCGGCCGAGCTCCAGCAGCAGTTCGGGCTCGAGCGTGCCCTCGATGTGCAGGTGCAGCTCCGCCTTGGGCAGGCGACGGATGAACTCGGTGATCGCCGCGTCCGTCTGCTCGTCCTGGGCGGCGCTGGCGTCGGTGGCGTCGGGCACGCATCCTCCCTGTGGGCCGTTGGTAGTCGCCGTTGTACCCGCTGGGCGCGGAAGTGGCAACGGGCCACGCCCCATCTCGGACCTAGGTCGACGCCACGATGCGCAGGTTGAACGCCGCCGTCCCCGTCGTCGCCATCAACCGCAGCCAGAGCGGCAGCCACATCTCCTGCGCACGCGCGGCGGTGATGTCGCCGAGGTCGAGCACCTGCTCCCAGCCGAACCAGTGCTGGAGGAGCTCGTGGTGGACCCAGTCCTTTGCCTCCTGGTCGTTGCCGGACACGAACATCGTCGTCGGTTCGGTCAGCTGGCGCGGGTCGACCATGACCTGCGCTGTCGTGGTGTTGAGCGCCTTCACGACGCGAGCGTCGGGGAAGGCCGCCTGGATGCGCTCGCCGAGCGAGTCGGTGTTGCAGAACAGCAACGTGGGCGGCATGCCTTGGGAGAAATCGAGCGGGTTGGAGACGTCGATGAGGATCTTGCCCGCAAGATCGGCCGCGCCGGCGGCCTCCAGCGCCTCCAGGGAGCCGCCGCCGAGCGTCACGTTCATGATCACTTCGCCGTGGGCGGCGGCAGCGGCGAAGCTCCCCGCCGCCGCCGCGCGGCCGGCCGCGCGTTGTGCGGCCGCGAAATCGTCCGCGGAGGGGACCGTGCCCCAGTCGCCCAGGTCTTTGGCCTTGGTCGAGTCGCGAGAGCTGATCGTGACCGCATGACCGAGCTCGAGCAGCTTCGTGGCCAGGGTCTGAGCCGCGCGGCCCGAGCCGATGATGCCGATGTTCATGTCGTCCTCCTTGCGAGTGACGAGCGGGTGGCCGGAGCCCCGCGGGCGCCGGCCTTTAGGCCTCACTTGCCCGTAGCGTCGCTGCGTCATGCGGGCGTCGACTCCGGCAGCGGATCCGGCGCTCTGCGTCGGGGTCGGCGGCGTCGCGAGCGCGATGCGGCCCGGGGCCACGACGGGATAGAGTCGGGCCCGTGGAACGCGAGCACGTCATCTACTCCTGGAGCGTCCAGGGCGAGGTCGAGCCGCTGCGCATCACCGGCGGCGAAGGCTGCATCTTCTGGGACGCCGGGGGCAAGCGGTATCTGGACTTCGCCTCGCAGGTGATGAACCTCAATCTCGGCCACCGGCACCCGCGGCTGGTCGAGGCGCTGCGGCGCCAGGCGGAGACTCTGTACGGCCTGGCGCCGTCCTTCGCGAGCGAGCCGCGGTCGGAGCTCGCCCGGCTGCTCGCAGAGGTGACGCCGGGCGACCTCAGCATGACGCTGTTCACCACCGGCGGCTCCGACGCCAACGAGAACGCCGTCAAGCTGGCGCGCTGGGTGACCGGGCGCCAGAAGGTCGTCGCCCGCTACCGCAGCTACCACGGCGCCACGGCGGGCGCCGCGGCGCTCACCGGCGACCCGCGGCGCTGGCCTGCCGAGCCGGCCGTCCCCGGCGTCGTGCGCATGTTCGACCCGGACCCGTACCGCTGCGCCGCCGGGCACGTCTACGCAGCAGCCACGGCGCTCACGCCTTCGACTCCGCCGCCGGTCACGCCGACGACTGCGCCATCGCCGCCGGCGGTCCGCATCTGGAGGAGATCCTGCAGTACGAGGGGCCCGAGTCCGTCGCCGCGGTGATCCTCGAGACGATCACCGGGGCCAACGGCGTACTCGTGCCGCCGCCCGGCTACCTCTCCTCGATCCGCGAGGTGTGCGACCGGCACGGCATCCTGCTCATCCTCGACGAGGTGATGACCGGCTTCGGCCGCACGGGCCGCTGGTTCGGGTGCGAGCACTGGGAGGTCACGCCGGACATCATGACGCTGGCCAAGGGCCTCAGCGGCGGCGCCGCACCGCTGGGCGCCATGGTCGTGAGCGAGAAGCTGCGTCCCTGGCTGGAGGACCACGAGTTCGCGAGCGGGCTCACCGCCTGCGGCCACCCGCTCGCCTGCGCCGCCGGCGTCGCGACCATCGAGGCGATGCGCGACGAGCGGCTGGTGGAGAACGCGGCGGCGATGGGCGACGTGCTCGCCGCCGGGCTGACGGAGCTCGCCGACGACCACCCGTCGGTCGGCGAGCTCCGCGGGCTCGGCCTGCTCTGGGGCCTCGAGCTGGTGCGCGACCGCGAGACCCGCGAGCCTCTGGTGCCGTACGCGGCGGCGGGGGCGGCCGCGCAGCCGATGGCGGTCCTCCGACGGGCCGCCATGGACCGCGGCCTCCACCTCTTCACGCACGGCAGCCTCATCGTCGTCGCGCCGCCGCTCATCATCGGGCGCGACGAAGTGCGGGAGGGTCTGGGTCTTCTGGACGGCGTGCTGGCCGTCGCCGACGAGCTCGCCGGGGACTGACCCTCTAGACGAGCCCGAGCAGCTCGCGCGCCCGCGCCGGCGTCGCCACCGGCCGGCCCAGCTCATCGGCCAGCCGGACGGCTCGCTCCACGAGCTGCGCGTTGCCGGTCGCGAGCTCTCCGCGGCGGTAGTAGATGTTGTCCTCGAGTCCGACGCGCACGTGCCCGCCCATGGCCAGCGCGATCATCGCCATGGGCGTCTGCGTGCGCCCGACGCCGATCACCGACCACGTCGCACCTGTCGGCAGCAGGCCGACCGCCTCGACCAGCGCGGCCGCCGTCGCCGGCATCCCGTGCCTCGTCCCTGTCACGAACTGGAAGTGCAGCGGCGCCGGGATCTTGCCCTCCGCGTGGTAGCGCAGCGCCGTCTCGACCATGCCGAGGTCGAAGCACTCGAGCTCGAGCTTGACGCGCCGCACCTGCGCCTCGGCCGCCAGGGCGTCGAGGAACTCCGGCTCGTTGACGAAGAGGCCGGCGTCCATCTGGATGGTCCCCGCGTCGAAGCTCGCCATCTCCGGCTGCAGGACCAGCGGCGCGATGCGCGCCGCGGTCGGCAGGTTCCGTGCCGGGGATGCCGCTGGTGGTGAGGCAGAGGACGGCGTCCGTCTCGGCGCGGAGGGCCTCGACGACCTCGCGGAAGACCTCGGGGTCCTGCGTGCCCAAGCCGGTGGCGGCGTCCCGCACGTGCACGTGCAGGACGCCGGCGCCGGCCCGCCACGCCGCGATCCCCTCGGCGGCGATCTCGGCCGGCGTGATCGGGATGTGCGGCGTCTGAGCGCGACTGATGCGCGAGCCGGTCAGGCCGGCGGTGATGATGACCGGAGGCTGGGTCACTGGTGCTCCCGGAAGACTGTGAGGACCCTAGCGTACCGGAGGATCACCCGCGGGTCGCGTGCGTCGCGCCTCGGCGTTCAAGTCTGAGTCGCGTTGCCCCGATAGTACACATAAGGTCCGGGAGCGACGACCGAACCAGGCGACGGGCGGGCGGTGCGTGGTGGCACAGGTCGAGATGGACTATCGTCCTCTTCGTGTGTGCACTCAGTCTGGCGGTCGTCGCGGCCGCGTTGCTCGGCCTCTCGACCACGGTCTCCTCGCCCCTGCCGTGGCGCTGGCTGGGTCTGTCCGCCGCGAGCATGGCGGTCTCGTCCACGGCCGACCTGCTCGCGCTGTCGCTCCCAGGCTGGACCGCCACAGGCGTCGTCCAGACGGTGTCCTACACGGTCGGCTGCCTGCTGCTCCTCGAGTTCGCCCGACGCTGCTGGGCCGTGGCTGGCGGCAGATTGGTCGGCCCGTGGGTGGTCGCCGTCCTGGCCGCCCTCTCCGCGTTGGGCCTGTTCGCCGGCGTCGCCGGGTTCGAGGCCGCGGCGAGCTACTTCCTGGGAGTCGCAGGTGGTCTCTGGGCCGCGGCCGCGCTCTGGCGGTTCGCCCGCCGCGGCGACAGACACCGGCGCCCCCTCATGGTCGCCGCGGCGAGCCTGATCGGCGTCGTGGTCGTCGAGTTCGGCGTGCCCGTGCGGGCGTCTTTCCCGCCGGCGGAATGGATCAATCAGCCGTGGTTCCACGATGCGCTCGGGTTCCCCGTCGGTCTCCTGGCCATGGGCTTCGCGGTGCCGTTCGTGTTCGCCCTCTGGTACACCTATCGGACCCTTCTCAAGGAAGAGCATCCGGGACTCGTCGACCGCAGGGAGCTCCTGTTTGAGGCCGGAGTCGCGCTCGCCCTCGCCGCGCTGCTCGCCGGCGGTCTCTACACGACCGCGCTCGTGGGGCGCCATGCCGACTCAGACGCGAGACGCAGCCTGCTCGGGAGGGCCCAGCTCGCTGTCGGCGGGATCGATCCCGTCCAGGTCGCCGCTCAGACGGCGACACCGGCCGACCTCGGCACCAGGCACTACGAGCGGCTGCGCGAGCAACTCCTGCTCATGACCACTGGCGAGCGCGGACCTCCGCTGGCTCCATCTCATGACGGAGAAGAACGGCAGCGATCCTGTTCACCGTCGACGGGATCCCGCTCTCCGACAGCGGCCACGCGGAGCCCGGGACACCCTATCGGGATCCACCGCCGGCACTGGCGCCGGTGTTTCGGGATGGGCAGGCGGTCGTTGTCGGGCCGTACTCCGACGAATACGGCACCTTCGTCTCCGCGTTCGCCCCCGTGCGGGAGCCTTTCAGCGCGCGTGTGCTCGGCGTGCTCGGCGTCGGACGTCGATGCCTCGGCCTGGGCGGCCACGGTGGCGGAGCAACGCCTTGAGCCGCTGCTCATCACCCTCCTGCTCGCGCTCATGGTGATCGGGTTCTACGTCGTGCAGGAACGGCGGCGCATCGACGCGCTCACGCTTGCCGAGAGCGAGCGGGAGTACCGCTCGGTGCTCGAGAGCATGGGCGACGTCTTCTATCGCTCCGACCGCGACGGCCGGCTGATCATGGCGAGCCCATCGTTCGCGCACGTCCTCGGCTACGACTCAGTGGACGACGCCATCGGCATGGACCTCGCGCAGAACGTTCTACGTGAGACCCTTCTCAGCGCGGCGCTCTTCTCGAGTGCATCGAGCGCGACGGTTCGGCGAGCGACTTCGAGGTGACCGTCCGGCGCCGTGACGGCACCATCGTCGAGGGCGCAGTCACGGCCAACCTCTACCGTGATCCCAGTGGAGAAGTGCAGGGCGTAGAAGGCGTCCTGCGGGACACGACCGCTGCGCAAGCGAGCCGAGGCCGCTCTCGTGGAGGCGGAGGAGCGCGCCCGTCACCTGCTGGAGTCGGTCGGCGAAGGCATCTTCGGCGTCGACCCTGGCGGCCATGTGGCCTTCATGAACCCCGTCCGCCGAGGAGATGCTCGGCTGGACGACGGCGGAGCTGCACGGGGTCCGCATCCACGACGCCATCCACTATGCCTACGAGGACGGCAGTGCTTACCCTGCGGACAAGTGCCCGCAGCAGAGCGCCTACGCGGACGGTCTGGAGTGCCGCGTGGACGGTGAGGTCCTCTGGCGCAGGGACGGCACCTGCTTCCCCGTCGAGTACATCGCCCGACCGCTCGTGAAGGACGGCGCCGTCACAGGGGCGATCATCTCCTTTCGCGACGTCACCGAGCGGCGGGCCGCCGAGGAGGCGCTGCGTGAGAGTCGCGAGCGGCTCGACTTCGTGCTGCGCGCGGCGCAGGTCGGCGTCTGGGAGTGGGAGATCGGGTCGGATGTGATCGCCTGGGACGAGACGGTCGCGGCGCTGTACGGCCTGCCGGGCGACGCGCACTCCGCGCCGTGGTCGGTGTTCAGGGAGTGTATCCATCCCGACGACGTGGCGTCGGTCGAAGCCGCGGCCGCGCGTGCGATCGAGACCGGTGCGTCCCGCGAGGCGGAGTTCCGCGTCGTGCACCCCGACGGCTCCGTCGCCTACGTGGCGGCGCGGGCCCGGGTGCGCCGCGACGACGGACGGCGTGCCGGTCTCACTCAGCGGCGTCACCTGGGACATCAGCGAACGCCGGAGGGCTGAGGAAGACCTGCGCTTCACGACCTTCGTCGTGGAGCACGCCGCCGACATCGTGTTCTGGATGGACGCAGACGGTTCCCTTCTCCACGGCAACCGCACTGCGCTCGAGTCGCTCGGCTACTCGGCGGAAGAGTTCAACTCGCTCACGATCCACGACATCGACGCGCATGTTCCCCCGGAGCGCTGGGCGGAGCATATCGCCGAGCTGCGAGAGGCGGGCTCCCTGACCTTTGTCTCGCAGCACCTGCACCGGGACGGCACCATCGTCCCGGTGGAGGTCACGGCGATGTATCTCGAGTTCGGCGGCGAGGCCTTCGACGTCTCGTTCTGCCGGGACATCAGTGAACGACGCGCCGCCGATGACGCTCTGCGCCGGGCCAAGGAACAGACCGACGCCGCCAACCGCGATCTCCAGATCGCCATCACGCGGGCCAACCAGCTCGCCGTGGAAGCCGAGTCGGCCAACGCTCGCCAAGAGCGAGTTCCTCGCCAACATGAGCCACGAGATCCGCACGCCGATGAACGGCGTGATCGGGATGACCGCGCTGCTGCTGGACACCGACCTCGATGCGGAGCAGCGAGACTACGCGCAGACGGTGCAGAACAGCGCCGAAGCCCTGCTCACGATCATCAACGACATCCTCGACTTCTCGAAGATCGAGGCCGGCAAGCTCGAGATGGAGGTCCTGGACTTCGATCTGCGCACCACCGTCGAGGACACCTGCGACCTCCCGGCCCTGCAGGCGCAGGCGAAGGGCCTCGAGCTCGCCGCGCTGGTGCAGGCGGACGTACCTTCCGCACTTCGCGGCGACCCGGGGCGGCTGCGCCAGGTGCTCACGAACCTTCTTGGCAATGCGGTGAAGTTCACGGATCACGGCGAGATCGCCGTGACCGTGGGTCTGGTCGAGGAGACCGACGACAGGCGCGACACTCCGCTTCGCGGTGAGGGACACGGGGATCGGCATCAGCCCCGCGAAGGCGGACGGGCTCTTCGAGGCGTTCACCCAGGCCGATGCCTCGACGACGCGCCGCTTCGGCGGCACGGGCCTTGGGCTGACGATCTCGAAGCGCCTCGCGGAATTGATGGGCGGCGAGATCGGCGTCGAGAGCGAACCGGGCTCCGGCTCGACCTTCTGGTTCACGGCAACGTTCTCGCGCCAGGACCCAGGTGCGGTCCTGGCGCTGGACGAGATGGACGCGGGACGCACGGCCGGAGCTCGCGTGCTCGCCGTCGACGACAACGAGACCAATCGTAAGGTGGTCTCCGGGATGCTCGACGTCGTGGCACTGCCGAACATCATGAGGTCGGCAGCGGGGCGGCGGCGCTGGAGACGCTGCGCGCGGCCGTCGCCTCGGGGGAGCCCTACGACGTCGCCATCCTGGACATGATGATGCCGGAGATGAACGGCGAGGAGCTCGGGCGCCTGATCAAGGCCGACCCCGCCATCGCCGGCGTGCACCTCGTCATGATGACCTCCATGGGGGCCCGCGGCGACGCCGGCCGTCTTGAGGGAGTCGGCTTCGCCGCCTACCTGACGAAGCCGGTCAAGCAGTCCCAGCTCTTCGACTGTCTCATGGTCGTCATGCACCGCGAGGACCCGGCCGAAGCCGGGGACCGGCGCATCGTCACGCGCCACAGTCTGGCGGACAGAGTGAAGCGCAGGGCGCGCATCCTGCTGGCCGAGGACAACGCCATCAACCGCAAGGTGGCCCTCAAGACCCTCGAGCGCCTCGGCTACAGAGCCGAAGCGGTGGACGACGGGCAGGCGGCCGTGGACGCGCTGGCGACGCGCCACTTCGACCTCGTCCTCATGGACGTGCAGATGCCGGTCATGGACGGGGTCGCCGCGACCAGGCGGATCCGGGAGAAGGCGTCGCCGGTCCTCGATCACGAGGTGCCCATCGTCGCTCTCACCGCGCACGCCATGGCCGACGACCGCGCCGTCTGCCTGGCGGCCGGCATGAACGACTACCTGTCGAAGCCGATCCAGCCGGACAAGCTCGCCGCCGTGATCGCGCGCTGGATGCGGCGAGAAGAGGACCCGCAGGCGGAACCGAGTGTCGGCGCGGAGGAGGCCGTCGCCTCTGCGCCCGCCGCACCACGCCCCGTGGTGTTCGATGAAGGCGTGCTGCTCGGCCTCCTGGACGGCGACCGCCAAGGCGCCGGCGAGATCCTCGCGGAATACGTCGTGGACGCGCCCCGGCAGCTGGGCGCACTGCGCGAGGCGCTGGCCGCCGGCGACGCGGACGCGGCGCGCCGGCAGGCGCACTCGCTCAAGGGCGCGTCGGCCAACGTCGGCGCGGAGGCGCTGCGCGCGGCTGCCTACGACGTCGAGCGCGCCGCCGCCGGCGACCCCGATGCGGCGCGTGGACTCACCGATCGCGTCGAGGTGGAGCTCGAACGGTTGCAGGAACTCCTCTCGCGGAGAGAAGGGCAGTCATGAGGGTGCTCATCGCAGAGGACGACCTCACCTCCCGCATCCTGCTGAAGAAGGTGCTCGAGAAGTGGGGCTACGACGTCACCGTCACGATGGACGGAGCCGAAGCCTGGGAGGTCCTGCAGACGCCCGATGCGCCGCAGCTCGCCATCCTGGACTGGATCATGCCGGAGATGGACGGGATCGACGTCTGCCGCCGTGCCCGTGCTCTGGACACCCGTCAGCCCCCCTACATCATCCTGCTCACCGCCCTCAGCGAGAAGGACGACATGATGACGGGGTTCGAGGCGGGCGCGGACGACTACGTGGGCAAACCCTACGACCCGGCCGAGCTGCGCGCGAGGGTCGAGGTGGGCCGCCGGCTGGTGGAATTGAACGACGAGCTCATCGAAGCGCAGCTGAGGCTCGAGGTGCAGGCACACACCGATGCCCTCACTGGACTTCCGAACCGGCGGGCGATCGTGGAGACGCTGGAGGAGGAACTGCAGCGATCGCAACGCGACGGCACCGGGCTGGCCGTGGGCATGCTCGATATCGACCATTTCAAGAGGGTGAACGACGAGTGCGGCCACGCCTGCGGCGACGTCGTGCTCTGCGAGCTGGCGCGGCGGATGGAGTCGGTGCTGCGGCCCTACGACAGCGTCGGCCGCTTCGGCGGCGAGGAGTTCCTCGTCGTCGTTCCGGGGGTCACGAGGTCCGAGCTCGGCGAGCTCCTCGAGCGCCTCCGAGGCGCCGCCACGCGGGCGCCGTTCAAGGTCGACAAGCGTGGCCTCGTCGTCACCGTCAGTGTCGGCGGAGCCGTGTTCGCGGGTGAGTCGATGGACGCGCTCATCGCGCGCGCCGATGATGCGCTGTATGAAGCGAAGGCACGCGGACGGGACTTGGTCGTGCTCGCCGAGACGTAGCGTTCGGCTCGGCGCCGCGCGCAAAGGTCGTGCGCGGCTAGCGCAGCGGGTGGCGCATGAGCTGCAGCGTCTCCGCGATGGATGCCGCGTCGATGGCCGGCGAGATCCGGCGCGCTGAGATCGTGCCCATCCGCGTCAGGATGGCGTCGCCGTTCAGCGGCACCAGTTCGGCGCCGAGGCGCGTGAGGTAGCGCTCCGACTCCCACGCGCTTTCGCCGGTCAGGGCCGCGCCGAGCAGGGGGAGCTTGAGCTCGGCGGCCGTCTCCATCGCCCAGCGCACCCACTCGTCCTCGGCGGTGCGCTCACCGTAGAGGCACAGGGCGCTGACGCAGTGGCTCAGGCGGCTCAGGAGACTGGCGCGGATGATGTCGCCGCGGGCGCTGGCGAAAGGTTCGCTGGTGAGCGCCTGGTCGAGAGAGATGCCTCCGCCGGCCAGAAGGGTCGCGGTCGCGGGACGCGCGCAGGCAAGGTCGCCCGCGGCGAAGGTGAGGAACACTCGTTTTCTTGTCGTCTCGGCGCGCACAGGCTCCAGCTCGGTTCGTTGCCGTGTCTGCATCGGCATGTTCGCCGCGGGCCTGCAGGAACCTGTGTAGCCCGCGCTGACGAGCGGTCAGGCTTCGCCGGGGAGGCTGACGCCGTAGTAGCGACGCACCGGGCGCAGCAGCGAGAAGACGAAGATGAGCAGGCCGACGCCGCCGAAGATGGGCTGCAGCGCGTCGTAGGGGATGATCGTGATCTCCACGAGGATCCAGATCATCAGGCCGCAGCCGACGACGAACGCCGCGTACCACGCCCAGCGCCGCCGCAGCCAGAGGCCCACGGCGGCGACCAGCGGGAGCACCCCGAGCACGAGCATGAGGATGAGGCCCGGGATGAGGAAGTCGTGGAACGGCGAGCCGTCGAGCAGCGACGTCGACATCTTCATGATCGAGCCGTCGGGCGCGATGGTCAGCGAAAGGCCGCCCGCGAGTCCGCCGAGCCCTTGGACGATCAGGAGCGCGAGCAGCACCCAAGCGGTGAGCGGGCGGCGGGGGCGGTCTGCGTGGGTCACCGGATACTCCTTCCTGAGACGGTCGAGCGCGCCCACTGTATCCCGTCAGGCGCGCTTGTGCCCAGCATCACGTTTGGGTGGCACGGGCACTCCAATCCCGGTAAAGTGTCCGCGCGCAATCGATTGTGACATGAGACACAACCAAAGGAGGCACATGGGGAACGTAGACGCACATCGCAGGCGCGTGGCGCCTGCCATCCTGCTGACGGGGCTCGCGGTGCTCGCCATCGCGGCCTTCCTGGCGCTGACGGCGGGACCGGCCAGGGCTCAGACCGACGTTCACCAGTCTGCAGTCAGCTGCCACGGACTCGTGTCCAACGCACTCCTAGCACATCCGACGACGCTGCCACCCACTCGACCCAGCGACCTGCGCCACGTGTCACGTCGAACGGGTTCGCGGCCGCAGCCCGTGCCGTCACGCCTGCGCGTGCGCGGCTTGCCACGGCGCGGCGTCGGCCATCATCGCCGCGCAGACGCAGCACGGTCCGTCGGGCTGCGGCACGACTGCCGGCTGCCACGGCGTCCCGTCGCCGACCCCGACCGCGACGTCCACCGGGACCCCGTCGCCGACCCCGACCGCGACCGCCGTCGCCACGACCGTGACCGCCAGGGCCACGCCGACGACGATCAGGCTGCGCAAGACCGTCAAGACCACCGGCGCCGTCACCCCTGTGGCTACGCTGGCGGGCAAGAAGGTCGCCCTCCGCGTCGACTTCAAGAAGGGCACGAAGTGGGTCAAGGCCAAGACGGCCAGCGCGACCGTGACCGCGACGGGCGCCTACAGCTGGAAGTACAAGCCCCTGAAGAAGGGCACGTTCCGCGTCAAGGCGTCCATCGCCGCCATGACTGGGGTCTACAAGGCCTCGAAGACGGCGTACAAGACGTTCAAAGTGAAGTGAAGCCACTCCCGGCCGCAGCGGCCGGACGGTGAAGACGCCGAGGGCGGGCGGTCCGTGGGGACCGCCCGCCCTCGGCGTCTCCGGAGCGCCGCGCCGGCGGCGCGGCGCCTAGAGCTCGACGGCTCCGGGCGCCTCGCGCGGGTCGGCGAACCACTCGCGCTCGGCGAAGTCGCCGTCGGTGATGTCGGCCAGCGTCTGCTTGAGGTACTTGCCCGACGCCTCGACGGCGACCGTGCCGTCGGCGAGCAGGATCTCTCCCGTGCCCTCGAACAGGCGGCTCGTGTCGCGGGTGATGCGCGCCACGCAGCGCACCTCCTCGTCCAGCGGCAGCGGCTTGCGGAAGCGCACGCTGATCTCCACCGTGACGCCCCAGACGTCGGGCTGCAGCAGCAGGATCGCCCGGCCGATGGTCTCGTCGAGGATGGTCGAGCTGATGCCGCCGTGCAGCCGGCCGGGGTAGCTCTGGTGCTCCTCGCGCACGTCGAAGATGCCGAGGAGTTCGGGGCCGGCCGCGGGGTCCGGTCCTGCGCCGGAGCCGGCGGCCGCAGGCTCGTCCGGCGCCAGCTCGTAGAAGCGCGCGTGCAGCCCGAACGGGTTGTCCCGGCCGCACACGAGGCACATGCGGCTGATGTTCTGGGCGTGCTCGACCTTGCGGGACGGACGGGACGTGCCGGCTCCTTCGAAGCTGCGCTGGATCAGCCCCATCATATGCGACCACCGGTCGCCGGGGTGGACCGCCGGGGTAGACGGCGCACTTGACCGCCGGGCGGCAGCGGGGAAGGCTGTACGGGACCGATGCCGGACGGAGGAGGACGAGCGCGTGCGGATCCTGGTCGTCGAAGATGCCGAGAAGCTGGCCCGGGCCCTCAAGTCCGGGCTCGAGGCCGAGGGCTACGCCGTGGACGTGCTGTTCGACGGCGCCGCCGCGCGCCGCCGCTTCGCGGCCCGGCGCGGCGCCCCCGACGCCGGCGGCACGGAGGGGCAGCTTCCCTACGATCTCCTGATCCTCGACGTGATGCTGCCCGGCGTCGACGGGTTCACCCTCTGCAAGGAGCTGCGCCAGCAGGGCTTCACGCTGCCGGTGCTCATGCTGACGGCGCGCGACGCGACCGCCGACAAGGTGACGGGCCTGGACGCCGGCGCCGACGACTACCTCGTCAAGCCGTTCGCGTTCGAGGAACTGCTGGCGCGCGTCCGCACGCTGTTGCGCCGGCCCACGCGCGCCCTGCCGCCGGTCCTCGCGCTGGGCACGCTCACTCTCGACCCGGCGGCGCGGGTGGCCAGGTACTCTGGCGAGCCTCTGGTCCTGAGCCCCAAGGAGTTCAGCCTCCTGCGCCTCTTCCTCCTGCACCCGGGCGAGGTCCTGAGCCGCGACTGGATACTCGACCACGCCTGGGACGACGAGTTCGACTCGTTCTCCAACATCGTCGACGTGTACGCCGGCCGGCTGCGGCGCAAGCTGGACCGGCCGGGCGGCGGCGTGCGGCTCGAGACGGTGCGCGGTGCGGGGTACGCGCTGCGCGCGGACGAGGCCGATGGCGGGGAATCGGGCGGCGCCGGCGGGGCGGGCCGGCCGCGTGGCTGAACCGGCCCGCCCCGACGTCTTCGCGCGCGCCCGCCGCCGGCTCGCGCTGCTGTTCTCCGCGCTGGTCGTCGTGCTCGTCGTCGTCTCGAGCGTCTTCATGTACCTCACGGTGCGCGCCGACATCCGCACGGCGGCGTCGGGCGCCTACCGGGACACGGAATCGGAGCAGGCGTTCGTCTCCCGCTCGCTGGGGTCGCTGCGCTGGCAGCTGGTCGCGGTGGATGCGGTCATCGTGATCGTGGTGGGGGCCGGGGGTCTGCTGTACGCGCGCCGGACGCTGAGTCCGATCCGGGAGAGTGTGGCGGCGCAGAAGCGCTTTGTGGCCGACGCCTCCCACGACCTGCGCACGCCGCTGGCGATCATGAAGGCCGAGTTCGAGGTGACGCTCCGGCGGCCGGACCTCGACGAGACGACCCGGCCGGTGCTGGTCAGCGGGCTGGAGGAGGTCGACAGGATGTCGGACATGGTCGACGACCTGCTCACCCTGTCGCGGATCGACGCTCATCAGGAGACGCTGGCGCGCGAGCCGCTCGACCTCGCCGCGCTTGCGCGCCAGGCGGTGGACGAGCTGGGCGCGCTGGCCGCGACCGGCGGCGTGGCGCTGCACGCCGACGCCGCCGGTGACGCGCCGGCCGCCGGCGACGAGGGCCACGTGCGCCGGGCCTTGCGCAACGTCGTCCGCAACGCCGTGGAGCACTCGGCGCCCGGGGCGACGGTCGAGGTCGCGGTGCAGCGCCGTTCCGCCCGGGCCCAGGTGGTGGTGACCGACCACGGCGAAGGCATGCCGCCGGAGGTGCTCGAGCACGTCTTCGACCGGTTCTACCGCGGCGACGCCGCACGCTCGCGCGCCGGCGGCGGCTCGGGCCTCGGCCTCGCCATCGCGCACTGGGCGCTGCGCGGGATGGACGGCGACCTGACCGTCGAGAGCGAAGTCGGCGCCGGCACCCGCGTGACGCTCACGTTGCCGGCCGCCTGAGCGCCGCCTCCGGCGGTCTCCTGCCGGATCAGTCCGGCAGACGCACGAGCCGGCTTCCACATGCGAACGGCCGGCCGGGCCCCCTTGGCGGAGCCCGGCCGGCCTTGTGGCGCGGTGCGTCTGCTGCCCCCGGGGGCCTCAGGCCGGCACCGCCTCCACGCCGCGCAGGACGATCGGAAAGCCGCGCGAGGCGTGGATGTTGCCGCGGCCGTCCACGATGAAGCCGTGGTAGCCGGCGAGGAGCGAGAGGCGCTCGAGCATCTTGCCGCCCGAGGCGTAGAGGCCCGTGGCGAGCGCGTCGGCGAAGGCCAGGTCGTGGCCGATCACCGTGGCCGAGAGAAGCTCGGTCGTCGGCCGGCCGCGACGCGGGTCCACCAGGTGCTCGCCGCGCTGGTACGAGCCCGAGGACGCCACGGCCCCGGCTCCGGCCAGGTCGGCGGTCAGCAGGAGCCGGTCCATGGCCAGCGGGTTCTCGATCCCGATCCGCCAGGGCTGGCCGGGCGCCGGCTGTCCGAACACGGCGATGTCGCCTCCGGCGTTGATCATCGCCGCCGGCGCCCCGGCCATCTTGAGCTCGTCGAGGGCGCGTTCGACCGCCCATCCCTTGACGAGTCCCGTGGGGTCGACGCCGCCCGGCATCGCCCACGGGTCGAACCAGCCGTCCGAGGCCTCCCGGGCGCGGCGGCACAGCTCCAGCACGTCCGCGACCTCGGGAGGCGCCTCTTCCGGCCTGATCTCACCGCGACGCAGCCGGCTCACCGGGCTCTCCGGCTTCCAGGTGCTGAACACGTCATCGACCCACTGCAGCTTGGCCTGGGCGCGCGCGAGCCCCTCGTCGATCCGCTCGCGCGCGGCCTGCGCCTCGCCGGGCTCAGTCGTCGTGTCCTGCCGGAGACTGAACGAGACCACCGTTCCCATTACCTGCTGCTGCCAGTTGCGCATTTGCCCCTCCCTTCAGTTGGCTGAGCGCGGCCTGCAGCGATGAACCGAAGGCCCGGCTCGTGTAGGTGGCGCCGGAGACGCCGTGGATCGGGCCGCCGTTGGAGGCGACGACCTGCTGCTCCAACTGCGGGATGACGTTGTTGGAGATCTGCTGGCTCTGCGGCCCGTGCAGGTTCATCTGGGCCATGCCGACGCTCACGATCTTGCCGTTCGCGGCGGTGACCTTGACCTGGATGTCGCCGAGGCCGCCGTTGAGCTGCTGCACGCTGCCGACGACCGTCTGGGCGCCGGAGACGTTGGCGTTGCCGGTGGTGAGGGCGGCGGCGGATGCCGCCGCCTGGGTGCCGCCGCCGGCGACGCCCTGCGGCTTGAAGCTGATCACGGCGGCCAGACCGGCGGCGGTGGCGGCGATGACGATGGCTGAACGCTTCATGACTCCTCCCGTGGTCGGGTCTGGTCGCTGTCGCCTAGAAGGCGAAGTCCTCGTGGTGGACGCGCTCGCCGCGGACGCCCAGGTTGCGGGCGGCGGCGATGACGCCGTGCATGAATCCGCTGGGACCACAGACGTACAGGTCCCGGTCGGCGATGTCGGGCACGAGCTCGGCGAGGCCTTGCTCGTCCAGACGGGCGTGCGAGCGCGGCCCGATGACCTCGTGGAGCTGCCCGCCGCGCTCGCCCACCAGGTGGGCCAGCTCGTCGCGCAGGACCAGGTCGCGCCGGCTGGCGCCGCGCAGGATCGCGACGACGTCGACGTGACGCGGCAGGTCCTCGAGCAGCGCCCTGACGGGCGTGACCCCGACCCCGGCCGCGACGAGCACGACCCGGTCGGTGTGCCGCGCGTGGTGCGTGAAGGCTCCGTAGGGGCCTTCGATGGCCACGCGCGTCCCGGGCTCGATGGCCGCCAGCGAGTTGCTGTGGTCGCCGAGGTCCTTGACGGTGATCCGCATCCGGTTCGCGGTCGGCACCGCCGACAGCGAGTACGGGTGCGCCTGCCACCACATGCCGCGCTTCATGAAGCGCCAGTGGAGGAACTGCCCGCCGGACGCCTCGAGCTTGTGCAGGTTCCGGCCCGTCATGGTCACCGAGACCACGCCCGGCGCCTCTTCTTCGACGGAGTGGACCGTCACCTTGTGCTGGAAGCTGCGCGCGATCGGCAGGCCCCAGCGGTAGACGATGACGGCGCCGGCGGTCGCGAACCAGAGCGTCAGCCACCAGGCCATGGCCAGCGGGTGACCCATGAAGGGCGCGCCGGTGAGGATCTGGTGCGGGATCGAGAGCGCGACTGCCAGGTAGGTGTAGAGGTGGACCGCCCACCAGGTCTCGTACTTCATCTGGCGACGCACGTACCGGTAGGACGTGAACGCGGCCAGGAAGAGCAGGCCGAGGCCGGCGACGGCGAGCATCATGCCCGGGAACGTCGTGGCCAGGATGATGAGTTCGTGCCACGGGCCGGCGGACACCTGGGCGGCGTAGCCCAGGACGACGGCGATGACGTGCACGCTGATGAGGCCGAGGATGGCCGGTCCGAGTTGACGGTGCAGCTTGACGAGGCGGTCCTGGCCGATGGCCCGTTCGACCGCCGGGATCCTCGCGATCAGCAGCAGCGTGATGAGCAGCAGGTACGTGCCCGACATGGCGGTGACGCGGCCGACGGCCGTGAGCACACCGCCCGGGCCGGCGAGCGCCGACGCCGTCGTCACGGGCACGACGAGCGCCACGCTGATGAACATGCCGATCGCGGCGAGGACGCCGAGCACCTTGGCCAGGAACCTGTTGGACCTGGCCGTCGCTCCGGTGGGACGCGCGGAAGACCGCGAGCGCGTCCGCGCCCTCCGGCCCTCGCGCGCCTCCCACCCGGCGGCGTCACTCGCCGGCAGACCGGCGCCTTCCCATTCTGCTTCCATGTCGTGCTCCTTGTGCGCCGCGTGCGGCGCGGTCGGTGGTGTTCACCCGTGTGACGTGGGTTTTCACCGGAAGTGCATGAACGGGAGATGAACGTCGCGAAGGGAGGCGGGACGACCGACGGACGCGGTGTGATCAGGCTCTCGGGCTGCGGGGCGGCCGGACGGAGCGCCGGCCGCCGGGTTCAGCTACGCCAGGTCGCCGTGTACTCGATGCCCGGGCCCGGCAGCGCGAGGCCCGGGTCCTCGATGACCCAGCCGCCGTCGAGGCCGGACTCGCGCGCCACCAGCGCGAAGTGGCACATGGCGATGCCGAGGTCCACGCGCTGCAGGTCGGCGATGCGCAGCAGCTTGAACCACGGGCTGCCCTTGCCGTAGCCCTTGGTGCGCAGGAGGTAGAAGTGCCAGTCGCCGCCGCGGCGCACGACGCGCCAGGGCTGCTTGTTGGTCGCCGACGGCGCCATGCGGACGGCCTCGAGCGCGCCGGCGAAGCCCCCCGCGCGCTCGCTGAGCGGCTCGCCGAACTCGTCGGCGAAGAAGAGCTCGTCCGGCGGGAGCCGCCGCGTGCCTTCTTCCCGTTCGCGGATGCGCTCCGCGCCGTCGTCTCCCGGGTAGCCGATGGAGACCACGGCCGGCATCACTTCATCGCGGTCCACGCCGCCGAAGCGGGACGTGAAGGTGCTGCGCGTGAACGTCCCGCCGAGCCAGCACGTCCCGAGGCCCAGTCCCGTGGCGTGGAGGATGACCTCCTCGAGCAGGTAGCCGTAGTCCTCGAGGTCGCGGGGTCCTCTGCGCACGGCGCCGACCAGAAAGCCGGTCGCGCCCTTGATGAACCCGTAGGTGCCGAGACGCTTGAGCGCGCTCTCGTCGTCCGTCGAGGCGGCGATGAGGCCGAAGCGCACCGCCGAGCCGAGCGGGCCGCCGGTCTTCTGCGCCATGAAGCCGGTGAGCGCCTCGCTGTCCTCTGCGGAGATCGGCTGCTCCAGATAGGTGCGGCAGGAGTAGCGCCGGTCGATCAGCGTGCGTGCGTCCATGCCGCCGATACTTTCACACCTTGCGTGACCGTCGCAGCCGGCGCCGCCGGGGGGCTCGTCGCCATGCCTGCCGCCCGGCGAGATCGTCGTGCGCCGGAGTCGATGTTGACGCAGGCGTGTCGGCGGGCAAGCATGGCTCATGGTCGAGACACCGTGGCTCAGGAAGCAACGAGGTGTGGCCCTGGTGTTCCCGTACTTCCGCACCAGGGCGAGGACCGAGGTGCTGTTCCCGCCTCTCGGTCCCGCACTGCTCAGCGCCCACCTCAAGACGGTGGGCGTGGAGGCGCGCGTCTTCGACGGCACGTTCAGTTCGTTCGACGAGCTCCTCGACGACCTGGTCGCCTGGCGTCCGGCGATCGTCGGCATCTCCGCCATGGTGAGCCTCACCGGCAACGCCCGGCGCATCGCCGCCGCCGTGCGCGAACGCCTGCCCGGCGCCCTGCTGGTGGCCGGCGGTCCGCTGCCGACGGTGTTCCCGGACCGCTTCCTGCCGCACGTCGACGTCGTGATCCGCGGGGAGGCCGACGTGAGCTTCCCCGCGTTCTGCCGCGACTACCTGGCGCGAGGGATCACGCCGGCGACGGTCTCCGACTTGCCGCTCGCGGAGTACGCCGGCCTGGTCGCGGACGCCGGCGGCGTGCGCGTGGCCAACGCTCCGGTGCATCACTCGCAGGAGGAGATCGCCGCCTATCCGCTCCCCGACCGCGGCGACTTCGACCACCGCGCCTACCAGCGTGAGTGGGCGCCCACCGGCCACCGCCCGACCACGCTGCTCGCGACCCTGGGCTGCCCCTACGCCTGTGAGTTCTGCTCCAAGCCGGTCTTCGGCAACGCCGTCCGGCGCCGCCCGCTCGACGCGGTCATGGCCGAGGTCGACGACATCGTCCGCCTGGGCTACGACGGTCTGTGGATCGCCGACGACACCTTCACGCTCCACCGCGACTACCTCGAGGAGTTCTGCCGGCGCGTGGCGCCCCTCGGGCTCACGTGGAGCTGCCTGTCGCGCGCCAACGGGATCGATCCGGTCACGGCCGGCATGATGCGGGCGTCGGGCTGCAAGCGTGTCTACCTCGGGCTGGAATCCGGCAGCCAGGCGACCCTGGACCTGATGCAGAAGCAGATGACGGTCGAGCAGAGCGTGCGCGCCGTGGACGTGTACAGCCGGGCGGGCATCGAGGTCGCCGCCTTCTTCATCGTCGGCTACCCCGGCGAGAGCGCCGCCGACATCGAGGAGACGTTCGCGTTCGCGCTCGCCCTGCCGCTCGCCGAGATCTCCTTCAACGTGCCGATGCCGCTGCCGGGCTCCCGGCTGTGGGAGCGCCTGGGCGGCGACGACCCGGGACGTGACTGGACGCACGAGAACGAGGTCACGTTCGTCTTCAGCTCGGAGATCGACGAGAGCTGGTTGCGGCGGCGCGTCGACGAGACGATGACGGCGTTCGCGGCCAAGCAGCCGGTCGTGGCCTGAGGAGCGGGGCCGCCGCCGCTCGCGTCCGCCAGGTGCGGCGCCGCCGGCGGACCGTCAGCGGAGGCGCCGGAAGAGCGCTTCCGCCGGCGCCTGGGTGAGCCGGGCGGCGGCGGGGCCGTAGCGCCCGAGCCGCCGCCGCAGCACGAACTGCGCCTTGCCCGCCAGGATGGCGAAGCGCATCTTGGCGGCCGAGAAGTCGCTCTCGTACGTCAGCTGCTGGTTCATGAGGAGGCTGCCGTCGGGCCGCGACTCGCCCGTGACGCGGCCCTCCATCCGCTCCCGCAGGCGCGTCCCCGGCAGCGGGTACGGCATCGAGAGCCCGAGGTAGTCGACCGGCAGCGACGCGGCGAAGCGCAGGGTCTCGAGCACCGTGTCGTCGGTCTCGCCCGGGTAGCAGAGGATGAAGAACGCACCGACCTCGAGGCCGGCGTCGTGAGCGGCCCAGACGGCCTCGCGGGCCTGGGCCGCGGTGATCCCCTTGCGCATCACGCGCAGGATCTCGTCGCTGCCGGACTCGATGCCGAAGAAGACGGTCCGGCAGCCGGCGCGGCGCATCGCCGCCGCGGTCTCGCGGTCGATCCCGTCCACGCGGGCGAGGCACTCCCAGGCGAAGCGCAGGCCGCGCCGCTCGATCTCGTCGCAGACGGCGACGACCCGTTCGGGCCGCATGGTGAACACGTCGTCGGAGAAGGAGATGCGGTCGTAGCCGAGCGCCAGCGCCTGCTCGACCTCGTCGACCACGCTCTCGGGCGAGCGCTCACGGTAGGAGGAGCCGAACACGACGTTGCTGCAGAACTCGCAGGCGAACGGGCAGCCGCGGCTGCTCATCACGGTGGTGACGGCGTAGCCGTAGCGCCGCCGGCCGTGGCTGATGTAGGCGGCGTTGGGCAGCAGGTCGCGGGCGGGGAAGGGGAGGGCGTCGAGGTCCGGGGCGAAGGGCCGCGGCGGTCCGGCGACGGCTGCGCCGCCGTCCGCCGCCGCGACGACGACGCCGGGCACGGCGCCCAGACCGGCTCCGGCCGCGTGCGCGGCGAGGACGTCGACCATGGTCTGCTCGCCCTCACCGCGCACGACCACGTCGAAGTCGGCAAGGAACGTCTCCGGCTCGCACGTGGGCAGTGGGCCGCCGGCGACGAGCAGGTCGCAGCCGGCGCGCAGGCGCCGCGCGAACCACAGCGCGTCGTCCCGCATGGTCGCCATGCAGTAGACCCCGACCACGTCCGCCCGGGCCGCGACGGCGAGCGCGAGCGCCTGCTCGCGGCTCAGGAACGTGCAGTCGAGGAGTCGAACCTCGTGGCCGGCGTGGCGGAGGCTCGCGGCCACGTAGGCAGGTCCCAACGGCGGGAAGCGGAACCGCGAGCGGTCGAGCGAGCGGCGGAAGAACGGATAGATGAGGAGGACCGAGCTCACGAGAGGGTCTCGCCGCGAGCGATGCGCAGCGTGTACGTCAACGTGGCCGGGCCGGGCCGCAGGGCATAGCCGAACCCGGCCCACGCGAGCCGGCCCCTGGCGAGCTCGCGGCCGCGGTACAGGCGCACGCCCGGCGCGCCCGGGTCGGGGTCGCTGTCGAGGGTGAACGAGACGCCGCTCTGCTCGGCGAGGAACGAGCCGCTCGCGGCGTGGACCTGGTTCCACGCGCCGATGCCCGCGCCGCGCAGGTCGGCGCCGTCGCTGTCCACATAGCGGCCGAAGACGTCGGCGCCGAGCTCGTTCATCAGCACCACCTCGGTGACGGAGTCGGGCAGGCGGCTGAGGTCGGCGCTCACGACGACGTCGCACGGCCGGTCACCGGCGGCGTAGGTCACCGGCACGACGGCGACCGGGGCGGTCTGCTCGAACCGGGTCCTGACGCGCAGCAGCCAGCGGACGCCGTTGGACCCCGCGAGCAGCGGACGCCTGAGCAGCGGGGCGTGCCGGTAGAGCAGGGCGAACGCCTCGCGCGCTTCGTCGAGCGGCCGGTGCAGGAAGAGGCGGTGACGCCGCCCGCCGAGCCGTTCCACGCGGTCCATCGTGTAGGTCACGGTGATCGCGTGCGGGGTGCCGGGATGGACGACGATCTCGGCGCTGCCGGGGAACACCGCGCGCGGTCCGCGCTTGAGGATCGGCACGCCGAAGCCGACGCCCTCGCTGCTGAGCTCCTGCCCGGCCTCGAGCAGCAGGAGCCCCTTCTGCAGTCCGCTCGTCGGGTACGGCCCGGCGCCGGGGTCGGGCCGCTCTCCGGCGCCCGACTGCTGAGCGATCGCGAGCGCGAGCCCGTCGCCGAGCTCGAAGACCGTCCTCACTGCAGCGCCTCCCGCGCTGCGGCCGCCGGAGGCCTGCCCGGCCCCGCCGATCGCCGCCGACGCCGCGGCCTGCTCCCGCGGCTTGCGAAGACAGACGGCCACGATCCACCAGCCGACGACCTGCCACGCGACGACGAGGGCCGCCCGCAGCGCCACCGTGACGCCGGCATGCCGCGCGGCCCAGGCCATCGTCTGCTCCACCACGCCCGGCGCGAACTGCCACAGCAGCTGCACCGGCGACGCGTTGGCGGCGATGAACGCGAGCGGGACGATCCAGAGGACGGTGAAGAGTCGCCGGTCGAGCCGTCCCAGGGCGGCGAGCACCAGCACCGGCGCGAGAACGACGATCACGTTCGGCTCCGCCAGCCAGGTGCGGAAGAGGAAGAAGACCAGGGTCAGCGCGGCGCTGACGGCAAGGAGGCCCGCGGGCCCGCGCGACCTGCCGCGCGCGACGAGCGCGGCGACGAGCAGCGCGGGCACCCAGAGCAGGCCCAGCAGCCACCAGTGCCCCTCCAGCACGAGCACGTCGGTCCACAGGTCGGCCACGGCGGTGAGCGACATGGCGCCGATCATGGAGAACTGCGCGTTGGCCACCCTGGCCGGAGAGGCGTCCCACCCGAGCGCGAGGAAGGGGAGGACGTAGAAGACGAACGCGCCGGCGGCGAAGACGGCCGCGTACCGCACGGCGCGCAGGGTCGAGCCGGCGCCGACGAAGAGGAGCACGGCCAGCAGCATCGGCGCCGCCGTCGGCTTGACGCAGACGGCCAGCGCCAGCGCGACGGCGGAGAGGTCGCGCCGCCCGGAGGCCGCGAGCAGGAGCGCCGCGAGGGCGAGGAGCGCGACGACGGCGTCGATCTGGCCCCAGACGGCGCCGACGTAGAGCAGGAACGGGTTGAAGAGCAGCGCGAGCCAGGCGCGCCGGACCGTGGCGGGCGCGGCGCCGAGGTTCTGCAGCGCCGCGCCGGCGAGGTACGCGAGCCCCGCGTTCGCCGCGATCACCGGCAGCTTGATCGCGACCGCGTACAGGTGGAGGTCCGGCACGAGCGCGTAGCTCAGGCGGTAGATGCCGCCGAGCAGCAGCGGCCACGGCGGCGGGTAGCCGATCGCGTAGCGCCCCTGGAACACGCTGTCGTGGAGCACGGCCCGCAGGTCGAGCGGCAGGTACGGGCTGTGGCCGGTGCCGACGAGGTAGCCGGTGGCCTGGAAGATCCGCATGTCGTGCGTGGCGTCGTAGGCAAGGACGGCGAGGACGAGCTGCACGAGGATGCTGAGGACGAGAAGGCGGCGGTCCGGCGTGCGCAGCCAGGTCCAGCGCCCGCCCGTCCAGGGCGAGCTCTGCGCTCCGGCCGCGGCGGCGCCCCGCCGGAGCATCTCGTCGGCGCCGTCGTCCCTCACAGGAACCCGCGGAGGCGCTGCGCCGCCGCGTTCGCCAGGCGCAGCTCCACGGGGAAGCCGAAGGCCCGGTGACGCCAGCGCAGCCGGGCCGCCCCGCACATCGCGCCGTAGGCGGCCTTGAACGCGAGCCCGTGCTCGTCGATCCGGGACCGCGGATAGAACGCCCAGCGCGTGACCGCGGAGATCGAGCGCAGCTTCTCCACGTACTCCGGGGTGTGCCACGGCGGCAGGAAGTGGAACACCTCGATCTCGCCCCACTCCGCCAGCGACTGCGGCGGGCTGAACTCCGGCGGCAAGCTCGTCGAGCAGCGGGCTCGGGAACGGCGTGTAGAGGAAGATCCCGTAGTGCTGCGTGCGCGGGTTGGCGCGCGCCATCGCGTCCATGAGGTCGAAGGTCTGCTCCATGTCCGCGTAGGTCTCGCCGGGGAGGCCGCTCAGCCAGGAGACGAAGGGGTCGATGGACGGCGCCCAGCGGCGCAGGTTGGTGACGGAGGTGAGGATCTCCTCGGCCGAGACCTCCTTGCAGACGACGTCCTGCATGCGCGCCGAGCCGCTCTCGCCGCCGAAGTCGAGTTCCATGCAGCCGGCGCGTTCGACGAGGCGGAGGAACTCGGCGTCGTACTTCGCCAGGTAGTCGAAGCGGCAGTTGGCGCGCCAGCGGAACTTGAGGCCGCGGCTGAGGATGAGCTCGCAGATGGCCTGGACGCGCTTGCGGTCGACGAAGAAGTTGTCGTCGACCGGGTCGAGGATCTTCGCCTGGGGGAACCGGCGCAGCAGCCACTCCATCTCGTCGACGACGCGCTCCGGGCTCTTGCCCCGCCAGCGGCGCTTGTTGAAGGCGGTGTTGTAGCAGAAGCCGCAGCGGCTGGGGCAGCCGCGGCTCGTCTGCAGGTGGACGCGGCCGGCCTGGAGCGTCGAGTACAGCGGCAGCGGCAGGAGGTCGTAGGGCAGCTCCACCGGGATGGCGTCGAGGTCGATGAGAGCTGCATCCGGGGTGGAGCGGACGGCGGGGCCGGAGCCGTTGCCGCCGCCGGCCGCGAAGGTGATGCCGGCGACGGCGTCGAGCGGCGCGCCGGCCGCCAGCGCGTCGGCCAGCGGCCCGACGACGAGCTCGCCCTCGCCGCGGACGACGACGTCGACGCGTGCGTCCGCGGCCGTCTGCTCGGGCAGAAGCGTCGGGTGCACGCCGCCCCACACGATGGGCGTGCCCGGCAGCTCCGCGCGCACGCGCTCGGCGAACTCGAGGCCGTAGCGGATCTGGGGGCCGCTCATCGCGGTGATGCCGACGAACACGGGGTCGCCGAGCGGCAGGGTGCGGAAGTCACCGAGGCGCAGGTCGGCGATGCGCGGACGGTAGCCCGCCGCCCGCAGCGCCGCGGCCACGTGCAGCAGTTGCAGCGGGACCTGGGGGTCGGGCGCGCGCCGGCGGCCCGGGAAGACGAGGAGGACCTCCCGGGCTTCAGCCATACGTCACCACGTACAGCCAGAGTCCGAGCACGAACGCGGCCAGATAGACGAAGTACGCCACGCGCATCGTCGTCCTGTAGCGGCTCACGCTCTGGCCGCGCCTCGTGAGCTGGTTGGCGCGCACGACGAGGAAGATGCCCAGCGCGGCGCCGACGACGCCGACCGTCGCGTGGACGGCGGCGAGCGTGTGCCCGTGATCGCTCAGGGTGCCCGGGATGCCGGGGAGGATGAAGCGGACGAGCGACACCGCCATCCAGAAGGCGACCAGGGCGGCGTTCAGAACGACACCCGAGGTCTGCAGCCAGCGGTGCGCCGTCGTAGCGCCGCCGTCGCACCAGCACGACGCCGGCGGTGAGCAGCCCGATGACCACCGCCGACAGGAGCAGCGAGACGTCCGCCCCCAGGCTGCTGCGACCCGTGAGGAACCCCGAGGCGTCGAGGGCGTATGCGATCACTGCGTTCCTCCTGACTGCGAGCCCGGGCGGGGCTCATCGCTCGTCACCCTGTGCGGCTGACCTGCCCGGAGCGTAGCCCGTGCGCCGGACGACGGCAACGCCTACGCGCCGCGGCCGATTGACGCGCGGGCGGCCGCCCCGGTAGACTCGCTCTCCCGATGGGGAGTAGCCGGCCCGCGTGAGCGGGCGGCGCGATCGTCATCACGGGCCCCGGCCCCGGTCGCGCACCTCGTGGCAAGACCTTCGGCACGACACGTGCCGGGGTCTTTTCTTTTGCCTCGGCGGACCAGAGCCGAGGAGGAGCCATGCGAGCTACGCCGGGCGCGCGACCGTCGAGGGGGGCGCCGTGAACGCCGCGCTGACCCCGTGGATCGTCTTCCTGGTCGCCGTCGCCGCGCTGCTGGTCATCGACCTCGGCGTGCTCGGCAGGCGCGGCGAGACCATGTCCACGAAGAAAGCCCTCCTGTGGAGCGCGCTGTGGATCGGGCTCGGCCTGTCGTTCTCGCTGGCCGTGTGGGCCTGGCGTGGCGCCGAGGCCGCGCAGGAGTACCTCGCCGGCTACCTCATCGAGGAGTCGCTGAGCATCGACAACCTCTTCGTCTTCCTGCTCGTGTTCGGGTCGCTGGGCATCGCGCTGCGGTACCAGCGCAAGGTGCTCTTCTGGGGCATCCTCGGGGCGATCGTCATGCGCGGCGCGTTCATCTTCGCCGGTGTGGCCGTGCTCGAGCGGTTCTCCTGGGTCATGTACCTGTTCGGGGCGCTGCTCGTGGTCACGGCGATCAGACTGCTGCGCTCTCACGGCGTCCAGGTCGATCCGCAGCGCAATCCGATGGTCCGTGTGGCGCGCCGCATCTTCCCGGTCGCGTCCGAGTACGAGGGCAACGCGTTCACGGTGCGGCGCGCCGGCCGTCGCTGGCTGACGCCGCTCGCGATCGCCCTCGTGGCCGTCGAGTCGGCCGACGTGGTGTTCGCCGTCGACTCCGTGCCGGCCGTGCTCGCCGTCTCCGACGACGTGTTCGTCGTGTTCACGTCGAACGTGGCGGCGATCCTCGGCCTGCGCTCGCTGTACTTCGCGCTGGCGGGGAGCCTCCAGCGCTTCGAGTACCTCAGCTGGGGCCTCGCCGCGGTGCTCGGCTTCGTGGGCATGAAGATGCTGCTCGCCGACTTCGTGCACATCCCGATCTACCTGTCGCTCACGGTCATCATCATCGCCGTCGGCGGCTCGATCGTGGCGTCCCTCTGGCTGACACGAGGCCGCGACAAGCCGGCGCTCCCCGGCGACGTGAGCCCCGAGCAGGCGGAGGAGGCGTGATGGACGGTGTGGGCGCGAAACCGACCTGAGCATGGTGCTCGTCGTGGCGGTCTCCATGGCGCCGGCCGCCGTCGGGATCGTCCGCCGGCGGAGAGTCGCCGGCGTTGGACGAGACGCGCCGGCCGCGAGCGGGGACGGCGCGTGAACACCCTCACGCTGCTCGGGATCGCCGTCGGCCTCGCCATGGACGCGTTCGCGGTGTCGATCGGCATCGGCCTGAACGCGCAGCGCGTGAGCGGCCGCACGACGGTCCGCCTGGCCTGGCACTTCGGCCTCTTCCAGTTCCTCATGCCGGTCGTCGGGTGGCTGGCGGGGCTGTCGGTCGAACGCTGGATCAGCGGCATCGACCACTGGGTCGCGTTCGGCCTGCTGGCGGCCATCGGCGGTCACATGATCTACCAGGCGGTCTGGGGCGACGAGCAGGAGCGCGCGGCCAGGGACGCCACGCGCGGAGCCTCGCTCGTCGTCCTCTCCGTGGCGACGAGCATCGACGCGCTCGCCGTCGGTCTGTCGCTCGCGCTCCTCGGCGTCTCGATCTGGTACCCGGCCGTCGTGATCGGTATCGTGGCCTTCGCCTTCACCGCCGTGGGTCTGCACCTGGGGCGGCGGTTCGGGTCGCTCTTCGGCAAGCGCGTGGAGATCCTCGGCGGCGTCATCCTGATCGGCATCGGCCTGAAGATCCTGCTGGACCACGTGTGGTGACACCGGCGCCGCCGCACGCTACGCCCGGCGGCGGTCGTTGTTGGCCGTGTGCGGGGGCGATAGGCTGGGCCGGCAAGCGTCGGGGAGGCAGCGTGTGACGACGACGGCCGGCGACCCGGCCCATCACCAGCGACGGTTCCCCCGCCTCGTGGGGCGGGTGTCGGCCCTGGGCCGCCACCGGATCCTGGTCACGGTGCTCGTGGTGGCGACCATCGCCGGGGCGCTCGTGCTCGACCTGGCCATCCCGAGCTATCCCATCGCGGGTTTCTACCTGGTGCCGGTCACGCTGGCGGCGCTCACGATGCGCGTGCGGACGACGCTGGTCGTCGCCCTCGTCTGTCTCGGGCTCGGCCTCTACGTGATCATCATCCAGGACCGGTTCGACGGCCCGACGGTCACCGTCGTCTGCTTCAGTGTGCTCAGCGGCGCGGCCCTCATCGCGCTGTCGTATCTCTTCAAGCAGGTCGACGAACTCTACGAGACAGAGCGCTCGACGACCGAGACCCTGGAGTCTCTCGCGGCGCAGCTGCAGACGCTGCAGGAGGTCGTGGTGCTGGACTCGGACCGGCCGCTCTCGGACCTGCTCGGCCGGGTCATCGACCAGGCCAGCCAGCTGTTGGGCAGCGATGGCTGCTGCGTGTACCGGTACGATCCGCAGCTCGAGGAGCTGCGCGTGGCCGCCGCGACCGGCGAGTCGCCGGGCCCCGACGCCCTGCCCGTCTCGCGCCAGACCGAGCCGATCGTGCGGGCGCTGGCGGACCGCGCGCCGGTCGCCGTCCCGGGCGGCGCCGGGAAGGGCGCTTTGCTCGCGGTGCCGCTGCTGGTGCGCAGCGAGGCCTACGGCGTCCTCGCGCTCACCTATCGGGGCGAACGCCGCTTCACCGACCTCGACGTGCGACTGGCGGCGTCGTTCGGGGGCCAGGTCGCGCTGGCGATCGAGAACGCCCGCCTCCGTGACGAGATCGGCCAGGCTGCGGCGGCGAGCGAGCGCTCGCGGCTGGCGCGCGACCTGCACGACTCCGTCACGCAGTCGCTGTTCGCCGCGAGCCTCAAGGCCGAGGCCATCCGCCGCCGCTGGCGGCCGGCCAGCGACGAGGCGCGAGAGAACGTGGAGGACGTGGAGCGGCTGGCGCGCGGCGCGCTCGCGGAGATGCGCACGCTGCTCATGGAGATGCGCCCCGACGCGCTCGCCGAAGCGTCGCTCGCGATGTTGCTGCAGCAGCTCGCCGCGGCCACCGAAGGCGGGTCGCGCGTCGTCGTGCATCTCGAGGTCGTCGGAGGACTGCAGCTGCCGCGGGAGGTCAGCGTGGCCCTGTTCCGCATCGCCCAGGAGGCCCTCCAGAACGTGACTCGCCACTCCGGCGCGGGAGAGGCGTGGGTTATGCTCGACATGACGGGCCCCGGCGCGCGGCTGACGGTGAGCGACGACGGGCGCGGGTTCGACGAGGCGACCGTGACTCCCGAGCACTTCGGGCTCGCCATGATGCGCGAGCGCGCCGAGGACGCCGGCCTCGTGGTCGGCGTCGTCAGCTCGCCGGGCGCCGGCGCCACGGTGACGGCCGAGTGGCGGCGGGACGGACAAGCATGAGCGGAGGAGACGAGGGTGCCTGAGGCCGGCGAGACGAAGATCCGTGTCGTCATCGTGGACGACCACGTGCTCGTGCGCAGCGGGATCGAGGTCGTCCTCGGGATGTTCGACGACATCGAACTCGTGGGGCAGGCCGGCGATGGGGAAGAGGCGGTCCGGCTGTGCGGCGAGGTCCAGCCGGACGTCGTGCTCATGGACCTCGTCCTGCCCGGCACGTCCGGCGTCGAGGCGACGAGGCGCGTGCTCGCCTCGTGCCCGAAGACCAGAGTCGTCGCCCTGACCAGCTTCACCGACGAGGGCCTCATCGGGGAGACGCTCCGCGCCGGAGCGATCGGCTACCTCATGAAGGACGTCTCCGCCGACCAGCTCGCCGCGGCGGTGCGCAACGCGTACGCGGGACGCTCGACGCTGGCGCCCGAGGCCGCCGACGCGCTGGTGCGT
>CAWIDR010000026.1:0-37614 GCA_963834905.1 uncultured Thermoleophilia bacterium | reverse complement strand
GCCCGGCGTCGATCCGCCGCGGTCAGTGGAGGTCGAGGCGGCGGAACGCCGCGAGCGACAAGAGGAGCAGGACCGCCCCGACGAGCAGGAGAACGCCGGCGCCGGCGGCGCTCATGCCCCTCTCGAGCTGCCCGTTGGCGATCGACCAGTAGAACAGCGAGGCGTACCTCGCGGGCCGGATCCACGGGACGGCGGACGCCAGTGAGCTCGCGAGATAGGAGGCGGCGGCAAGCGACGCGCCGACGGCGAGCGCCACTCCCCGGCTGCCGGTCCAGGAGCCGACCGCCAGCGCCAGCAGCCCGAAGTCGAAGCCGAGCAGGGCGACGCCGAGGCTGATCCCGGCGAGGTCGGCCAAGCTGACCGACAGCTCGAAACCGCGACCGACCAGCACGCACATCATGGTCACGACGGCGAGGACCGCGGCCTGCATGCCCAGGGCCGCCACCTTCTGCAGGAGGACTCCCCGGCGCGTAAGCGGCAGCGTCACCGCGAGGGCGAGTGTGCCCTCCTCGTCCTGACCGGCGATGCAGGAGGCGCCGTAACCGATCGGTCATGAGCAGCATCACCAGCGGCAGGAAGTTCTGGTAGATGTTGCCGTCCAGCCAGCCGGCGGGAGAGGTCAGCGACCCGGTCACCCCGAAGAGCGCGGCGGCCGTGGATCCGCCGAACTGGTCGAGGCTCGCGGCGTCCTTGAACTGCGGGTACAGGACGACGACGACCAGCGTGTAGAGCGCCATCCCCAGCGTGTAGCCGATCAGCAGGCGGCGGCGCAGGCGAAGGTCGAGGAGAAGGACCTCAGCGCGCATCTTCGGGCTCCTCCGACGGATCGTCGCGGTAGTAGTCGAGGAACAGCTCGTCGAGGTCCGCGCGCCGGGCGACCACATCGAGCGGATCGAGCTCGGCGGCGGCTCGCAGCACGGGCGCGACCGCGCCCCGCAGCGAGAGCGTGATGTGGGCGTCCTCGCTGTCGATGACCCGGACGCCCTCGATCGCCGCGAACACGCCGCGGGTCGACCGGGCGGGGGAAGCGGAACTCGATGGTGCGCGGCGCCGCCTGTCGCAGCCCGTCCACGGTATCGGTCACGATGAGCCGCCCTTCCTTGATGATGGCGACGCGGTCGACGACGCGCTGCACCTCGTCGAGCTCGTGGGACGAGAGGAAGACCGTGCGACCCTCGGCGACCGTCTCCCGGATGACGCGCGCGAACTCCTCCTGCATCAGCGGGTCGAGTCCGGAGGTCGGCTCGTCGAGTATCAAGAGCTCCGGTCGATGCATCAGGGCGAGCACGACGCCGATCTTCTGCCGGTTCCCCTTGGAGAGCGTCCGGACGGGGCGGTCGAGCACGACGCCGAAGCGCTCGACGAGCTGGTCGAGGAAGCTCCGGTCCTTCATGCCCCGCACGCGGGCCGCGAAGTCGACGTGACGGCGGCCCGTCAGGCGCGGATGCAGGGCAAGCTCCCCCGGCAGATAGCCGATCTGGCGATGGATGGCAACGGCGTCGCGGGTCGGGTCGCGACCCAGCACCGTCGCGGCTCCCGCGGTGGGCCGGTACAGGCCCAGCAGCAGGCGGATGGTCGTGGACTTGCCCGCGCCGTTGGGGCCGAGGAAGCCGAAGACCTCTCCGTGGCCGACCTCGAAGCGGAGGTCGTCGATGCCCCGATGTTCGCCGAAGGTCTTCGTGAGGCCATCGACGGTGATCGCCGCGGCCGTCACGATCGCTCCCCCGCGGCGGCGCGTCTGTCTGGCGCCGCGGCTCCCCCGATGAAGACTCCATGCTCATAGACGTCGAGGACCTCGGCCGTCCATCGCGGCATCCCCGCCTGCGACAGTGGATCGACTCCGAGGACGGTGCGGATCTGGTCGCGCAGGAGCACCAGGGCAAGGTCGTTGACCAGCAGGAACGCCGCCCGCACGCGACCCTCGATCGCCGGCCTGACAAGGCCGGCGGCCTCCAGCGCCTCGAGACCGGACACGGTCGCGGCGAGCATGGTGCGGAAGAGCGAGTCGGCGGACGGGCCGCCATCGACCAGCAGCCGGCGGAGATACGCGGGGACCACCGGCTCCCGCTCCAGCCGGTCGGCCAGGGCCGCCGCCAGGGATGGCGCAGCGACACTTCCGTGCGCCGAGTCCGGGATCTCGCTGAAGAGGGCTTCGACCAGCGCCGTCGCCCGCCGGTCGACCGCCTCCTTGAGACCGTCCTTCGAGCCGTAATGGTGCATGACCAGCGACGGGGAGACGCCGGCGGCGGCGGCGATCTCGCGGATCGTGACTGCGGCGGCGCCGCGCTCGGCGAAGAGCCGCGTGGCCGTCTCCCTGATCCTCGCGGCAGCGGTGAGGTCGTTGTTGGCTGCACTCATGTTCAGATTATAGAACATCCGTGCAGGAGCGCAAGAGCCGTGCCCGGAGAGGTGAGGCCTGCCTCAGGAACAGAGACCAAGGTTCCCCGGCGACGAAGGCTAGTTGGCCGGCGAGGCGTACGATTTGGAGGTACAGCCGCCGCGTTGGCGGCGGCGAGGGGAAGAGCGACCGGGCGGGCGCAACACTGAAGCCGGTCACTTGCAGGAAGAACGTTTCGTCCTGACAACGTTGGTGCCCCCGGAAGGATTCGAACCTTCGACCTCGCGCTCCGGAGGCGCGCGCTCTAATCCCCTGAGCTACGAGGGCACGGTCAGGCATTCTAGCACGGCGGCCCTGCGGGCCGCTCTGCGCGGCCGCCGGGGCGCGCGGGTCCCTTCGGGCCGCGCCGCGGTCCGGTCCGCCCGGCCGCGACCCTCAGGCCAGGCGCTGGATCTCCTCCGCGAGGTGCACGTCGCGCATGGTCACGCCGCCGGCGTCGTGGCTGCTCAGGCGCAGCGTCACCTTGTTGTAGCGGATGTCGATGTCCGGATGGTGCTGCTGCTGCTCGGCGACCTCGGCGAGGTGCTCGACGAAGCCGATGGCGTGGACGAAGTCGGCGAAGCGGAACGTGCGCGTCGAGCGCCTCGTCCTGGAGACCCCAGCCGTCGAGCTCGCCGAGCGCCGCTACGATCTGCTCCTGGCTCAGCGTGTCCATGAGCGCCTCCCCCTGACGACCTTCCGGCCGGCGCCGCGAAGCGCCGGCCCCTATCGCCTGTCTTCCCCGCGGCCGCGCAGGGCACGCTGCATGTCCCGCTTGGCGTCCTTGTCGGCCATGTCGTGGCGCTTGTCGTACAGCTTCTTGCCGCGCCCGAGGCCGACCTCGATCTTGGCGCGCCCGTCCCTGAGGTACACCTTGGTCGGCACGATCGTGTAGCCCTTCTCGCGGACCTTGACGGCGAGGCGCTCGATCTCGTGCCGGTGCATGAGCAGCTTGCGCACCCGCAGCGGGTCGTGGTTCCAGATGTTGCCCTGGTCGTAGGGGCTGATGTGGGCGCCGACGAGAAAGAGCTCCGGCGCGTGCGCGCTGCCGCGCACCTCGACGTAGCTGTCGCGCAGATTGATGCGACCCTCGCGCAGCGACTTGACCTCGGTGCCGACCAGCACGATGCCCGCCTCGAAGGTGTCGTCGATGAAGTAGTCGTGGCGCGCCTTGCGGTTCTCGGCGACGCGCTTGATCCCGGTCTCTCGTGGCATGCCGACTAGCGTACCCCATCGGGGACGGGCGACGCGTCCGGGAGGGACGGCAGTGCCGATGCGACACCGCCTTCGGGCGCCGCCTCGGACCGGCCGAGGGCGCGCGGCGACCTGAAGACGACGCGGTCTTGAGCTTCGCGGAGGCGCCTCTGTCGTTCGCCGTCAGGTACGTCCGGGCGTACGTCTGGACACTCCATGGGATGTCTGCACGTACGCTTCGACGTACTCCGCCGCAACGCACTACCCCACCGCCGGCGACACGTCGCGCTGGTTGGGCTGCGGCGGGCCTCCCGCCGCGCGCGTCGCCCGCCTCAGCGCTGCCGGCGGGCCTGACGGCCGGGGGCGCGGCGGCGCGGCGGGCGCGAGCCCGTGGTGCGCCGCGCCGGCTGGCGGCCGGAAGCGGTCCCGGGCCTCCCTCCATCCGGCAGGGCCGGCGCGAGGTCGACCTTGCCGGTGAGGCGGTCGACGCGCTCGACCTTGACGTCGACCGCGTCACCGAGCCGGTAGCGCACGCCGGTGCTCTCGCCGACGAGCGCCGTCTCGTGCTCGCTGGGCTCGAAACGCTCGCCGCCGAGGCGGCGCGACGAGAGGAAGCCCTCGAACACGTCGCCGAAGCGCACGAAGAGCCCGCCGCCGACGAGGCCGACGATCTCACCCGTGAACACCTGCTCCCAGCCTTCGACGGCGAGGCGGCGGTCGAGCAGGACGCAGAGCGCGATGTCGTCGCCCTTGAGCTCGATGCGCGAGAAGTCGCGCTCGCGCGTGGAGCAGTCGTCGGCGGTCGTCGCCAGCTCGGCCTCCCCCAGCTCCGAGCCGCCCTCTCCCAGGTGGAAGAGCAGGCTGCGGTGGGTCACCAGGTCCGGATAGCGGCGGATGGGCGAAGTGAAGTGCAGGTACGCCGGGCTGGCCAGGCCGAAGTGCCCCAGATTGCCCGGCGCGTACCGCGCCTGCTTGAGCGAGCGCAGGATCAGCGTCGACCAGGAGAGGCGGCCGCGGTGCTCGCGGACCGCCGTCTGGAGGACGAGGCGGCTGAGGCGGCCGTAGAACTCGGCCAGCTGGGCCGCCGGCACCGCCTCGCCGGCCGGGAACGGTGGCGTGGGCACCCCGAGCTCTTCGAGCCGGTCCAGGAGCTCGCGCGTGCTCGCCGGCTCGGGCGGCTCGTGGACCCGGTACAGAGCGCGCGCCTTCTTGCGCAGGAGGTACTCGGCCACCGCCTCGTTGGCGGCGAGCATGAACTCCTCGACGAGCGCGTGCGAGGGCGTCTCCGGGCGCGCGGCGGCGGCGCTCAGCGCGCCCGCGTGGTCGAACGCGTACTCGGGCTCGAACGAGCCGATCGTGAGCGCGCCGCGGGCGAGGCGCCGGCGGCGCAGCACCCCGGCGAGCTCCGCGGCCAGCAGCAACTGCTCGCGCAGCGCGGCGTCCGCCTCCATGGTCGCGTCGGGCACGTCGCGCGGCGGCTCCGGCCGGCCGGCCACCAGGTGGGCGCCCGGCAGCGCCGCGACGGCCGCTTTGGGGTCGGCCAGCGGGATGGCGGCCGCCTCAGCGCCGGCGGCGTCCTCCCCACCGGCGAGCTCCACGGCCGCCGGGCCGATGACCGTGTCGGCGAAGCCGTAGGTCAGGCGGTGGTCGCTGCTGATGAGCGAGCGGTAGTACTGCGTGGCGGTCCGCCGGCCCTGCGCGTCGAAGGTGAACTCGACGGTGACGCACTTGCGCGGCTGCCGCGGCACCAGGCTGCAGAGGTCGCTGCTCAGCGCCGCCGGCAGCATGGGCTCGGCGAACAGCGGCAGGTACAGGCTGGAGGTGCGGCGGCGGGCCTCACGCTCGATCTCGCCGTCGTCGTCGACGAAGTACGAGACGTCGGCGATGTGCACGTGCGCCCGGTAGCCCGCGCCGTCGCGCGCGACCGAGATGGCGTCGTCGAAGTCGCGCGCGGTGTCCGGGTCGATGGTGAAGGTCGGCAGTTCCGTCAGATCGCGGCGGCCGCCATCGGGGCGCGTGGCGCGCCCCTTGACCGCGGCCGCCTCGTCCAGCACGGCGCCGGAGAAGCCCTGGCGGACGCCCTTGGCGTGCAGCAGGGCGCGGAGCACCGCCGCGGGGTCTTCGGCGCCGCCGAGGACCTCGACGATCCGGCGCCTGTCGCCGTGCGACGGCACGGCGAGGACCAGGTCGTCGATCCGCGGCGGCGTGCCGCCCTTGGCGACCAGATAGGAGCGGGCGTCCGCGAACAGAGGCTCCAGCGACCAGAACTTGCCCCAGCGGGTGACACGGTACGGAAGCGGGCGCGCGGGGTCCGGAGTCTCCTGCGGCTGCTGGGGGCCTTCTCCACGGCGGCGTCCGGCGCCCCGGGACCCGCGGCCCCCTGCGTGTCTCGCACTGTCACCCGGACCGCCCGGATGCCGCGAGGGGCTCACGAGGCTACTTCGCGCGCCGGGCGATGTACTGCAGCGCCGTCTGCAACGCGTCGTCGATCTTCGTCTTCGGCTTGTCGGGCGCCACGATGTCCGGCGTGATGCCCTTCTTGTTGATGTTGGTGCCGTTCGGCGTGAGGTACACGGCCGTGGTGAGCTTGAGCGCGGCCCCGTTGCCGAGGTCGATGATGGTCTGCACCAGGCCCTTGCCGAAGGTCGTGGTGCCGATGATCGTCGCCCGCTTGTGATCCTTGAGTGCGCCGGTGACGATCTCGGAGGCGCTGGCCGAGAACCCGTTGACCAGCACGACCATGGGCTTCTTGGTGGCCACCGGTCCGGTCGCGTTGAGCGCTTCCTTGGGCGAGTGCAGGCCGGAGGTCGAGGTGACGAGCCCGGTCTGGAAGACGTCGGTGACTTCCACCGCCTGGGTGAGCAGGCCGCCGCCGTTGTAGCGCAGGTCCAGGATGAACCACTGCGCGCCCTGCTTCTTCAGCTCCTCGACGTCCTTGCGCACGTCGGCGCCGGCGAGGCCGCCGAACTCGTAGAGCTGGATGTAGCCGACCTTGGTGCCCTTGTCGTTGATGATGCGCTTGCTCGTCTCGGGGATCTCGATCGTCTTGCGCACGAGCTTGATCTCCTTGGGCGGCTGCTTCGCGTCCTTGGGCTGGATGGTGAGCGTGACGGTGGAGCCCTCCGCGCCCTTGATGCGGCTGATGCTCGTCTCGATGGCCGCATCCTTGGTCGACTGGCCGTCGACGGCCTGGATGATGTCGCCGGGGACGAGGCCTGCGGCCTTCGCCGGCGACCCGGCGAACACCGTGGAGATGACGAGGCCGTCCTTGGTCTTCTGCAGCGACGCGCCGATGCCCGAGTACGAGCCCTTCTGCTTCTCGGCGAAGTCCTGCACCTCTTTGGGGGTGAGGTAGACCGTGTACGGGTCCTGGAGCGACTTGAGCATCCCGTTGACGCCGGCGGTGGACAGCTTGCTCGCGTTGACCGGCACGTAGTAGCGGCTCTGGAGCTCCTCGATGATCCTCTGCTGGAGCTTGCCGGCGTCCTTGGCGGAGGATTGCTGCGTGGCGCTCAGGCGCACGGTGTTCTCCCCGTGCAGGTACCAGCCGACGAAGTAGCCGCCGAGGAACCCGAGCGAGACGAGAAGGACGACGATGATGGTGCGTAGGGCGCGCATCAGTGGTTGATGGTAGTCGGTCGCAAGAGGGGCGGCAAACGGGGCGGCCGGCTCAGAGGTAGCCCATGGGATCGACGGGGTTGCCGTTGACGCGTACTTCGAAGTGCAGGTGCGGACCCGTGCTGAACCCCGTCGAGCCCACGTAGCCGACGGTCTGCCCGCGCGCCACGTGAGCGCCGGTGCCCACCGCGAGGCCGGACTGGTGGGCGTACAGCGTCGAGAGCCCGTTCCCGTGGTCGATGATGATCACGTTGCCGTAGCCGCCCATCCACGTCGCGTAGATGACGGTGCCGCTGCCGGCGGCGTGGATGGGTACGCCGTACCCCACCCCGATGTCGATCCCGGTGTGGAACTTCTTGTAGCCGAGGATCGGGTGGATGCGCCAGCCGAACGGCGACGTCACCGGGCCGCTCACCGGCCAGCCCAGGCTGCCGCTGCCGCTTCCGCTGCCGGAGGAGCCGGTGATGACCCCGGTGATCGCCGCGCTCTCGGCGAGCAGCTGGTTCTCCTGGCGCTCGAGCTCGGCCAGGTCCTGGTTCACGCCTTTGAGCGCGCCCCTCTTCTGCCGGCGCACGTCGAGCGCGGCGGCCTGGCTCGCCGCCTGGGCGGCACGGAGGGCGGCGAGCTCGTCGCTCTTGTCCTGCAGCACCCGGGCGGCGGCGGCGACGGCGCTCTCCCGCTTGCCGATGGCGTCCCGTTCGGCGTCGACCTCGTCACGCGCCGACTCGAGGTCGCCGACGAGCGCGTTGTTGCCGCCGAGGAGGTCGTGGATGATGTTCACCCGGCTGATGAGGTCCTCGAAGCTCGAGGAGGCGAGCACGACGTCCACGTAGTCGAGGTCTTCGCTCTTGTAGGAGAGGACGGCGCGCGCCGCGAAGTTCTTCTGCTCGAGCTCGAGCTTGGCCTGCGCCTCCGCGAGCTCGAGCTTCTTGAGCCGCAGTTCCTTGCGCAGGACGGTGAGCTTCTCGCGGGTGACGGAGAGCTTGTCCTCGACGGCGGCGATCTGGCCGCCGAGCCCGTCGAGCTTCTTCTGGATGGCCGCGAGCCTGCCGTCGAGGTCGCTGATCTGCTGGTTCAGCGAGGTCTTCTGCTTCTTGGCGGCGTCGATCTTGCTGCGCGCGTTCTGCAGCTTCTGCTGGAGTTCGGCGGCCGTCTCGGCGCGCGCGGGAGTCGCGACCGCCCCGGCGAGCGCCAGGGCGACCGCCGCGAGGACGATCAGGGCGATGAATGAGCGGTGCACCTTCGGCGCCCCCCTCGTCGGTGCGGCCACGCCGGCCGATCTGCGCGGACTTGTCATTGCAGAGAATAGAGTTCGGCGGCCGGCGGCGGCGTCCTGTGCGCCATCGCCGGCCGCCGCTCTCCGCGGCGCGCTGCGCGCCTCAGGTCTTGAGGTAGCGCCGCAGCGCCACCATGCTGCCCAGGGCGCCGAGCACCGCGCCGAGGACCGCCAGCGTCGGCAGCAGGCCGGCGGGCCACGAGCCGCTCTGCCACCACATGCTGAACACCCTGATGTCGAGGAAGTTGATGTCGCTGGTCTTGAGCCAGTTGCTCAGCGCCCAGTTGCACAGCCAGACGAAGCCGGCGGCGATGATGGCGCCGATGAGGCCGGTGATGAACCCCTCGAGCACGAAGGGCCAGCGGATGAACCAGTTGGTGGCGCCCACGAGGCGCATGATCTCGACCTCGCGCCGCCGGGCGAAGATGCTCAGGCGCACGGTCGTGCTGATGAGCAGCACGGCGGCCAGCGCGAAGATGCCGGTGGCGATCCACATGCCGATGCCGATGAGGTTGATCGTGCCCAGCATCTTGCGCACCGTCTCCCGCGCGTACTTCACCCCGTTGTGGGTGCCGGGGTCGTTGTCGACGGCAGGATCGTCGAAGAACTTGGCCGCCACGACGTCGACCTGGTTGGCGTCCTTGACCTGGATCTCCCAGCTCGCGGGGAGCGGGTTGATGGGCAGGTTCTGCACGATGCGGTCGCCGAAGCGCTTGCGGAACCGCTCCAGCGCCATCTCTTTGGTGATGAAGTCGGCCTTCTTGATCTCGGGGATCGACTGGATCTTCTGCTCCAGGGCCGCCTTCTGCTCTTCTGTGGCGGTGTCCTTGATGAAGACCTCGATCATGACGCGGTTCTTGAGACTGGTGGCGCCCTGATTGAGGTTGTCGCGCGTCACGAGGACGGCGCCGAGGATCGCCGTGCTGATGAACACGGTGATCACGGCCGCCATGGCCATGACCCAGTTGCGGCGCATGGAGCCGAACGCCTCCGCGAGGAAGAAGCCCAGCCTCACGTCAGCACCTCCTGCGCCTCGACGTCGGCGACCTGGTCGTAGCCGCCGCGGCGCTCGTCGCGCACCAGCCGCCCGTTGTCGAGCTGCAGCACGCGCCGGCGCATGCGGTTGACCATGTCGCGGTCGTGGGTGGCGACCACCACGGTGGTCCCCGTCCGGTTGATGCGCACGAGCAGCTGCATGATGCCGACGGCCGTCTCCGGGTCGATGTTGCCGGTGGGCTCGTCGGCGAGCAGCAGCGGCGGGTGATTGACGAACGCGCGCGCCACGCTGACGCGCTGCTGCTCGCCGCCGCTGATCTCGTGCGGATAGCTGTTGGTCTTGTCGGCGAGGCCGACGAGGCTGAGGATCTCCGGCACCTTGCGACGGATGCTGCGCCGCGGCTCACCGACGACCTCGAGCGCGTAGGCCACGTTGTCGAAGATGGTCTTGTTCGGCAGCAGCTTGAAGTCCTGGAACACGCAGCCGATGTTGCGCCGCAGGAGCGGCACCTTGCTGCGTCGCAGGGTGCCGAGGTTGCGGCCGGCCACGAGGATGCGCCCCGTCTCCGGGACGAGCTCCTTGAGCACCAGCTTGATGAGCGTCGATTTGCCGGAGCCGGAGGCGCCCACCAGGAACACGAACTCACCCTTGCCGATGTGGCAGGTGAAATCCTGGAGGCCGACCACGTCCGGGTCATAAGTCTTGGTGACGTCCTCGAAGACGATCATGGGATCAGCTCTCCCTTGTCAGCCGTAACGGCCAAGCCACGATTATGGGGGGAGCAGCGAGCCGGCTCAACCCGCGCCCTTCAGTCCTCGTCCACGGCGATGGCGTCCTGCGGGCAGCTTTCCGCCGCCTCGATGACGCGATCCGCCCAGGCGGAAGGGTCGTCCGCGACGACGCCCGCGAAGCCGTCGCCGCCGACCTCGAAAACCTCCGGACAGAGCTCCTCACACGTGCCACATCCGATGCAGCGGTCCAGGTCGATGCGGACCTGCATGCGCACCTCCTCCCGTGCCCGCCCAAGAAACAGGGGCCGCCGTTGAGCTGAGAAGGACCAGCGGAGCGAGCCAAGGAGCACTGGTATGGCCGGCGACCCCGGGCATGGGTTCGTCGCCGGCGCGAGGGTTCCTGCCGGGGTCGCACGCGCGGCGGCTGCGCCCGGGGCAGAGAAAAGGGACCAACCGGGGGTAAGCAAAGCCTGGCGAGTCAATGCTAAGAGGGGAGGTTGGTCCCGCCGAAGACTCTACGACAGAAGACGTTGCCTGTCACGCAGGTCGTTCGTCTAGTCGCTGCCGAGGCGGGTGACGAGCCTGCGGACGCCGCCCTCCCGCCTCAGGAGGGCCCCTCAGCGAGAGTCTTGAACGCCTGCAGGTCGTCGTGGACGCGAGTCATCAGGCAGTCACGCAGGCCCGCCTCGTCGACTCCCCAGACGGCGGGATCGTACTCGAGCTGATAGTGGACGCGTGTGTCGCCGGCGTCGAGCTTCTCGAAGCTGACCTCGCCGGTCTCACGCCCGTCGGCGGCGTGCCAGCGCACGCGCGTGTCCTCCACGTGGGCCACGACATCGCTCTCCCAGTCCAGCACGGCGCCGCACACACGCCCCGTCCAGCGCAGGCGGCAGTAGCCCGTGACGGCGACTTCGTCCATCCCGCCCATGAACCGCGGATAGGACTCGTAGTCCAGCCAGAGGGAGTAGACGCCTTGCACGTCGGCATGCACGACGACGGAATCGTCAACGAACCCCATGCACCCCTCCCCGGTCAGCGGCGGGCGACGCCTGCCGGCACTTCGGGATGTACCCGACGAGGCTCGGCGGCAGTCGCCGGGGACGATAGCGGAGGGCTCAGACGTTGCCGAGGCGGCACGCCTCACAGACACACGCCGGCAGGTGACGCCAGGGGCCCGGAGGGATCTCATCCAGGTCTCCCGCGGGCCTGCGCCACGTACCGGCGCTGACGTCCGTGATGAGGAAGCGGCGGCCGTCATACTCCCAGTACACACCCTCGGCGGTGACGCAGACGGCGGGTTCACGGTGGAGCAGGAGTTCCTCGCGCGCGAACGCGACGTACGGCCAGCGCAGCGGACCGAGGCAGGGCCACTCCAGACGGTCCGCGCGGGCGGTGTCGGCGGTGCTGAGACAGCTTGGCGACAGGCTCATTCGTCACCCCTCTCCCGGCGCGCGTGATGCGCGCTCACTCGCTGACCAGTGTCGGCGGCTGCGGGCGGGCCTTCATGGGGCGTCGTTCCCAAGCTGGACGGACTCATTGCCCAAGGGGCACGGGAGCAGGCTCGAGACCAGGGGTTTCGTCGCCCGTTCAGACGACGCGAAGCAGCAGCAGCCGTCCGCCGCCCGTCACCAGCGCTCGTAGCGCACGAGCTCCTCGAGCGGGCGGCGGTCGGTGTCGGCGCGGTCCTTGGCCGCGTACCCGAGCGGCGTGATGGCCACCAGTTCGACGTCGGCCGGGAGCCCGAACACCGCGCGCGCCGCCTCCGGGTCGAACGCGGCGATCCAGCAGGTGCCGAGACCGAGCGCCGTCGCCGCGAGGACGAGGTGGTCCATGGCGATCGTCGCATCCACCTCGTCGTAGGGCTTGTCGTCCATCCGCCGCCAGGCCTCACCCGGCACGGCGACGAAGGCGATCACGAGCGGCGCCTGCGTCAGCCAGCGCCGCGCGTAGACACGCGCCAGCTCGTCTTCCCTGCCCTCCGTGTGCACGACGAGCATGCGGAAGGGCTGGCGGTTGGCCGCGGTCGGCGCGCGGCGCGCCGCCTCGAGCACCTTGGCCAGCTTGTCGTCCTCGACGGCGTCGGGCTTGTACCCGCGCACGCTGTAGCGCTTGTCGATCGCCTCGAACACATCCATGGAGGTCTCTCCTCTGATCGTTGCGGTCCCTCGCCCTCCTACCCGCGCGAAGCCGGAAGACGCCGCTGTCGCAGCGGGCAGCGGACCGATGCCGCCCGCGCCGAGAGCTTGGCCGGCGCCTCAGCCTAGCAGGGCAGGCGGAGCGGCGACAACGGACTCGGCCGCGCGGCGGAGGCCTGCGCGCCGCCGCCAGGAGGTAGGATGAGCGGCGCCGTTTCGGAAGGAAGGACCCCCGTGTCGCGCAAAGGCTGGCTGCTCTTCATCACCCTCTGCGTGATCTGGGGCCTGCCGTATCTCTTCATCCGCATCGCCGTGCGCGAGCTGCCCCCGCCGGCGCTGGTCTTCCTGCGCACGGCGCCGGCGGCGCTCCTGCTCCTGCCCTTCGCGCTGCGCCGCGGCGGGGTGCGCCGCCTGCTGCGCGCGTGGCCGTGGGTCCTTCTGTACACGGCCGTCGAGCTCTGCATCCCGTGGCTCCTGCTGGCGCACGCGGAGGAGCGCATCTCGAGCTCGCTGGCCGGCCTGCTGATCGCCACGGTGCCCCTGATCGGCGCGGTGCTCTACCGCGCGTTCGGGGTGGCCGACCACTTCGACGCGCGCCGGCTCACCGGGCTCTTGATCGGGTTCGCCGGCGTGGCCGCCCTGGTCGGCCTCGACATCACGCACAGCGACGTGCTCGGCATCGCCGAGGTCGTCCTCGTGGCGCTGTGCTACGCGACCGGCCCCCTCGTCATCAGTCGCAAGCTCGCCGACCTGCCGGCGATCGGCGTCATCACCGCGTCGCTCGTGGTGACCGCGGTGCTGTATGCGCCGGCGGGGATCGCGACCATGCCGTCGTCGCTGTCCGCGGAGACCATCGGATCCGTCGCGGTCCTGTCCGTGGTCTGCACGGTCGTGGCCTTCCTCGTCTTCTTCGCCCTGATCCACGAGGTGGGGCCGTCGCGGACCACGGTGATCACCTACGTGAACCCTCTGGTCGCCGTGCTGCTCGGAGTGGCGCTCCTCAGCGAGCCGATCACGCTGGGCATCGCCGTCGGCATGCCGCTGATCCTGGTGGGCTCGGTGCTCGGCACCATGCCGTCGCTGCGGCCGGCCACACCCGCCGAGCCGATGGAAGACGAGCTCGGCGCGGGGCCGCCGGTCCCGTGACGCCCGCGCGACACCGCCTGCCGGAGGCGTCCGGCTAGGCCCTGCCGGCCACCCAGTCCCGCGTCTGCTCCACCTGGTTGAACGTGAAGAGGTGCACCCCGTACAGGCCGAGCGACGGATCCCCCGCGTAGCCGGCGACCGCCTCGGCCAGGGGCGTCGGGTCGTACCGGCGCGAGCGGGCCAGGGTGACGATCTGGCGACCGTGCTTGCGCAGGTAGCGGAGCGAGGAGCCCACGCCGGTCTTGAGCGAGATCTCGGCGAGCTTGCGCCGCTCCACGACGCCCGGCAGCCCGACGACCACGGGCAGGTCGACGCCGGCCGCGCGGATGTCCCGCACCCACGTGGCCAGGGACGGCGCGTCGAAGCACAACTGCGTGACCAGGTGGCTGGCGAACGGCTGCTTGCGACGCAGCGCCTCGAGCAGGCGGTCGTCACTGATCAGCGGGTGGCCCTCCGGGTAGCCGCCGATGCCCACGCGGGTGAAGGGGTGAGCGAGCCCCGCGAGCTCCTCGAGCAGGTCGCCGGCGTCGGCGTAGTCCCCCGCCGGCGGGTCGGCGTCTCCGCCGACCACGAAGACCTCTCGGACGTCAGACTCCTCGAGGCGCTGCACGAGCCGTTCCAGATGGCTGCGGCCCGTCACCATGCGGGCGGCCAGATGCGGCACGACGCGGAAGCCGCGGGCCGCCAGGGCGGTGCTCACGTCGAGCGTCCGGTCCATGCCGAGCTTGGGCGAAGCGGTGATCGTGACGGTAGCCCCGTACGGAAGAGCGGCCACCTTCTGCTCGATCCCCTGCACGGGGATGACTTCATAGCGCGGTTCCTTCAGCAGAAGGGACAGGGCCGACTGGTCCGCGAACGCGGCTGCACCGCCACGGCTCATTGGTCACCTCGCTCCGGGTCAAGAGGATTGATTCAGTCCCCTTTATACCCAACATCGAGAGAGCGGTGTGAGCGGCGGGCGGACACCGACGTGCGCGACGGGCGGCCCGCGTCGGCCCGCGCAGGCGCCCGGCCTGCGCTAGGATGGCGGGCGCTCAGACCACGGAGAGAAGGGACCGCGCGTGATGGACGTCCAGGAGCGGCCGCTGCCAGGCCTCGCGGTGTCGATCGGCCGGCGCGCCGTGCGCGTCTCGAGCGAGCACCCGCTCAGCGTACTGGCCTCGGCCGTCGTGGGCGGCGGCTTCGGCAGCGCACGAACGATCATCAACGTACACGTGGACGACAAGTACGACGGCGAGCGGCCGGAGGAGGACCTCGCCGCCGTGGCCGCCGAACTGGGCGTCGCCGAGCCGTTCGTCGGCCTCATGACGGCCGCCTACACCGAGTTCGCCCGCTGCGCCGTCGAGTCGCTCGGCGACCTGAGCGTCGCGGCCGTCGTCTCGGTGGGCCTGAGCAACACCTCGTCGGCGGGCGTGACGCCGCCCATCGGCGCCGGCCCGGCGGACGGCGGCGCGGCGCCGGGCCCGGGCACCATCAACGTGATCCTGCTGGTGGACGGCGCGCTCACCCCCGCGGCGATGGTGAACGCCGTCATCACCGCCACGGAGGCAAAGACGATGACGCTCACGGAGTGGGACGTGAAGACGCCGGAAGGCGATCCGGCGAGCGGAACGTCCACCGACAGCGTGGTGGTCGCGTGCACCGGCCGCGGCGAGGAACTCGGCTATGCCGGCCCGGCGACGCCGGTGGGGTGGCTCGCCGCACGCGCCGTGCGCGCCGCGATGACGCGCATCTGCGAGGAGAAGGTGGCGCGCGACGGCGGCCGCGACGGGTGGTGAGGCCGCGGCCGCCGCGGGGCGCGCCGCGGTTCAGTCGGCCGCTTGCAGGACCTCGTCGATCCAGCCGATGCCGGCGATCGCGCTCGGGAACCCGCAGGTCGTGATCGCGAGGATCCCGACCTGACGTACTTCGTCGGCGGACGCGCCGGCCGCCAGGGCCTTGCGCGCGTTCGACTTGACCGCACCCTCGGCGAGCGCCCCGACGGCGAGTCCGAGCTTGACGAGGCGGGCGCTGCGCTCGTCGAGCGGCCCCGCGCCGTCTACTGCCTCTCCGAGCCCGTCGAGCGCCGCGGCGACGGCGGGGTAGTCCTCACGAAAGCCGAGATACACGTCCGGCAGATGGCCGTCGGCCATGATGCGCCTCCTGGGTCCTGGGTCGGCAGGACGCTGGCGCCCCACCGTGTTCGCTCCGGTCTTTTCACGCCGGCGCGGACCCGAAACGGCAGGCGCAGCCGTGACCTCAGAACGGCGTCGAGTGCGCCTCTTCGTAGACCGTGACGCGGGTGGTCGGCGCCTTGACCGTCGCCCAGTGCATCGCCTGCTCCGTTTCGAACGAGCCGGCGAACTCGCGCGCGTGGTCGACCGTGTCCCATTCCAGGACCACGCTCACCGTGTCGGCGTCATCGGCTCCGCGCCAGATGCGGCCGCCGACGCAGCCCATGCGCCGGCGCCGTTCGGCGTCGTCCGCGTACACCTGCTTGAGCGCCTCGAAGTCGTAGATCTCGTGCTCAAGGACCACATAGACCACCATTGCGGCCACCTTTCATCATGCGTGCGGAGACCGCGTCCTAGCGCGGCGACTCCATTGCCACGTCGAGCACGGTCACCCTCGGCGTGGCGACGTCTTTCGTGGACCACTCCATAGCCTGCTCGAGCTCCAGCGAGCCCGCAAAGTCGCGGGCGTCCTCAACCGTCTCCCACTCCAGCATCACGATGACCTCGTTCGGGTCATCGGCCACCCGGAAGACCTGACCGCCCTTGCAGCCGAGCTGCTCGCGGCGCTCCGCGTCATCCAGGTAGACCTTCATGAAGATCTCGAAGTCGCCGACGCGGTGCTCGACCAACACGTAAGCCATAGACGTCGCCTTTCGCTCGCCGCATCCGCCGCCAGTGTACTCCCTGCGCCCACGGCACCCGGAACGCCGGCGTCGCCCCTGAGGCGACTGTGGTCAGGCGCCGCGCAGCCGCCGTCGGTCACGGCGCGAACCGCCGGCCGCCGGCGAACTCGCTCCGGTAGGGCTCGGCGCCGAGCGAGACGATGCGCACGGAGGAGCCGGTCTTCGGGGCGTGGATCATCCTGCCGTTGCCGACGTACAGCCCGACGTGATGGATGGCGCCGGACGCGTTGCGGAAGAAGACGAGGTCACCGGCCCGGAGGGCACTTCGCGTGGCGACCCTCCGTCCGGCGGTGAACTGCGCCGAGGCGTCCCGTGGGATCGTCACGCCGAGCGCCTTGTAGACGAGGTGCGTGAAGCCGGAACAGTCGAGGCAGAACCCCGACGTCCCCGCCCAGAGGTACTGCAGGCCGAGGAAGCGGCGCGCCTGAGAGACGACGTGCGCGCCGGTGGGCGCCGGCCAGGCCGTGCCCGTCTCGTGGAGCACGACGCCGGCGCGCCGCACGAAGGCGTGCACGCCGTTCACCTGCACCACCTCGACGGACTCGGACGTGGCCGAGACGACCGGGAGGCGCGTGCCGCAGGAGACCTTGAGCACGCGCCCGCTCAGCGCCTGGTCCCCGTACACCCACATCGTCGGCCAGCGCACCATCGCGACCTTCGTCGCCGTCGGCGGCGCGGTCGCGGTCAGCTGCCGCGTCGGCAGCCAGCCGGGGTAGCCCCAGGCGTTGCGCGGCGTGGGCTGCCCGGCGACGGCGACCCTGGACCACGACCCCGAGGTGCCGAGCAGGTAGACCTTGGCGCCGTAGAGCGCCTGCGTCTCGAGCCTGCCGACGAGCCAGCGCTCCCGGGTCGTCGTCAGGCCGGCGAGCCAGGCGCGAAGGTCGACCGGCACGGCGAGCGCCGGCGCGTCCACACGGCGCGCCTCGCCCGGGCGCACCCACAGGGTGGCCACCGAGACGCGCACCCAGCGCGCCGGCGGACGGGCCGCGGTGAGAGCCGGCCCCGCGGCGTCGGCCGAGCGCGCTCGCGACGCGCTCGCGCGCGAGCCCCGCCAGCGCGAGAGCGGCGAGCGCCAGCGCCCGAAGGGCGCTCCGCCTCAGCCCTTGAGGTAGCGGTCGAACCATTCGACGACGAGCTCGAAGCGCTGGACGCGGTGGACGGGGCTGCCCGAGCGGGTGAGCTCGTGCGACTCCGCCGGGAAGCGCACGAACTCGACCGGCCGCTTGAGCAGGCGCAGCGTGACGAAGAGGTGCTCCGCCTGCTCCACCGGACAGCGGAGGTCCTCCTCCGAGTGCAGGATCAGCAGCGGCGTGTGGATGTTCTCCGCGTACGTGGACGGCGAGACCTTGAGGTACGTCTCCACGTCCTCGAAGAGGAACGTGCCCATGTAGCCCTTGAAGTCCCAGCCGAAGTCGCTGGAACCCCACTGCGAGTCGAAGTTGTTGACCGCACGCTCGGAGACCGCCGCCTTGAAGCGGTCGGTGTGCCCGACGATCCAGGACGTCATGTAGCCGCCGTAGGAACCCCCGATGACGCCGAGGCGGTCCGGGTCGACGAAGTCGAAGCGGCGGACCGCCTCGTCGGTGACGGCCATGCAGTCGTCGTAGTCCACGGAGCCCCAGCCCGGGCCGGACTCGCCGGGGCCGCGGATGGCCCGCGCCCACTCCTCGGTCGATCCCGAGGAGCCGCGCGGGTTGGAGAAGACCACGGCGTACCCGGCGCCGCAGTACACCTGGAACTCGTCGAAGAAGCTCTCGCCGTACTGGCCGTAGGGCCCGCCGTGGATGTTGAGCAGGGTGGGATACCGCTTGCCCTGCTCATGGCCGGCGGGCCGCATGATCCAGGCGTCCACCTCGGCGCCGTCGGCGGAGGCGGCCGTGAAGCGCTCGGGACGGACGAGCTCGCGCCCGGCGGCGAACGCGTCGCCGACCGCGGTGAGGCGGCTGCCCGCCGCCGCGGCGTCGGCGCCGCCGGCCGCGGGCCCGCCGTCGTAGAGCTCGCTCAGCTGAGCCGGCTCGCCGGCCGTGAACACCAGGCGGCCGGCGGCGACGTCCAGCCCGGTCACGACGCGCTCGCCGCCGACGACCAGTCGCGGTTCGCCGGAGCCGTCGGTCGCGACCCGGTAGACATGCGTGCGCCCGTGGTCCTCGACGACGAACACGAGGTCGCCGGCGTCCCAGAGCGGCTCCCGCATGCCCGGGTAGGTCGTACAGTTGAGATCGAGCCCGGCGGTGAGCACGGTGAACTCGCCGCTCCCGGCGTCGACAAGTGCGATCTTGGTGTGCCTGGGATCGTCGAACACGCCCTCGTAGCGCTCCACGGCGAGCCGCGAGCCATCCGGCGACCACGACGGGGCGCCGACGGTGCCGCCGCCCTGCGTGAGCCGCCGCGGCTCTCCGCCGGCGGCGTCCACCAGGTAGACGTCGCTCACCATCTCGAGGTCCCAGTCGGGATGGCGCGCGGAGACGAAGGCGATCGCCTGCCCGTCGGGTGACCAGGACGGCGAGTGGTCTTCGTAGTCGCCGTCGGTGAGCTGGACCGGCTCGGCCGATCCGTCGGCCGGCACGACGAACAGGTGCTGCGGCCGGTCCGCCGTCCAGCCCACGCTGTCGAGCTTGTACTGCAGGCGCGTGAGCCGCCGAGGCTGCCGCTTCTTGTCGTCTTCTTCTTCGTAGGCCGCATCGCGCACGCGCGCCACGAAGGCGATGCGCGTGCCGTCCGGCGACCAGACGGCCTGCGTGACGTCCTCCTTGAGGCTCGTGAGCTTGCGCGGCTCGCCCCCGGCCACCGGCATCACGAACAGCTGCGAGGCCTTGTCGGAGCGGTTGGAGGTGAACGCGAGCCGCGAGCCGTCGGGCGACCAGCGCGGGTCGCCGTCGGCCTTCTCCCCGGTCGTGAACCGGCGCGGCGGGGACGACCCGTCCACCGCCGCGAGCCAGATCGCGGCCTTGTACTCGTTGGCGTCCTTGTCCACGGACGCGACGGCATACGCCACCGTCGCCCCGTCCGGCGAAAGCCGCGGATCCGCGACCCCCGTGAGCTCGTAGACGTCCTCCGGAACCATGCCCGTCATGCTCCTGCCCCCTTGTCTCCTATCCCAGGTCGCGGCGCCAGTCCCACTCCGGCGCGATGATCTCCGTCCCCTCCGTGTCCTCGATCTCCCTGCGCCAGGCGACACGCTCGCCCACCGTCGCCCGCAGGCGCCAGCGGATGCTCTTGCCGGCGCTCTCCACGGACTCTTTGATGGCCGCCAGGCGCGCATACACGCGGTCCTGCTGGGCCTCCGTGAGCCCGTAGTCGCCCGCCATCGCCAACGCGATGTCGAGATTGGCGGTGATGTCGCGGTACAGACCCCAGTCGTTCGAACACACCTCGGCGATGTAGAGCAGATCGAGCGAACGGTCGTCGTCGACGTCGCGGAGCGGCACGTCCTTGACCAGGGCGATCACGTCGTGGACGTCCTTCTGGTTGATCTTGCCGATCTGCATCTTGGCGATGAACGCGTCGGCCGGCGAGATGGCGTAGTCGTCGATCTCGAGGCGGTCGTGCACGTCGATGTCGTGGTCCATGCGCATGACGTCGAGGAAGATGTCGATGTGGTCGACGAGCGGCGGCTCGTAGGCGCTGGCCAGCCCGGTCTCCGACGCCTCCGCCTCCGCCTTCATGCCCTCGAGCGCCACGTTCTTGATGTACTGCAGCTGGCTCGCGTCGGTGGATTGCGTGACGTACCGGTTCTCGGTGTAGTCGAGGCTCTCGAAGACGTCGTGGATCTCCTTCTTCTGGTCGCCGAGCCCGATGAAGTCGATGTCGGAGTACTCGCGGTCCATGAAGTCGAGGTCGGTGCAGTAGCGGCGCACGGCGAGACCGCCGGTGAGCCGAAGCTGCACACCCTGGGCGCGAGCCGCGTCGATGGTGTCCATGGCCTCGGTCATGAGCCGGTCGGCGCGGCGCAGCGGCTTCTGCCCCTGCGCCGCCTCGGACTTGACCACCGTGCCGGGCTCCGCCGCGCCGGGGCCGCTGCGCAGGTCCTCGAGCGGATGCAGCACGGCGTCGAGCACGTGCCGCGCCAGGTAGACGCGCGGCCAGCGCTTCTCGCCCCACTCCACCAGCAGGCCGCGCGCCTCGAGCTCCCGGACCGCGCGGCGCGCCGTCGGGTCGGTGACCTCGAGGATGCGCTTGGCCTCGGGCACGGTCATGGCCGGCGTGCGGAAGAGCTCGTCGGCAAGGCGCAGCGTGTGACCCTTGACCTTCTCGCGGTCGCGCTCGTAGTGGCGGATGAGCGCGCGCGCCTGGCGAGTCGCGCGCTCGGCCGTCTCGTGGACGCCGACGGCGAAGAACGTCAGCCACGGCGTCCACTCGTTGTGCGTGCGCACGCGCTGGAGCAGCGCGTAGTACTCGTCGCGATGACCCTCGAGGAACGCCGAGAGGTACAGCAGCGGCCGCGTGAGGCGCTGGCGCTCGATGAGGAACAGCGTGATCAGCAGCCGTCCCAGGCGGCCGTTGCCGCCCACGAACGGATGGATGGTCTCGAACTGCGCGTGGAGCATCGCGCACTGGATGAGGTCGGGCAGCGTGCCGCGCTCCTGCAGGAACGCCTCGAACGCGGCCAGCACCTCCGGGAGCCGCTCGGCCGGCGCCGGCACGTAGGTCGCCGTCGCCATGGTGGCGCCGGGCGGGCCGAGCCAGTTCTGCGAGTCGCGGAACTCACCCGGCTTGCGCGCGCCGCCCACCTCGCCGCGCAGAAGGCGCTCGTGCAGCGCCTTGATGAACTCGAGCGAGAGAGGCTCCTCGCGCAGCAGCTCGACGCCGAAGCGCAGGGTCGAGATGCAGGCGCGCACCTCGCGCAGGTGGTCGCGCGGCACGCTCTGGCGCGCGGCGCCGACCTGGTCGAGGTACAGGTCGGAGAGGCTCACCTGCGCGCCTTCGATGCGCGACGAGCAGAGCGCCTCCTGGCGCTTGAACGAGGCGTCGAGCAGTTGCGGGTCGGGCAGCTCGCCGCCGACGCCGGAGAGCTCTCCGAGCGCGGCGTCGGCGCGCGACAGCGCCAGCACCAGGCCCTTGGTGTAGGAGATCCTCGGGGGGAGCGGCGCCGGGACGAAGGCGGCGTACCCCTCGGGGGAATTCACGACCTTGCCGGCACCTGGGGCGTGGAACTCACTTGGGTCCATGACGCCTGCCTCGTTTCACAGAGCTTTCTCGACCACGCAACTTTGAAAGCATACCGCAAAAACATTAGGAATCGGCGAAGACCGTGCAAATATCCCGCGGCCTGTGCATCACCCGTTCGAGCCGGGTCCGCTCAGTCGTTCGCGTCGTCTCCCTGGACGTGCCGCGCCACGTTGCCGGCACGCAGCTTGACGATCTGCCGGCGCAACTCCTCCTCGCTGGGGAACTCGTCGTCCGCCGCGCGGTCGTGGTGGACCATCTCGTCGAGACCGCGCGTGAGCTTGGCCGCGACCGGAGTGTCCATCGCCGACCAGCCGGCGAGCACGAGGTCGTACAGATAGATGTAGTCGGGGAGGCCCAGCAGGTGCTTCACCAGGCCCTGTACGGAGGGGTACTTGACCCCGGAGACGGGCTGGGCCGCAAGCCCCAGGCTGTGCGCCGCCAGCAGCAGGTACAGGAACGCGTTGGCGAGCGACGACTCGAAGATGGAGTCGCCCTTCTGTGTGGCGTAGCGCGCGGCCATCGGGAGGCCGACGCGCCGGCGGGTGTCGCCGAGCACGGCGATCATCACCGGCGCCTCCGGGCAGCGCCACCGGCCGTGCGTCTCGATGGACCAGGGCGAACCCTGCCACGCCTCCCTCGTCGCCTCGAGGGCGAAGAAGTCGGCGTTCTTGTAGTCGTCGACGATGCGCCGGATGTCCTCGCGGAGTCCGGCGTCGTCCACCACCAGCAGTTCGACGGGCTGCATGTTGAAGCCGCTCGGCGCCCAGCGCGCCGCCTCGAGCAGCTTCTCCACCACGTCGTCCGGCACCGGGTCCGGCTTGATGGCGCGGATGGTCCTGCGGCCCTTGACGAACGCGAGGAACTCTTCGTACTGCACGTGGTCCTCCTCGGGGTGTGCTCAGCTGCGAGGCAATCCTAGCCGGGATGGCGGCCGGGCGCGCGGGCCGAACCGCGGTCGGCCGGGCGCCGCCACCACGCCTGGCGCACGCGTCGTACCGGCGTCAGGCGGCGAGCAGGCGCTCGGCCTCGAGCGCGCCGCCGGCATCCTCTTCGTGCTTGAAGAGGAGGTAGACGTCGCGGCCGTCGTCGGTGAGCTCGCCCGCCCGGCGCCGCAGGCGCGCCAGGGCGAGCTCGTCGTAGGGCGGCTTGCGCAGCCGGTAGTAGACGAAGCCGGCGGTCACCACGTCCGGCACCACGAGCTCGTCCGACTCCGAGACGCACAGCGAGGCGCCGTGCTCGCGCAGGAGCGTGTAGACCTCGTCGACGAACCAGGACGTGTTCCGGAACTCGAACGTGAAGCGCCAGTCGCGCGGCAGGAACTCGAGGAAGTCCGCGAGCCGGTCGAGATCGAGCTTGAGGTTCGGCGGCAGCTGCAGCAGCACCGGGCCGAGCCGCCCCGCGTCGCGCAGCGGCTCCAGCTTCTCGAGGAAGTACTCGGTCGGCTGCCTCGCACCCTCCTTGAGCCGGTTGGCGTGGGTGATCGCCTGATGCGCCTTGACCGCGAACACGAATCCCGGCGGCGTCGATGCGATCCACGTCGCCACCGTCTTGTCGGACGGCATGTGGCGGAACGTGTAGTTGATCTCGACGCAGTTCAGCCGGCCGGCGTAGTGCCGGAGAAACCGCGTCGCCGGCAGGTCTTCCGGATAGAAGCGGGGCTTCCAGGCGGGGTATGCGTAGCCCGATGTCCCTGCATAGAGCGTCGCCACGGGTCCTCCCTCGGTCTCATCGGCGATCAAGACGGGCGGCGCGCAGAGGAGGGTCCTGCCGCGCCGCCCGTCTGTGTTTGACCTGCCCGGTGGCGCTCCGGGCAAACGCCGCCGCCGTCACTCCGCCGGGCGGCGGCGCGCCAACTCTCGGCTCGCGTCACCGTCACGACCCGCGGGAAAGGAGCAAGAAGACGCGGGGGGTCGCTCGGACAGGGCAGGCGACCGGACTCAGGGGCCGGCCGGGCAGGGACCCAGTGCGACTCCGGACATCGACCCGGGGTGACGCGGTCGCATCTGAGGGGTACCTTGGAACACCTCGCAGACAGCCTGCGGATCGAGTCGCCAGGCAGGCCTTCGGGATGGTCACGACGAATCGGCTCCAGACGGTGATGATGAACAGCGACAACAGACGCCGGCGCCCCGCCGGCCGGGTCGAGCCGGCACAGCCGGCTGCTGCTCGCCGCCGCGGCGGTCGTGCTGGCGCTCGTCGCGAGCGCCTGCGCCACGTCCTCGTCCGGCACCGCCGGCGCCACCGGCCGTCGCCCAGCCCGAGCCCGAGCCCGACGCTCTCCGCGGCGCACATCACGATCTCACCCAAGAACGGCCTGCGCCAGGCCAAGCCCAACCACGGCATCACCGTGACCGTGCGCGACGGGACCCTGACCTCCGTGACCGCGAAGAGCGGCGGCGCCACCGTCGGCGGGGAGCTCGACTCGGCGTCGACGTCGTGGCAGAGCCGCTGGACGCTCTCCACCGGCACGCAGTACGTGGTCCGGGCCACGGCGGTCGACGCCGAGGGCCGCTCCATCACCAAGATGAGCCGCTTCCGCACGCTCACGCCGGATACGACCGCCAGCGTGCAGATCTTCGAGGGGCACAACGCCACCTACGGCGTCGGCATGCCGGTGATGCTCACGTTCAGCAAGCCGGTGGAAGACAAGAAGGCGGTGGAGAAAGCTCTCGTCCTCACGAGCTCGAAGCCCGTCGTCGGCGCCTGGTACTGGGACGGCGACCAGGCGCTCCTGTTCCGGCCGCGCACCTACTGGCCGCAGAACGTCAAGGTCGGCTTCGTCGGCCACTTCGACGGCGTGCAGCTGTCTCCCGGCGTGTACGCCACCCACACCCTCCGCCAGCAGTGGTCGATCGGCCGCTCTCTGATCGTGGTGGCGAGCGCCAGCGGCCACCAGATGAAGGTCTACAAGGACCGCAAGCTCTTCGCCACGTGGCCCATCAGCACGGGCAAGCCCGGCAAGGAAACGCCGAACGGCACCTATCTCTCGATCGAGAAGGCGAACCCGCAGCACATGGTCGGGGCGGACTACGACCTCCAGGTGCCGTACTCGGTGCGCTTCACCTGGAGCGGCGACTTCATCCACGCGGCGCCGTGGTCCGTGGGCTCACAGGGCTTCGCCAACGTCAGCCACGGCTGCGTGAACGTGGCGCCGGACCACGCCCAGACCTACTACGACATGTCGATCCCGGGCGACCCCGTCACCGTCAGCGGCAGCCCCAAGTCGGGCGCGTGGGGCGACGGGTACACGGTCTGGTTCCTGTCCTGGACCGACCTGGTCAAGGGCAGCGCGCTGCACATGGCGGTGCGGGTGAGGCCGGACGGCAGTACCCTGGTCCGGCCCTCGGCTCTCAAGAAGTCCAAGGCCAAGGCGCCGCTCGGCCGGCCCAAGCCGGACAACGCGGCGGCCTCCTGACCCAGGGCTCGGCCGCCGGCGACCCGCCGCGCCGGCGCCGGCGCGCGCTCAGAACAGGACGAGCAAGTCGGCCGGACGCCGGGCCATGAGGGCCTGCACCGTACCTGCCCGCGTCCACGGCAAGGGGTTTGCCCTCGCCCTGCGCGCGCACGTCACTGGTAGGAGAGTGTGAGATGGCGACGACGCAGCGGCGTGAAGACGAGGAGGCGAGGCGGGCGAGTCACCCCGCCTACGCCGCCGTACTGGCGCCGGCCGACAGCCTGCCGGGCCGGCCCTTCACCGATCCGGAGAACACGGACGAGGACGTCCTCGTCATGGCTCGCATCCTCGCCCTCGAGCGCGAGCTCGCGCTCACCTGGGGCCCCGGCATCGACGGCCCCGGGATCAGCGAGCAGGTGCGCGGCGAGACCCGCCAGCTGCTCGCCGTCCCCGACGGCCGGGCGCTGCTGGCCTCGCGCGACGTCACCGCCGTCGGGTTCTTCGGGCGGCTGCGGCAAGGCATCGACCACGCGGTGCTCTTCGAGCACGAGCGCGCCATCGCACAGACGTTCCCGGAGTTCGCTCCGCTCGGCTTCCTGAGCTACTTCGACTTCGGGGCGGAGCACGGCCGCTACGGCAATCTGGTCCTCTTCTGGACCCCGGACGTGCCGGATGCATGGCACCGCGGCGAGACGCACCGGGCGGCGGTCGCCATCGCCCCCGAGCACTACGAGCACATCCGTCTGCACCGCGGGAGGATCCCGGGGCCGTTCATGGGCTCCGGGCAGGTCGAGGTGACGCGGACGCAGTACCTGGATTTCACCGGGCCGCGACCCTGGCGGGCGCTGCGGGTCTACAGCTGACCGCCCCACGGCCGGCCGCCGGGCGACCAGACGGCCTGCTGCCGCTATCATAGGACGCCGACAACCTCCGGCGGCTTTCGGCGCCACGCCCGCCTGCCCGGGCCGCGCAGGCATCCGCCGCACCACACCGCATCGAGAGGGGCGACGTGCATCCCACATCCATCACCCGAGGCATCCTCCGGACGACGATCGTCGGCGCGGCGGTCGCGCTCATCCTGACTCTCGCCGTGCCGGCGTTCGCCGCGAGCGGCTGGAAGACCGCGGCGAGCGGCACCAGCCAGAACCTGGCCGGAGTGGCGGCTCCGACCGCCGGCCTGCGTTGGGCGGTGGGCGCCGGTGGCGTGATCGTCGCCTCGACCGACGGCGGCACGACGTGGGCGGCGCAGGACTCGCACACCGGCGCCGACCTCAGCGGCGTCGCCTTCGTCAACGCCAGCGACGGCTGGGCCGTCGGCGCCGGCGGCGTGATCCTCGCCACCACCGACGGTGGAGCGACGTGGGCGGCGCAGGACTCGAACACCGGCGCGGACCTCAAGGGGATCGCATTCGCCGACGCGTCCAACGGCTGGGCCGTCGGCGCCGGCGGCGTGATCGTCGCCACCACCGACGGTGGCGACCACGTGGAGTGCGCAGACGTCGGGTACGGGCAGCGACCTCACCGGGGTGGCGTTCGCGGACGCGACCCACGGCTGGGCCGTCGGCGCCGGCGGCGTGATCGTCGCCACCACCGACGGCACCGCATGGACGGCGCAGACGTCGGGCACCACCCAGGATCTCCGTGCGGTCGCCGCCGCAGACGCGACGCACGCGGTCGCCGTCGGCGCCGCCGGCACGATCGTGACCACCGCCGACGGCTCCGGCTGGGCGGCGCGGACCTCAGGCACGACGAGCGATCTGCTCGGCGCCGCTTACGGCGACGCCACGCACGTCTGGGCGACCGGCGCCGCCGGCAAGGTCCTGCGGTCGGTGAACCGCGGCGTCACGTGGACGGCCCAGGGGACGGGGTCGGCTCACGACCTCGCCGCGCGTAGCCTTCGCCGACCCGGGCCGCGGGGCGGCCGCCGGCGCGGCCGGCACGATCCTCACCACCACCAGCGGCGGCGTCGTCGACACCACGGCGCCCAAGACGACCGCCACCGGCCTGCAGAGCGGCGCCACCAAAGGCTGGCGGCACACCCGGCAGACCGTCACGCTCAAGGCGACCGACGCCGGCTCCGGCGTCGCCGCCACGTACTACACCGTCGACGGCGGCGCCAGGCAGACGTACACGGGGCCGTTCGACATCGCTGCCGCAGGCTCGCATGTGGTCAAGTACTGGTCCGCCGACTGGGCGCGCAACGTGGAGGCCAAGCACACCGGCCACGTCAACATCGACCTCAGCAAGCCCGTCTGCAAGGCGCTCGGCAATCCCACCGCCTACACCGGGACCGCCGTCAAGTTCACGTTCAAGGTGACGGACGCCGCGCCGACGTGCGGCGCCGGCTCGGTGCGCATCTCGATCCAGAAGAACGGCCAGACGAAGCAGAGGATCACGATCGCGCGGACCACCTTCAACGTCGCGCACTCGCGCTCGGCCACCGTCAAGCTCAAGGCCGGCCAGTACACGTGGGTGGTCACCGCGACCGACCTCGCCGGCAACGTCCAGAAGACCAAGGGCCACGCCAGGCTGACGCTCAAGGCGATGCCGCTGCCGACCATGGCCGACGTCCAGCGGCGCCTGGTCCAGCTCAAGTACCTGCCCTCCGGCGCGGTCACCGGCAAGGCCGACTACCGCACCTCGCAGGCTCTCATGGCCTTCCAGGCCTGGAACGGCCTCTCGCGCGACGGCGTCGCCGGCGTGGCTACGAGGAAGAAGCTCGCCACGGCCTCGGCGCCCACGCCGCGTCCCGAGAATGTCAGCGGCCACTACGTCGAGGTCTATCGCAGCCTCGGCGTCGCCCTCTGCATCGACGGCGGGACGCTCGTGCGCGCCGTCCACTGCTCCACCGGCCGGCCCGGGCTGGCGACGACGCCGGGCGTCTGGACCGTCTACCTCAAGTCGCTCCGCTTCTGGTCGCAGCAGTACAGCTCGTGGATGCCGTATGCGAGCTTCTTCCACAACGGCGAGGGGCTGCACGGGTACGAGGACGTGCCCGCGTACCCGGCCTCGCACGGCTGCGTGCGCCTGCCGATGCCCGAGGCGCCCTGGGTGTACCAGTTCGCCTCCATGGGGACCACGGTCTTCGTCTTCTAGGCACGGCAAGACGGGCGCGGCGGCACGCGCCGCCGCGCCCGTCGGCCTCGCCACCCGAGGTCAACGGAATAGTACGCTTGCCTTTGCGCCGGTTTGCCGTACTCTGAAAAGAGCACTCACGCTTCGGGGGACTCCGGGCCCGCGGATCGCGCTACGCGCAGCAGCAGACACCCGGCAGTCCGTCAGGTCCCCAGGAGGTCGAGGCTACCCTCGAACGACCGCCCCGCTAGTCCCGCATGGATCGGCCGCGCCGTGCGCCGGCGACCCTGCGCCCATTCCCGAGAAAGTGACCCCGCATGAAGATCCGCCTGATCGAACCCGCCCCCGCACACCTGCACATGTGGTCCTACACGTTCCTGCCGCGCCTCGGCCTGCCGCTGATCGGCGCCGGCCTGAAGGCCGCCGGCCATGACGTCGTGATCTACTGCCCGCAGTTCTCGCCCATCGACTGGGACGACCTGCTCTCGGCCGACCTCGTGGGCATCTCCACGACCACGTCGACCGCGCCGGCAGGCTACGAGATCTCCGAGAAAGTCCGCTCGCACGGCGTGCCGACCATCATCGGCGGCTCGCACGTCACCTTCATGGCCGACGAAGCGCTCGCGCATACCGACTACGTCGCGCGCGGCGAGGGCGGCGACGCCCTCATGCTCGAGTTGATCGACTCGCTGCAAGGAGGACGCCCGCCGGAGACCATCGCCGGCCTGTCGTTCATGCGCGACGGTGAGGCCGTCCACAACGGACTCCGGGAGCCGTGCCGCGACCTCGACACGCTGCCCGTGCCCGACCTGACGCTCATCGCGGGCTCGTCGGAGCAGCACGGCGTCACGCCGATCATGACCAGCTGGGGCTGCCCCTTCGGCTGCAACTTCTGCTCCGTGACGGCCATGTTCGGGCGCAAGTACCGCTACCGCAGCGCCGAGCACATCATGGCTGAGATCGAGGCCAAGCAGCCCAAGTCGATCTTCTTCTACGACGACAACTTCGCCGCCGACAAGCGGCGCCTCAAGACGCTCCTGCGCCTGATGATCGCCGGCGGCCACAAGATCTCGTGGTCGGCGCAGGTGCGCACCGATGTCACCGACGACCCCGAGCTCCTGGGCCTCATGCGCGACTCCGGCTGCGACCGCGTCGCGCTGGGCCTCGAGTCGGTGAGCCAGGAGACCCTCGACGAGTTCGACAAGTCGCAGAGCGTCGCCGACATCGTCCACGCGCTGGGCACCCTGCACAAGTACGGCATCAAGACGCACGGCATGTTCGTGCTCGGCGCCGACAGCGACACCGCCGAGACGATCCGCGAGACCGCCCGCTTCGCGCGCAAGCACGACATCAGCACGCTGATGCTCAACATCCTGACGCCGCTCCCCGGCACGCCGCTGTTCGACGAGCTGGACGCCCAGGGCCGCATCTTCGACCGCCACTGGGACCTCTTCGACGGCCAGCACGTCGTCTTCCGGCCGCGGAAGATCACCCCCGACAGGCTGCAGACCGAGGTCTGGGGCGCCTACGCGCACTTCTACTCGTTCCGCCAGTGGCTCAAGTACCTGGCGACGTTCCGCTACGGCACGATGGCGCTGTACAGCTGGTACTGGGTGTTCCTGCGCCGCCGGCGCAAGGAGGCGGGCGGCCGCGCCTACCTCGAGATGCTGAAGCGGCTCGCCGGGCCGGCGCCTGCCGCCGACACCCGAGGCTGATCGCCCGGCGGCGGTGCGCTCAGGCGCGCCGCCGCCGTCAGGTCAGCGGCGTGACCAGCCTCCCGCAGCTCTCGTCCTCGCCGCGCAGCACGGCGTGATACGTCTCGCTGATCCTGGCCGTGAGGGGGCCGACGCTCGCGCCGTTCACGACGCGCGCGTCCACCTCGATGACGGGCGCGATGTAGGTCGACGTCCCGCAGGCGAACACCTCGTCGGCGATGTAGAGCTCGGTGAGGTCGACCTCCCGCTGGCAGGTCTCGATGCCGAGGTGGCCGGCGATCCGCAGCACGGTGTCGCGGTTGATGCCCTCGAGGAGGTCGCTCGCCGTGCTCGGCGTGATCAGCACGCCGTCGCGGACGATGAAGATGTTGGCGGCGCTGAGCTCGCAGACGTGCCCGGAGGCGTCCAGGAAGATGCAGTCGTCGTAGCCGGCGTCGATGGCGTCCTGCTTGGCCAGCACGGAGTTGACGTAGGCCCCGTTGACCTTGGCGCGTGACGGGATCGCGTAGTCGGGGATCCGCCGCCAGACGCTGGTCTTCAGGCGCGCGCCGTCGAGGGGCAGGATGGACTCCGCCGCGTACACGAAGATGCTCATGGTCGTGCTCATGCCGCGGGAGCGCGTGCCCGGCACCTGCTCGCTGACGTGCACGGTGGCCCTGACGAAGACGTCCTCCGTGACCTCGTTCGCCAGCACGACGTCCTTGATCGCCTCGGCGAAGCGCTCCTCGCTCCAGACCGGCTCGAAGGTGTCGATGCCGATGATCCGCGCGGAGTTGACCAGCCTGCGGTAGTGGTCGGAGAGGCGGAAGGCGCGGGGCGTGCCGGACGAAGAGATGGTGACCGGCAGGACGGTGTACACGCTGAGGCCGTAGAGGACGGCGGCGCTGGTGATGCTCAGCGAGGCGTCCGCGGTGGGAGTGAGGCGGTCCCCGAACCAGGCGGTGGGATAGACGTAGGTCATGCCGCGAGTACTTAACAGGACTTCGCCGCCGCTGGCAAACTCACGCGCCTGGGGCGCCACCGGGCGGTGGTCATCCCGCGCGCTCAGCGCGCGCTGCCTGCATCCCGGGCCCAGAGCGCCAGGGCCGGCGCGGCCCGGCGGAGCGCCCGCCAGGCCGCGACGGCGCCGGCGAGAGTGGCCAGCGGCCGGTAGATCTCGCGAGACGGCGTGTCGAGCACGACGCGCACGACGGCGAGCGGCCTCCCGGCGGCCGCCGCGGCCAGCCATGCCGATTCCATGTCGGCAGCCAGCGCGCCCTGCGCGGCCAGCACTCCTCGTTCGGCGCCGTGAACGACGTGGTCGGCCGAGGCGATCGGCCCGGCGCTGATGCGCCCGATCCCTTGGGCCTCGAGCGCCGCCACGACCGGTCGCACGTCGCAGCTGGTGACGCCCTCCGGCCCGCGGACCTCGCTGGCGACGACGATGTCGCCGGCCCGCAGCCCTTCGGCGACCGCGCCGCAGAATCCGGCGACCGCGACCGCATCGGCCGGGATGCCTGCGGCGACGTAAGCCGCGGCCCGCGCGTTGGCGGCGCCCATCCCGGAGCACAAGACCGTCGCGCCGGGCAGACGGCGCCGCACGGCTGCACGCTCGATGCGCAGCGGAGTGAGGACGAGCAGACGAGCGATGGGGGCGTTCACGTCAGCCACGGTGCGGCTCCGAGTCTCGTTCCGCCGGGCACGTGCCGTCTGCGCGCCGCCCGCGCAGACTACCACGGACCGACGATCGCGCCTGGTCGTCCCGACGGCCGCGGGAGACCCGGGCGGCGCTCCCGAAGGACGGCGCCTGCCAGCTCACACGGTGCGAACGTCCTGCCCGCGGCCATCGCCACCGCCACCGCCGGCCAAGGGCAAGAGCACCCGCCGACGCGGGCGTGGCGCTCATCCAGACGCGGGCGGACGGCGATCGGTTTGCGGCCGATGTCTTGTGGGCCAAAGAACACCAGGCGGATGGGCGTGCGCTTCTGGTGCGCAAGCCGCCCGACCGCTTCACAGAGAGAAGTCATGATCCTCATCGTGCAACACGCGGTGCGCGACTCGGTGGATCGGGGCGGCGCGGTCGGCGGACCGCGCGTGGCCTCGCCGCGGAGAGCGGCGGTGGGACGTCGACGACCGAGCCACCAGGGCCGCGCAAGCGAGTGAGTGATCGAACGACCGGATCGGCGATGACCCGATGAGACGTCGCCGGTCCTACCACATCAGGAGGCAGTCGTGCTGGCAGGCAACAGAATCTCGGCGGTCCTCGCCTCGACCGACCTGGACAAGAGCCGGGAGTTCTACGAGAAGAAGCTCGGCCTGAAGCTTTCGCCGGAGACGATCAAGAACCACCTCGTCTTCGCTTGCGGCGACGGGACTACCCTGCTCATCTACGGTCGACCGTCACCCAACAAGGCGGACCACACCCAGGTGCGCTTCTGGTCGACGGACATCGCAGCCGACGTCCGGGAATTGGACGGCCGCGGGGTCGAGTTCGACACGGTCGAGTTCGGCGACCTCAAGATGGTCGACCACGTGCTGACGAGCCCCGGCATCGGGAAGTCGGCGTGGTTCAAGGATCCGGACGGCAACACCCTGGCGCTGTACCAGCCGGAGTGAGCCCCGGCGATCCGTGACCACGGATCGTGCCCGGCGCGACCCAAGCAGGATAAGACGCAGCCGCCCACTCGGCTCGAACGGGCGGCTGCGTCCGCCAGGGGCCACGTCAACGCGGGCCGGAGGCCGGCGGCGACGCCGGCCGCTATGCAGCCTGCAAGCGCTCCAAGACTCCCAGCATCGCCGGCGAGATGTCCGCGTGGTGATGGACGAGCTTCCACTCCCCGCCCTCGCGCCGGTAGATGTTGGTGACACGCTGGTCGATCGTGATGGTCTCTCCGGCGAGCTTGAACTGCCCGCGCTCGGTGCCGAGTTCGTAGGCGAGGTCCCCACCTGTCTGGATAGACTGGTCGGCGATCTCGACGTACCCGCTGGAGGCCAGTCCGGCCACCTGCTCGAACGACTCCTTGACGGCGCTCCAGCCGATCTGCTCGCCGCCGATGGGATGCATCGTGGTCACCGTCTCGCTGTGCGACCAGATATCCGAGAGCTGACCGGCATCGCCTGCGGCCATACGGCTCAGCCCCTCGTAGAACTTCGAAGATGCGCCTTTGACTTCGTCTTCCGTTGACATGGTCGCCCTCCTGGGCCGCGGTGCCCGGCTGAGTGCTGATCGCCTGACGGCACACGATTCCGGAAACAGGACCATCACGGCCCTGGACAATGCATGGGTTGACCATGCCCGTGCGGACCGCGCCCGACGCCCTTGGCGTGTTAGGAGATGTGGAGAGGGGCGAAGGTCGCCGGTGTCGGAGTGGCCTGAACGGCGGCCGCATGCACCGCGCGGCCGCTTCCGCTACAATTGCAGGTACAAGTACGGCCGCCGCACGCACGGTCACCCCGCGTGCGCGGTGTTCTCGCCTCCCTCCTCGTGAGGGCGTGCCATTGCCGGCCGAGCCAGGGCGCCCAGCAAAAAGCAGGGAGTTGAGACGATGTATTCCATCGGCGACAAGGTCGTCTATCCACAGCACGGCGCGGGCAAGATCACGGGGATCGAGCAGCGAGAAGTCCGTGGCCGCCAGCGCGACTACCTCACCATCCAGATCCTCCACAACCACATGACCGTCATGGTCCCCGTGGAGAATGCCGACCGTGCCGGTCTGCGCAAGGTGGTCGAGGCCGGCGCCGTCGACCAGGTCCTCGAGGTCCTGCGCGGCGACGCCACGAGCATGCCCAAGAACTGGAGCCACCGCTACAAGCACAACAGCGAGAAGCTCAGGACCGGCAACATCTTCGAGGTCGCCGAGGTGGTCCGCAATCTCGCCCTCAGCCAGGCCAGCAAGGACCTGCCCACCGGCGAGAAGCAGCTGTTCACCAAAGCCAAGAGGATCCTCGCCAGCGAGCTGATGTACGCACGCGACTGCGACGAGGACGAGGCCATCGCGTTCCTCGACGGCGTGCTCGGCGCCCTCCAGAGCGGCGGGCCCGCGCTCGGCGAGGCCGCGCTGAAGCCGGCCCTCGCCATCGTCCCCGCCTGAGGCTCACCGGCCGGGCGCCGGCCGAGTCTAGCGGCCGGCCGGGGCCACGATCCCCCTGACGTGCCCCGCCGCGGGCAGCGCTCCCGAGCTCCGACCGCGCGCCCCGCTGCTGGCTGCAGCGCGCCCGCCCGTCATCGAACTGTCGGGCAGGCCGTGGGGCCACCACGGACGCACCTGCTTCGGCGCCCCCGCTCGCACGACGTGCAGGAACTTGTGCCCCGTCGTCGTCTGGGGATTGCCGGCGTGGTCCACGGCAGTGACGGCGATCCTGTAGTAGCCCGGCTTGAGGTTGCAGGTGAACGGGAGCCAGTAGTAGTCCGGCGCCGGCGAGCTGCTCCAGACGCCGGCGCGCTCGACGAACCTGCGCCGCACGTGTCCTGCGAGATCGGTGATCGTGATGGTCGCGCGGCGCACGCCGCTGGTCGCGTCCACGGCCTTGAAGCGCAGGATGCCGACCGCACCTGAGTTCACGATGGCCTTCTTGGGCGCGCTGCAGACCGGGCCCAGCGTGTCGATCAGCGCGCCACACGCCTGCGTCGCCTCCTGGTTGCCGACCGCGTCGCGTGAGCGATACAAGATGACGTGGATGCCGTCGCCGGAGTGATCGGCGGGGGCGTCGAAGGGGAGCACGCTCCCGTCCTGCCAGGTAGCTCCCCCGTCGAGGCTGTACTCGGTCTGGACCGGCAGAGAGCCCCCGACGTCACTCGCCGACAGCGTCACCGTCTGGGCACTGCGATGCCAGACGTCATCGGCGTCGGCCCACGAGGTCGGAGGGGCGGTGTCCGCAACCGTATCGACCGTCCCGACCAGGTTCGAGCCGAGCGCCCAGACATGGGCCTCGTCGGCCGCGACGATCGTCAGGGCGTCGCCGCCGTCGTCGGCCACGCGCGCCCACGTCGTCCCGCCGTCTCTCGTCTCATAGATCCCCTCCCCGTCGACCGCCAGCCAGCCGGTCGTGGCGTCCAGGAAGTGCAGCGCGCTCAGGGCGTGGCCGGTGAACCGCGGCACCGCGGTCCAGGTCCGGCCGGCGTCGGTCGTGTGCACGAGGCTGCTCGTCACGTCCCAGTCCCCGACGAAGCGATCGGCGATCGCCCAGCCGTCCGATGCGCTCAGGAACTGCATCGCGCTCATCCCCGTGTTCTTGGCGAGGGGGTATTTGGCCCAGGTCACACCGCCGTCGGTGGTCCTGTACACGGCTTCCGGAGGACAGCCCCGCGCGAAGCCGGAGGGCTCATAGGCGCCCTGCACCCAGCCCGTGTCCGCATCGATGAAGTCGATGAGCGCGATGTACGTGAGCCCCGAGTCCGGCTGCTGGAGCGTCCAGTGCGCCCCGCCGTCCGTCGTCCGCTCCAGCGTCCTGGTCTCCGGTCCCGAGAAGTCGACGCCCGCCACCCAGCCGTGAAGCGCATCGACGAAGTCGACCTGCGTGAGCTCACCCGACAGCGCCGAGGCCGACGGCGTCCACGTCGTGCCGCCGTCGCTCGTCCCGAGGAGAAGCGGGTCGTAGGAGTCTCCGCTCGCACCGACGATCCAGCCGTGGTCGGCATCCGCGAAGCTGACGTCGTCGAACTGCCGCGGCGTCGCGCCGGGAACATCCTGCTCGACCCAGCTCACTCCGTCGGCGCTGTGCACGACCGAGCCGGAATCATCGACCGCCCACACGTCGGTCGCCGACACGGCCGATGCGGCGGAGATCCTGAACGAGGCGCCCGTTGTACGGGCCAGCCAGTGCTGCCCGTCGTCGCTCGACGTGAGCACGCCGTTCCCGACCGTGCAGAGCGCGCCGAGACGCCCGTCGACGGCCCACGGCGACAGCGAGGAGTTGATGACCTTCCTTGTCCAGGTCGTGCCGCCGTCCAGTGTGTGGCGCAGGGAGGCGACGGTCGGACCGGGGTCCAACGTGGACCCCACCGGGTCCGTCCAGAGCAAGCTCACCAGCCAGGCCTCGGAGCCGCTGAGGGCGCGAAGGTCCATGATCATCTGGTTGGTGGCCAGGACCACGCGCCAGCTGGCGCCTCCGTTGGAGGAGGCGAGCACGCGGCACGCTGGGACGGGGCGCGACTCGTCCAGCGCCACCGCCCACACGTGGGCCGCGTCGGCGCTCTGGAGCTGCACGATGGAGAACCGGGTGGGCTGGCCGGTGTGCAGGAGCTTCCAGGTGACACCGGCGTTGGTCGTGCGCCACACTTGGCCCGACGTCCCGGCAGCCCAGCCCCTGTGGCCGTCCACCGTGGCCACCGAAAGGTTGCCGGCCGAGCGGCCGAGGCTGTGCCTCGACCACGTGAGGCCGCCGTCGGCCGTCGTCCACAGCAGCCCCGACTCCCCCGCCATCCAGGCGTGGTCCGCGTCACTCATGCTGAGGCTGCTCAGCGACCAGATGACGCCGGCCGCCTTCACCTCCTCCCAGGTCACGCCGCCGTCGTCGGTCCGCAGGAGCAGTGGCCCGTAGGTGTCGCTGCTCGTGTCCTGCATGCCGCAGGCCAGGCCATGCTTCTCGTCGGCGAACGCCACCGACTGCAACTCCCCGCGCGGGAACGAGAACTGCAGCTGCCACGAAGCGCCGGCGTCGGTGCTGTGCACGATGTCGGTGCCGCCCACGGCCCAGACGTCCTGGGCGCCGCCGAAAGCGACGTCCGCGTAGGAGCCTCCCATGGGCTGCGGCATCTGCCAGAACCAGCCGTGGGCGCCGTCGGGCACGAGGGCAAGGGACGGGCTCGCGAGCACGGCGAGCGCAAAGACCGCGACCAGCGTGGACAAGCATGCGCCGACGACGTACCGCCTCATGGGCCCCTCCCAGGATCGACCGACTGCGGCGAGTCTATGCCGAGGCCCCCGGGCCTGTCGACGGACGCCGGGAGCAGGAAGCTCAGGGAGCCCGCGTCCCCAGCTGGTCGCCGGCCGCGGGGCAACCCGGGCACGGCACGCGGAAGGGCGTCGTGGTCGAACCTACCGAAGCGTCCGCGCGAGCAGAGCGCGCAGCTCGCGCGACTGTCGCTCGGCGGCAGCCTCGTCATAGGCCTGCGAGTCGGCCACCGCGAAGCCGTGATGCGCCCCCGCGTAGACCTCCGCGACGTAGCGCACCTGCGCCGAGTCGAGGGCCTGCTCGAGTGTGGCGATCTGCTGTGGAGTCATGCCCGGATCCTCATCGGCGAAGCCGAAGAGCGCCTCCACGGGTTCGAGGTCCGCGGCCGAGCGGTGCGGACTGTCGGAGTCTTCGGTGACGAGCCCGGCGGTGTGGAACGCCGCCAGCGCCGCCACGTGGCCGGGGTGGGCCGCCGCGATGCGCCAGGCGAGCCGTCCCCCCATGCAGTATCCGGTGATGGCGACGCGGCCCGGCGCCGCCACCGTCTCCAGGTACCCAAGGTAGGCGCCTCCGTCGGCGGCGATCCGCGCCGGCGTGAGTCCCCGGATCAGCGGCAGGACGGCCTGAAAGGCGTCTGGCGGGCGCTCGCGCTCGCGAGGACCGAGGATCGCTTCGACCGGAGCGGCCCCATCACGGTAGTACACGTTCGGCGCCAGGACGACGTACCCGTCGGCGGCAAGGCGATCGACCATGTCTTGGATGGCCGGCCGGAGCCGAAGGCGTCCGAGATGAAGAGCACGCCCGGATGCGGGCCGCCATCCGGCCTGGCGAGGTAGGCGTTCGCCGTTCCATCGGGTGTCTTGACAGCAACGTTCTCGGGGTCATCCCGGACCTCCCAGGCAGCCCGACACGGCCCGCACAGGGGCGATGCCGCCAAGGGCTTGCAGCTCACTCGACCCCTATTCCCGTGATCACCGGCGCCGTCACCGCGCCGAGGTCGCGGGGCCCGGCGGCGGAG
>CAWIDR010000025.1:0-133739 GCA_963834905.1 uncultured Thermoleophilia bacterium | reverse complement strand
TTCCGCGCCGGGCGTCCGCCCTGCGCGCGCCCGACTCTATCCATGCCGCCCGTGGTGCGGCAAACGCGCGCAGGCGAGCGTATGCTAGGCCGGTCGTCGGCCCGAGGAGGGGCCCGAAAGGGGCCGCCCCGTGGAACTCCTGTACCTCAGCCGCGCCGACGTCGAGGGTCTCGGCCTGTCGATGCGCGACGTCTTGCGCGCCGTCGACGGCGGCTTCGCCGCCAAGGGCCGCGGGTTGACCGAGATGCCGCCCAAGCCCGGCATCCACACCCGCCCCGACTGCTTCATCCACGCCATGCCCGCCTACGTACAGGAGCCCGAGGTGGCGGGCCTCAAGTGGGTCAGCGGCTACCCGCCGAACCCGGCGAAGGGCCTGCCGTACATCACCGGGCTGCTCGTGCTCAACGACCCGGAGACGGGCGTCCCGCTGGCGGTGATGGACTGCGCCTGGATCACCGCCATGCGCACCGGCGCGAGCGCCGGCATCTCCGCGAAGTACCTCGCCCGGACGGACAGCGAGGTCGCGGCCATCGTCGGCTGTGGCGTCCAGGCGCGGCCGTCGCTGGCCGCGCTGGTCGAGACACTGCCGGCCCTGGCCGCCGTGCGCTGCTACGACCTGCTTCCGGCAGCCAGAGACGCGTTCATCGCCGAGATGAGCGCCGCGTTCCCCGCGCTGCGCTTCACGGTGTGCGACGGCGCGGCTGCGGCCGTGCGGGAGGCGGACGTCGCCGTCACGGCGATCCCCATCGTCACCGAGCCGGCGCCCGAGCTCGACGCGGATGACCTCAGGGAGGGCGCGCTGGCGATCTCGCTCGACTACGACTCGGCCTGGACGAGCGCCGCCATGCGCGGCTGCGACAAGTTCTGCGCCGACGACGTACCGCAGCTGCTCGCGACGCGCGACCACGGCGTGTACTTCGGCGGCATCCCGGACACGATCCACGCCGACCTCGGCGAGCTCGCGGCCGGGCTCAAGCCGGGCCGCGAGCACGCGGCGGAGCGCATCTTCTCCATGAACATGGGCATCGCCGTGGACGACATGGTCACGGCGAAGGCGCTGTACGACCTGGCCCTCCGGCGCGGCGCGGGCACGCGGCTGCCGCTTTGACGAATGGCGCCGTCGGCGCCGAACCGGCGACCAACGAGGGGTGCCGCTACGCTGCACCCCTCGTTGACCGTGCTACGTGGGTCGGTCAGTCGTCGGTCGGGTGCTGCAGGTAGTCGATGAGTGGGCCGCGGTTGCCGCCCATGATCTTGTCGACCAGCGCGTCGAGGATGCCTCTGCGCGACCTGCTCGTCGGTGACCTTGGGACGGTAGACGTACGCGGCGGCCGACTTGTCCTGCTCGAGCAGGCCCTTGGCGGCCAGGTTGCGAAGCACGCTCATGACGGTGGTGTAGGCGATGCGCCGGTTCTCGCGCAGGTCTTCGTAGACGTCGCGCACCGTGACCTCGCCCTTGTCCCAGACGACGCGGAGGACGTCGGCCTCCAGCCATCCGAGACCGGTGAGGTCGCGGCTGTGATCGCGGCGCTGCCAGGCCTGGGACTTCTCGTCAGACACTGTGGACCTCCGTCCGACTGTTGAGATTGAGACGGGTCGTGGGCTCTCGACTTTACTGACCGGGCAGAGGCAATGCAAGACGCTCCGGGAGGCCGCCGGGGCGAGGGTATACTGCCATCGAAGAGCACCCGGAAGGAGACTGTTGGGCAGGCAGCGACAGGACGGCGCACGGCTCAGCCGCGACGAGCTGGCGGCGTGGCGCGGATTCTTGCGCGTCCAGAGCTCGCTGTTCCACCAGCTGGACGCCGAACTCTCGGCCACCCACGACCTTCCGCTCCGCTCGTACGAGGTGCTGCTGCTGCTCGAGGGCGCCCCGGGGCGGCGCCTGCGCATGGCCGACCTCTCGCGCTCCGTGCTCCTCAGCGCCAGCGGCGTGACCAGGCTCGTCGACCGGCTGGCGCGAGAGGGGCTCGTCGGCCGCGAGCGCTGCCCCGAGGATGGCCGCGGCTACTTCGCGGTGCTGACCGACGACGGTGAACGCCGCCTCCAGCAGGCGCGCGACACGCACCTCGCCGGCGTCCGGCGGCTGTTCCTCGACCAGCTGGACGGTGACGACCTGGAGCGACTCGCGGCGTACTGGGAGCTTCTCGTGCCGGGGTCGGCGGGCACGGACGCCGAGTGGCGCCGCGTGGCGCCGGGCGCGCCCGTACCGGAGCGCGACGGAGACGCCGGCGATGCCTGACGTCATCGTCGTCGGCGCGGGCCTCGCCGGCCTGTGCTGCGCCCGCGAGCTGCACGCCGCCGGGCTCGAGGTGCTCGTCCTCGAGCGCGGCGACGCGCCGGGCGGGCGCATGCGCACCGACGAGGTCGACGGCTTCCTGCTCGACCGCGGCTTCCAGGTGCTGCTCACGGCGTACCCCGAGGCGCGCCGGGCGCTGGACTACGAGCGCCTCGGCCTGCGGCCGTTCGAGAACGGCGCGCTGATCCGCCGGGACGGCGGCTTCGCGCGCATCGCGGACCCCTTCCGCCACCCGCTCCAGGCGCTCCGCAGCCTGAGCGACGCGCCCGGCAGCCTCCCCGACAAGCTCCGCGTCGCGCGGCTGCGGCGCCGGCTCTCGCGCTTCTCGCTGAACGAGCTGCTCACGGCGCCGCAGGTGACCACCGCGGAGGCGCTGCGCCGCGAGGGCTTCTCGAGCGAGCTGGTCGACGCGTTCTTCCGCCCGTTCCTGGGCGGCATCTTCCTCGATCCCTCGCTCGAGACGTCGAGCCGGCTCTTCGCCTTCGTGTTCAAGCTGTTCTCCGAGGGCGAGGCGGCGCTGCCGGCCGCCGGCATGCAGGCCATCCCCCGCCAGCTGGCCGAGGGCCTGCCGGAGGGGACCGTGCGCCTGGGCGTCACGGTGGAGTCGGCCGCGCCGGGCGAGGTGGTCCTCGCCGGCGGCGAGCGGCTGGCCGCGCCGGCGGTGGTCGTCGCCGCCGACGGTCCCGAAGCGGCCCGGCTCACCGGCGCCGTCGAGGCGCCGGCGGCACGGGCCGTCACCACGCTCCACTACGCCGCCGGCCGCTCCCCGGTCGGCGAGCCTGTGCTGGTCCTCAACGGCGAAGGCCGCGGGCCGGTCAACGACCTCTGCGTACCGAGCGATGTGGCGCCGAGCTACGCGCCGCCGGGGGCGGCGCTGGTCTCGGCCACCGTGCTCGGCATCCCGCCCCTCGCCGACGACGCGCTCGACGCCGCCGTCCGCGAGCAGCTGCACGGCTGGTTCGGCGCGCAGGTGGACGGCTGGAGTCTGCTCCGCGTCCAGCCGCATCCCGTTCGCGCTCCCGGCCCAGCCACCGGCCGCACTTGCTCCCGCGGAGCGGCCGGTGCGCGTACGCGACGGCCTCTTCGTCTGCGGCGACCACCGGGACACTGCCTCCATCCAGGGCGCCATGGCCTCCGGCAGGCGCGCCGCGGCCGCCGTTCGCGGCCTCGACGCCGCCCCCACCTGCTCTCTCTGACCGCGGACCACGCGCCTCCGGCCACGGACCCCCGGCCGCGCCGAGCCCGTACCATCACGCCCTGCCGAGCACCACTCCGAGGCACATGACGACGAACACGACCGCGGTGATCAGCACGTAGCGGCGGTCCCGTTCGCGCGCGAAGGCGACCATGGACCCCGCCACGCGCACGAAGGGAGTCGCGATCAGCACCATGAGGCCGAGGGAGAGATAGGCCGCGGGATCGAACTGGCCGAGCAGCGCGGGCAGGTCCGCCAGCGGCACGACGTGCGCAGGCATGCCCTCCTTGTCGAACACCGAGAGGACGAGCCCCACGGCCATGAGCGCGACGGCGATGGCGATGCCGGTCCTGAGGACCCGGCTCACCATGCGCTCGATGGGCTCCATGACGTGCGCCGCAGGCGCGCCCGGCGAGGGCCCGCCCGGCACGGGCCCGCCCGCGGCGGCGCCGGGGACGTCGGCCCCGGAGATCCCACCGCCCGGACGTTCGCCGTTCACACGCCCACCCCCAGCGCCTTGAGCAGCATGAGCACGCCGAAGACGGCGAGCACGATCTCGAAGACGATGATGAGGACCCGCGACGGCAGACGGATCGCCAGACGCGGGCCGAGCCGCGCTCCCGCGAGGATGCCGAGCGCGGCCGGCACGGCCCAGTACGGGTCCATGTAGCCGCGGCCGTAGAAGATGGCGGCGCCGGTAGCGGCGGTCACGCCGATCATCAGGTTGCTGGTGGCGATGGTGGCCTTGAGCGGCACGCCCATCAGCATGTTCATGATCGGCACCTTGAAGGCGCCGCCGCCGACGCCGAGGAGCCCGGAGACGTTGCCGGCGACGAACGAGAGCCCGAAGCCGAGCCTCAGGCCGTGCACCCCGTAGGTCACCTGCCGGCCCTCCGCCGGATCGTAGTAGCTCGACGGCATGAGCGTGGTCTCCGCCGGGACGATGTCGCCGCGGCGGCGGCCCATCTGCCAGGCGACGTAGAAGAGCACGACGGCGAAGGCGGCCTGCAGGACGCGGCCGTCGACGAGCACCGCGGTGACGCCTCCGGCGACCGCGCCGAGCGTGGTCGCGACCTCGAGGACCATACCGAGGCGCATGTTGGTCATGCCACGGGCGGCGAAGGTGGACTGAGCCATGGACGACGTGGCGATCACGCAGACGATGCTCGTCGCGATCGCGGTCTTGATCGGCACGCCGAAGGCGAGGCTGAGGACGGGGACCATGATGACGCCCCCGCCGACGCCGAGCATGCTGCCGAAGACGCCGGCCACGAAGGCGACCGCGAGGATGCCGACGATGACTGCCATGGGCGGTACTCTACACGGCGGCTAATCGTCCCCGGAGGGCGGGCGGCGGAGGCGCTTGGCGGCCGACCGCCGCGTCTTCTCCGCCAGGCGCCGCTCCTTGGCGGCCCGGGAGGGCCGCGTGGGACGGCGCGGCGGCGGCGGCGGTTCGTTCAGCCGCCGCAGCTTGAGCCGCAGACGGCGCAGCGCGTCTGTCTTGTTGAGGTACTGGCTGCGCTGGGCGCGGCTCGTGACCGTCAGGCCGGTGGGCCGGTGCACCAGCCGCACCGCGCTGTCGGTGACGTTCTGGTGCTGGCCTCCCGGGCCGCCGGCACGGAAGGTCTGCACGTCGCACTCGGCGAGGAGTGCGTCGTTGCTCTCGGGGATGTCGACAGGCTCGTGCATGAGGGCTCCGGTCGGGGCGCCGGCGCGCGCCGGCGCCTCAAGCCTACCACCGCCCCGTGATAGCCTCTCGGCATGCTCGGCATCGCCCTCGCCCTCGGCGCGTCCCTCTGCTGGGGCTCCGGCGACTTCCTCGGCGGCTTCAGTACCCGGCGCGCCAGCCTCTGGGCGGTGATCATCGGCAGCCAGGCCGTCGGCCTCGTGGGAGCGGCGCTGGTGACCCTCGGCACCGGCCACGGCTGGCCGGGGTTCCAGGCTGTCTGGCCGGTCATGCTGGGCGGCCTCGCCAGCGTCGTCGCCATCTCCTGCTTCTACAAGGCGCTCGCCATCGGCACCATGAGCATCGTCGCGCCGATCAGCGCCACGAACGCGCTCATCCCGTTCGCCGTCGGGATCGCCGCCGGCGAGCGGCCGGCAGCCATCCAGCTCGCCGGCGTCGTGCTCGCCGGCGTCGGCGTGATCCTCGTCGCCGTCGAGCCGGCGCGCCGCGGCGAGACCATCGGGGCTGCGGCGCTCCCCGGCGAGCCGGCGGTGGCGCCGGAGGAGGCACGGGCGCTGTTCCGCCGGGAGGACCTCCCGGTACCGGCCCCGGCGACCGGCATCCCCGTGACCGCCGTACCCCGTTCCGGTGGCCCGGCGCTGCGGCCTTCGCGCGGCGCCCAGCGCCGCGCGATCATGCTGGCGCTGCTGGCCGCCGTCTGCATGGGCCTCGTGCTCGTGGGCTACGACGCCACGGCGCGCTACGACCCGCTCTGGGCGATGCTGGCCGGGCGCCTCTCGTCGGCGTTCATCTTCGCCGTCGTCTTTCTCGTGCTGCGGCCGCACGTCAAGGTGGAGCGGTCGGCCCTGCCCTTCATCGTCGCCGTCGGGATCCTCGACACCGGCGCCAACGGCCTCTTCGCGCTGGCGACCACGGAGGGCTACCTCAGCCTGGTCGCCGTGCTCGGCTCCCTCTACCCCGTCGTCACCGTGCTGCTGGCCTTCGGCGTGCTGCGCGAGCGCATCGCCCCTCACCAGATGGCCGGGGCGGCGGCGACGCTTGCGGGCGTCGCCCTCATCGCCGCCGGATGATCGGCGTAGCGGGATCATCGTGGGGCCGCCGCAGGTGGACCGCGCAGTGACCGGCGCAGCGGGATCATCGTGTCGCCGCCAGGCGGGCCTCACAATGACGCGCGTCGCCCTCCTCGAGCTGCGCGGCGCCGGCGGCGAGCCCGTCGACCTCCGCCGCACCCTGGGCTCGCACGGCGTGGCCGAACTGCCACCGATGGCGATCGACGACGACCGGCGCGCCGCCTCGGCGACCCTGGCGACGCCCGAGGGTCCGCGGACCGTGCGCCTGGCCGCGGCGACCTCGGCAGGCGTGCCGGGCGTGTCCGTGGACGTCGTGGACGATGGGCCGCCGCCGGGCGAGCCTGCCGCGGCGGCCCTCGCCGCCGCCGTCCGGCGCATGCTGTGCCTGGACGACGACCTGTCGGGCTTCTACGCCCGGGCCGCCGCCGACCCGGCGCTCGCCTGGGCGGCGCGGGGCGCCGGCCGTCTGTTGCGCAGCCCGACGGTCTTCGAGGACGTGGTCAAGACCGTCTGCACGACGAACTGCGCCTGGTCGGCGACGGTGCGCATGACCGGCGCCCTGGTCGGCCGGCTCGGAGAGCCGGCCCCGGGGGCGCCGCCCGGCGAGGTCGCCGGCCGCGCCTTCCCCACGCCGGAGGCGATGGCCTCGGCCGGCGACGACTTCTACGCGGGCGTGGCTCGCGCCGGCTACCGCGGGCCCTACCTGCGCGAGATCGCGGCGCGCGTCGCCGGCGGCGAGCTCGACCTCGAGACGCTCCTCACCTCCGGCCGCGACGACCTGCCGGACGAAGAGGTCGAACGGCGTCTTCTCGCGCTTCCCGGCGTCGGCCCCTACGCGGCGGCCCACGTCATGCTCCTGCTGGGCCGCCATTCCCGCCTCGTCCTCGACTCCTGGACGCGGCCCAAGTATGCGCAGCTCATGGGCAAGCCCAAGGGACGCCTGGTCCCCGACCGCACGATCGCCCGGCGCTTCGGCCGCTACCGCGACCACGCCGGGCTGGCCTTCTGGCTGGTGCTGACCCGCGACTGGGTGGACGACGAGGGAGGGTGACCGGCGAGCACCCGCGGCCTGACGCCGCGCGGGGCCGCTCAGGACGGCGGCGCCGGGGCCACGCCGGACGAGCCGCCGGTCAGGGCGCCGGGCTGGGCGACGCCGAACCGGTCATCCCCCAGTCCTTCTCGATCACGCCGAGCACCAGCGCCGCCATGCGATCGCCGCCGGCGCGCGTGAGGTGGATGCCGTCCGGCGCGCGCATCGAGCACCGAGTCGCCGTTGGCGTCCTTGAGATACTCGGAGTAGGAGCCCTTGTCGTTGGCCAGCAGCCGCCACGTGCTGACGAAGGTCACGCCGGGGTGCTTCGCGGCCTCCGCCTGGTAGATGTGGTTCATCATCGAGATGCGCTCGCGGTAGCCGAACTCCCGCATGATGGGGTTGCCGACCCAGTAGACCCGGCGGCCGCCCTTGGTGAGGACGTCCATCGCCTCGCCGACACGCCGGGCGTACACCTCCTGCCAGGCCTTGGTGCCCACCTTGAGGACCTTGCCCTCGTACAGCACGTCCTGCCCGTCGTTGGCGCCGAAGAGGACGGCGGCGGCGTCGGGCCTGAAGTCGACGATCTGGTCGACGAGCCGCTGCGGCCAGTCGAAGAAGTCGGGGCGGCTGAGGCCGCTGGACACCTGGTAGTCGTTCTTGCCCTTGACGAGGCCGGTCGCCTCGCCGAGGTTCACGAGCGACGACCCGAAGACCTGGTCCATGGAGTCGCCGGCGACGTACAGACGCAGCGGCTTCTTCTGCGTGATCGTGCGCGGCCAGAGCGGCTTCTTGGCCGGCTTGACCTCGGCGAGGGTGTGGTGCGCCTGCTCGCCGCGGCCGAGCGCGTCGGCCACCGCGGCGCCGAGCCGGTCGGCGCGGAGAGCGCCGCTCAGCGCGGTCATCGGCGTCAGCATGGCGAGCTGGAAGGTGCGGAGCGCACCGTAAGGCCGCGCCTCGACGTCCTTCTTGATGTTGTTCGCGTCGAGCAGGCCGGCGAGGAAGAAGCCGAGCAGCATCGCGAGGAGCACCGCGCCGGCCGAGAGGCGGCGCCGGCGCGGCCCCTTGTGCCGCTCGGGCAACGGACCGATGGTCTCGGGACCGTGCGGCGCGTCGGGCTCGAGCCACTCCTCCCACTCCTCGGAGGTCTCGTAGCCGTCGGCCGGCTCGTACCGCGGGCGGCCGGCGCCGGTGGGGTACTCGGGCGCGCGCCAGTCGCCGGACGGGCGGCGCGGGCGGGCGGCGCGGGCGCCGGATCGCGACACCGCGGACTCCGGCGTACGCCGATCGCCCGGCTCGGATGCCGCGGGCCGCCGGCGCTCGTCGTGGCCGCGGGCCGGCGGCCGCAGGTCGTTCCACACGAAGAGGTCGTCGTCGGATCCGCCGGGGGAGCGCCGCTCGCCGGCGCCCGGACCGGCGCCGCCCGCGGGGCGCGGATCGCCGGCGCCCTCGTCGAAGGGCAGGCCCTCCTGGCCCGGATACTCGCCCTCATATCGTCTGTCGTCGGTCATCGTCTCCGTCTGCCCGTCGTCCGCCCGCCGCTCAGAACTTGAAGTACAGGAACTCGGCCGGCCCCGCCGGCCCCAGCACGTCGATCAGGAAGAGGGCCAGCGCCAGCACGAGCCCCTGGCCCACCCAGCCGATGCGGCTGAAGCCGGACTCGAGCCCTTCGATCGCGCGCCGCGGCACGTACTGGATGGCGATGCCGAGGATCGCGAGCCCGACCACCGGCAGCGTCACCGCCGCGCCGATCGATCCGAGCCCGGCGATCAGGCGCCACAGCACGGCGAACGCGTTGCCCATCGACTCGGCGCGGAAGAACACCCACGCCACGCTGACGAACACGAACACCCAGAGCCGCTGGAGGGCCCTCGCGCCGGCGGTCGCGCCCGGCTCGGGCAGGCCCCTCGAGTGACGCGTGTCCATGCGCGCCCGTTCGACGGCGAGGCCGGTGCCGTGCATGAGCCCCCAGAACACGAACGTCCACCCGGCGCCGTGCCACAGGCCGCCGAGCAGGAAGGTGATGACGAGGTTGGCGTAGGTGCGCCCCTTGCCCTTGCGGTTGCCGCCGAGCGGGATGTAGAGGTAGTCGCGCAGCCAGCTGGACAGGGTGATGTGCCAGCGGCGCCAGAAGTCCTGGATGGTCCGCGCCGTGTACGGCGCGTCGAAGTTGGCCGGCAGCTCGAACCCGAGCAGCAGCGAGATGCCGATGGCGATGTCGGCGTAGGCGCTGAAGTCGCAGTAGATCTGCACCGAGTAGGCGATGATGCCCCACAGCGTCTCCCACGACGAGTACGTCTGCGGGGACGCGAAGAGCCCGTTGACGATGTGCGTCGAGAGGTAGTCGGCGATGAGCATCTTCTTGGCGAGGCCGCCGAGGATGAGCACGAACGCGCGGGACGAGTCCACGGCATGCGGGTTCCTCGGCGAGGTGAGCTGGGGGAGGAACTCGCGCGCGCGCACGATGGGGCCCGCGAGCAGGTACGGGAAGAACGCCACGTACACGGCGAAGTCGAGCGCCGGCGCCGGCTCGAGCTGCCCGCGGGAGATGTCGATCACGTAGGTCAGCATGCGGAACACGAGGAACGAGATGCCGACCGGCAGGATGATGTGCAGCAGCGGGAGCGGCGCGCCCAGGCGGAACACGCCGAGCACGTCGTTGAGGTTCACGGCGAAGAAGTCGAAGTACTTGAAGACGCCGAGCGTGACCAGGTTGACCGCCACGGCGAGGACGACCCAGCGGCGGGCGGCGGCCGCGTCGCCGCGCCGCCCGCGCGCCCGGTGCACCTGGACGGCGAGCGCCTGGTTCACCAGCGTCGCCGCGATGAGCAGCAAGACGAGGCGCCAGTCCCACCAGCCGTAGAACACGTAGCTGGCGCCGATGATGAACCACTTCCACAGGCGCAGGCGCGGCATGAGCAGCCAGTTGAGCACGTACACGACGAGGAAGAAGATCGCGAACGTGATCGTCGGGAAGAGCACGCAGCCGCCTGTCGGTCACCCGGTGCGCGGGCCGCGCCGGCGGTCCGCCTGACTGCGCGGATGGTACACCAGCGGCCGCGGGCGGCGAAGCCCATCCCGCGGCCCGGTCCGGGAGCCCGCCGGCGGCGGACGCAGCCGCGTCAGGGCGCCGGCGTCGCCGACTTGCTCGACTTGGGCGCCGGCGGAGGCGGGCCCTCGCCCTTCTTCGGGAACCATTCCTGCTTGATCGCGTCGATCACCGCCTGCGCGACGCGCAGGCCGCCGGCGTACGTCAGGTGCTCGCCGTCCTGCTCGCGGACCTGCTGCATCTCGCCGCTCGCGTCGGGCAGGTACTGCGAGTACTGGCCGGCGCGGTTCGCGAACAGCTTGTAGGCGTCGATGTACTCCACACCGAACGTCTTCTCCGCCACGCTCGCGTAGATGTCGTTCATCACCTTGATCTGGCTGTTGAACGACGCCGACGGCATCACCGGCTGGCCGATCCAGTAGATGCGCCGCACGCCGCCCTGGAACATGAGGGCGACGGCGTCCTCGACGCGCTTGCGGTACTCCTTCTTCCAGCCGTCGCTCCCGAACTGGTAGATGTCGCCCGACGCGGACCGGAGCGGCTGGTTGTCGTTGGCGCCGAACATCACCGCCACGGCGCCCGGGTCGAACGACTTGACCTGCTGCTGCAGCCGGGCCGGCCAGTTGTAGAAGTCGGGGCGGACCAGGCCGGACGAGATGTGGTAGTCGAGCAGCGGCTTGATCAGCTTCGTCTTGATGGAGAGGTTGGTCAGCGCCATCCCCGGGAGGCCCATCATGGAGTCTCCGGCGATGTACAGGTGCATCGGGTGGCCGGAGAACGGCTTGGGCAGCGGCCGCTCCTGGAGCGACTTCTGCGGCTTGCCGCCCTCGTCCGGCTTGGCGCCCTTGCTCGGTTTCGGCGTCGGGGTGACGACCACGACCACCTGCGTCCCGGCCGGGCCCGGGTCTGGCTTGCCGAGCGCGACCGCGGTGAGCTTGGCCGGACGGTCGAGGAACAGCCAGTGGCTCACGCTGGCAAGGGGGTCGACCAGGGCGAGGCGGAAGCTGCGCTCGGACCCGAACGGCAGCTCGAGCGCGGTCTTCTTCATCGCCGGGGCGTTCAGCAGGGCGCCGAGCGCCATCGCGACGACCATCGCGACCAGCGCGCTGGCGGCGGTGCGGCGCCGGCGGCCGAACGGCAGCCCGGCGCCGCGGCGCCCGTCCGCGGGCGGCCGCCCATCGCCGGCCGGCGGCTGCCCGTCTCTCGGTGTCCGCTCGTCCGCCATCAGAACTTGAAGTAGAGGAAGGTGGCGGGGCCGACGGGGCCGAGGACGTCGAGGAGCATGAAGCCGACCGCGAGGATCACGCCCTGCAGCGCCGGGTTCAGGATCGAGAGGCCGGCCTCACCGCGCTGCCACACCGAGCGCGGCACGTACTGCACGCCGATGCCGGCGACGATGGCGAGGAACACGCCGGGGGTCACGGCCGCGCCGATCGAGCCCCAGCTCTGGAAGAGCCGGGCGATCACGCTCAGCGCCGCGCCGAACGAGTCGGAGCGGAAGAAGATCCAGGCGAAGGTCACGAAGGCGAAGGTCCCGACCCGCGGCCACACGCTGCCGTGCCAGGGGAGCCGGTCGTACTCGAGGAGCGGCGCGGCGGATCTGGCCGGGGCCGCGCCGGGGCCCTCCGGCAGCGCCTCCGGACCGGCGATGCCCTCGAAGGCCGCCGCCAGCTGCTGGCGCTGGCGCTGCACCACCAGCGCGCGGTCCTTGCGCCGGTCCACGCGCGCGTGCTCGACCGTGAGCGCGGCGCCGTAGAGAAAGCCCCAGAAGATGAACGTCCACCCGGCGCCGTGCCAGAGGCCACCGAGCACGAACGTGATCATCAGGTTCAGATAGGTGCGCGCGCGCCCTCGGCGGCTGCCGCCGAGCGGGATATACAGGTAGTCGCGCAGCCAGCGCGAGAGGGTCATGTGCCAGCGGCGCCAGAAGTCCTGGACCGAGGCGGCGGTGTACGGCGCGTTGAAGTTGTCCGGCAGCTCGAACCCGAGCAGCAGCGAGATGCCGATGGCGATGTCGGCGTAGGCGCTGAAGTCGCAGTAGATCTGCACGGAGTACCCGATGATGCCCACGAACACCTCGAGCGACGAGTACTGCCCCGGGGTCGTGAACACGCCGTTGACGATGTGGGTCGCGAGGTAGTCGGCGATCAGCATCTTCTTGATGAGGCCGCCGAAGATGAGGAAGAAGGCCCGCGCCGTGTCCACGCTCCGCGGGTCGCGCGGACCGTTCAGCTGCGGCAGGAACTCGGACGCGCGGGCGATGGGGCCGGCGGCGAGGTACGGGAAGAAGGCGACGTACACCGAGAAGTCGAGCAGCGACGCCGGCCGCAACGTACCGCGGTACACGTCGACGACGTAGCTCAGGACGCGGAACGTGAGGAACGAGATGCCCAGCGGCAGGACGATGCGCAGCAGCGGCAGGTCGGCGTTCAGGTGCAGCGCACCGAGGAAGTTGACCACCGAGGTGACGAAGAAGCCGTAGTACTTGAACCAGCCGAGCACGCCGAGGTTGGCGGCGACGGCCGCTGCCAGGGCCCACTTGCGGCCGCCGGCGCCCGGACGCATCCCGGCGATCCAGAGGGCGAAGAACTGGTTGGCCGCCGCGCTGAGCGCCAGCAGGAGCACGAAGCGCCAGTCCCACCAGCCGTAGAACACCAGGCTGATGATGAGGATGAACGGCTTCCAGAGCCGCTGTCTGGGCATGAGCAGCCAGTTGCCGATGAAGGCAAGCAGAAAGAAGACTGCGAATGTGATTGTAGGAAACAGCATGCGGCCCGCTTCCCCAGTCTAGGGAAAGGGACGGCCAGCCGCCAGCCGGGGTTCGCCGGCGCGGGCGCCGCACTCGAGAGCAGGCTCATCGCGTATCATGGCGGCGTGAGCGAGCCGCCGGTCTTCACCCAGAACACGCTCCGTGAGGGCGTCGTCGAATTCGCCTTCGGCGAGCCCGACCCTGCGCTGCTGCCGGTGGGACTGGTGCGAGAGGCGGCGGCGAGGGCGCTCGGCGCCGGAGGCGCCGCGGCGCTCGCCTACGGGTCCAACCCGGGGCCGGAGACGCTGCGCGCGGCGATCGCCGCGCGCACGGCGGCCAGAGAGGGCCTGGCGCTGGCCGCCGACGACGTGGTCGTCAGCGGCGGCAACTCCCAGGCCCTCGACCAGGCGCTGACCATGCTCACGGAGCCCGGCGACGTGGTCTTCGTCGAGTGCCCCACCTACAACCTCGCCCTGGGCATCATCGCCGACCACCCGGTGGACGTCGTCGGCGTGCCGCTCGACGGCGAGGGGCTGGACGTCGACGCGCTCGAGGCGGCCGTCGGCGAAGTCAGGGCCTCCGGCCGCCGGCCGCGCCTGCTGTACACCATCCCGACCTTCCACAACCCCGCCGGCGTCAGCCTCTCCGCGCCACGCCGGCGGCGACTCCTCGAGCTCGCGCGGCGCGAGGACCTCATCCTCGTGGAGGACGACGTGTACCGCGAGCTCGTCTACACCGGTGAGGCGCCGCCGGCGCTGCGAGCGCTCGATCCGGAGGCGCCCGTCGTGCGCCTCGGCTCGTTCTCGAAGTCGCTGGCGCCGGGGCTGCGCCTCGGCTGGTTCGACGCCCCGGCGGCCCTGCGCGAGCGCCTCGCGGGCGCCGGCGTGGTCGAGAGCGGCGGCTGCGTCAGCCAGTTCTCCGCGCACGTGGTGGCGGCGCTCCTCGAGGCCGGCGCCTACGGCGCGCACGTCGCCGCGCTGCGCCTCGCCTATGCCTCGCGCCGCGACGCCCTCGCGGGCGCGCTCGAGGACTCCCTGCCCGCCGGGTGCAGCCTGACCGTACCGGCCGGCGGCTTCTTCCTCTGGCTCACGCTGCCGCCCGGATCGCTGGCCTCGGACCTGCTGCCCGTGGCCGAGCGCCACGGGGTGGCCTTCGCGCCCGGGCGACGCTTCTGCACCGACGGCGACGACCGCAGCCTGCGGCTCGCCTTCAGCCTCTACGACGAAGCCAGCCTCGCAGAGGGTGGCCGGAGGCTGGCCGCGGCCATCGCCGAGGCCGCCGGTGACGGGGCGCAGACCGGAGGATCGTGATGGCCGAGGAGACCCGCGGACCGGGACGCTCCGGCGCCGGCGAGGGGTCGCCGCAAGAGCCGCGCAAGGTGCCGGCGAGCACGAAGACGACCGCCGGCAAGGGCGCCGCGGGCAGTGACGAGGCCGCCGCGACGACGCCGCAGGCGGTCGCCGGCGCCACGACCGGAGTCGCGCGCGCCCTGGCCCCCATCGGGCGCGCCCTCACCTCCAGGCGCGCACCGCGCATCCGCACCGGCGTCGCGCTGTTCCTGGTGGTCGTCTCCGTGCTCGCCGTCCTCGTGAGCACGCTCGCCCTCTGGTCGAGCCGCGTCATCTTCGACACCGAGGCCTACGTGAAGGTCGTCGCCCCGGTGGCCCAGGACCCCGAGGTCCGCAGATCGCTGAGCACCTACGTCGCCGGCAGGGCGGTCGAGGCCGCGGACCTCGACAGACGCATCAAGGAGGCGCTGCCGGCCAAGGCCAAGGTGCTCGCCCCCGCGCTCACCCGGGCGCTGCAGATCTACCTCGTCGACGAAGTCGACACGTTCCTCGGCACCCCGCCGGCGCAGCGTCTCTGGGTGGACAGCAACCGCTTCGCCCACCGGCAGCTCATCACCGCGCTGCAGGACAAGAACCGGTACGTCACCGTCGGACGCAACGACGTGGAACTGAACCTCCTGCCGCTGGTGGCCGTCGCCCTGCAGCGGCTGGGCGCCAGGATCCCGCGGCTCGTCGGCAATGACATCACCCTGCCCACGATCGACCCCTCCACCGCTCCCGGCGAGATCCACACGCTGCTGCAGGACGCGCTCGGCCGCCGGCTGCCCGCGGACTTCGGGCAGATCACGCTGCTCCGCGGGAGCCAGGGCTACGAGGTCAAGCAGGCGCTCCGGCTGTTCAAGGATCTCGTGATCCTCGTGGTCGTCGTCACCATCGTCCTCATCGCCGCGGCCCTGCTGGTCTCCGTGCGCCGCCGGCGCACGGCGCTCTGGCTGGGCCTCGGCTCGCTGCTGGCGTTCGTCGTCGCGCGCGTCATCGAGGTCCGGCTGGAGAACGCGGTCGTCGGCGCCGTGAAGTCGCAGGGCGGCGTGGCGGTGGCACGCGCCATCGTCGGTTCCGCCATCGCCAGCCTCAACACGTTCCTGGTGTGGATCGCCGTGGCCGGCGCGATCGTCGCCGTGGCGGCGTTCCTGGCCGGCCGGCCCGAGTGGCTGGACGCCATGGGCCGCGGCTTCGCCAAGCTCTTCGGCGTCGCCTCGGACCTCTCCACGCCGGACACGAGCGCCGGCCGCTGGATGGCCGCGCACCTCGACCTGCTGCGCATCGCCGGGGTGGCCGTGGCCCTCGTCGCGCTGCTCTTCGTGACCGGCTCGCTGACCACCGTCATCGTGGTGATCCTCGCGCTGGCCGTCTACGAGCTCGCGCTCGCCGTCTATGCGATCGGCGTGCCGAAGGAGCTGGACGAGCCGGCGGCGGACGATCCGGAGACGCCGGCCGCCTGACGCCGGGAGCGGCCGTACCCGGTCCCGGGGACGGCCGCCGGACAGGAAGCCCCGGCAGTCAGGCTCCGCCCGAGGAGCCGGCCGGTCCGGCCACGATCGCCGGTCGCTCGAGCAGGCCGATCCGCCGGCCGTCGTCCTCGTCCACGGCGTCGTACCAGGGAAGCCGCTCGCCGATCAAGGCGCGCAGGCGCCAGCGTGGACCCTTGTGGGCGGCCGCCATCGCCGCGAGGACGCGCGCCGCGGCGGTCCCGACGCGCTCGGCCTCCCCGTCGCCGAGCCCGAGTCCCTCGGCCGCCGCGCTCACTCGTGCCAGATTCGCGGTCACGTCGTGGTACAGGCCCCACTCCCTCGCCCCGGCGCGCGCCAGGTAGCGCGCCCCGATGACCCCGGGCGCCTCCTCCTCGCGGACCTCGACCGCCAGCAGCAGCGTGACGACGTCCCGCACGTCCGTGTCGGTCATGCGCGTACGCAGCAGCTTCGCGAGGAGCACATCGGACGGCGGCAGCGTGAACGGCTCGGCCCGCAGCCGCCGCCGCAACGGGACGGTGTGATGCAGCCGGAACGCGTCCAGGTACACGTCGACGCGGTCGTCGGCGTGGAGCGCCCCTTCGGGGCCGCGGTGCGCGCAGGGCCGGTAGACCTGGATGAGCGCCCCGCCGCTCGCGAGGCGGATGTGGCGGTTCTCCTCGTAACCCAGGCGGCCGAACGTCCCGAGAAGCCTCCTGACGGCGGCGCGCGGCGCGACCAGGTCGATGTCGCGGTGGTCGCGCCGGCACGCGTCGCCGGCGGTGCACAGCGTGAGCACCGCGAGGCCGCCGACCAGCCGGACGTCGACGCCGTCGGCTCGCGCCTGCTCCACGAGGTCGATCGCCTCGTCGAGCATCGCATGCCGCCCGCGGGGCGGCGCCGCAGAGAGCGAGCTGTCCATGCCCACGTGGTACCGCGCGGGGTGGCGGGACTAACGCCTGAACGTGCGACCCGCGCTTGCCTAGACGTGCGACCCGCGCTTGTCACCGGGCGGACCGCCGCGCGGGCCACGCTCGTGACGGTCGCGGCGGGCCTCCCGGCGCGGCAGGGTGAGGTGCGGCTTGCCGCCGATGAGGTCCCACAGGCGGTGCTTGCGCCGTTCCCACAGCTGGTGGAAGCCCTCGTCGCGGCGCGCCGCCCGCTCCATCTTCGCGGGACTGCCTGCGTACTGGCGCCGCGCCCACGGCGAGTTCGGCTTCGCCAGGCGGAGCGCACCGACGAAGGCGACAGGCGGAACGAAGATGCCGACGGTACCGACGAACAGCTTGCCCTTGAAGTAGCAGATGACCACGAAGAGCGTGCCGCTGAGGATGAACGCGGACCCCACCCAGCGCGAGATGGTGATGTAGTCACCCACCTGGTCGATGCCGCGTGGCAGCAGCCCGGTCAGCAGCAGCGTGATGAACGTGAGGCCGAGGATCACCGCGTCGATGCTCTTGCGGCCCTCGCCGGTCCAGTACACGTCCTCCAGATGGAGGACGAGGGCGAACTCGTCCAGGGTGAGGGCCGCGCCGGAGCCGAAGACGAAGGCAAGCATCTCCAGCCACGGGCTGGGGGGCTGCACGGCGAACTCCAGGATCCCGGCCACGACCATGCCGATGATGCCGAACACCGCGTGGTGGATGTGCAGGCCGCCCGGCGTGACGATGCTGCCCAGATGCGGGCCCGAACCGCCGCGCGCCCGCGCGAGCCTGGTGTTGAGGCGCGCGACGAGAGAACGTGAGGATGAAGCCGATGAGCAGCAGCAACAGCGGGCCCTTGGCGGGGTCCAGCACGTTTCCGGGGATGGCGGCGAGGAGAAGCGTCATGACAATCGTATTATCCGCCCGCAACGCCGCTGGGAACCATCCGCGTCCCTCGCGGGCGCACCCGGCGTCCGGCTGAAGCGCCGGAGCGAGGCGGCCCGCGGCCGTCCGCGGCGCACGGGCCGGGTCAGAGCGAAGAGGCCGACGCCGAGGGGCTCGCCGCAGGCGACTCGCTCGGCGTCTCCGATCCCGGCGGCAGCCAGTCGGCCTTGATGGCCTTGTAGACCGCGTCGGCCAGCAGGGCCTGGCCCTCGCCGGTGAAGTGCACCTGGTCGGAGAGGCGCAGCGACGGGTCGAACGAGCCGTCGCTCTTCGTGAACAGGCCCCAGATGTCGATGTACTCGGCGCCGGGGCGCTTCTCCGCCTGCTTCTGGAAGATCTTGTTGATGAGCTTCATGCGCGAGTTGCGCCAGCTCTTCCCCATGATCGGCATACCGACCCAGTACACGCGCTTCGCGCCGCCCTTGAGCATGCTGTCGATGATGTCGCCCACGCGCTTCTCGTAGATCCGCTTCCACTCCGGATCGCCGTAGAGGATCCACTTGCCGCCCTGGTTGACCGACTGGGTGTCGTTGGCGCCGATCATGATGACGGCCGCCTGCGGCTTGGCCGTCTGCATCACGCTGTCGATCTGCTTGCCCCAGTCGAAGAAGTCGTAACGGCAGATGCCGGTGGACTCCTTGTAGAAGGTGGTGGGCTTGAACACCTTGGAGTCCTTGAGGATCGGCTCGAGCGCCCAGCCGAGCTCGCCGCCCATGGAGTCGCCGCCGACCCAGACCTTCACCGGGTCCGTCTTGCTGGCGACCCAGACCTTGGGCGGCGGCACCGACGGCTTCGGGCTCGGGCTGGTGGCCGCGCCGGCCGCCTTGGAGCCGCCGGCCGCGCCCGCGCCGCCGCCACCGCGAAAGACGACCACTGCGGCAATGGCGATCACGGCGATCACCAGGACGGCGACGAGCAGCGTGAGCAGGCGCCGCCGGCCGCGCTGCTTGCGGCGGCGCCGGTCGCGGTCGGGCCGCGAGGTGTACTGGGTGTAGTTGCCGTTCTGCATGGCTCAGGGACTTCTCAGCGAGTGTACAGGAAGGGGTTTCGAGCCGCGTCCTGCCGCTCCCGCCGTTTCGGGAGACCCCGCTCTGGGATACCATCTCGCCTGACGATGAGCGACGCCACCGCGAACACCAGAGGTTCAGCCGCCCACCAGACCGCTGCGGCTGCTCGCGGAGTCGCCGCGGTTCGCGGACAGCTTCGGCCTCGTCTTGCTGCTCCTCATCCTCAGCTACTTCGTCATCGCCGCTGCCGGCGACGGCGACCCGGGCCGCATCGCGTCGATGGTCATCTTCGCCGCCACGACCTGGCTCGCGCTGCGTGCCGCGCAGGTCAAGCGCCGTATCCTGCGCCTCGCCCTCGCGCTGATCCCGCTGGCGACGCTCCTGGCCATCATCCTGGTCCTGGTCGGCAACGACGAGACGGCGACGATCGTCAGCAAGCTCCTCACCATCCTGCTCGTCGTCGTCGCGCCGGTCGCGATCCTCAAACGGCTCGTGGAGCACCCGGTCATCAGCCTCAACACGTTCTACGGGGCCGTGTGCGTCTACCTGCTGATCGCCATGTTCTTCGCCACCGCCTACGGCCTCATCGCTCTCCTCAGCGGCAACCAGTTCTTCGTCCAGCTGACCACGGCCCCCAAAGACACGCCGGCGATCGACTACCTGTACTTCAGCTTCGTCACGATCACGACCACGGGGTACGGGGACTTCACCGCCGCGACCGGCGTCGGACGGATGACGGCCGTGCTCGAGGCGATCTTCGGGCAGCTCTACCTCATCACCGTCGTCGCGCTGGTCGTCCAGAACCTGGGCCAGCGCAGTCGCATGGGCCGCAAGATGGAAGAGCAGCTGGAAGAGGCCGCAGCCCCGGGACAGGCGGCGCATGGCAGTGCCGGCCTTGCCGGCGGCGACACCGTCGGCGTCACCGACGACGGCGACATCGGCGACCGCGATCCACGCCAGCGGGACGACCCGGCCTCCGGCTCATGACGCCTCGCTTCGCGCTCCGACCCAGGTAGTCGCGTCACGCACAGGTGCTCCCGCAGGCACGCCCTCGCCCGGGAGCGGCCTGCCCCGGCTGACCCGGCCGCGGCCGTCAGTCGCCGTCGTCGGTGAGGCCGCCGTTCAGCCGCCGCTCCCGCGGGTCGAAAGACTCGGCCTTCCGGTCGCCTTCGTGCTCTTCCTCGCTCACCAGGTGGCGCTCCCGCGCCGCCTGCCACAGGAACAGCGCCAGCGCGGCGATGACCGCGGCCGACGCGAGGCCGGGCGCGAGCAGGTCGGTGGTGCCGTCCCACGTGAGCGCCTGCCCGAGGAAGATCACGGCGATGGCCACCACGACGACCCCGGCGAGCAGCTCTTTGAGCTGGCCCAGGTCGTGGATGCTGAGCCATGTCGGCATCGGCACCCGGTCGTCGACGAACAGGCTGTAGAGGCCGAGCGCCAGCACGTAGAGCACGGTGGCGAGCAGCGCGTAATCGGCCTGCTTGATCAGCTTGCCGATCATCTCGTTCTGCGTCATGCCTTCGTAGTTGACACCCATGGCGTGCAGGATCGTCGTCACTGTGACGATCATCGTCGACACCATCACCGCGATGAAGGCGAGGAACAGGCTCAGGGTCGCGACCAGCACGAAGAAGCGGCTGGACGCGACCATGCGCCCGATCGTGCGCGAAGGCGGGCGGCGCCCGCCTTCCGGGTCGGCGGCCACGCGCGCCTCAGGCCCCGCGCAGCGCGCGCCGCAGGGCGAACGCCTGGACGATCGCCGAGATGCCGAAGATCAGCGCCGAGAGGCCGACGAGGACCATGAGCAGTGTGACCGTCGGGCCCGGCCAGATGATGAAGACGAGGCCGACGATGGCGAGGATGAACCCGAAGCCGGCGACGACGCCGCTGCCCTCGCCGTGCGAGACGATCGCGGCCACGGCGACCGAGATGCCCCAGATGAGGAAGGCGAGGCCGACGATGACGGCCACCGTCTTCACCGAGGCCTCGGGCCAGGCGATGAGCGCGACGCCGGCCACGATGGCGATGACGCCGGCGATGATGCGGCCGGTCTGGCCGCCGCCGCCGGCGAAGAACTGCAGGATGCCGGCGAAGAGCAGGAAGAGCCCGGCGAAGACCGCCACCAGGTGCACGCTGCCCCAGATGTTGGCGAGGACGAGGATGCCGAAGACGACGGCGACGATGCCGACGGCCAGCACGAGGCCCCAGGCCTTGCCCGCCACCCGCCCGGAGTCGACGACGACGACCGTCTCGTTGACGACCTCCGGACGCGGCCGCCCGGGATCGTTGTCATAGTCGCTCATGTGAGCCTCCCCTGTCGTCTGGCCGCGAGGGCCCCTCGCCCGGAAGTCTACTCTCCGAGCACCTTGATGATGAGCCGCTTGGAGCGGCGGCCGTCGAACTCGCAGTAGAAGACGGCCTGCCACGGTCCGAGATCGAGCCGCCCATCCGTGACCGGCACGATGACCTGGTGATGGACCAGCAGGTTCTTGAGATGGGCGTCACCGTTGTCCTCGCCGCCGCGGTGGTGGCGGTAGTCGCCGCCGTCCGGCAGCAGCTGCCGGGCCACGTCGTTGGCCGGTGGCTGCCACGACGGCGGCGCCAGCTTGTCCAGCCACTCGAGCGCGTCGGCCTGGATGCCCGGCTCGTCGTCGTTGATCCACACACCGGCCGTGATGTGCATCGCCGCGACCAGGGCCATCCCCTCGCTGATGCCGCTTTCGTCGACGGCCTCCTGGACGTCCTCCGTGATGCGCACGAAGCCGCGCCGCTCGGGGATACGGAAGGTCTTGTAGACGGTGTGCGCCTTCATCTGCTCAGCTCTCGTCGTCCGGGCGGCGGGGGACGCGCACGAAGCACACGCCCAGCCCGGCGGGACCGGGCTCGACGATCGCGATGGTGGGATCGTCGTCCTCGTAGTGCGGCGCGCTGGCCGAGCCGGGGTTGAGGAACAGCGTGCCGTCCACCCACTCCGCGGCCGGCAGGTGGTCGTGGCCGACGACGACGAGGTCGGGTGACTCGTGCTTGCCGAGGCCCTCGACCTTGCCGGCCGAGAGGCGCTTCATGAGGCGCTTGCGTTTGTGCCCGACGAGGAAGCGCACGCCACCGACCTTGCCGGTGACCTCGCGCGGCAGCTTGCCCAGCTTGCCGTCGTCCATGTTGCCGGCCACCGCCGTGACCGGCGCGATCCTGCCCAGCGCCTCGAGGGTGGCCGCGTCCATGATGTCGCCGGCGTGGATGATGTGGTCGACGCCGGCGAACTCGTCGAGGACCTGAGGGTCGAGGTAGCCGTGCGTGTCGGAGATGACGCCGATACGCGCACTCTTGCTCGCCTTGACCATGGTCGCCCTCCGCCTCGTAGTGGGCTGCCATCATTTCACTCCGGCGGCCCTCTCCGCCATACTCCCCGCCGTCGACACCTGCGGAACCTGCCCGACGGCGGGGCGACTGACCCCCCGGCGGCGCGGGTATGAGCTCCGCACGACGACGCCGGTACGTTCGGCGCTGAGAAGCGCGACTCCAGGAGGACGATGATGGCGACCCGGCGCAGCGAGAAGGCCCCCGCGGCGAAGAAGCCGGCGCCGATCCGGCCGTCCGTGCGCGCGGCCGTCGAGCAGGCCACACAGCTGGCCGACGACACGGCCGCGCAGGCGCTGGGCCTGCCGCCGGCGGCGAAGAAGGCGACCTCCGCGAAGAAGTCCGCCGCGAAGAAGACGGCCGCGGCGGCGAAGAAGCCGGCAGCTTCGGCGCCCCAGCGCCGGGCCACCGCGCCGGTGGCGGCCGCCTCACGCACCCCACTCCCGGTGCAGAAGCACCTCTCCCTCGAAGAGCGCGTAGCCGCGGGCAAGGCGCAGCGGACGGCCGTGCCGCTGGAGACCCTGGGCGCGTGGGAGCCCGGGCCGGACCGCGCCGACCCGGTCGCGATCATCACCGCCCAGGAGACCGACCGGCTCAAGCCGCTCCTGCCCGTCCGCCACGCGCGCATGCTCCAGAACGCCTTCGGCTTCTACCGCGGCGCGCCGGCGGTCCTGGCGGCCGACCTCGCCGCCGGCCCTCGGACCGGCCTCGAGGTGCAGTTGTGCGGCGACGCGCACCTGCTCAACTTCGGCCTGTACGGCTCGCCGGAGCGCTCCCTTGTCTTCGACGTCAACGACTTCGACGAGACGCTGCCCGGGCCGTTCGAGTGGGACGTCAAGCGGCTCGTCGCCAGCCTCGTGGTCGCCGCTCGCGGCAACGGCTTCAGCAAGAAGAAGGCGCGAGCCATCGCGCTGGCGAGCACGCGCTCCTACCGTGACTTCATGCGCCGGTTCGCCGGCATGGACACGCTGACGACCTGGTACACGCAGATGAGCGCCGACAAGATCCTCGCCGGCCTGCACGATCCGGTGCTCCGGGCGGACGCTCAGAGGACGGCAGCTCGCGCGACCAGCCGCGACACCGCCCAGGCCGCCGCGAAGCTGACCGTCGTGCAGGACGGAAGGCGGACCATCATCCCGCAGCCGCCGCTCGTCGTCCCGTTCCGCGACCTGCCACCGGGCCTCGACATCCGCGACCTCGACCAAAGCGTGCGCATGAACTGGAACACGTACCGCCACTCGCTGCACAGCGACGTGATCAAGCTGCTCTCCCGCTACGAGCTCGAAGACCTCGCGCTGAAGGTCGTCGGCGTCGGCTCCGTCGGGACGCGCTGCTTCATCGGCGTGTTCACCGGGCGCGACGTCGACGACGTGCTCTTCCTCCAGGTCAAAGAGGCCGGCCGCTCGGTGCTCGAGCCGTACTTGAAGCGCAGCCGCTACAAGCATCAGGGCGAGCGCGTGGTGGCCGGCCAACGCCTGACCCAGTCGGCCAGCGACATCTTCCTCGGTTGGAGCAACGGGCCGCAGGGCGGGGCGTTCTACTGGCGCCAGCTGCGCGACTGGAAGGGATCCGTGAACGTCGACACGATGGACCCGGCGCACCTGCTCGCCTACGGGGAGTTGTGCGCCTGGACGCTGGCCAAGGGACACGCACGCTCGGGCGACCCCGCGGCCATCGCCGCGTACCTCGGCAAGAAGGACCGCTTCGACATCGCGATGGCCGACTTCGCCGAGGCCTACGCGACGCAGAACGAGGACGACTTCGCCGCGATGAAGCAGGCTGCCGAAGAAGGCCGCATCGAGGTCGCCGAGATCTTCTAGAACATGCCGCCGGGGACGCCGGGCCCGGACATCTCCGGCCCGGCGGGCTCCCGCGGCACCAGCGCGCCGTGCTCGGTGTGGCCGGCGTGGCCCGTGAGCGTCTCCTCCACCAAGAGCTTCTCTCCGGGGCGCAGCAGCACTGTGTGCACGTCGGGCTCCAGGTCCGCCGCCTGCGCCATGAAGAGGAACGGCGCGCGGCGGTGGAAGTCGGGGCCGAAGCGGAACAGCGCCGTGCCCGGCAGGTGGTACGTGCCCCAGTGGATGGGCACGACCAGGCGCGGCCGCAGCAGCCCCATGGCCTTGACGGCGTGCCTGGGGCTCATGTGCTTGAACTCGGGCATGAGCGGGCCGATGCCGGCGATCGGCAGCATCGCCAGGTCGAGCCGCTCGGGCCAGATGTCGGCGATGCCGGTGAAGAACCCCGTGTCCCCGGCGAAGTACACGCTGCGAGACCCCGAGATGACGTAGCCGAGACTCGGGGTCCGGGCCGCCAGCGGGTGGCGGGTCCCGCGGTGCTTCGCGTCCGTGCCCACCACCTCCAGCGGCCCGACGCGCAGGCGCTGGCCGGGCTCCACCTCGTAGATCTCCTTGAACCCCCGCCACCGCAGCGAGAGGCCCGCGCCCACCGGCGCGAGGATCGGCGTGTCGCGCCGGAACAGGCGCAGCGAGCGCGGGTCGTAGTGGTCGAGGTGCAGGTGGGAGATGAGGATCACGTCGGGGTCCGTGAGCGGCTCGGTGAGCGGCCGCGGCACGCGCCGGTACAGCGGGCCGACGAGCCGCCGGAGCACCGGGTCGGTGACCAGGCGCACACCGTCCATCTCGATGACGGTGGACGCGTGTCCGAGGAACGTGACCCGGGTCCCCGGTTCGAGCGATAGCGCCCTGGCGGGCATCGTCGCGATTTCGTAGTCCATATCCCCATTCTAGGGTGGCCGCACCGGCCGTGGGCCAAACCCAACGGCGGAGGCCAAGCCTGAGAGACGCGCGGCAGGCCTCGATTCCTGACCCAAGACGATGGATTCCACCGTCACGCCGGTGGGTAGTCACCGTCCAGGCATCCGTGTCTTTCAGCGATGCCGAGAACGGAGGCAACCATGGCCACCATCCAACAGCAGATCGAGGTAGCCGCAGATCCTGCTCTTGTACGCTCCACGTGGGGCCGCTTCATCCAGTGGGCACACACCGGCCCGGGGCACCTGCTCTGCGACGAGTTGGCGTGCGTGGACGCGGTACGGGCGGGGCTCGTCGACTTCGTACCGACACAGAACGGCCGGACCATCGTCATCTTCCGCATGGACGAGATGCAGGACGGCCCGCCGCCGGAGGAGATAAAGCGCCAACTCGGGCACGACCTCGTCGTGTTCAAGGACTACATCGAGCGCAGCGGCCTCATCGAGAGGAAACCGACCGCGGCAGAGGAGACGGCGTTCGAGATCGAGTCGGACCGCAAGGGAGACAAGCCGCGTCACGTGCGTTTGAGCAGCGAGGAGGACACGACCTTCTGGAGGAGTCACTTCCCCACGTGAGCGGGGGCGCCGAGGGCGACGCGCGGGAAGGCGGACGGCCGGGGCCGCCCGCTCTCTTGCGCGTCGCCTCTTTCAACGTACGGAGCTGGTTCGGCCGCGACGGATGGAACAGCTGGCCGCTGCGCGCCGGCGCCTGCGCGGCGGCGATCCGCGGTCTTGACGCGGACCTCCTCGGACTGCAGGAGGTCCGCCTCCTGCAGGAGCGTGGTCTGGCGCGCCGGCTGCCCGGCTACGCCGGCGCCGGCGCCGGCCGCGACGACGGCCACGGCCGGGGCGAGCGCTGCACGGTGGTCTACCGTCCTGCGCGACTCCGCCTGGAACACTGGACGGTCAACTGGTTCTCGGACACGCCGCGCGCGCCCGGTTCACGCTCGTGGGGCAACCCGATCCCCCGCATCGCCACCCTGTGCCGGTTCGCCGACCTGAGGAGCGGCGGCCGCTTCGGTGTCGCCAACGTCCACTGGGACGGCGCCTCCGCCGCCTCGCGCCTGCGCAGCGCCGAGGCGCTGCTCGGCTGGCTCGACCCGGCGCTGCCGTGGCTGGTCGTGGGCGACCTCAACGCGACGGCCGGCGACCCGGCCGTCGCGCGCCTGGTCGCCGGCGGCCTGCGCGACACGCTCGCCGAGCTCGGCGAGCGCGGACCGCAGGCCGCGACCCACCACCGGTGGGACGGATCGACCGACGGCACACGCATCGACTACGTCTTCGCCGACGACCGCTGGAGCGTGGCCGGCGCGCGCATCGACCACAGCCGCCCGGGCGGGCGGCTGCCGTCCGACCACTGGCCCGTGGTCGCCGAGGTCGTCTTGAGGCTGCCGTCCGGCCGGACCTGAGCGCGCGGCCCCTGTAGACTCCACCCCATGGACGCCACGATCCGCCCGCTCCTCGCCTCGGACAGACCGGCTGCCGGCCGCCTGCTGGACGACGCCGTCGGCACGGGGTTCTGGAGCTTCGGAGAGGGTCACGAGGACCTCTCGTTTGTCGCGATCGTGGAGGCGGACGTGGCCGGCGTCGTCCTCGCCCGCCTCGCCCCGGCCGACGAGCCCGACGCACGGACCGCGCTCGGACCTTCCGCCGCGCGCCTCGCCGCGGCCGGCGGCCGGGTCCTGCACGTCCACGAGCTCGCGGTCGCACCCACGGCGCGGCGCGGCGGGCTCGCTTCGCGGCTCCTCGCGCGCGCCGAGGCAGAGGCGCTGGCCCTCGGCGCGCACGCGGCGTTCGCGTTCGGGTGGCTGCCGGCCGGCCGGCCGGAGCCTGACGCCGTCCCGTTCTACGAGGCGGCCGGGTACGCGGCGGGGCCGGACATCGCCGACTTCTTCGCGGAGGGCAGCATCGCGACTCGGGCGCCGCACTGCCCGTACTGCGGCGAGCCGCCGTGCCGCTGCGCGGTGCGACCGTTCGTCAAGGTCCTGGCGCCGGCCTGAAGCAGTCCGGCGGCGCCGGCGCCGTCAGCGCTCCCAGGTGTCCGGCGACCACGTGCGCCGCTTGCCGGCCCACTCGGGGTCGTCGCGCCACACGAAGGTGTCGTTCTGCAGGTCGCGCAGCGCGATCTGCAGCTCCTCCCTGGAGTTCATGACGAACGGCCCGTACCGGGCGATGGGCTCCCCGATCGGCTTGCCGCTCACGAGCAGGAAGCGGACCGGCGACCCGCCGGCCTCCACCCGGACGACGTCGCCGTCGCCGAAGACGGCCATCTGCGGCGCCGTGAGCAGCACGCCGTCGAGGTCGCCGCGGTACCCGAGGTCGGCGGCCACCCCGAAGATGCCCTCGCCCTCGAAGGCGTACGCGAGGGCCGAGTGCCCTCGCGGGACCGGCTGGGCGAAGTGGGCGCCGGCCGGCAGCGAGACGTCCAGGTACTCCGGCTCGGCGTAGATCTCCGTCACCGCGCCGGCGACTCCGTCCACCTCGCCGGCGACGATGCGGATCACGGTCCCGTCGTCGCGCCGTACCTCGGGGATCTGTGCGGCGCTCAGGTCCTGGTACCTCGGGTGCGACATCTTGAGCGCCGCCGGCAGGTTCACCCACAGCTGGAAGCCACCCATGCGGCGGTCCTCGCCTGCCTGCGGCATCTCCTCGTGCATGATGCCGCCCCCGGCGGTCATCCACTGGACGTCGCCGGCGCCGATCCGGCCGGCATTGCCGATGCTGTCGCGGTGGTCGACCTCTCCGGCCAGCATGTAGGTCACCGTCTCGATGCCGCGGTGCGGGTGCCAGGGGAACCCGGCGAGGTAGTCGTCCGGATCGTCCGAGCCGAAGTGGTCGAACAGCAGGAACGGGTCGACGTAGTCCAGCGTCGGGGTGGCGATGCTGCGCTTGAGGCGCACGCCGGCGCCTTCGATCACGGGCTGCGGGGTGATGACGCGCTCCACAGTGCGGGCCTGGTCGCTCATTCTGCGCTCCTCGAGGGGGTGGTCGTGGCCAGAACCTTCCCGGGCGCGCCGCGCGAAAACCATGGACGGATACGCCGGAGGTGGTCGCCCGCCCTGTGACCGCCGGATAGCATGGACGGGCAGCCGCGGACCCCAGGGAGGGGCCAGGTGCTCCCGAGCCCCGTCAAGCGCATCATCGCCGATCTCAAGACTCTGCCGCGCCAGTTCTGGGTGCTCGCCGGCGGCATCCTCGTGTTCCTGATCGGCGTCGAGATGACGTACCCCTACGAGACGCTGTACCTCAACGGACGTCTCGGCGTGTCGATGACGACGATCGGCGTCATCCTCGGCGTCGCCCTGCTGGCGACGCTGCCGCTCCAGGTAGCCGGCGGCGCCCTCTGCGACAAGGTCGGGCGCCGCCCCATCCTCATCGTCGCCATCCTCGGCAGCATGACTCTCTACTTCGGTCTGGGCCTGACGGACGACCTCGCGGTCATCGTCGCGCTCATCGCCTTCGAGGCCGCGTTCGGCTGGGCGCAGTTCATCACGGCGAGCAACGCGATGATCGCCGACGTCACGACGATGGAGCAGCGCACGGAGGCGTTCAGCGTCTCGCGTGTCGCGCTGAATGTCGGCATCACCATCGGACCGCTGCTCGCGCTGCCGCTGCTCGCCGTCGACCCTTCCTACCGCCTGAACTTCTTCGCCTCAGGCATCGTCTGCGGCGTCTTCCTGCTGATCGTGCTCGTGCGCCTCAAGGAGACCCGGCCGGCGACGGTCGAGGCGGTCTCCGTCGCGGCGGCCTTCCGCGGCTACGGCGCCGTCCTGCGCGACCGGTCGATGCTCGCGTTCTGCCTCATCACCCTGCTGCCGCTCTACGCGTTCGGGCAGATCTGGGCGACGATGCCGGTCATGCTCTCCGACCTCCACGACGTGACGGCGCAGCGGTGGAGCGTCGCGCTGGTCGTCTACGGGATCTCCATGGTCATCCTGCAGTACCCGGTGATCCGCGCCCTCAGCGGCGCGGACCACATGCTCCTCATGTCGCTGTCCTGCGTGAGCCTGGGCGCCGGCATGGGGTTCGCGGCGTTCGTGCCTTGGCCGGCGACGCTGGCCTGCGTCGTCTCGATCGCCCTCGGCATCGTCCTGCTGCTGCCGATCGCGGCGACGGTCGTCTCCCGCCTCGCGCCCGTGGAACTTCGCGGCCGGTACATGGGCATGTGGACGATCGTCTACATGGGCGGGTACGCACTCGGGCCCCTGATCGGAGGGTGGGCGCTGGACGCGCTCGGCGGCCGCGTCGCGTTCGTCGCCATCACTGCCATCTGCCTCGCAGGCGCGGCATTGTTCCCGCTGCTGCGCCGAAGTGTGCGAGAGAGGATGGAGGAGCTCGGCGGCCCGGAGGCTGCCGACGCGCTCGGCGGCGAGCTGCTCGGCGAGCGTCCGGAGCAGGCTGGCTAGAAGACGGGATCGTCTCCGGCCCCTCGTCGCGGCCGGCCCCCCGCCGCCTCAGAACGGCCCGAGGCCGGCCCCGGGCGACGACGGACGACACCGCAGGCGGATGGCGAGGGGCTCGGGGGAGACGGAGCCTCAGGCGCAGCAGGTCAGGCGCGGCGCGTCTTCAGCAGGACCAGCACGCCGACGGCGATGAAGACGCACGAGGCGAGCACCGGCTGCCAGACCGGCGCCCACCACTCGTTGGGCAGCAGGAAGAGCAGGTCGCGCGTGCCGGGCGACGACGGCCAGCGCAGCAGCACCCAGAGCCAGACGTAGTAGAAGATGTCCCAGACGCCGAAGGCGAGCAGCCAGAAGGCGAAGCGCTGCCACCAGGTGCGTCCCGGCGAGGAAGCCCACGGCGAGGAGCATGACCATGGTCGCCGCCTCGCGCGCCTGCTCGTAGGGCAGGTAGGCGCGCGGGAAGTGGAAGTCGGCCGGCACGAACGTGAGGTGATGCTGCAGGCCGAACAGCTTGCGCAGGTAGTAGACCACCATCGCCTCGACGAGCGCGAAGGCGACCGCCCAGACCACGACGGCGGCGACGCGCACCCACGGGCGCTTGTCGGACGCGGAGCTCACGGGACGATGATAGGGCGCGAGCCCGTCCGCGTCGCCCGTACAGGCCGTAGGGGGCCGGGTTGCACGGGCGGATCGCCTTCGTAAACTACATACAATCTGCAAATGGAATCACACCGCCGCCGGCACTTCGGGCGGCGGCTCCCCGGAGGTCCCCGTTGTCCCCAGCCCGACGCAAGCGCCTCGCTGCGCAGTGCCACCAGGCGGCGCACGATGTCTTCGCCGCCGTCAATCGCAACATCGGCTCCGAGCTGCTCTCGCTCGACCTCCCCATGGGCCAGTTCAAGGCCATGGCGATGATCACCATGTACGGGTCGCAGCCCGTCGGAGAGATCGGCCGGCGTCTGGGGATCAGCGAGCCGGCCGCGAGCCTGCTCGTCGGCAAGCTCGAGGAGCGCGGGCTCGCGGCTCGCGTCCGCGACGAGCAGGACCGCCGGCGCACGCTGGTCACGGCCACGCCGGCCGGCGACGAGCTCGCCTCGCGCCTGCGGCAGGGCCGCGAGGAGCAGGTCCAGCGCTGGCTGGCCGCGCTCACCGACGCCGAGCTGGAGGGACTTCTGCTCGGCTTCGGCGGCCTGCTGCGGACCGTGCGGGACGAAGCCGCGGTCGCCGCGCGACGCCGCCGCCTCCGGCGCCCCGGCCGAGGCGGTGACCCATGGCTGAGACGCGCACGCTCGCCCCCGCCGCCGACTCCGCCTCGACTGCAGCCGGCGCCCCGCAGCCCTGGGGCCTGACGTTGAGCCGGCGGCGCATCGGCTTCGTCATCACCGCCGTCATGCTCGGCATGCTGCTCTCCGCCCTCGACCAGACCGTCGTCGGGACGGCCATGCCGCGCATCATCGCCAGCCTGAACGGTCTCCAGCACTACGCCTGGGTGGCGACCGGCTACCTGCTCGCCTCCACCGCCTCGATGCCGATCTGGGGCAAGCTCAGCGACGCCTACGGGCGCAAGCGCTTCTTCATCGTCGGCATGGCGATCTTCGTGACCGGCTCGGTGCTCTGCGGCCAGAGCCAGAGCATGACCGAGCTGATCCTCTTCCGCGCCTTCCAGGGCCTCGGCGCCGGCGCCATGATGCCGATCTCGCAGGCGATCATCGGCGACATCTTCCCGCCGGCGCAGCGCGCCAAGTGGACCGGCGTGCTCATGAGCGTCTGGGGCGTCGCCACGATCGTCGGCCCGCTGATCGGCGGCTGGATCACCGACAGCAGCCTCGGCTGGCGCTGGACGTTCTACGTCAACGTCCCGGTGGGCATCCTCGCGCTGGTCGTTCGCGGCCTACGCGCTCCCCGGCCACGTGAACCTGCGCAAGCACCGCATCGACTACGTCGGCTCGACGGTCCTCGTCGCGGCGGCGGTGCCGCTGCTTCTCGGCCTCAGCTGGGGCGGCAACACGTACGCGTGGACGTCGCCGGAGATCATCGGCATGTTCGCCTTCTCGCTGGTGATGTGGGTGACGTTCTTCCTCAGGGAGATGCGGGCTCCGGAGCCCGTGATCAATCCGCGCCTCTTCCAGAACAGCATCTTCACCGTCTCGGCCCTGGCCTCGGCGCTCACATCGGCGGCCATGTTCGGCGCCATCATGTTCCTGCCGCTGTTCGTGCAGGGCGTGCTCGGCAAGTCGGCGACCAACTCCGGCATCATTCTCATGCCGCTGATGCTGGGTGCGATCGTCACCAGCATCGGCGCCGGGCAGATCCTCGCGAGGACCGGCAAGTACAAGATCATCGTCATCGTCGGCTCGATCCTGTCCGCGTTCGGCGCCTACCTCCTTTCCCGCATGGGCGTCGGCACGTCCGGGATGACGCTGGTGCGCAACATGGTGATCATGGGGCTCGGCCTCGGCGTGGCCATGAGCGCGTACACCGTGATCGTGCAGAACCAGTACCCGTCGCACCGGCTGGGCGAAGTCACGGCCGGCCTCCAGTTCTTCCGTTCGATCGGCAGCACCATCGGCCTCGCCGTGTTCGGGACGATCCTGAACAACCAGTTCGCCGCCGCCATGAAGACCAACCTCCCGGCGGCGCTGCAGAAGTACAAGGGCTCGGCGGCGCTCGACAACCCGCAGGTGCTGCTGTCGCCGGCCGCGAGCGAGAAGATCCACGCCCTGTTCGGCACCTTCGGCAAGCAGGGCGAACAGCTCTTCACCGCGTTCATGGACGCCGTGCGCCAGAGCCTGGACACGGCGATCAGCGACCTCTTCTTCCTGGCCGCCGTCGTCGGCGTGATCGGCCTGATCGTGGTGCTGTTCCTGCGCGAGGACCCGCTGCGCAAGACGCACCACATCGACGCCGAGAGCGGCGAGCTCGACAGCGAAGCAGGCTACGCGCCGGAGTCCGAGGGTGCGCCGCCGCTCGAGGGAACGCCGGAGTTCGAGGGAGCGCCGGAACCCGAGCCCGAGTCGGCGTAGGGGCCGCGGGCCCCGGGAACGGCGGCGCAGTTATCACGGGGCGGGTCGTGGAACAGTCCTGGACAGCGGCAGCCGTCCGCGATGTCTGTCCGCTGGAACAGGGTCACGATCCATCACCGTCTCACCTGTGAGGCGGTCGCTCAGGGAGAGATGATGTCCACCCACCGATCGATCGCGGATGACACCACCCAGCAGATCGACCGGGCCGACGACTCCGGTCGCCCCCCGGTCGTCTTCATCCACGCTCTCTGGCTGCTGCCGAGCAGTCGGGAGCGCTGGGCAGTTGTCTTCGACGAGTCCCGGCACGCGCGGCGAGTCGCGGCGGGGATCACGGCAGCCACCTATGCGGACGTGGCCGCCTTCTCGACCGGCTTCCAGCACGCGCTCTGGATCAGCGCCGCCATCCTGGCAGCCGGGGGCACGCTGGCGTTCGCGACGATCCGCCGGCCATTGGTCGTGGTCGAGTCGGCGCGCATGTCGAGCTGCGCGGTCGACGCGCCGCCGCGCGGGCCTGCGTCCGTGCACGTGCGCGCCGGCGCCGAGTCCCGGCGCGAGGCGGCTTGAGATGCTGTCGCCGGCAAGGCCGCGAGCGGTCGGAGGACACTCTCACCCTCTACTGGAGGGTGAGAGACTGCGGCCTGGGCGTCTGCCCTCTTACCGGGCGGCGCGCCGGGCGGGCCGGCCGCGGAGCCGCCAGGCGAAACCTGCCAGCCGGGCCTCGTCGATCGGGTCGCCGTCGGCGTAGACGAACAGGGCGGGGAGACCGGCCTCGCGCCGCAGCTGCGCCTCGGCGATCAGGGCCGGCCCGCACCCTCTCGGGGCGACCGACACGACGCCGTCGATGGGCTGCGTGCGCCAGGTGAGCAGCGCTCCGCCCACCGCCGGGATCGTCTCGCCGAAGGGATACGGCGCGACCAGCCGGCGACTCTCGCGGTCCACGTCGCGCACCTCGTTCCAGAACACCCACGGGTGCTCGGCGCGCACGGCCTTCGTCAGGCGGCCGATGACGTAGCGCATGGTCGCCAGCGTCGCCTCCTTCTCGGGGCGCTTCGCGAGCGAGACGCCTTCCTGGATCTGGCGGAGCTGCAGGAGCTCGAAGAAGGCCCCGTACGGCTCGAAGATGACGCGCAGGCCGTGGCCGGCGAGCTTGCGCTGCAGGTCGTCGTTGCCCCACTCGTCGACGCGCAGGTACAGGTCGCCGCAGAGGTAGACGTCGCGGAGGCCCGCCGCCTTCGCCGCGTCGCGCGGCAGCGCCTTGTACGCGTGCGACGCCTCCGCGAGCAGCTCCTCGACCTCACTGCAGAAGCGGAACGCCCCGGCTGACGTTGCCGGTCAGTCCGGCGTCCGGCCGGGGCTGCTCGAGCATCGTCTCGAGCCGGCCCGAGAACTCGGTGAACAGCGCGTCGCTCGCACCCGGCTCCGCCTCGTCGGCGAAGCTGTGGAAGCGGAGCATGTTGAGCAGGTCCACGGCGACGAGGGCGATCCACGCGATCGGCATCATGCGCACGTTGCCGGTGACGAGGCTGAAGTCGGCGACCTCGACACGATCGCCGAGGCCGAGCCGCTCGAGCGAGATCTGTTCCGTGAGCGGGAACAGGTTGGCACGGCACGCCTGGAAGCCGTTCCCGGCGCTCAGGAAGAGCGCCTTCTTGCCGTCGAGCCTCGCCGCCTCCTCGTCGAGGAAGCGGGCGAAGCTGCCCCAGATGAGCTGGTAGGGCAGGCACTCCTTGCCGGAGCAGGCGGCGCCGGCGGCGCGGAGCGCGGCGGCGTCGGGCTCGCCGACGTAGGAGGCGTCGTAGCCGGCGCCGCGCATCGCCGCCGCGAGGTGGCGGCCGAGGCCGCCGCCCACGTGGCCGAAGTAGAAGCGGTCGTAGCCGGCGTCCAGGCTGTGGGGGAGGCGCCGGTCGAGGCGCGCGAGGCGCGCCTGCATGCCGGCGCCGGTCGCGTCGTGCGCCGCCGCCCGGCCGGCGGCGGCCGTGGCCGCAGCCGAGAGGTCGGCGCTCTCCCGCGCCCCCGTGACCGCGGCCGCGCCGTCGACGGCCGTCTCGCGCCAGCGGCGCACGCTGTGCAGGAACGCCTGCACGCGCGTGACGTAGCCCGCCTTGCCGCCGTGGCCGTCGCTCTCGAGGACGGCGTGCGGCCAGTCTTCCACGAGGTCGTCGAACAAGTGCTCGATCATCGAGTTGGGCCCGCAGCCGTAGGCGCCGAGCAGCAAGGGGTACACGTCGCCGGCGGCAGCGCCGGCGGCCGTGGCGCGAAGCGTCTGGCCGGCGCTGGCCCAGTGCACCCGCTCCATCCCGGGCACGTCCTCCGGCGTCGGGTAGCAGTCCACCGGCAAGGGGAGCGCCCCGTTGGCGGCCACCAGTTCGTGGATGCCGGCGTCGAGCACGGCGTCGTGGATGACGTGCGTCTCACCGGCGATCAGCACCACGGGGTAGCCGTGGCCCCGCGCCCACCGGAGCGCGCGCTCGCCGATGGCGTGCAGCCCGGCCTCGAAGCGGCGCTGGGCGTCGACGGCCGCCTCGTACGCTTCGTCGAACACGGCGGGCGTCAGCGGCGCGCCGTCGCCGGAGCTGTCGGCCAGGGCGCGCATCGCGAGGGAGATCGCGCGCCGCACGCGCGGCGCGTCGAACCCGTCGCCTTCCCTCTCGAAGAGCGCGGGACGGAGAACGCGGGCGCGGGCGCCCTCGGCGCGCAGCGCGAGTCCCACCATGTCCGGCGCACCCTGCGCCATGGGGCACGTGTAGGTCTGTGCCCCGGCGTTCTGCAAGGGGAGGTGCACGAAGATCGGCGCGAAGAACACGTCCACGTCGGCGACGGCCAGGCCGTGCAACAGCTTCACCGGCGCGCAGGCGCCCGGAGCGGCGCAGCGCCGGTCGCCCTCGGCGAGCGTGTCGCGGCCCGGCCGGAGGATCTCCACACGGTGGCCCAGCCGCCGCAGCAGCGTGTTGAAGAACGGCAGCGTGTCGATCAGATAGTGGGCGTAGGGCAGGCCGATCAGCTGGGCGACGTCGGCGGCCTCACCGGCCGCGCCGCCCGACCCGGGTCCATCCCCCTCCTCTTCGTCCAGCAGCGATCGAAGCAGCGCTTCGCGCTCCCGGTACGGGTTGGGCGCGTCCTTGGGGAGCTTGTCGCCGGCGGCGGACACGGCGTCGTACTTGGGGCACTGGCCGCCGCTCACGATCTTCTGCACGGCGCCGCCGACGTCGATCTCGGCCAGCTCCAGGTGACAGCTGTTCAGGCAGTCGCGGTCGCCGCACTGGAACTCGCGACGGCCGGCGACGCGGGCGTCGAGCACCCGGGCCAGGTCGATCGCCGGCGCCTCGGCGCCGGCTCCACGGCCGCTCCCGCCGGCGTCAACGCTGTACCCGGCGGCGCCCACGGCTCTCGCCGCGAGCAATGCGATGCCCACGGCGCCCATCGCGCCCGGGTCCGCCGGCACGACCACCTCGCGCTCGAGCACCGCCGCCAGCGTGCGCGCCAGCGACGGGTCCGTCGCCGGCTTGCCCTGGAAGAACACCCGGTCCAGAAGCCGGCGCTGGCCCATCACCCGGCTGCGGTAGTTGCGCACGACCGAGTGCTGCAGGCCGGCGAAGATGTCCTCGCGGCTGAAGCCGTCCCCGAGCGCCTCGGCGGCGACGTCCGCCACGAAGACCGTGCACGTCTGGCCCAGGTCGGGCGGACCGTCGCTCAGCGCGGCCAGCTGCCCGAACTCGGCGATGTCGTCCACGCCGTGGGCGATCGCCTGCTCCTCGAGGAACGAGCCGGTGCCGGCGCTGCACACGCGGTTCATGTCGGCGTCGACGACGCGGCCGTTCTCGACGTTGATGAACTTGGCGTCCTGGCCGCCGATCTCCACGATGGAGAGGCTGCGGCCGCCGTCCGGGTCGAGCTCGGCGGCCGCGGTGGCGTGGGCGACGATCTCGTTCTGCACGATGAGGCGCCCGCCCAGGCCGGGGAAGGCGGCGCGGAAGACCGTGGCCGCGGCGTCGCGGCCGGACCCGGTGAGCCCGACGGCCACCACGGGGTTGCGCATCATCTCGGTGACCTCGGCGACGAGCGCCTGGGCCGCCTCGACGGGGTTGCCCTCGGTGCGGCGATAGACGCTCGCGAGGACGGCGCCGGAGGCGGCGTCGACGAGGGCGGCCTTGGAGCCGGTGGAGCCGAGGTCGAGGCCGAGCACCGCCGGAGCGGTCTCGTCGCCGGCCGCGGATCCCGCCGGCGCGTCGCCGAGGCGCACGACGGCGCCGGGTCCCTCGCGTGCGGGCTCGAGCCGCCCGATGCGGCTGCGCACGGGGCGCACGAGCTCCAGCGGATCGGCCGGGAAGCCGCCCTGCGCGCCGGCCGCTCCCGGCCGCCGCGTCGCGCCGTGCCCCGGCCGCGTCCTCGCCGGCGCCGGACGCCGCGAAGCGCAGCGCCCCGAGCGCCTCGAACACGCCGGCCTGCTCCGCGACCTCGACGGGCGCATCGCTGAGCCCGGCCATGCCGGTGGCGATCGGTCCGATCAGCGCCCCGTGCCCGATGAGCACCACGGGGCCGTCGATCTTGCTCTTGTCGTAGAGGCTGTGGACGTTGCGGGCGACACCCTCGAAGAGCCCGCGGAAGATGCGGCCGTGCGGCTCGCCCTGGTTGGCGAAGTGGGTGAGCTCGCTCTTGGCGAACACGGCGCAACGGCTGGTGACCGTGACACCGTCCGGGCTGGCCTCGGCCAGCTCCACGGCTTCTTCCAGCGAGCGGCCGAGCCGGGCGCACAGGCCTTCGACCGTCTCGCCCGTGCCGGCCGAGCAGCGCTCGTTGGCCTCGTACCGGACGTAGCCCGCGGCGTCGCGCGTGAGCACCGAGTAGCCGCCGCCGCCGACCCGGACCAGGTTGAGCGGTCCGTCCGGGTAGAGCCAGGCGGCGGCCTGCTCCTGGGCGATCTCCTCGGGCACGCCGCCGAGGGCAGGCTCGCCGAGCCGTTCGCCGTAGACGCCGGTGGCGGCGATACCCGCCAGCCGGCCGGCGTCCAGCTCCCGGTAGAGTTCGAGGAACGGGCGGAGGGGGTCGCCGAGGTGACGCTCCGCCCGGGTCTCCAGCACGCGGAGCTCGCCGTCCGCGCCGAGTTCGCCGACCGCAAGGGAGGTGGTCACCTTGCCCAGGTCGGCGCCGACGAAGACCGGCGGACCCGAGGGCGCGCCGTAGCCATGTCCCGCGTCTGCGCGGGGGCCTGCGGAGGGGACGTTCACGCTTCTGCTTATATCAGAGCAGCCGGGCGCGCGCTCACCACGGCGCTCCGCACGCCTCGCCCGTCAGTTGCCGCGACGCTCCAGGCCGGAGTGAGACCGCGGCTCCTGCCGGCGCTCGCCGACGCGCTCGACGCCGCCCGTGGTCTCCAGCCAGCCGGCCCCGCCGAGGCGCGCATCGCCGAGCGCGCGGGCCAGGAGCATGACCAGATCGTCGTCGGGCGCCGCCAGCCAGGCCGCCACCGCGGCGTCGAGGGCCGGAGAAGCGCCGGCACGCGCGCGCCAGACGTCGCCGTCGTCCAGGATCAGGTAGCGGTCGCCGGTCGCCCCCGGGCGCCGGTCGCCGACCAGCCACCCGCGGGCCGGCGGCCCGTCGGCGGGTGGAGCGTCCTTGCCGAACACGACGCCGCAGTTGGGCGCGCGCCCGGCCACGCGCATGGACGCCGTCCACTTCGTGGTGACCTCGCGCAGCTTCGCGCGGGGATCCCGGGGCTGATAGGTGTAGGCCATGACCCACCTTCCTTGCCAGGTTCCACTCGATTCTGCCGGGATATGGGTGACGATGCAAGGGTCCGGCGGGACTTTGTTACAGGATGCGCAAGGGAGATGCAGGCGACCGGAATCACCCCTCGCTGTGCCCTGGTGCCCCCGCGGAGTACAGTAGCGGCATGGCTGACGAGACCGGACACGACCCCGAACTGGAGCGCCTGCTCGACGACGCCTGGGAGGCGCTCGAGGAGGGCGACCTGCGCGCCGTGAAGCGGGCGCTGCGCACGGCGCGCGAAGCCGCCGCCGACGATCCGGCCGTCATCGAGCTGGAGGCGTCGCTGGCGCGGGAGCAGGACAAGCCCGAGGCCGCGCTCGAGGCGTACCGTCGCTGGAGCGAGGCCGACCCCGACGACCCCGAGCCCTGGCTGGGGTCGGCCGAGGTGTACATCGACTTCGGTGAGCCCGGCGAGGCCGCGCGCCTGCTGCGCGAACTGCTCGCCGGCCCGCGCCTCGACCCGCTGGACGAAGCCGACGCGCGCCACCTGCTCGGCATCGCCTGCGAGGAGAAGGGCGACTCCAAAGGCATGGTCAAGGAGTGGCTGGCCACCCTGCGCCTCGACCAGTCCAACGACGGCCCCACACCGCGCATGGCCCCGGAGGAGTTCGAGCGCCTGGCCGGCGACGCCCTCGACGAGCTGCCGCCGGAGATCCTGGCGCGACTCGGCAACGTCCCCATCTTCGTCGAGGACCACCCCTCGGAGTCGCTGGTGCTGGAGGGACTCGATCCGCGCACCCTGGGCCTCTTCCACGGCATCGCCCTGCCGGACCAGTCACTGCTGGGCCCCGGGCCCGACGTCGGCGTCATCCACCTGTTCCAGCGCAACCTCGAGCGCGAGGTGCCGGACGACGACGAGCTGGCCGAACAGATCCGCATCACCGTCCTGCACGAGACGGCGCACTACTTCGGCGCCGGCGAGCAGGACATGCACCGCTTCGGCCTGAACTAGCTCCGCGGCGGACTGGTCGCGGGGGCGCCGGAGGTGCACTCCACGGTCAGCCGGGTCCGCCCGCACCGCACCGGCACGTGCACGGGGCGCCGTCAGGCGGGGACGGCGAGGCCGAGCAGTTGCAGCGCGCGCTTCTTGAGCACGCTGCCGATCTCGGCCTTGGCGGCCTCGTCGGCGCCGCCGCCGATGAGGAACGCGTAGCCCTCTTCGAGGGCCTTGACGGTGACGGCGAGCTCGTGGGCGTCGTCGCCGGTCACGTGGCCGGCGGCCATGCACTCGGCCAGCGTCGTCTCCACGAGCTCGAGCGACGCCTCGTACAGGGTCGCGTAGCTCTTGCGCACGGCCGGGTGCCTCAGACTGACGTAGAAGCAGGCGTAGAAGACGCTGTCGTCGAGCAGCTGGTGGTACTCGGGGTCGAAGAACGTGTCCAGGATGGCGATGAGCCGCTCGCGCGGGTCGGCGATCGCCGCGAGCCGGTCGCCGTAGCCGTGGCGGTACTCCTCGAGCAGGTAGTCGACCAGCTCGATCGTCATCTGCTCCTTGGTGCCGAAGTAGTGGATGAGCAGGCTCGGAGGCGCGTCGATGCGTTTGGCGATCTTGGCGATGGACGCGCCCTGCAGACCCTCGTCCTTGAGCACCTGGTAGTAGGCGGCCAGCATCTCGCGGCGCCGGATCCGGGCCCACTCCTCGCGTCTCACCCGCCCTCACCTCCGCCCGTCGCCCGCGGCGCACCGCGGAGCGGCGCCGACACTGACTGAACGTTCGACACCGCACTCTACAGTCTCGTCCGCCCACCGCCAAGGAACCGCTCGAGCGGGTGAACGACCTGCGGAAGAGGGGGCTCAGAGGTTCCGGCGGCGACGGGCCGCGACGCTCGCAAGGGAACGCCGCGGCCCCGTCCCGTTCTAGGAGTCGAACCCGAGGCCGAAGCGGTCGAGACTCCGCAGCCAGGCGTTGCGGCGGCCGCCGTGCAGTTCCGCGTGCTCCGTCGAGCGTCGCGTGACCTCGATCATCGGGAACAGCAGCGGCTCCGGCGGGAACGGCAGCGGCCGGCTGCGCACGAAGTCCATCTGCGTGAGCTCCGTGCTGCGGCCGTGGACCAGGTCCAGCGCCACGCGCGCGCCGAACCGGGTGGCCGCGACGCCGGCCCCGGTGTACCCGAGGACGTAGGACACGCGGCCGTCGATCGCCGTGCCCCAGAACTGGCAGAAGCGCGAGCACGTGTCGATGACGCCGGCCCAGCGGTGCGTGAACGACAGCCCCTCGAGCTGGGGGAACGTCTGGAAGAAGTGACCGGCCAGCTTGGCGAAGAGGTCGGGCCGGTCCTCGTACTCCGCGAGGATGCGGCGGCCGCGATAGTACACGGCGTCCCAGCCACCCCAGAGGATGCGCTGGTCCTCGGTGAGCCGGTAGTAGTGGAACAGGTAGCCGGCGTCCGACAGCGCCTGGCGGCGCGACCAGCCGATGGCGTCCAGCTGCGCCGCGCTCAGCGGCTCCGTCATGAGCGCGTAGTCGTAGACGGGCACGACGTGGAACCGCAGCCGCTTCAGGAGCGGGCGGAACGCGTTGGTGGCGAGCACCGCCCGCCCGGCGCGCAGGCTGCCCCACGGGGCGCGCAGCTCCACACCGCCGGCCGCGCGGTCGAGCGAGGCGACCGGCGTGCGCTCGAAGATGCGCACGCCCCGCTCCTCGCAGGCCCGCGCCAGCCCCCAGGCGAGCCGGGCAGGGTCGAGGATCGCCGCGTCGTGGTGCCAGAATCCGGCGCGATACGTAGGTGACTTGATCTCGGTGCGAAGCTCGTCGCCGTCGAGCCAGGTGCTCGGGATGCCGGCGGCGACGTACTGCGCGTACAGCTCTCGCAGGTCGTCCACCTGCCAGGGCGCGCTGGCGATCTCCAGCTCACCGGAGGGCTCCCAGCCGCAGTCGATGCCGAGCTCGCGCACGGTCTCGTCGATGGCGGCGAGGTTCTCGTTGCCGAGCTCCACCAGCCGCGCGTTCTCCGCGGCGAAGAGCTCGGCGCCCTGCGCGTAGCCGTGCGTGAGCGAGGCCATGCAGATGCCGCCGTTGCGCCCGGTGGCCTGGCCGGCGACGACCCCGGCGTCGAGTACGACGACGTCGGCGCCGGGGTCCTGCTCCTTGGCGAGCAGCGCCGTCCACAGGCCGGTGAAGCCGGCCCCGACGACGGCGAGGTCGCAGGTGTCCGCGCCGGTGAGCGCCGGGCGCGGCGCCGGCGCGCCGGCGCCGTCCAGCCAGAACGGCGCCGGGCGCGCGCCACGCAGCGCGCGCAGCGCGTGCCCGGAGGCCGGAGTCTCTGTCGAAGCGTGTCGTGGATCCATGGTGACCACCCTCCCGGTGGCGAGATGTGCGCCGGGGGCTCTGCGCCGCCCGGCGCCGGCGGGGACGGTCAGGGACCGTCGGGAGGGATGGCCGGCCCCACCGCGCAGCCGGTCCAGCCGCGCGGCCTGCCCCACGTCTCGTGGATGTCGTGCCAGGGCCTCATGCTCCGGAGCCTAGGAGCGCGGCGTGCGCGGCGTCAACAGCCGCGACTCCCCATGGCCAACAGCGAGCAAGAATCGCTTTGCCGGCCATGAGGATTGAGCAGGAACGGCGTCTGGCGCGCCCCGGCCGGGACTGACGCGCCAGACGCGCCTCACGGCGCCTCCCTCATCCCGCCTCGAAGTCCACCGGCTTGTTCTCACACGAGAGCGTGGAGAAGCGGCAGAGCCGGCTCGGAGGCTGCAGGACGTCGCCCTCTTCGCCGTGATTCGTGGCGTCGGCCAACCCGGGGGGAGCCTTCAGCCTGTAGTAGTCGTAGAGCAGTCCCTCGCGATGCTTCGCGTAGTCCTTGTCCTTCATGTTGTTCGGCGCGCCGGTCAGCTTCTCCATGGCGTAGTGGACCTCGAGGCCCTTGTCCGTCACCAGGACGTCGGTCACCGGGATGACGCTGAAGAACCCCGGGAAGAAGCTGGTGTCCACGAGCAGCCAGTGAGGCCGGCCGTCGTCGTCCACGTACAGGTCACTGATCTCGCCGATACTCCGGCCCGTCTCGTCCAGGAGCTGCCGTCCCTGAAGCTCCTCGGCGGTCAAAGAGATGATCGCCATCCTCCCCCTCCTTTGCTGCCCGCCTGGTGTGGCAGGCGATGATCGGTCGTCGGATGGGAGCGTCCTACCCGGGAGCGTGGCGGCGCGAACCATCGCGGCTGGATCGCCACGCCGGCGCCGGGCGCGACTACCGCAGCGGCTGGACGAGGTGCATCGTTTCTCTTCTGGCAGACGGGCGGGGAGTTCGGACGTGGAACGATCGTCCAGATGGCTTGGGCACGAACGCAGGGGCAACGCCCTGCGGGGGATGCGGAACAGGACCGCGGAGGCTAGGATTCAGGGCGGGCCGCGAGTTGCTGATGCACGACCCCTCCACCTCAGCCGAGAAAGGCAGCCGATGAACACCGTCCGCCGCAGCGCCCCCATCCTCCTCGCCACTATCGTGGCACTGCTGGCCGTGCTCGCGCCGGCGGCCGGGGCGGCCGGGACGACGGCGCAGCCGGAGCTGGGGCCGCTCAATCCCGCCTTCGTCGAGGCATTGCACGACCCACTCGTCACCCTCCGCCTGGGCCGTCTGCCCAGCCCCGTGGAAGTGCACGTGAGCGCGGCAGCCGGCGCCGTCGCGGCGCGTGGGGCCGAGCCCTCGTCCTACGATCTGCGCGCTGAGGGCCGCCTCACGCCCGTCGAGGACCAGAAGTACTGGAACACCTGCTGGGCCTTCGCCAACATCTCCGCGCTTGAGTCGAAGCTGATGCCGGTCTCTCCCGAGCCGGACTACAGCGAGGACAACGTCGTCCGGCGCAGCGGCTACTTCTCGAACACGGCAGAGCGGTACGACTCGGGCGGCTGGGACTTCATGGCGATCGCGTACTTTGCGCGCTGGGCCGGGCCCGTGAATGAGACCGCCGACCCCTACGACGGCAAGGCGGGCCGCAACGGGACGCGCAAGCACGTCCAGGGCGTGGTCATGATCCCGGGGCGCGAAGGGCCGACCGACAACGAACTCATCAAGCGGCTCGTCACCGACAACGGCGCCCTGAGCGTGGGTATGTACATGGACTCGAGCGACGTCAACGACGTCGAGGACGCCGGCGAGACGTACAGCACCTACTACTCCCCCCGACGGCGGGATGAGAACCACGGCGTCGACATCGTCGGATGGGACGACTCGTTCCCCGCTTCCAGGTTCCAGGGCAGTGACGGCGCGCCGCCCGCCGATGGGGCCTTCCTCGTGCGCAACAGTTGGGGCACGGGCTTCGGCGACGGCGGCTACTTCTGGGTCTCCTACTACGACGGCTCGTTCGCCCTCGACCGCGGCACGGGCATGTGGGGCGGCTGCACTTCCTACAGCGACGTCGAGGACGTCGGCAACTATTCGCACATCTACCAGTACGACAAGCTCGGCGTGAACTCGCACTGGGGCTACAGCAGCTCACGCGTCTGGGGAGCCAATCGGTTCACGGCCACCGCTACCCAGAACATCGCCGCAGCCAGCTTCTACACCCTGTCGTCGGGCACCAGGTACGAGGTGTGGGCAGGCAGGCGCTTCTCAAGTCTCACCAAGCGGGCCGAAGGAACAGCCGACCTTCCCGGCTACATCACCGCCTCCTTCGCCAAGAAGCTGCACGTCCACGCAGGCCGACGGTTCGTCGTCGCCGTCAAGCTGAAGTCCCCCGGCGAGCCCTACCCGCTCGCCACCGAGCGGCGCATCAGGTATTGGTCGCCGGCGGCATCCGCCCGGGCTGGACAGAGCTTCATCAGCCGCAACGGCTCGCGCTGGACCGACTTCACGAAGATCCGCGCGAACGCCAGTGTCTGCCTCAAGGCCTTCGCGCAGTGACGGCAAGGAGGGCCGCGCCGGCGTCAGCGCCGCGCGGCCGTTCCGGCTCCGTGCCGTCCTGTTCGACTTCGACGGCACGCTGACGCACCCCGGCGCGCTCGACTTCGCCGCGATCAAGCGCGAGGTCGGCTGTCCGCCGGACCAGTTCGTCCTCGAGTGGATCCAGGCGCTGCCGCGCGGCGAAGAACGCGACTGCCGCGGCCCTCGCCCTCGAGCACTTCGAACTGGCCGCCGCCGACGCTTCGGCGCCGAACGAAGGCGCCGAAGCACTCGTTCGCCGGCTCAAGGAGGACGGCCTCGCCGTGGGCATCCTCACGCGCAACGGGCTGGCCGCCGTCGAGCGCGCCCTGCGCCGCTTTCCGTCCCTCACCGCCGCCGACTTCGACGTCATCGTGACCCGCGACGACGACGTGGCCCCCAAGCCGGCGCCGGACGGCGTGCTGCACGCCGCCGCCCTGATGGGCGCCGCGCCGGAGCAGACGCTCGTGGTCGGCGACTACCTGCTGGACATGCAGGCAGGGCGCGCCGCCGGCGCCGTCACCGCCTACCTCGGCAACGGCGGCGGGGCGGGAGGCGACGCTGGAGGCGCGGAGGACGCCGGAGGGCCGGATACGGCCGACTGCGACTTCGTCGTCGGCCGCCTGGCCGAGCTCGAGGGCGTCGTCCGGCTCGGCCTGCCGCTGACGCCGGGCAAGCTGCCGAACGACCTGCTGGCCGGGTTCCTCGCCGGCGTCGCCGGCGGCGACCCGGCCCTGGTGGTACCCCCGCGAGTCGGCGAGGATGTGGCCGCCGTCGACCTCGACGGCGCCGAACTCCTCGTGGCCCACGGCGATCCGATCACCCTGGGCGGGGACACCGTCGGCCGCGCCGCCGTGCTCGTCAACGTCAACGACATCGCCGCCTCCGGCGCCGACCCCCGCTGGCTGCTGGCGACGGTGCTCCTGCCCGCGGGCACCACGCCGTCGCAGGCCCTCGCGGTCCTCGGCGGGCTGGCCGCGGCCGCAGACGATGCCGGCGTCACCCTGGCCGGCGGCCACACGGAGGTCACGGACGCCGTCACGCGACCCGTCGTGTCGCTCACGGCGCTCGGGACGCTGCGCCGCGCCGAGCTGAAGGACAAGCGCTCGGCGCGCGCCGGCGACCGCGTGCTGCTCACCAAGGCGCTGGCGATGGAGGGCGCGGCCCTGCTCGCCGGGGAACTCGGCGAGCGCCTCCGCGCCCTCGGCATGACCCAGGGCGAGCTGGACGCCTGCCGCGCGCTGCAGGAGCGGGCCAGCATCCTCCCCGAGGCACGGCTGGCCCGGGACCTGGCCGGGGTGCGCGCCATGCACGACGTGACCGAGGGCGGCCTCGCCACGGCCCTGCGCGAGCTGGCGACGGCCACCGGACGCGGCGTTCTCGTCCATCGCGACCGCGTCCCCGTCTCACCCGAGACGGAGCGCCTGTGTGCGTTGCTCGCCGCCGACCCGCTCGGCCTGATCGCCTCCGGCAGCCTGCTCATCTGCTGCGACCCGGCGGACGCGACGGAGCTGACCGGGACGCTGGCGGCGGCCGGCATCCCGGCCGCGGACATCGGCGAGCTCACGGAGGAAGGCGCCGGCGTCGTCGCGCTGGAGCGCGACCGGCCGGCGCCCTGGCCGTCGTTCGTCACGGACGAGGCCGCGCGTCTGCTGGCCGGGCGAGCGGGCGAGCAAGGAGAGGCCTGACGGGCCGGCCGGCCCGGCGCCGGCCGGCGACCGCTGTCGCGAGCGCCCGGCCCTAGAGGGCGGTGAGCTTCCAGTCGATGTTCATCTCGTCGCAGAGCTCGCCGAGCGCCTCGCGCAGACCGGCCACGTGCGTGGCCGCGGGCACCGAGATCACCAGTTCCATCTCGAAGAGCGGCGCGTTGGTGTACGGCGCCGGCCGCAGCGACGAGTCCGCACTCTCGATGTTGACGCCCAGGTCGCCGAGGAGGTGGGACACCGACTGCATGAGGCCGGGGTGGTCCATGGCCCAGGTGTTCAGCCGGAAGGGCAGCGCCGGGGGCCGCTCCGTCGCCCCGAGGTCCGCCGCCCGCAGCTCCGCGTGCACGTGGCTGCCGCGGCGCAGGGTGCCGAGGCCGTCCTGGAGGCGGCTCATCGCCTCTTCGCTGCCGGCGACCAGCATCATCATCGCGAACTGGCCGCGCAGGTTGACCATGCGGCTGTCCTCGAGATTGCCGCCGCGCTCCGTGATGTAGCGCGTGACCTCGTCGACGAGCCCCGGGCGGTCGTTGCCCACGGCGGTGAGCACTGCGTGATGGGCGTAGTCCATGCGAGAGACAGTAGCGGCATCGCGCGGGAAAGACAAAGTCTCCGCGCGCCGGAGCGCACGTCGAGCGTCCGGCCGCGCGAGCGAGCGGTATAGTGGAGAAGTGACACCAACGTTCAGAGCCGACCTCCACGTCCACTCCAGGCACTCCGACGCGTCGGGCAACGCGGGGATCCGCGCGCTCCGCAGCGCGGAGTCCTTCACCGACCCGGTGGAGCTGTACCACGCCCAGCGGGCGCGGGGCATGGACTTCGTCACCATCACCGACCACAACACGCTGGCGGGCTCGCTGGCGATCGCACACCTCCCCGGCACCTTCCTCAGCACCGAACTGGACAGCTGGTTCCCGGAGGACGGCGTCCGCGTCCACGTGGTCGCCTTGGGCCTCGACGAGGCCACGTTCGAGACGGCGAACAGCGCCAGGGAGAACGTCCACGACCTCGTCGCGTGCCTGCGCGAGGCGGGAGTGGCCCACTTCCTCGCGCACCCGCTCTTCGACATGGGCGGCAAGCTCACTCCGGAGTCGGTGGAGCGCATGCTGCTGCTGTTCAACGTCCTCGAGGGGCGCAACGGCGCGCGCACCAGCCGCTGCAACGGCCTCCTGCGCGGCATCGTCGACGTACTCACGCGCGAGGACCTGGAGTCGATGGCGGAGCGCCAGGGGATCGAGCCCTACGGCGAGACGCCGTGGCGCAAGGGCCTCACGGGAGGCTCCGACGACCACAGCGGCCTCTTCTCGGCGAGCGCCTTCACGCTCGGCGGGGGTGACGGCACGCCGGAGGGCTTCCTGGCCACGGTCGCCGCCCGGGACTGCGACCACGGCGGCGCCGACGGCGACTCGCGGCTGCTGGCGCACAGCATCTACGCCGCGTCGTTCTGGAAGATCCGCGAGATCCTGCGCCTCGATGAGGGTGAGGAGCAGAAGCGCGCGCTCGGCCTGCTGCGCAAGGGGTTCGGGCGCATCGGCCGCGAGGTGCCGGTGCTGGAGAAGGCGGTGCAGGGAGTGCGCAGCATCGTTCCCGGCCTCTACCGCGACGGCGATCCTCGCGGCCCGGCTTGGGAGGGGCTCCTCGAGCGAGAGCTCGGCAGCCTGGTCGCCGACCCCGACGGCATCAACGCGGTCGACGCCAAGGAGCTCAACCGCCGCCTGTTCATGGTGGCCCAGCGCCTTGCCGACGACGTGATGAGCCTGCATCTGCGCGCGCTGCTCGACCGGGACGCGCGCATGGGCCTCAAGCGCCGGCTGCAGAGCATGTACGCGGTCGGCATGGTCGCCTTCCTCGAGCTGCCCTACTACTTCGCCTGGAGCTTCCAGAGCCGCGACCGCACGCTCCAGGAGGAGCTGCGCGCCTACTTCCTCGGAGAGCGCCGGCACACGCGGCGCGAGAGGGTGGCTGTGCTCTGCGCGAGCGCGCCGCACGAACTGCACGAGCAGGCGCGCGAGGCCGCCGCGGCCGACGCGTCGGCGACGCGTCACGACGTGGACGTGACGCTGCTGACCTGCTCCGTGGACTCGGAGACCGCCGCCGCGGGCACGGTCGACTTCCGTGCGCTGGCCTGGCGGCCGTCGCCGAACGGCGACCGACCCAGCTGGGTCGTGCCGCCGCTGGTGGAGGTCGTGGACTACCTCGAGGAGGAGGGCTTCACGGCCATCCACACCGACTCGGCGGCGGGCCAGGGACTGGTCGCCCTCGCCGCCGCGCGCCTGCTGCACCTGCCGGTCACCGGAGCCGTGGACCCGGATGGGCTGGAGGCGCCGCACGGGCCCGGCGACATCGCCGGGCGGCTGCGGCGCCGCTACAGCGCCTGGTTCTACGGCAAGCTCGACGAGGCCTACGCGCCGACGCGCGCTGCGGCCCGGGCGCTCGTCGCCGCCGGCGTCGAGCCAAGCCGGGTCACCCTGCTGCCGGCGCCGTCCGGGGACGGAGACGCCGCCGGCCGGGCCTGAGCCCGGCCGGCGCCGCGCGGCCTCGCCGCGCCCGACGTGCGCAGGCGGGACCGGTCTGTCGCCGGCCCTGCCCCGGCGTCACTCCGCGTCGGCCAGCAGCGCGTAGACCCTCTTGCGCGCGTCGCGCAGGATCTCGAGCGCCTTCCGCGTGTCGTCCGCCGATCCGGTCACGGCGACCTGCTTGACGGCGCCGCCGAGCGAGAACACCGCCTGGCGCAGCGCGAAGCGCGGATCCTGCTCGCCACTCTCCGCGCCGAACGGCGACTCGCCGAGGCGCTCCTTGATCGCGGCGGCCTCCGCCGTGCCGGCCTCGGTCAGCGAGAAGACGCGCCGGCCCTCGGCCTCCTCGCCCTTGACGATGCCCTGGTCCTCGAGCAACTGGAGCGTCGGGTACACCGAGCCGGGGCTCGGGCGCCAGGCGCCGCCGCTCTTCTCCTCCAGGCGCTGCATGATCTGGTAGCCGTGCATCGGCTCCTCGGCGAGCAGCAGCAGGATGGCGGAGCGAACGTCGCCGCGACGGGCCCGGGACCACGGCCCGCGGCCGCCTTGCCCGTGGCCGCGGCCGAAGCCCGGTCCGTGGGGGCCGAACTTGAAGTGCGCGGGGCCGCAGCCCTCGCCGCGCGGCCCGCGGCCGGGATGACCGGCGGGGCTGTCGGAATGCTTGTGTCCGTACATGGTTTCTCCTTGTAGCGTTGTAACACGATATATCGTAATGCATCGTGAGCGATTGTCAAGCAGCTGCCCGACAGGAACAGTCGAAGGGCCGGTGGCCGGTCGCCCGGACGCGCATGGCTCCGCCCCGTTCCTGTAGAATCCCGGGGCCATGATCCGGTACCTCGACACCCGCGGCGCCATCGACGCGCCCCGCACGTTCACGGAGGCGATCCTCGAGGGCATCGCGCCGGGCGGCGGCCTGTTCGTCCCCGAGCGGCTGCCGCGGTTCACGGTGGAGCAGATCGCCGCGCTGGCGCACGTGCCGTACCACGCGCGAGCCGCGGCGGTGTACGAGGCGTTCGGCCTCGACGTCGCCGCTGAGAAGACGCGCGCGATCGCGGCACGGGCCTACGGCCCGAACTTCGACGTACCCGAGGTCGCCCCGGTCCGCGAAGTGGCTCCGGGGCGTCACGTGCTCGAGCTCTGGCACGGCCCCACGCTGGCCTTCAAGGACATGGCGCTGCAGTGCATGCCGCTCTACTTCAGCGAGGCGCTCGAGCAGGCGCACGCCAAGGGAGCGACCGACCTGGACTTCCTCATCCTGGTCGCGACCAGCGGCGACACCGGAGTGGCGGCGCTCAACGGCTTCGCCGATCGCGCCCACACCAGAGTCTGCGTGTACTACCCCGACGCCGGCGTGTCCGCCCTGCAGGAACTGCAGATGGTCACCCAGCCGGGCGACAACCTCACCGTGTTCCGCCTCGGCGGCGACTTCGACGACTGCCAGAGCTCGGTCAAGGCGGTCTTCGACGACGGCGCCTTCGCGGCCGAGCTCGCCGGGCGGCACCAGCTCTCCCTGAGCTCGGCCAACTCCATCAACTGGGGCCGCCTGCTGCCGCAGATCGTCTACTACCTCAGCGGCTACGCCGACCTCGCCGCGAGCGGCGCGGTGAAGGCCGGCGACCTCGTCGACGTCTGCGTCCCCACCGGCAACTTCGGCAACATCCTCGCCGCCTGGTACGCACGCGACATGGGCGCGCCCATCGGCCGCCTGCTCTGCGCCAGCAACAGCAACAACGTCCTCTTCGACTTCCTCTCCAGTGGGGTCTACGACATCGCCGCCCGCTCGCTGGTGAAGACCCCGTCGCCGTCCATGGACATCCTCATCTCCTCCAACCTCGAGCGTCTGCTGTACGACCTCACGGGAGACGCGACGCGCATCGCCGGCTGGATGCGGCGACCTGAAGGCGTCGGGCCGCTTCGCCGTGGATGACGCGACGCGCGACCGGCTGCGCGAGTCGTTCACCGGCACGTGGGTCGACAACGACACCTGCCTCGAGGTCATCGGCCGGGTGCAGCGCGACGAGGGCTACCTGCTCGACCCGCACACGGCCGTCGCCTGGGAGGCCGCGGAGCGGCTCGCCGGCGACGCGCCGGTGCTCATCGCGAGCACGGCGCACTGGAGCAAGTTCGCCGCCGACGTCGTGCGCGGCCTCACCGGCGTGCCCGCAGGGGCGCCGGTGCCCGGCGCCGCCGACGACCTCGAGCTCCTCGACAGGGTCGTCGACCTCGCGCCCGGCGCGACCGTGCCGCCGCAGCTGCGCGCCGTGCGCCAGCGGCCGCGGCGCTTCGACACCCGCGTCGAGGCCGGCCGCGAGCCGGTGGAGACGAGCCTCAGAGAATGGCTGGCCGGGGCATGACCCCGCGCCCGCCGGCGACCACCATCAAGGAGAAGCCGTGAGCGAGCACACCAGGGGGCAAGGGGTGGGCTGGATCCACTTCGCCGGCATCTTCTTCCTCGTCGCCGCCGCGTTCAACGCGATCGCCGGCATCTCGGGGCTCACCCGGAACGAGCTCTTCGACGAGAGCAAGTTCATCCTCGCGAACCTGCAGACCTGGAGCTGGGTCTTCATCGTCATCGCGATCGTGCAGGTGATCGCCGGCATCGTCATCCTGCGCCGCCTGCGCGCCGGCCGCGTCCCCGCCATCATCCTCGCCGTCGTCGGCATGGTGGTGTGGTTCGTGGCCTGGTCCGTCTACCCGTTCTGGGGCCTGGTCATGATGATCCTCTACGGCATCATCATCTACAGCCTCACGGCGTTCCACGAGTACTTCGAGTGATGCCGCGGCGGCGCTGAATTGCGCCGCCGATGCCCGCCGCAACGCACCCGATCCTCCTTCGCCGCCGCAGCGCTTTCACGGCCGCGTGAGTGGAGTCTGTCCCCGGCGCGGGGCCGCGGCAAGCCTGCCGGTTGCGGGCGGCTTGGCCGGACTGCACACTCGGGACCGGTGAGGCACCCCCGAGGAGGCACCATGACGACGACGCTCGACTGGACGAACGTGCTCGAAGACCTGGCGCGAGCCGGGTGGACGGCGCGCGTGGTCGCGGCGGAACGCATGGACGACCTCAGGAGCAGAGTGGCCGGGATCCTCGCCTCCGGCGAGCTGCCCGGCCCCACCGCCGGCCACCTGCGCGACGAGGTCGCGTTCGCGTGGCCGGCCGAGCTGCCCGGAGCGCGCTCGGTCGTCGTGGCGGCCACGCCGAGGCCGCTCACGCGCGCCACCTTGAGCGTCGGTGGCGACGAGCGCGAGATCGTCGTGCCGCCGCACTACGCCGGCTACCGCACGGTCCCGGACGGGCTCGACGAAGGCACTGGCGGCGGCGCTCGCACCCTGCGGCCACGCCGCCGCGCGGTTTGAGCCTCCGCTCAAGACGCTCGCCGCCTGCGCGGGGCTGGCGCGCTACGGGCGCAACAACATCGCCTACGTCCCGCGGCTCGGCAGCTACCTCATGCTGGCGGCCTGCGCCACGGACGCGCCGCCGCCCGCCGGCGCCGCCTGGGACGAGCCACTCGAGCTCGACCGCTGCGAGCGCTGCAGCGCCTGCCTGCGCGCCTGCCCCAGCGAGGCGATCCGCCCGGACCGGTTCCTGCTCCAGACCGACCGCTGCCTGACCACGGTCAACGAGGATGAGGCCCCGTTCCCCGACTGGGTCGATCCCGCCTGGCATCACTGCGCCGTGGGCTGCCTGCGCTGCCAGCAGGCGTGCCCCGAGAACGCCGGCGTGGAGCTTCACGTCGCGCCGGCCGAGGTGTTCGACGAGGCCGAATCCGCGGCGATCCTTGCCGCCGCCCCCACGGAGGAGCTGGGGGCGGCCACTCGCGAGAAGCTCGCCCGCTGCGGCCTGGATTACTCGCCGGCGCTCATCGCCCGCAACCTGCACGCCCTCATCGGCGCCTGACCGGCGCCCGACCGGAGCATCGCCGACCGCCGCCGCGGCCTTCGCCGAGCCGCCGGCGCGCGCCTAGCGAAGGCCCCGCGAGGGAATGATCACGGTGTGGAGGCCCGTCTCCCGTTCGCGCTGAGACGGTCCGGGGCCCAGGGGAAGGGAGCAGTGATGGAACATCCCATCGTCCTCGGCTACGACGGATCGGCCTGTTCCGCCGCGGCGCTCGACGAGGCGATCGCGCTCGGCCGCGACACGCGCGGCGCCAGCATCGTCCTCGTCTTCTGCCACGAACCGCCCCCCGGACTGAGCTGCGCTCTCGACCGGGGATGCGCCGCCGCCAAGGAGCTGCGCGACTACGAGCGGCGCGTCGAATCCGAGGTCGAGCCGATGCTCCGCCACGCCGCCGACCGGGTGCGCACCGCGGGCATCGAGACGGAGGTCGTGCTGGTCTGGGACGACCCGGCGCGGGCGCTCGAGACGGTCGCGCACGAGCGCGGCTCGCACGTGATCGTGGTCGGCTCGCACTGCGAGGGGCCGATCGCCGGGGCGCTCGGCCGGCACACGCCGTTCGAGCTGCTGCACCACTCGGACGTGCCGGTGCTGGTGGTGCCGCACCGGCACTGAGCCGCCTACTGCGTCTCGCGCGCGAACCCGCGCACGGCGCTCACGGCCGCCTGCCAGCGCCGGCTCAGCTCGCCCGCGCCGGCCTGCGGCGCCGGCGCGAAGGACGCGCCGGCGGTCCACAGCGCCGCGACCTCTTCCTCGCTCTCCCAGACACCGGTCGCGAGGCCGGCCAGCCAGGCGGCGCCGAACGCCGTCGCCTCGGGCTGGCCCGCCCTGGTGACCGGCACGCCCAGCAGGTCGGCCTGGAACTGCAGCAGCAGGTCGCTGGCCGCGGCGCCGCCGTCGGCGCGCACCTCCGCAGGCTCGACGCCGGCGCCGTCGGCCTCGGCCTGGTACAGGTCGGCCACCTGGAAGGCGATGCCCTCGAGCGTCGCCCGGGCGAGGTGCGCGGCCGTGGTGCCGCGCGTGAGCCCGAAGATGCCGCCGCGCGCGTACGGGTCCCAGTACGGAGCGCCCAGCCCGGCGAGGGCCGGCACGAACACGACGCCCTCGCTGGACGGCACGCCCTGCGCCAGCGCGGTGGCCTCGGCCCCACTGGCGACGATGCCGAGGCCGTCGCGCAGCCACTGCACCGCGGCCCCGCCGATGAAGACGCTGCCCTCGAGGGCGTAGGTCCGCCGGCCGTTCCTCTGCAGGGCGACCGTACTCACGAGCCCGGGCGGCGCTGCCGCAGGCTGTTCGCCGGTGTTCAGCAGCAGGAAGCAGCCGGTGCCGTAGGTGACCTTGATCATGCCCCGGCGCGTGCAGGCCTGGCCGAAGAGGGCGGCCTGCTGGTCGCCGGCCATGCCGGCGATGGGGACGGCCGCCCCGAGCAGCGCCGGGTCGGTCTCGCCGACGACACCACTGCTGTCCACCACCTCGGGCAGCAACTCGCGCGGCACGCCGAACAGCGCCAGGAGCTCGTCGTCCCAGGCACCCTCGCGGATGTCGTAGAGCAGGGTCCGCGAGGCGTTGGTCGCATCGGTCACGTGGACGCGGCCGCCGCTCAGCCGCCACGCCATCCAGGAGTCGACGGTGCCGAAGGCGAGCTCGCCGGCCGCGGCGCGCTCGCGCACACCGGGCACGTTGTCGAGCAGCCAGCGCAGCTTGGTGCCCGAGAAGTAAGGATCGAGCAGCAGCCCCGTCTTGCGCCGGACCAGCGCCTCGGCGCCGGCGCCACGCAGTTCCTCACAGAACGCTGCAGTGCGCCGGTCCTGCCAGACGATGGCCGGCGCGACCGGCAGCGACGTGGCCCGGTCCCAGACGATCGTCGTCTCGCGCTGGTTGGCGATGCCGATGCCGGCGATGTCGGCGGCGGACACGCCGGCCTTGTCGAGAGCGCCCCGGGCGGTGGCCAGCTGCGCCTGCCAGAGCTGCTCGGCATCCTGCTCGACCCAGCCCGGCTGCGGGGTGCTGAGGCCCGCTTCCTGCTGGGCGCTCGCGAGGACGACGCCGGCGGCGTCGACCACGAGCGCCCGCCCGCTCGTCGTCCCCGTGTCCAGCGCCAGCACCAGCTTGCCCGTGGTCTCGCCCATGCCGTCCTCCGTCGGTCGCCGCCCGCCCGGTCCTGCGGCCGCGGGCGTCCTGCTGCTGGCCCGCATGATACCCGCTGCCGTGGCTGCTCAGGCGGCCGGCGGCCTCGTCGAGCAACCCCAGCCGGTCAAGCGGCCAGCCTCGAACTCGGGCAGCGACCACGCCATCCATCAGGTGAACACCCCATTTTGGAGTGTCACTACAAACTTCATTCCCGGCCCATGGGTACAGTGATTGTGAAAGGAGTCGCATGCGAGTGCGACCCGCAAAGCTCGTGGAAGGAGGAGCCATGGGCTGGAGGAAGATCCTCGAGGCGGAGCACCGCCTGGTGCTCGAGGTCGCCGACGCCGCCGACGCAGAATGCAGGCACATCGAGGCCACGGGCACCGTCCGTGCAGACCTCGTCGGCGACATGATCGGTTTCTTCCGGTACTTCGCCGACGGCTTGCACGACCCCAAGGAAGAGGACCTGCTGTACGCGCGCTGTCACCGCCGCGGGATGACGGACCAGGACGAGCCGCTGGAGCAGATGCTCGGCGAACACGAGTGGTGCCGCGGCAAGCTCGACGACATGGAGCGGACGCTCGAGCGCATCGACCCCAACGACCGGGTGGCCGCGCACGACTTCGCCACCCGCCTGGGCCAGTACGTCGAAGTCGTCCGCTGCCACATCCAGGTCGAAGAGGACGTCTTCTTCGACACCGCCCAGCACTACCTGACGGAGAACGACCGCAAGGAACTCACGGAGGAGTTCGAGGCGGTGCACTGGGACGAGATCGAGGAGGGCGTGGCCTCCTATTGGGAGGATCTGGCCCACCGGCTCTGGGTCGCGGAGACCCAGTCCGCGTAGGGCGGCAAAGCTCCTCCAGGCGGGGTCGCGGCCGGAGCGCGTGTCAGCTCCAGCCTGCGGCCCCGTCGCTCAAGAACTCGTGCATGTCGTCGGCGGCCTTGCGCGCCGCGCCCATGGCGAGGATCACCGTCGCGGCGCCGGTGACGATGTCTCCGCCGGCCCACACCCTCGGCACGCTGGTCCGGCCTGACTCGGAGTGCGTCCTGATGTAGCCGCGCTCCGTGCGCTCGAGGCCCCGGGCGTCCTCGAAGAGGGCCCGGTTGGGGCCGGCTCCCACCGCGACGACGACCATGTCGACGTCGATCATGAAGTCCGACTTCAGGAGCGGGACGGGGCGGCGGCGTCCGGAGTCGTCCGGCTCGCCGAGCTTCATCCGCACGCAGCGCATCTCGCGTACCCAGCCCTGCTCGTCACCCTCGTACGCGATCGGGCTCGTGAGGTACTCGAAGCGCAGGCCCTCCTGCTCGGCGTGCTGGATCTCCTCCTCGCGCGCCGGCATCTCGTCCCGCGTGCGCCGGTAGACGATCGAGACCTCACGCGCGCCCATGCGCAGCGCCGTGCGCGCGCAGTCCATCGCCACGTTGCCGCCGCCGACGACCGCGACCCTGGTGCCCAGCGGCGCCGGCGTGTCGTACTCGGGGAACAGGTACGCCTTCATGAGGTTCACGCGCGTGAGGTACTCGTTGGCGGAGACGATGTTGCAGAGGTTCTCGCCGGGCAGGCCCATGAAGCCCGGCAGACCTGCTCCGGTCGCCACGTACACGGCGTCGAACCCGAGGTCGAACAGTTCCGTGAGGCCGTACAGCTTGCCGACGATGCTGTTGAGCTCGAACTTGACGCCCAGATGCCGCAGGTTGCCGGTCTCCGCCTCGACGATGCTCTTGGGGAGGCGGAACTCGGGGATGCCGTACACGAGCACGCCGCCGGGGCTGTGCAGCGCCTCGAAGATGGTGACGCTGTGTCCCTTGAGGGCCATGTCGGAGGCCATGATGAGCCCCGCCGGGCCGCTGCCGACGACGGCGATGCGGCGGCCGGTCCTGTCCGCCCGCGGCGGCAGCGTCACCTGGTCGGTCTCGCGCTCGAAGTCGGCGGCGAACCGCTCGAGCGCGCCGACGGCGAGCGGCTCGCCCTTGTTGCCCAGCAGGCACTCCCTCTCGCACTGGTCGTCCTGCGGGCAGACACGGCCGCAGATGGCCGGCAGCGCGTTCTTCTCGCGGATGCGCCGGGCCGCGCCGGCGAAGTCGCCCGCGGCCACCAGCTTCACGAACCCGGGGATGTCGACGCCGACCGGACAGCCGTCGACGCAGGTGGGCTTCTTGCACTGCAGGCAGCGGCTCGCCTCGGCGACGGCCAGCTCACTGTCGTAGCCGTAGCTGACCTCCTGGAAGTTGCGCACGCGCAACTTCGGGTCCTGCTCCGGCTTCTTCTGTCGCGGCGCCCCGGCCAGGATCTTGGCGCGCGTGCGCTTCGGCACGCCGTGCCAGTGGCAGTCCGCGCGCGTGCAGCACGACAGCGGCGCCACGCGCGTGCGTAGCGAGACGTCGATGGTGAACACGCGCGACTCGCACTCGCCGCACAGCCCCTCGTCCTCGATCAGCGAGGCGTGGCAATGCGGGCAGTGGACGTCGGTCGCCAGCGCATCTCCCGTCCAGCAGGGCGAGCACACGCGCTCGAACTCCTCGAGGCGCGGGTTCACGAGCAGGTCGCAGGCGACGTCGCCGACCTCGACATCGAGGCCGACCCAGATGCGCCTGGTCTCCGGGTCGTAGACGTTGAGCGCGGCGTGGCACTGCGGGCAGAAGCTCGCGAGGTCGCCCTGCTGGGCCAGGGTCGCGAGCTCGTGGTCCATGCCGGTCATCGCCGCCCCCTTACCTGGCCTTGATGGACGTGAGCAGTGAGATGCGTTCGTCGCGGCCGTACATGCTGTTGCGCTGGATGAGCTCGTCGAAGTCGACCTTGAACGCGTCGAAGTGAGGGCCGTCGACGCAGGCGAACTTGGTCTCACCGCCGACGCTGCAGCGGCAGCCGCCGCACATGCCGGTGCCGTCGACCATGATCGGGTTGAGGCTGACCTCGGTCGGCAGGCCGTAGATGCGCGTCATCTCGGTCACGGCGCGCATCATGATCAGCGGCCCGACGGCGATGACCTGGTCGATGTGCTCGTGCCGCTCCACGAGGGCCGCCAGCGCGTCGGTGACCTTGCCGTGGACGCCGTAGCTCCCGTCGTCGGTGGTGACGATGAGCTCGTCGCAGAGGGCGCGCATCTCGTCCTCCAGGATCAGCAGGTCCCCCTGGCGCGCCCCGACCACACCGATGATGTGGTTGCCGGCGTCACGGTGCCCGGTGAGCAGGTGGTGGAGCACCGCGATGCCGGAGCCGCCGCCGATGCCGACCACGGTGCCGACCTTCTCGATCTGCTCGGCCTTGCCCAGCGGACCGCACAGGTCCTTGATGGCGTCGCCCACGCCGAGCGACGCCAGCATGGCGGTGCTCTTGCCGACGACCTGGAAGATGATGGTGACGGTGCCGTTGGCCGCGTCGCGGTACGCGACGGTGAGCGGCACCCTCTCCCCCGTGTCGTTGACGCGCAATACGACGAACTGCCCCGGGCGGATCTTGCGCGCGATCTGGGGCGCCTCGATGGTGAGGCTGATGAGGTCGCGCTTCGTGAGCTCCTGCCGGTCGACGATCGTGTGCATGGCCAGTCCCCCTGACCCACTGACTCGATGACGTCGCGCGGCCGCAAGGTCGCGTGGCTCTACTCTCACTATACCCACGTGACGCGCCGATGCATGAGGTGAACACCCTACGGAAGGGCCCATCGAGGTCGGCGGCCCCGGACCGAGCGTCCGCCCGGGGCGCAGGTGGTGGATAGCCCTCCGGAGAGGGTACTCTGCAGTGGGGGCGGGGACGCTCAACCGAGCGAGTGGGGGCCATGACGGATCTGCCGGTCATCGATCGGGCGAGCGGAGAGGATACCGGCATCCACCGGCGAGGCCAGTGGCTGCTCCTGGCGGGATTCATCGTGCTGGCCGCGCTGGTCGCCGGCCTTGCCTATTGGGCCTGGGCGCAGCAGGCGCGCTCGCTCCGCGACCAGGCCGAGCGCAGCGTGGACGCGGTGGCCAAGCTCAAAGCAGGCCAGATCGCGGCCTGGCAGGGCGAACGCCACGGAGACGCCGAACTCGTGCGCACCAACCGGCTGCTCTCGGCGGCGGTCACGGACCTCCTGGCCGGCAGAGACGTGGCGACGTCGACCGCGCGTGTACGCTCGTACCTCGGCGAGTTGCAGCGCTACTACGAGTACGTCGACATCATCCTCTTCGCGCCGGACGGGCGCGCGATCATGCGCGTCCCGGCGACGGCGCGGCACACGCCGGGAGCGCGCGTGCGCGCGTTGCTCGCGACGGCGCAGCGCACCCGGCAGGTCGTCTCGTCGGATCTCTACCTCGGCCCCGACGGCGCCGCACGCATCGAGATGGTCGCGCCGCTGCTCGCACTGAGGCCCACCGATCCGCCGGTCGCGGAGGTCGTCCTGCACATCGACCCTGCGCGCTTCCTGTACCCCTACATCCAGGAGTGGCCGCTGCCCAACTTGACCGGAGAAACGCTTCTGGTGGAGCGTCAGGGCGACCGGGTGCTCTTCCTCAACGAGCTGCGCTTTCGCAAAGGCACGGCGCTCAAGCTTGCGGTATCCGCTGCTGCACCCTCGCTGCCGGCGGCCATGGCGATCCGCGGCCGGCGCGGGATCGTCGAGGGCCTCGACTACCGCGACGTGCCGGTCATGGCCGCACTCGCGCCCGTCCCCGGCACCGACTGGTACGTGATCGCCAAGGTCGACCGGAGCGAAGTGCTGGACCCGATCCGCCGGCGCGGTTGGCTCACTGCCGGCTTCACCCTGCTGATCGTCGGGCTGGGCGCGGCCGGCGCGCTGTTGCTCTGGCGATTCCGCGAGCGGCAGACGAACGCCGATCTGGCAGCCAGTGAGGTCAGGTTCCGCTCGCTGTTCGAGAGCATGACCGAAGGTGTGGCGCTCCACGAGCTCGTGCGTGACAGGGGCGGCGAACCTGCCGACTACCGGATCCTCGACGTCAATCCGGCCTTCGGCAGTCAGACGGGACTGGTGCGCGAGCAGGTCGACGACAGCCTTGCGACGGACGCCTACGGCACGCCGGACGCGCCCTACCTGGACACCTACGCAGGCGTGGTCGCCAGCGCGACGGCACACCGGTTCGAGAGCTTCTTCGCCCCACTCGACCGGCATTTCCAGGTGTCGGTCGTGCCGCAGGGCGGTGATCGCTTCGCGACGATCTTCGAGGACATCACCGAGCGCGTGACGCGAGAGCGGGAGCTCCAGGAGACCCGCGACTTCCTCGAGAGCCTCTTCGGGTACGCCAACGCCCCGGTGATCGTCTGGGACCCACAACTGCGTGTCATCCGTTTCAACCACGCCTTCGAGGAACTCACCCAGCGCTCCGCCGGCGCGGTGGTCGGGCGGCACCTTGAGTTGCTGTTCCCGGACGATGAGCGCCGCGCGGCGGCGCTCGCCCACGTGACCAGCGCCAGCGGCGGCAAACGCCTGGAGGTCATCGAGATCCCTATCCTGCGCGCCGACGGCGAGGTGCGCACCGTGCTCTGGAACTCGGCGACCATCTACGACGCCGACGGCGTGTCCCCCATCGCGACCATCGCTCAGGGCCAGGACGTCACCGAGCGCATCCAGGCCGAGAGGGCGCTGCGGCAGAGCGAGGACCGCTTCAAGTACATCTTCGACCACTCTCTGGTCGGCATGTCGATCACGCTGCCCACCGGCGAGATCAGCGTCAACACGGCGTTCTGCGACATGCTGGGCTACACCCCCGACGAGCTGCGTGATCGCTCGTGGCAAGACATCTCGCACCCCGATGACGTCGAGGCGACCCAGCACATCGTCGACGAGGTGCAGAGCAGCAGTACCGGTTCGGCGCGCTTCACGAAGCGCTATCTGAGCAAGGACGGCTCCACCGTGTGGGCGGACGTGAGCACCTCCATCCGCCGAGACGAGGAGGGCCAGCCGCTCTACTTCATCACCTCGACCCTGGACATCACGAAGCGGAAGCTCGCCGAGGACGAGCTGCGGGTCAGCGAGGAGCGCCTGCGGTTCCTGATCGACCAGACCCCAACGGTCAACTGGACTCTGGACCGCGAGCTGCGCTTCACGCTGTCGAGAGGCAGCGGCCTGAAGGCCCTCGGGCTCGGGCCGGACCAGGTGCTCGGCGTGTACGTCGGCGACTTCCTCGGGGGCTCGGGGTCTCAAGCGGATCTCGGCGTGGCCATGCACGCACGGGCCTTGAGCGGGGAGTCGTTCACCTACGAACAGCCGGTGGGAGAGCTGACGTTCGACATCAGCGTCGGCCCGCTGCGCGACGTCGACGGCGAGATCGTCGGCGTCATCGGCGTCGCCTACGAGTCCACCGCACGCAAGCGCGCCGACGAGGCGCGTCGCGAGGCGGAGCGCGAACTGGCACAACTCAACGCCGAGCTGGAACAGCGCATCGCCGACCGCACGGCGGAGCTCGACGGAGTCAACCAGGAACTCGAGGCGTTCGCCTACTCGGTCTCCCACGACCTGCGCGCGCCACTGCGGCACATCAGCGGGTTCTCGAACCTGCTCGCAGAGCGGGAGGGAGACCAGCTGGACGAGAAGAGCCGCCACTACGTCGAGGTCATCTCGACGTCGGTGCGCAAGATGGGGGTGCTGATCGACGACCTGCTTCAGTTCTCCCGCACCGGCCGCGCCGAGATCAGGCTCGAGCAGGTCGACATGCAGGCGACGCTCGCCGAGGCGCTCGAGCCGCTGCAGCATGAGACCGACGGGCGCCAGGTGGACTGGATCGTCGCCGAGCTGCCGCCGATGGTCGCCGACCGCACGCTCCTCCGCCAGGTCTGGGCCAACCTGGTCGGCAACGCCGTCAAGTACACACGCGGCCGCTCGCCGGCACGGATCGAGATCGGCGCGGCCGCGGTCAACGGTGAGTCCGTGTTCTTCGTGCGCGACAATGGCGTCGGATTCGACATGCAGTACGCGCACAAGCTGTTCGGCGTGTTCCAGCGCCTGCACAGTGACACCGAGTTCGAAGGGACGGGCATCGGCCTTGCCAACGTGAAGCGCATCGTCACCAGGCTCGGCGGCGCCGTGTGGGCCGAGGGCGAGCCTGACCATGGCGCCACCTTCTACTTCTCCCTGCCGAATCGAAAGGAGCCGACAACGTGACCGAGCAGTACCCGGACATCCTGCTCGCCGAGGATAACCCCAACGACGTGGAGCTCACCCTCGAGGCGCTGGCGGAGCACAACCTCGCCAACCGGGTGACGGTCGCGCACGACGGCGTCGAGGCGATGGAGTACCTGCGCTGCGAAGGCCGCTTCGCCGGGCGGAAGCCGTACAAGCCCGCGGTCGTGCTCCTCGACATCAAGATGCCGCGCAAGGACGGCCTCGAGGTGCTGCGGGAGATCCGCAGCGACCCCGAGCTCAAGCGCCTTCCGGTCGTGATCCTCACCTCGTCGCGTGAGGAGCAGGACATCATCACCAGCTACGACCTGGGCGTGAACGCCTACGTGGTCAAGCCGGTGGACTTCCAGGCGTTCATCGACGCCGTCGAGCACCTGGGCGTGTTCTGGGCGCTGATCAACGAGCGGCCGCCATTCGAGGACTGAGCGCACCGCTCACTCATGCCGCGAGCGCGCGGGCCGATGAAGAGTATCGCGGGGTACAGGCTGATTGCGAAGGAGGGACCACGAGGACGGGGATGCCGGACGCCGGGTACAGCCTCACCGAGCTGATCGACGTCGCACGGCTGCAGCGGCTCTGCGACGGCCTGTCCGCGGCCAGCGGTACGGTGCTCGCCGTCCTCGATCCCGACGGCACGGTCTTGGTCGCCTCCGGCTGGCAGGACATCTGCACCCGGTTCCACCGCCGCAACGAGACCTCGGTGGCCGGCTGCCTCGAGAGCGACCAGCGGATCAACCCGCGACTCGCTGAGGGCGCGACGGCGCCGCCGCACATCGCGTACAAGTGCGCGAACGGGCTGTGGGACGTGGCGTTCCCGCTCGTCATCGACGGTCGGCACGTGGCCACCGTGTTCACCGGGCAGTTCTTCTACGACGACGAGACGATCGACGTCGAGGCCTTCCGCGCACGCGCGGCCGAACTGGGCTTCGAGGAACGGGCCTACCTCGAAGCCCTGGAGCGCGTGCCGATCCTCTCTCACGAGCAAGTCGAGCAGACGATCCACTTCCTCGCCGACCTCGTCGGCATGCTGGGCGAGCTCGGGCTCAGCGCCCTGAAGCACGAGAGGGACCACGCAGCGCTGCAGGCGAGTGAAGACCAGTTCCGCAGTCTGGCCGAGGGTCTGCCGGTGCTGGTGTGCGCCACGCTCGCGGACGGCACGATCACGTACATCAACGAGGCGGCGGCCACGGTGGCAGGCCGGGCGCCCGCCGAGCTCATCGGTCGGAGCCTGAGGGGACTGGTCGACGAGGAGACCCGGGACCTCATCGACACCACCAGGAGAGTGCTCACCGCCGAGCACCCCATGGAGACGCACGAGGAGTGCCGACCCGCCGCCGACGGCTCGGTACGCTGGTACGAGTGGACCAACCGGGGGTTCTTCGACGACGAGGGCCGGCTGCTCCGGGTCCAGGCGATAGGGCGCGACGTCACGGAGCGGCGCGGGGCCGAAGAGGCGCTGCTCGAGAGCGAACAGCGGCTGCGTCTGGCCAACAAGGCCACCAACGACGTCGTCTGGGACATGGACATCGTCAACGACTCAGAGCACTGGGTCTCGACGGGAGAGACCGTCTTCGGCTGGACCGACGTCATGGAAGGACCCGTGCCCGACGCGTGGTGGAGCGAGCGGCTCCATCCAGACGATGCGGCGCGCGTCCGCGGCACCTACGGGGTCGTCATCGACGACCCCGCGGCGACGAGCTGGATCGAGGAGTACCGGTTCCGGAGGGCCGACGGCGGCTACGTCGAGGTCCTCGACCGGGCCCTTGTGCTCCGCGACGCCGCCGGCGGGGCGCGCCGCGTCATCGGCGCGATGCTCGACATCAGCGAACGCCGCCGAGCCGAGCAGAAACTGCAGGAGTCACGCGAGGTGCTGCGCGCCGTTCTCGACGCGATCCCGGTACGCGTGTTCTGGAAGGACGAGGACCTCGAGTACCTGGGCTGCAACGCAGCCTTTGCGCAAGACGCCGGCTTCGACAGTCCCGACGACGTCGTCGGCAAGGACGACTCCGCCATGGGCTGGCGCGAGCAGGCCGACCTGTACCGCGCAGACGACCGACTGGTCATCGAGAGCGGCGAGCCGACGACTCGACATCGAGGAGCCGCAGACCACACCGTCGGGCGAGCAGCTCACTCTGCTGACGAGCAAGGTGCCCCTGCGGGACGCACAGGGCGAGGTGACCGGCGTGCTCGGGTCGTACATGGACATCACCGAGCGCAAGGCGGCGGAGGAGGAACTCCGCCAGACTCGTCAGCAATACGAGACCTTCATCAACGCAACGGAGGACATGGCCTTCCTCAAGGACGACCAGCTGCGCTACATCATGATGAACCCGGCGAACGCCGCCTTCTTCGAGCGCAGCGTGGAGGAGATCGTCGGCCGCACGGACGCGGAGCTCATGCCGGCCGCCGCCGCCGAGGACTGCCGCGCCAGCGATGCTCCGCGCGCTCGAGAGCGGCGGACTGGTGGTCACGACGGAGCGGCAGGGCGACCGCGTCTACGAGTCGCGCAAGTTCCCGGTCGCCCTCACCGACGACCGCACGGGCGTCGGCGGCTACGTGCGCGACGTGACGGAGCAGCGGCGCGCAGAGAGCGAGATCATGCGTCTCGCCTCCGACCTCGAGCGCCGCGTCGACCAGCGGACGGCGCAACTCGAGGCGACGAACCGCGAGCTCGAGTCGTTCGCCTACTCGATCTCCCACGACCTGCGCTCGCCGCTGCGCGCGCTCGGCGGGTTCAGCGAGATCCTGCTGCAGGACTACGGCGAGGCGCTGGACGATACCGGCCGGGACTACCTGCGCCGCATCAAGGGAGCGGCCAACCACATGGCGGAGCTCATGGACGGGCTCCTCCAGCTCTCCCGGCTCAACCGCGACGAACTCGATCTCAAGGACGTCGACCTCACGGCGCTGGCCAGCCGCGTTCGCGGCCGAACTGCACGAGCGGGACCCGGCGCGCGACGTGGTCGTGGACGTCGCGCCGGGCCTCGTGCGCCCGGGCCGACCCGAAGCTGACGCGCGCCGTGCTCGAGAACCTGCTGGGCAACGCCTGGAAGTTCACGTCGCGGCACGAGACGGCGCTCATCGAGTTCGGGGCGGACCAGTCCGCCGGCGGCGTGACGTTCTTCGTACGCGACGACGGCGCCGGCTTCGACATGCGCTACGCCAAGAACCTCTTCGGCGCCTTCCAGCGCCTGCACACCCCAGACCAGTTCGAGGGCACCGGGATCGGGCTCGCGACCGTCCAGCGCATCGTGCACCGCCACGGCGGCACGGTGTGGGCGGAGGGCGAGGTCGAGAAGGGCGCGACCTTCTGGTTCACGCTCGAGCCGCCGGACGGCGCCTGAACACTCGCGGGCCCGGGGCCGAGATCACGCGTCCGATCGGGCCCGGCGCCCCTCCGGCAGCCAGTCACGCTGGCAGAGCCGACTCCCCCTCAGTAGCGAGTCGCCCTCATCACCGGGCAGCCTCGCCCACCATGTCGCAAGGTGTCTCTGCAGCAGCATTTGAGCGGCGAGACCGCAGGCCGGACGGCCAAGGCATCATCTCGACACCGCCCGCCGCGACGCAAGCCGCGGTCTCGCCACTGTCTCGCCGCAGCCGCGAATAGTCACGCTCCAGGTAGACCTTGCGGACGAACGGCGACGTGTGGGCGCGCACGAGACCCTCGTAGTCGAGCGCGAAGTCAACGGTGTCTCCCGCCCGCAGCGGATGCTCGCTGATGAGGAGGCGTGTGGTCGCTCGACATGCCGGCGATGTAGCTCCCCCGAGAGAACGGATGCAGGCAGCGCGGCTCGCTCTCGCGACGACCCATCGCCAGCAGGACGTGATAGGCGCTCTCGCTGGGAAGGCGGGTGTCGGGCCTCAGGCCGAAGGAGTCCACGCCGATGGTGCCGGCCGGGGGGCCGGGCTTCCGCCTGCACTCCAGCACGGTCGCAGTGAGCACCGGGTCCGCGCGCATGAAGCCGGGTGGCGGCGATACGCTCGGCAGGGTGTAGTGGCCGAAGTAGAGTCCGGCTCCGAGTCTGATCGAGCAGCTGTGCTGCGGCTCAAAGGCGCCGATGAGATGCGGCAGGCAGTACGTGCCGCCGAGGGTCAGAGACGGCTCATCCGCGCACCACGGGGCGACAGTCTCAAGGAGACGATCTGCTTCTTGGAACAGCTGCAGCTCCGGCTGCAGGCCCGACAGACAGGCGAAGTTCACGGCGATCCCGGCAACGGTCACGCCGCGCATGGAGGCGAGCGTTCGCGCCGTCCGTTCCGCGTCGTCGGGCAGCACCCCGTCGCGCCGGTCGCCGAGGTCGACGATCAGGAACACGCCGAGCCGCCTGTCGCCGGCGGCCGCCGACAAAGCCGCGGCGGTGTCCACGTCGGAGACGAAGACCCAGTCGCAGCTGAGGACCGCGCGCCCAACCTCATCCATCTGCGGCGGACGGATGAGAACGCGCGGTCCGAGCCCGTGTCGCGCGAGCCCCTCCAGGCCCGTGAGACGGGAGTCTGCGAGAGCGATCGCGCCGGCAGCGAGCATCGCTCTGCCCACGTCGGGCTCGCTGTCCACGGCCTTGGTCACGGCGAGGACATCGATGTGCTGGTCAGCCAGCCACGTTCGCACGATCTGCACGTTGTGGCGAACGGCGGCCACGTCAAGGGTCAAGGTCACGGCCATGTGCACTCCACGAAGACGGTTTGGAGGGCTCGAGGAAAGCGACCCTCCCGCCGCGGCCACGAGCATGGATCGAGCCGGCCACTGGTTGCGCCAGGGCCGGCCGACGTCGAGGTCAGGGAGCGCGATCAGGTGAAAGACGTGACGTGCGCCCGGTCGACGATGGCCGCGAGAGTCGAAGTGCTTCTGTCAGGTCGCCGACGGAGGCGGTTCATGGGCACGTCCAAGGATAGAGGAGGAAGCCTTGCTTTCTTTGTACAACATTTCTACAATAAGTCAATACAGAGGGATGAATGTGCGTTCTCCGGCAGGGTCTCCATGGGCGATGTTCGTGAGACTCAGGCACGGTCGCTAGGAGATCAGGGAGGGAGCGCAGTGGCAGACAGTGGCCCAATGGATGGCTTCAAGATCCAGCGAACGAGTACCGTCGATCAGGTGGCCGATCAGCTGCGGGCTCTCATCCTTCGCGGCGAACTCTCCCCCGGGACCCCCCTGCGTGAGATCAGCCTGGCCGAGTCCATGGGCGTGGCGCGCAATACGGTGCGCGAAGGCATCCGCCGGCTCGAGGGAGAAGGCCTCGTCGAGCACCGCATCCACAAGGGAGCGGTCGTGGCCACCCTTGACTCGCAGGATGTCCGTGAGATCTTCGAGATCCGGCGCTTCGTCGAGTTCTCCGCACTCGAGCGCTGCTCCCAGGAGAGCGTCCGCGAGCTGAGCGCCGTGGCAGCCGACATGGTCGCACTCTTCCCGGAAGGCGACGCAGCCCGGCTGATCGAAGCCGATATGCACTTCCATCAAGTCCTTGTCGACTCTCTCGGGAACGCTCGGGTGCTCGGCGTTCTTCGCCAACACGCTCGCCGAGCTGCGCATCGCGCTCTGCCTCTGGAGAGCCGGCGATGCCCCCATCTGGGTGCCGCTGCACGTCGAGATCTGCCAGCTCCTCGCCGCGGATGACCGCAAGGCGGCTATCCAGCTGCTTGCCGGTCATCTCGAGGAGACGGAGACGCTCCTCGGCGACTGTCGCTGACAGCGCACCCGCCGTGAGCGACTTCCGGGCAGCCCAGCCAGATCGTCTCCAGCCACCCGGGCCCCCTCTTCTCCTTGACCACGCCCTTCTTCGGTCGACAATGTCTCATTGCAGTATTGACGAATTGTAGACTTGCTCTACAATATTACATGCTCCCTGATGTTGGGTGTTCTCTCTTTCGCCGTGCTGACGGCGCCGAGCGTCCAGCGGGGAACCCCGGCGCTCACACCCGGGACACTTGCAATGCGACTGTATCGCAGAAGGGGGAGTCAGAGTCATGAGCAACCGAAGGAACCTGCTTCGGCTGGCGGTGGCCCTGGTCGCCGTCGCCGTGGTGGCGATCACGCATCGCGGCCTGCGGTTCGAGCTCGGACGGCAGCTCGCCGGCCGCGAGCGCGTCGGCCGGCGGATTCGATGTCAGTCAGGTGAAGGCCGATCCGGCCCTCAACGCCATGCTTCCCGACGCCATCAAGTCCGTCCGGCGCCATCCGCGTGGCCACCAACATCCCGTATCCGCCGTGGGAGATGTACACCGAGGTCGGCAGCAAGCAGGCCACCGGCATCGACTACGACCTCTCCCAAGCGCTCGCCGCCAAGCTCGGCGTGAAGGCGAGCTTCGACCAGACCCCGTTCGACAGCATCATCCCGGCGTTGCTAGCCGGCAAGGAAGACATGGTCATGGCGTCCATGTTCGACAACAAGGAGCGCCAGGCGCAGCTCGACTTCGTCGACTACGCGACCGACGGATACGGGATCCTCGTGCCCGTAGCCAACCCCGGCAACATCCATACCGTGGACGACCTCGCGGGCAAGACGATCGCGGTGCAGAGCGGCACCTCCCAGGTGGGTGAGCTCAAGAAGCTCCAGACGAAGTTCGCGTCCGAGGGCAAGCCGGCACTCACCATCCTCCAGTTCCCGCAGGATAGCGACGCGCTGCTGGCAGTGACCAGCGGCAAGGCCGTGGCGCAGATGGACGACCAGTCCGTGGCCGCCTACACGGTGAAGACCTTCGACAACGGCAACGCGTTCATGCTCGTCGACGATCCGTCCGTGGCGTCCTCGTTCGAGAGCGCGATCATCGGCGCCGGCGTCCCCAAGGACGACACGCAACTGCGTGACGCCGTCCAGAAGGCGCTGCAGGCGCTGATCGACGACGGTACCTACGCCAAGGTGCTCGACAAGTACGGCGAGGCCAGCCTGGCCGTGCAGTCCGCTCTGCTCAACCAGGGCAAGTAGGCGCGTCGTGCGTGCGCCATCTCACGCTGACGGAAAGGAGGAGACATGGCTACCGTGACCGGAGGCCATGTCCCCCTGGCCAGACAGCGTCCCGAGGCCATCCAGGCGATCCCGATCCGCCACTGGGGCCGCTGGATCAGCGCAGCGGTCATCATCTTCTTCCTGTTCGCGCTTGCTCTGGTCGCTCTGGCACAACCCGCACGTCGACGTCGGCTACATCGGCCAGACCCTCTTTGCTCCCTTCGTGCTGAGGGGCGTGGTCGTCACGATCGAGCTGACGGTCATCGCCATGGTCATCGGCCTCGTGGGCGGCGTGGCGCTGGCAGTCATGCGGCTCTCCGCAAACCCGGTCCTGTCGGCGGTGTCCTGGGGCTACATCTGGTTCTTCCGTGGCACGCCGATCCTGGTGCAGATCATCTTCTGGGGCTTCCTCGGGTCGCTGTATCCCAAGCTCTTCATCGGGCTGCCGTTCGTCAACGTCGTGTTCGCCTCAGCCGACACCAGCCGGCTCATCGGGGCGTTCGTCGCGGCCATCCTGGCCCTGGGTCTGAACGAGGCGGCCTACGCCGCCGAGCTCGTGCGCGCCGGCATCATCTCGGTGGACAAGGGCCAGAACGAGGCGGCCTACTCCCTGGGCATGTCAGGCGGGCTCACGATGCGCATGGTCGTGCTGCCGCAGGCGATGCGGGTCATCATCCCGCCGCTGGGTAACGAGACCATCTCCATGCTCAAGACCACCGCGCTCGTGTCGATCATCTCCGGCACCGACCTGATGACTGTGGTCGAGCAGGCCTACGCGCAGAACTTCAAGACCATCCCGCTGCTGCTCGTGGCCAGCATCTGGTACCTGTTCTTGACCTCGATCATGAGCGTCGGCCAGCACTACCTGGAGAGCTACTACGGCCGCGGCTTCGGCGCCGCCGAAGGCGAGCGTGCCCAGCGCAAGACGTTGAAGCGGGTAGAGAGACAACTGGAGGGAGGTGGCCGCGATGGCTGATGTCACCAGCCAGCCAGCCGCCGCCGGTCCCGACGGACGCCGGCCGATGGTCCACGCCGACAACGTCTGGAAGTCCTTCGGCAAGCTCGACGTGCTCAAGGGCGTGGACCTCACCGTCTACCCACAGCAGACCTACGTGCTGCTCGGCCCGAGCGGCGGCGGAAAGTCGACGCTGCTGCGCTGCATCAACCACCTCGAGAAGATCGACGCCGGACGCCTCTACGTCGACGGCGACCTCATGGGGTACCGCGAGAAGGGCGACAAGCTCCATGAGATGAAGCTGAAGGATGTCGCCCGGCAGCGTGCCCAGATCGGCATGGTGTTCCAGCGCTTCAACCTGTTCCCGCACATGACCGCCATCGAGAACGTGATGGCGGCCCCGCGGAAGGTGCAGCACCAGGACAAGGAAGCGGCCGAGAAGGAGGCCGAGCGCCAGCTTCGGCTGGTCGGCCTCGGCGAGAAGCTCGACTACTACCCCGGCCAGCTCTCGGGCGGCCAGCAGCAGCGCGTGGCCATCGCCCGCGCGCTGGCGATGAAGCCCAAGCTCATGCTCTTCGACGAGCCCACGTCGGCGCTCGACCCCGAGCTCGTGGGCGAGGTCCTCGACGTCATGAAGGACCTCGCGAAGGAGGGCATGACGATGGTCGTGGTCACGCACGAGATCGGCTTCGCCAAGGAGGTCGCTGACGGCGTCGCACTGCTTGACGGCGGCGTCGTCGTGGAGTGCGGACCGCCCAAGGAGGTGCTCGTCAATCCGAAGGAGGAGCGCACCAAGCTCTTCCTGTCCAAAGTCCTGGGGTAGGACAGCGGGCGCGACGCGACGATTCACACTTCGACACTGTTCACTCCGCCGGCCTGACACAAGGATCGTGGCGCGGAGGGACCTGCAACCACAGGAGTGAGCATGGCAGAGAGAACCAAAGTCCTGATCATGGGAGCCGCGGGCCGCGACTTCCACAACTTCAACACCTACTTCCGCGAGCGGCAGGAGTACGAGATCGTCGCCTTCACGGCCACGCAGATCCCGTACATCAACGACCGCAAGTACCCGGCCGAGCTGGCCGGCCCCTACTACCCGGACGGCATCCCGATCCACGACGAGTCGGAGATGCCCGAGCTGGTGAAGAAGCACGGCGTCGAGGTGGTCGTCTTCGCCTACTCCGACGTGCCCTACGAGTACGTCATGCACCGCTCGGCCCTGGTGAACGCGCTGGGCGCCGACTTCATGCTCATGGGCCCGGACAAGGTCATGGTCAAGAGCACCAAGCCGGTGATCGCCGTCTGCGCCGTGCGCACCGGCGCCGGCAAGAGCCAGACCACGCGCAAGATCCAGACCATGCTGCGCGAGGCCGGCAAGAAGGTCGTCAGCATCCGTCACCCCATGCCCTACGGCGACCTCGTCGCCCAGCGCGTGCAGCGCTACGCGACCCTCGACGACCTCAAGAAGTACGAGTGCACCATCGAGGAGATGGAAGAGTACGAGCCGCACGTCGAAGGCCGGCAACGTGATCTACGCCGGCGTCGACTACGAGGCCATCGTGCGCGAGGCCGAGAAGGAAGCCGACATCATCCTCTGGGACGGCGGCAACAACGACTTCTGCTTCTACGCCGCCGACCTGTACATCACGGTCGCCGACCCGCACCGCCCCGGCGACGGCCTCGTGTACTACCCGGGTGAGGTGAACCTGCGGCTGGCCGACGTCATCGTCCTGAACAAGATCGACTCCGCCGACCGCGCCGGGATCGAGGCCGAGCTCGACGCCGTCCGCTCGGTGAACCCGACGGCGCAGATCATCATGGGCGCCTCGCCGGTCACCGTGGACAAGCCCGAGATGATCCGCGGCAAGCGCGTCCTCGTGGTCGAGGACGGCCCGACGCTCACGCACGGCGAGATGAAGTACGGCGCCGGCACCGTGGCCGCCAGGCAGTACGGCGCGGCCGAGTTCATCGACCCGCGGCCGTTCGCGGTCGGCGAGATCAAGGCGACCTTCGAGAAGTACCCGAACGTCGGCGTGCTGCTGCCGGCCATGGGCTACTCGGAGCAGCAGCTCAAGGACCTGGAGACGACCATCAACGCCTCCGGCGCCGACGTGGTCGTCATCGGCACGCCGATGGACCTGCGCCGCATCATCGACATCAAGCTGCCGGCCGTGCAGGTCGGCTACGACCTGCAGGAGATCGGCAGCCCGACGCTCGCCGACGTCCTCAGCGAGCGCGGCTTCATCTGATAGCCTCTTCCGGCGTCAGGGCGTGAACACGGCGGGGACCGCACGCGTGCTGCGTCCGGTCCCCGTCGTCCCTTCACCGCCCGGCGTCGTGCCCGCAGCAGTCAACCGTCGCCACGAGGGGGTCCCATGACCGAAGCCATCAAGAACCGCCTCTCAGAGCTCGACCTCACCGGTCGCAGCTTCCTCACCATCCACGACTTCACGCCGGCCGAGGTCACGGCTCTGCTCGACCTCGCGTCCGTGCTGAAGGCCGCGCAGAAGGCCCGCGAGCCGCACGCGGTGCTCGCCGGCCGCGCCGTCGCCATGATCTTCATGAAGACCTCCACGCGCACGCGCATGAGCTTCGAGGTCGGCATCGAACAGCTCGGCGCCCAGCCGATGTTCCTGAGCGCGACCGACATCCAGCTGCGCGTCGGCGAGACCATCAGGGACACCGCCAACGTGATGAGCCGCTACGTCGACGCCATCATGATCCGCACGTTCGCCCAGCAGGACGTCGAGGACCTCGCCGCCTACGGCCAGGTCCCGGTGATCAACGGGCTCACCGACACGCACCACCCCTGCCAGGGCATGGCCGACGCGCTCACCATCCGCGAGCACTGCGGCCGTCTCGAGGGCGTGAGGCTCGTCTACATCGGCGACGGCAACAACGTCACCCACTCGCTCGCCGAGGTCGGCGCCAAGACCGGCATGCACGTCACCTGCTGCACGCCCGAGGGCTACCGTCCCGACGCCGGCATCATCGCCCGGGCGCAGGAAGACGCGAAGGCGACCGGCGCCGTCATCGAACTGACCAGCGACGTCGCCGCCGCCGTGAGGGGCGCCGACGTGATCTACACGGACACCTTCACGAGCATGGGCCAGGAGGCGGAGCACGACGTGCGCCTGGCCGCGCTCAGGGACTACCAGGTGAACGCCGCGATGCTCGAGCTGGCCGGTCCGCAGGTCAAGGTCATGCACTGCCTGCCGGCGCACTGGGGCGAGGAGATCACCGAAGAGGTGCTGTACTCGCCGAACTCCGTGGTCTTCGACCAGGCGGAGAACCGGCTGCACGCGCAGAAGGCGATCATGGCGGCGGTCATCTGAGCCCACCGTTGAGAACCCGTCCTTCGACGGCTGACAGACCGGCGGGCGCACCCCCCGGCGTCTCACCAGCGCCCGCCGGTCACCTCACCCTCAACGACGTACCGTGACCAGATGACTGCCAGGAAGACACCCGGTTCTGGAGGTACCCGGCGCACGGTGGTCGTCGCCCTCGGCGGCAACGCCATCCTCCAGCCCGGCCAGGTCGGCACCTTCGAGGAGCAGCTGTTCAACATCGACGGCGCCATGCGCCGCGTCGCGCAGCTGGTCGAGGACGGCTGGCGCGTGGTGCTCACGCACGGCAACGGCCCACAGGTCGGCAACCTGCTGATCCAGAACGCCCTGGCGGCCAAGACGGTGGCGCCGATGCCGATGGACGTCTGCGGCGCGATGAGCCAGGGCCAGATCGGCTACATGGCGGCGCAGACGCTGGCCAACCACCTGCGCAAGAGGAGGCTGGACGTGCCCGTGGTGACCATCGTCACCCAGGTGGCCGTCGACCCCAGGGACAAGGCCTTCGCCAACCCGTCCAAGCCGGTCGGCCCCTTCTACAGCGAGGCCGAGGCGAAGAAGATGATGCTCGAGGACGGCGTCGCCATGCGCGAGGACGCGGGCCGCGGCTGGCGCCGCGTCGTGCCCAGCCCCGAGCCGCGCGAGATCGTCGAGCTCGAGGCGGTACGCGACCTCTCGGACGCCGGCGCCCTGATCGTCTGCTCCGGCGGCGGCGGCGTGCCCGTGGTCAGGAGCCGCGGCGCCCTCTCGGGCATCGACGCGGTGATCGACAAGGACCTCGCCGCCGCGCTGCTGGCGCGCGAGCTCGGCGCCGACGCCCTGCTCATCCTCACCGACGTGCCCCAGGCCTACGTGCACTACGGCACGCCCGAGCAGGAGGCGCTCAGCCGCGTCAGCGCCAGCGAGATGCGCGCCTACGCCGCCGAGGGCCACTTCAAGGCCGGCTCCATGGGCCCCAAGGTCGAGGCCTGCCTGCGCTTCGTCGACGCCGGCGGCGAGTCGGTGATCGCCTCGCTGGTCGAGGTGGGGCCGGCGATGGCCGGCAAGGCGGGGACGCACATCGTGCCGGACGGGGCGGCGAAGGCGCAGAGGGCCGGCACCCGGGGGAACACGGTCGGGAAACATGCGTTGCCGGCCCAGCGAGATTAGTCCGCCTTCCCTCGACTGCCTTCCGCCTTGCCGCCCGGTGAATACCAACCGTAGCGGTCGGGTATATGCCCCTGCGGAGCCGCGTTCGGACGTGCCTCCACACACGCGAAGGGAGGCCACATGGCAGACGAACCCAAACCCGCACTCACGCTCGACTGCATCGGGCTGTACTGTCCCGAGCCGCTGTTCCAGACCCGGGAGAGCATCGACTCGATAGAGGTCGGCGACGTGCTCGAGGTCATCGCCGACGACCCCGCGGCCGAGGAGGATCTCAAGCGCTTCGCCAAGCGCGCGGGCCACGAGGTCGTCTCGCTCGAGAACGACGGCGTAGAGCTGCGCATCCTGCTGCGCCGACTCAAGTAGAAGACCGAGACACGAGCACCGAAAGGAAGACCATGGCCGACGAGAAGAACATCCTCTACGTACAGACCAGCAACCTCCCCGAGCGTCAGTACTCACCGCTCGTGCTCGCCCAGAGCGCCAGGGCGATGGGCCTCGACGCCGCCGTCTACTACCTGGGCATGGGCCTCATGGTCCTCAAGCCGGGCGCGGCAGAGGAGATGCAGCTGGGCAGCTTCCCCACCGTCGCCGAGATGCTGAAGAAGACGCTCGACATGGGCGTCACCGTGTACGTGTGCGAAGCGTCCAAGCAGATGCTCGGCTGGGAGAGCGTGGAGCTGATCGACGGCGTCAAGATCGTCGGTGCGGCCACGCTGAACGACCTCGCCCTGGACGCCGACGCGACGATGTGGTTCTGAGGCCATGCCATGACTGACGCGCGCGGAACAGAGCTGTACCTGACAGACCCCGGCGAGGCGCTCCGCCGCGACGGGGTCGTGTACGCCGACTACCAGAGCGCCAAGCCCGTGGACCCGCGGGTCGTCGCGGCCATGCTGCCGTACCTCACGGAGAAGTTCGGCAACGCCGCGTCCCTGCACGGAGTGGGCGACGTCGCGACGGAGGCGCTGGAGGAGGCGCGCGGCCGGGTCGCCGCGTTCTTCGGCGCCGAGCCGCGCGAGATCGTCTTCACCGGGGGAGCCACCGAGGCCACCAACCTGGCCATCGTCGGCTACGCCCTGCGCAACCGGCGCAAGGGCGACCACGTGGTCATCAGCGAGGCCGAGCACATCAGCGTGCTCAACATCGCCAAGTACCTCGAGAAGCAAGGCTTCCGCGTGACGCGGGCGCCGATCGACCTGCACGGGCGCGTGTCGCCCAAGAAGCTGCGCGCCCGCATCACCGACGAGACGATCCTCGTCTCGCTGCAGTGGGCGAGCAGCGAGATCGGCACCGTCCAGCCGATCGCCGAGATCGCTGAACTGCTGGAGGGCACCGGCATCGCCCTGCACAGCGACGCGGTGGCGGCCGAGGGGCTCCTGCCCATCGACACCGGCAAGGTGCCGGTGAGCCTGCTCAGCCTGTCGAGCAACGACCTCTACGGGCCCCGCGGCCTCGGCGCGCTCTACGTCCGCCAAGGCGTGCAGGTGGCGCCGGTGCTGCTCGGCGGCGGCCAGGAGCGCGGCCTGCGCTCGGGCAGCGAGGACCTCGCGAGCATCGTCGGCATGGCCGCGGCGGCCGACCTCATGGCCGCGGAGATGCCCGCCGAGGTGGAGCGCGTCCGCGCCATCCGCGACAACCTCGTCGCGCGGGTGCTGGCCGAGATCCCCGACTCGCACCTCAACGGCCACCCGGAGCAGCGGCTGCCCAACAACGCCCACTTCCGCTTCCACGGGGTCGAGGGTGAGGCGATGGTGCTGTCGCTGCGCGACGCCGGCATCGCCGCGTCGACCGGCTCGGCCTGCAGCTCCAAGACGCTCGAGCCCTCGCACACGCTCATCTCCTGCGGCCTGCTGCACGAGGAGGCCCACGGGTCGCTCGAGTTCACCTTCGGGCGCTGGAGCACCATGGAGGACGTGGACCGCATCATGGCCGCGCTCCCCGGCGTGATCGGCCGGCTCCGCGCGCTCTCGCCGCTCTACAAGACACAAGCCCCCGCGACGCCGTGACCGCCGCGACATCCGCTCACCTGAAAGGCTCCGACCGATGAAATCGACGCAGTACACCGAGAAGACCCTCGAGCACTTCCGCGACCCGCGCAACGTGGGCACCCTGGAAGGCCCGAACGTCGCCGTCGGCCGCGTGGGCAACCCCGTCTGCGGCGACATGATGGACATCTACATCGAAGTGGTGGACGACCGCATCAAGGACATCAAGTTCCAGACGTTCGGCTGCGGCTCCGCAGTAGCGACCTCGAGCATGATCACCGAGCTCGTCATGGGCATGCAGCTCGACGACGCCCTCAAGGTCACCCGCGGCGACGTCGCCGACGCCCTCGAGGGCCTGCCGCCGATCAAGATGCACTGCAGCAACCTGGCGGCGGATGCGCTGCACGAGGCGATCAAGAACTGGCGCGGGGGCGTAGGCCCGGAGGACGCCAAGAAGACTCCCGGCGGCACCGCCTGCCACCCGATCCCGGCGGAGGTCGCCGAGGTCGAGATCCAGAAGCTCGACGAGTACGACGGCAAGGGCCTCTACCGCGCGGTCGCCGACCTGAGTGACCTGGCCGACCAGCGCGTCGTCGTGCTCGACACCGGCGACGACGCCGCGCGCCTGGCGATGGACCTCACCGAGCACACCGGCCGGGTCGTCCTCATGACGACCGGCAAGGAGCCGAGCGTGAGCCCTGCGGTGCGCTCGGCCCTGCGCCTCAGCGACGTCAAGGTGCTGGCAGAGGCGCAGCCGCTCGAGCTGCTCGGCGAGGGCGAGCTCGAGCGCATCCGGGTCCACGACCTGAACGAAGACGAGGAGTACGAGCTCACGGCCGACGCGTTCGTGGTGCTCGAGTAGGGACCGCCGCGCGCCGGTCTTCTGGCCGCGCGGCGCCCGTACGCAGCGACGGGGCGGGTGGCTCTTGCGGCCGCCCGCCCCGTCGCCGTTCTTGACGCCGCTCGTACTCACGGCGACGCTCGAGCGTCACGAGATGGACGTCGTCCGGGCTCGAGAGCGCGCGAGCCGGGGGTCGAGGCGGGATCATGGCGAGACCGGGCAGCCCCTCCCGAAGTCGATCGCAGTGCGCCCTCCGACGGCGTCGCCGAGATGTACAGGCGCCGCGCGCCCCGACCACGGCCTCCTCGAGCACCTCGGACGGAACAGACGGCTCGCCGACCCCGTGTCGCCGGTACCCGCGGCCGACGTCAAGGAAGGGTCGAGGCGGCAACTCCAGCGAATCAGCCGCGCCGACGGCGCTCATCGCCGAGGACGCGCGACGCCGGCATAGCTGGTCTCCGTCGAACGCCGCCACCCTGGCGCCTCCGCTCTCCAGGTGCCGGCGCGCGAGGGCGACGACCACGTCGAGCCAGGCGCCGCTCACTGCGGGGCCGCCTCGCCGTGATCCAACGGCACGATCTCGCCGTCGAGCCGGCTACCCATGGCCACCGACTCAGTGCGGTCGAAGCGTCGACACAAGCCTGCTGGCACATCGAGCGACGGTGCAGTGGCGAAGGATTCGACCGCGCCCTGGCGAGGCAGACCCTCGCTCGCGCTCGCTCGGACCTCCGTCGTCCGCCATCGCGGCCGGCTCCCTGCTCACACCCGGGCCGGCCGAGAGACTCAGTAGTTCTCGGCGCAGACCTCCATGTAGGCCGTCGGGTGGTCGCAGGCCGGGCACTTCGCGAGCGCCTTGGTCCCCGTGTGCACGAACCCGCACTTGCGGCAGATCCACGTGACCTTCTCGTCCTTCTCGAAGACCTTGCCCTCGTCGAGGTTGGCCTTGAGCTTGCGGTACCGCTCCTCGTGGTGCGTCTCGACCTTGGCGATGTTGCGGAAGCGCTTGGCGACCTCCGGGAACCCCTCGCTGTCGGCCATGTCGGCGAACGCCGGGTACAGGTCGGTCCACTCCTCGTTCTCGCCGTCGGCGGCGGCGGCGAGGTTCTCCGCGGTGGTCCCGTTCAGCGAGCCGGCCGGGTACGTGGCCGTGATCTCGACCATGCGGCCCTCGAGGAACTTGAAGAACATCTTGGCGTGCTGCTCCTCGTTCATCGCCGTCTCGGCGAAGATCGCGGCGATCTGCTGGTAGCCCTCCTTCACCGCGATCTTGGCGAAGAACGTGTAGCGGTTGCGCGCCTGGCTCTCGCCGGCGAACGCCTTGAGGAGGTTCTCCTCGGTCTTGGTGCCCTTGAGCTCGGCCATGCTGGCTCCTTTCGCGCGGAACGGTTGCCCGGAGTCTACCGCCTTGCGCCAGGGCAGGCCCGGGCGTGCAGGCCCGGCACTCAAGACGTGGCGCGCGAGCCCGGAGGCGCCGCCCGGCGCGCACGCCACCGGCCGAGCAGAAGTGAGTGTGATCGCCGTGTGACTGGCCATGCGTGGCGTCGTGCGTCGGCGTGCGATCGGTGGCGTCGTGCGTGGCGTCATCGGTGGCGTCGTGCGTGGTGACATGCGTGGCGTCAGTCTCCGCGGGCGATCAGGGCGCCGGCAGGTCCACCCCGGCCTCGGCGGCGCCGCCGCTCGTCCAGCTGGCGCCGGCGGCGGCGGCCATGACGGCGGCCATCGCCGCCCCCTCGACCACGGAGATGCGCTGGCCGAGCACGATGAGCGCGGCCAGCGCCGCGACCGCCGGCTCGATGCTGAGCAGCACGCCGTAGGTGGCGGCGCGGACGCGGCGGATCGCCACCATCTCCAGCAGGTAGGGGAAGGCCGACGAGACGACGGCGATGACGATGCCGAGCACGACGGCGTCCCAGTGACCCGTCAGCTTGACGCCGTCGATCGCGAGCAACGGCGTGGCGAGAACGGTGGCGCCGACCATCATCAGCACCGTGACCGAGAGCGGGTCCATGCCGGTCACGGCGCGCTTGGCCAGCAGAAGGTAGATGCCCCAGCAGGTGCCGGCCGACAGCGCCAGCAGCACGCCGAGTCCGGTCGCGGAGCCGGAGGGGCCGGCGAGAACGACGACGCCGGCGCCGGCCAGCACGATCCACAGCCAGTCCAGCTTGCGCCGCGTGCCGAGGATGGCCACGCCGAGCGGCCCGACGAACTCGATGGCGACGACGATCCCCACGGGTACCCGGCTGATCGCGCCGTAGAAGCTCAGGTTCATCAGGAAGAGCGCCAGCGCGAGCGCCGCGAGCGGCAGGCGGTGACCCTTGGGCGGCAGCCGCCTGAGCGCGCTCGGCCGGACGGCCACGAGGATGAGCGCGGCGAACGCCGTGCGCAGCCAGAGCGCCTCGAACACGCCGACCGACTCGATGACGCGCACGGCCAGCGCCGAGCCGGTCTGGATCGAGATGGTCAGGACGACGACCAGGGCGGCCGCGAAGGCCGCGTTGCGGCGGCCGCCCTCGGGCGGCCGCTCCGTTTCTGTCCGCGTCAGCCATGCGCGCGAGTCTACTGAGCCCCGCCCCTCGCGGTGCATCCCGGCCCGGAGAATGCATCGCAGGTGCATACGAGACTTGTAGGGTGCCTACGTGCATGGTACCTTTTCACCTTTCCCCCATTTACGGACAAAAGCAGTCCACTTCCCGACAGCGAGGACGACATGAGCGCGAGGCCGAAGACCCCCACGCATGCCGACGAGAAGCACGCCATCCTCTATGGCCACCCCATCCCGGAGAACAGCTTCGCTGTACGCGACCTCGTCCACAAGCTTCCCGACGTAGGGCTGTTCAACCTCCGCCACACCGAGGACGGCGCCCACGCCTGCACCTTCTGCGGCGCCTGCCAGAAGGCGTGCCCGGTGGACTGCATCGACGTGCGCCTCGACCGTCGCGCTCGCACGGCAAGGGCAAGGAGCGCCACTTCGCCGGCACGATCACCCTCGACGAGCGCCGCTGCATGACCTGCAACCACTGCATGGAGACCTGCAAGTTCGACGCGCTCGTGCCCACGGACCTGTACTGGGAGCACCGGCGCCGCGTGCAGGAGCTCGGCGACAAGCCGCCGCAGCTCTCCAGCGGCCACGGCCTCTGCAGCGGCTGCGGCGCCGCGCATCGTCGTCAACCAGGTGCTCGAGCCAGGTGAAGAGCCACTACGTCGTCTCGGGCGCCACCGGCTGCCTCGAGGTGTCGACGACGCGCTACCCGTACACCGCCTGGAAGGGCAGCTACATCCACACCAACTTCGAGAACGCCGCGGCGACGCTCTCCGGCGTCGAGACCGCGTTCCGCGCCATGTACAAGCGCGGCAAGCTCGAGGAGCGCGTCAAGTTCATCGCCTTCGGCGGCGACGGCGGCACCTACGACATCGGCCTGCAGGCGCTCTCCGGCGCCATGGAGCGCGGCCACGACATGCTCTACGTGTGCTACGACAACGGCGGCTACATGAACACCGGCTTCCAGCGCTCGAGCGCGACGCCGCACGGCGCCTGGACGACCACCAGCCCGGTCGGCGAAGAACTGCCGGGCAAGCTCGGCCACAGCAAGAACCTCACCGAGATCATGGTGGCCCACCGCCTGCCCTACGTGGCCCAGTCCTCGCCGCACGACCCGCAGGACCTCACCCACAAGGCCTCCAAGGCGCTGGAGATCGAGGGTCCCACCTTCCTCAACGTGCTCTCCGCCTGCCCGCGCGGCTGGCGCACCGACAACGACGAAGGCGTCGACCTCATGCGCCTGGCCACCGAGACCTGCTACTGGCCGCTCTTCGAGGTCAACGAGGGCGTGTACCGCCTCACCTACCGGCCGCGGCACAAGCGGCCGCTCGGCGAGTGGCTGGAGCGCCAGGGCCGCTTCGCCCACCTGGCGCTCCCCGGCAACGAGCACCTGCTGGAGACGCTCCAGGAGTGGGTGGACTTCGAGTGGGACCTCCTGCTGCGCAAGTGCGACGAGATCCCCGAGGACCAGTGGGACAAGGCCAGCAGCCGCCACAAGGCCGAGCCGTTCGTGATGCACCCGAGCAGGGCGCACCTGGAGTCGCTGGGCGAGCCGCTCACGGCCAGCATGACGTACACGGCCACCGAGTGGGACGACTTCGACTGGGGCCGCCACTCGGGCTTCGCCGACGGCGAGTTCGAGGATTAGCGCTCGCAGGCCTTCCCCGTGCGGGGGCGATGACAGGACGCAAGGCTACCGTAGTCGAGGCCTGATGACTCATCCCGCTCCTCCGCATCGTGCGATGCCTCGTCACGACGTGCCCCAGCCAGGCAACTGACTGGCTTGCTCCACCCACGCGGCGAACTGCTCCTCGTCGAACTGGTCGTCCTCGTAGATGTTGAGGTAGCGCACGTTCTCGTCTTTGGACTCGCCCGGCGGGACAGGGTCCAGCGACGTACCGTTGAAGAAGGCCACTTTCACGTACTTCGCGAAGCAATGGAAGTTGAGGAACCAGCCCTGCCCCTCCCTGCCGTAGAAGGGCGAATTCCAGCGCACCGCCTTCCGCACGTCCGGGACAGTGCGCACGACGACCGAGTCCAGGCGACGTCCGATGTCGCTCTTCCAACCCGGCATGGCCGCGATGTAGGCCTGTACGGGAGCGTCGCCGTCCGCCTTCGCGATCTGAGGATTGCCGCCCGAGAGGAGGACCGGCTCTGCTGCCTCTCCGGACTTCTTGGTCACCTTGTCCGCCATTGCTCACACTCCGGACCCATGGGCCTGCCGACAACGTGGTGATTCCCCTTGCGGATGATTCAGTATGCCCAACGCAGCGCGCACGACCTGCGAGCACGACGGCCACAGGACACAAGAACGGCACTGCGGCGAGACAGGTTGACGCGCTGGTCGGGTATCTCCGACCTCTGCGTCAGTCGTCGCCGGGTCCGGAGTCCTGCTCGAACCCGCGGGCGGACCCGAGGACCGGCGCCGGCGGCCGCGGACGAACCGGTAGACGTACCACGATTCGATGGAGAACCCGAAGATCACCATGGCGACGATGAACGGCACGTCGCGACCCCAGACGATCCCGGCGATGCAGGCAATGCCGATGATGCAGAACGCGAGTGCATCGACCACCTTGTCGTCTCGCCTGCTGGTCGCCCCTTCGCTCACGCCTGCCTTCCGTATGACCACCGCACATGGTCACCTGTCGCGGTTGACTGCGACGCTCCGTCACACATAAGACCTGATGCAGCGAGCCGCGTAGGACCTTACCACCAAGCTAGGAGAGGTCGATACGCGGACTGCGGAAGACCGTTCAGCCCAGTTGACCAAGGTCATGCCAGACCCTGGCCCTCGGGGGGTATCCTGAGTACAGGATGAAGCGCACCGGCTGCCATCCGCGCAGGCGAGGAGGCGGAGCGATGATGATGGACAGAGGCTGCCCCGGCCAGGACCGGAGCAACTGGACGCCCGACGACATCTTCGAGGTGGCGTGCACCAACTGCGGCGCGACCATCGAGTTCTTCAAGGACGACGCGAAGCGCTACTGCAAGGCCTGCGGCACCTGCAACGCCAACCCGAAGATGGACATCGGCTGCGCCGCCTGGTGCGCGGCCGCCGACAAGTGCTCGACGGGGCGGCAGTGGCTGGAAGAAGACTCGCTGGCCGACACGCCGGCCTTCGGCGACCCGGCGACCTGACGGCAAGATGAAGGGCCGGGGCGGCGCCCTGCGCCGCCCCGGCCCTGGTTCATGCCGGGCATCCCCCTGCCCGGCATGTCTGAGCGCGTCCCCCCGGGCCCGCTCAGAGCTGCAGATACGAGTCCGCGTAGAGGGTCTCGTTGGTGAGCATGCGGTAGGTCTTCCAGAGCTCGACCTGCTCCTGGTCGCCCATGTCGACGGCCGACGGGTCGAGCTTGTCCATGGCCGCGACGGCGTCGTACAGCGCCACGATGAGCTTGCCCAGGGGCGTGCTGTCGTCGTGCTGCTCGGCGATGCGGATCCACTCGTTCTGTACGCTGTCGAGCGGGTCGGCGATCGCGCTGTCGAGCCCGGCGCCCATCGCCATGACCATCATGACGCGGTTGATGAGCGGACGGACCTCGGGCAGCGCACCGTTGGAGATGTTGGAGAGGCCGATCACGGTGGTCGGCGGCGGATCGGCCATCATCTTGAACATGCGCACGGCCTCGACGGTCTCCATGGCCACATCCTGGTTGCAGTTGACCGCCAGGACGAGCGGGTCGAGGAAGATGTCCGCCACGGGGATCCCGGCCCTCTCGGCGGCCGGCAGCAGGTCCTCCATGGCGATGCCGGCGCGGCCGTCGGCGGTGGTCGGGATGCCGTCCACGCCCATCGTGAGAGCGATCACCTTGGCGCCGTACCTGGCCGCCAGCTGCATGACGCTGTCGAGGCGGTCGGGGTCGGCCGAGGCGGAGTTGAGCATGGCGGGCTGCTTGCAGACCTTGAGGCCCGCCTCCATGGCGGCGAAGTTGGTGGTGTCGAGCGAGAGCGGCACGTCGGTGACTTCCTGCACCGCCTCGACGATCCACGGCATGACCTCGTGGCCGAGCTTCTTCTGCGGGCCGATGTTGAGGTCGACGATGCCGGCGCCGGCCTCTACCTGGGCCACGGCCATGGCCTGGATGGTCTTGGCGTCCCGGGCCTCGATGGCCGCCTTCACCGGCGGCGCGATGATGTGGATGTTCTCACCGATGATGAGCACCGGCGGCCTCCTTCTTCTTGGGTGTGGCGAGCGCGGCGGCGACGACAGGCTCGAGCGCCGCGCTCAGCGAACTGTCGGCCGGAAGGCCGACGAGCGCCTTGCCGGCGGCGTCGAACTCCGCGACCACCGGATCGTCCGGCAGGACGGCGAGCAGCTCGAGGCCGTGTTCCACGATCGCCGCCTCGAGCTCCGGTGAGAGCCCCTGGGCGGCACGGTTCACGATCAGGTAGTGCCGCCCCACCTTGGTGTTGAGCTCTCCCAGCAGCGCGGCGACGCGACCGGCGGTCGTGATGCCGCGGACCGTCGCGTCGCTGACGATGAAGAGCACGTCCACGTCGCGGGTCGTGCGCCGGGAGAGATGCTCCAGCCCGGCCTCGTTGTCGATCACGACCCACGGGTAGGTGTCGGCGATCTTGTCGATGATGAGGCGCAGCATGTTGTTGGCCGCGCAGTAGCAGCCCGGCCCCTCGGGCCGGCCCATGGCGAGCAGGTCGACGTTGACGCCCTCGACCAGGCTCGAGTTGATCTCGTAGTCGAGCAGGTCGCTCTTGGCGATGCCCGCCTCCAGCATGTTGGCCCGCGCCTTCTCGCTGGTCTCCTCGCGCACGTCGCCGACCGTCTTCTCCAGCGGCAGGTCGAGGACGGTGTTCAGGTTGCTCGCGGGATCGGCGTCGATCGCAAGGATCGGCCCGGTCTGAGCCTCCGCCAGCCGGCGGATGAGCAGGCCGGCCAGCGTCGTCTTGCCGGTCCCCCCCTTGCCGGCGACGGCGATGGTGGTGGTCATGGATCAGCCTCCGTTTCCGTTCCCGGTGGCCCGTGCGGCCAGCGCCGCGTGGACGCTCGGGAACCCGGTGAGGTCGGTGTGAGGGAGGAAGAGCGCGGACGTGTACTCGTCCATGAACGTGTTGTCGGCGCTCAGCTCCAGATAGGTCATCTTGCTCGCCACGTCGGCGACCTCGTGGCGGACGTTGACGCAGAGCAGCGTGGCGAACGCCCCCAGGGCGCTCGTGTTGCCGAGGAAGTGGAACTTCTCCACCGGCTGGTCGGGCAGCAGGCCGATGCGGATGGCCTTCTCGACGTTGAGATACTGGCCGAACGCGCCGCCGATGAGGATCTGCTCCACGTCGGCGAGGTCCACGCCCACGCTGGTACAGAGGACCTCGAAGCCGGCGTAGATGGCCGCCTTGGCGCGGACGAGGCTCGAGATGTCCGACTCCGTGAGGACGATGTCCTTCTCGGCGCCGCCTTCGCCGGCCCGGCAGACCACGTACTCGGGCACCCCGTCGCGCAGACGGATGCGCGCGGTGGCGGCCTCCAGGTCCAGGTGGCCGGACTTGTCGAGCAGCCCGGTGACGAACAACTCGCCCAGCAGGTCGATGAGTCCGCTGCCACAGATGCCCGCGGCTGGGGCGTCGTCGACGGTGCGGAACGTCGGCTCCCAGGAGGTGTCGTCGATGAAGACATCCTCGATGGCGCCGGGGGACGCGCGCATGCCGTCGCGCACGCCGCCGCCCTCGAAGGCCGGACCGGCGGAGCAGGCGCACGAGAGCAGCCACTCCTTGTTCCCGAGCACCATCTCACCGTTGGTGCCGATGTCGATGAACAGCGTGAGCTTCTCGGTGGCGTACATGCCGGACGAGATCACGCCGGCGGTGATGTCGCCGCCCACATAGGCCCCTACCGACGGCAGGACGTGCACGCGCGCAACGGGGTTCGCGTTGAGGCCCGAGCTCGTGGGCGATGAGCTTGGGCGCGGCGCTGATGGTCGGGATGTACGGCTCCTCGCGCAGGGCCTTCGGCTCGAGACCGAGGAGCAGGTGGGTCATCGTGGTGTTGCCGGCGACGGCGAGCTCGTGGATCTCGCGCTCCTCGACGCCGTTGCGCTGCTGCAGCTCCCCAAGCAGCTCGTTGATCGATTCCAGGGCGAGCTTCTGCAGCCGCTCGAGCCCGTGCTTGCGCTTGGCGTAGATGATGCGGCTGATGACGTCGTCGCCGCAGGCGATCTGCTTGTTGTAGGTGCTCGCCGAGTCGATCACGCGGCCGGTGGTGAAGTCGACGAGGTAGGCCACCACGGACGTTGTGCCGAGGTCGACGGCGACGCCCAGGCTCGCCTGGGGGAACGCCGTCGGGTAGACGCGCAACAGGCGCGGCGGCAGATACGAGCCGTACACCCAGTCGCGCATCTCGAGCGCCACGGTGACCTTCCAGTTGGCGTGGCGAAGGGCCGGGCCGAGCCGCTTGAGCTGCGGGAGCTCGGCCCTGAGTTCCTCGATGCCGTGCTGCTGCCCCAGCGCCCGGCGCAGGCGGTCGAAGTCACTCGTCTGATCCTCCAGCGACGGTGGCTCGATCTCGAGCTCGAAGAGCTTGACCGCCGGGTTCTGCAGGTAGTCGCAGGTGATGGGCAGCGACTCCGGCTCGGCGATCGCGTGGCCGTGCGGCCGGACCTTCTCCTTGCGCCGCTCGGGCACGTCGATCTCGATGGCGCCGACGCCGACGTAGGTCTGGCAGGCCACCGCCCAGCCGTCGAGGATCTCGGCGGTGGACATACCGGCGTTGCTGCGCCGCTCGATCTCGCCGCTCGCGACGCGCACGCGACAGCGGCCGCAACGTCCCTGCCCCGCGCACGGGGCAGGGACGTCCAGCTCGCACATGATCGCCGCGTCGAGCAGGCTGGTACCACGCGGCACCTCGATGGTCTCCCCGGACGGCGTGAACGTGATCGTCGCCATCGCCGTCCGCGGCCTTGTGACGGGCGTTTCGCTCATGCGCCCCAGACGTTCTTGACGTAGTTGGGGATGTCGACGGCGTCACGCGGACCGACCATGATCTTCCACTCGGGCAGTTCTTCCTCGACCTCGCCCGAGAGCCCGGCCACATGGCCCGGGATGACCAGTTTCTTGTGACTGACCTTCTGCTCGATGCCGGAGATCTTGACCGTCTTGGCGATCTTCTCGGCGTCGAACTTGCCGGCCGCCCAGCCCGTGAGCACGGACTGGCCGTCGCTGTCGGCGACGAGCAGCCAGGTGGGGATGCCGGCACTCTCGACCTCGCCCGCCACCGAGAAATAGGTGAGCGAGAAGTTGGTCGTGATGAGCACCGGGCTGTCCGCGGTCGGGGAGCCGATCTCGTAGAGCTTGGGCTCCATCTGGATCGGCTTCTGCGGGTCGGTGTAGATGTTCTGGCGCAGCGTGAGCAGCGAGTAGAGCACCGCCGGCTCGAAGTGGTCCAGGATGATGACGCCGGCGTACTTGCCGACGGCCTGGGTGGCGCGCACCAGCTCGGCCTGCCACGTCGGCGCCGTCGCGACGGAGACGATGGGATAGCCGAGCGCCCGCGCGCCCTTCTTGAGCGCCAGGCGGCGCAGCTGCGTGGCCGCGGCGAGGTCGGCGGAGAGGGTCTTCGTGCCCGGATCGAGCATGAAGTCCTCGACGCCGGCTCCGCGCACCTGCTCGGAGAGCGCCTCGAGCCCGTCGATGTCGCCGTCCTCGCTGCGGATGGCCAGCGGGCAGCCGTGCTTCTTGGCCACCTCGGCCATCGCCTGCCAGTCGGAGGCGGTGGCGGCGTGGATGAGCGGCTTCTCGGCGGCTGCGCCGCCGGAGAGGGCCGCATCGATCGCCGCCGCGTCGGCGCTCATGAGCACCAGCGGCAGCCCGGGAGCGGCCGCACGGGCCGCGGCCACGGCCGCGGCGTAGGCGGCCGCGCCGCCCCCGGCGTCCTCGACCGCCAGGCCGTCGAGCATGAGCGTCATGCCCACGCGGTCGACGCTGTACGCACCGGCGCGGCCCGCCACCTCGGCGAGGTCGGCCGCGTCGCTCTTGACGCGTATGACGAGGCCGGGCTGATGGACGAAGGTCTTCTCGTGCCGGAACATCACCGTCTCGTTGCCGACCCCGAAGGCGCGGTCGCCCGCACCGATCGTGATGAGCTTGATGGGCGGCGCCGACGCGGCGGCCAGCGACGTCTTGGCTTCTTCACTCACGTAGGGGCACTTGTCGAGCTCGGTGCCCTTCTGCGCCAGCTTCATGGCGAAGGCGAGGCAGGTGGGGAACCCGCACTCCTTGCAGTTCGTCTGGGGCAGCAGCTTGTAGATCTGGAGTCCGCTGAGGGCCATCGCTCAGGCTCCCTTCGTCAGGTCGTCGATGGCCTCGCGTACGGCGCTCACGCTGGCCGGATGCCGCAGGACCAGGATGTCCGCGCCGGACTCGAGCAGCGTCGTGGCCGTGGCGATCTCCCAGGCGACGCCGCGCTCGGCGAGCGCGCCCCACGCCTCGGGCACGTCACCCTCGGCGCGACCTTCCTTCTGGCGCCAGGCCTCTTCGCCGGCCGTGCAGATCATCGGCTGCTGCGTCATGGTGTCGCCCATGAGGGCGGCGAGACGCAGGCGCTCCATCACCGAGTACGTGTACTCGAGGCCGTAGCCGAGCGCGCCGGTGTTGGGGTCCATGAGCACGCGCTCGAGGGGCAGGCCCATGTCGCTGATCAGGATGTTGAGCTGCTTGGCGAGGTTGACGTCGATCGGCGTCTGGGCGATCACCGCGTGCCCGTTGCCGAGCGCCGCCGCCACGATGGTGCGGTAGTTCTTGTCCTCGCAGAGGCCGAGGGCGAGCTGCTCGCCCTTGGTCTTCTCGGCGACGGCGACGAGCACCTCGTTGTCCTTGTCGGCCGAGCCGGGCCCGTAGACGATCAGCGGCACCGGCACAGCGGCCAGCACGCGCTCGACGGTGCGCACGGCGTTCTCGCACGAGCCGTCGCCCTGGTCGGGGTGGCAGCTGCGAAGCTTGAGGGCGATCAGGTCCGCCCCCGCCTCCACGGCCTTCTGCGCCCACACGGCGGCGTCGTCCATGGCGTCGCCCCAGGCCGCCTGCAGCTCCGCGGACCAGTCGCCCGGGTGCATGTCCTGGACTTCGACGGCGATCGCCGGCCGGTGAGGCATGGCGCCCTCGAAGCCGAGGTACGGCAATGCGGTCTCTCCACCGACGGTCACGGCGCTCCCGCGCGTGCCGCCGGCATAACTGCTCCCGAGCGTGACCTCGCGCACCGCGCCGGGCCATTTCTCTACGGGGATCTCCACAGGTGTCATCTGCACCCTCCGGGTGTGTTTGTGGTCAGAAGAGCGGGTCCATGGTCAGGGCAGGATGCCCGTTCGCCTCGAGCAGGGGCAGCAACTCCTCCACGCTGGTCGCCATCGTCTCGTCGACGATCTTGTCGAGCAGGTCCGGGATACCCTCGCGCGCGCAGACTTCCTCGAGGGCCGGACGCATGCTCTCCTTGAGGTTGGAGCTCATCCAGACGACGCGCTTCATGCCGCCGTCGGCGGGGATGAACTTCTTGCTCGTGAGGTAGTACTTGCCCATGCCCATCATGCCCGGCGTCTGCATGCCGCCGCCGGCGGTGCCGGCGAGGGTCGAGAACGTCATCCCGCAGGGCGTCATGCTCGGGTCCTCGCGGCTGACGATCATGAAGCCGTTGGCCTCGGGCACGAGGACCATGATGCACTCGAAGCAGCCGCACGAGGTCATCGGCGCTTCCATGATGGAGTAGAAGGTCACCTTCTCGACCGTCTGGTTGGACTGCCGGTAGATGAACTCGTTGGGACCGCTGAACTCACCCTTGACCGGGTCGAGGGTGAGGCCCTTGGGCACCGGCTGGTTGGGGCCGGTCGGGTTGATCTCGAAGCTGGCCTTGCAGTCGAGCCAGTTGTAGGCGCCGCAGAGCCCGACGCGCTCCGGGTTCACCACGCAGACGTGGTTGGGCGCGAAGCTCTGGCAGAGCAGGCAGCTGTAGAACGTGTCGACCGACTCGTCGGTGAGGTTCGCCATGCGCTCGTTGCGCTCGTTGTACGCCTCGCGCGCCACCTCGATGAGCTCGTCGACCTCCGCCGCGTCGGTCGTCAGGTGCACCTGCACCTTGTCCACGATGTTACCGAACACCTCGTGGATGCGGGCGTGGATGACCTTGCCGAAGTGCTCCAGGCGGAAGCCCTTCTCGAACGTGTTCTTGCTGATGCGCGTCCAGGCGATGTCGCGCTGGCCGTTGTGCTGGATGCCCTCGACGCCGTTGATGAAGTAGTGGAACTGGCGCTCGAGGATGGGCTCGAAGTCGGTCTGCATCTTGCGGCCGGCGACGTCGACGACCATGCCGAGCGGCAGGGCGCCACCCTCCTCCATGCCGTCGATGTCGGTGCCGTTGATGGTGATCTTGCCGTCCTCGACCTCGTCCGCCGGCTTCATGCGCAGGTACTCGAACGCGTGCGAGCGCTTGCCGCCGAACTCCGCGTACATGATGTCCTTGCGGATGCGCTCACCCTCGAAGGCCGATCCGTAGGAGACGGGGATCGGCACCTTGGCGATCTTGACCTTGACGCCGCGGACCTCCATGCAGCGCTGGATGAGCTTCTCCGTGCGCTCCATGTCGTCGGCGCCGGGGATCTCGTCGAACGGCATGCTCACGACGTGTTCGTAGGTCGTGACGCCCGTCGGGAGGATCTGCGGGATGCGCGTGTCGGCGATCGTCGGGAAGCCGAAGCTGATGGCGCCGGCGGCGGTCGCGTACTTGAGGTCGTCGACCTCGCCGAGCGCGAGCACGAAGGCGAACACGCGGTACTTGTTGTAGAGCATGATCTTGCGCGCGTTGCCGGCGTCCATGCCGCCGAACGTCAGCGCCGAGCGGGCGGCGAAGCCCAAGGCGTAGACGGCCGAGATGGAGTCCACGCCGAACGGCACCGTGAAGGTGTCGTAGCCGAGCTGGATGCCCTCTTCCTGCAACTGGTGGATGATGCTCCGCCCGTTGACGTTGCCGCTGAGGAAGATGAGGATGCCGCGGCTCTGGAGCTCGCGGACGATCTTGACCGCGACCTCGTTGCTCTTGGCGCACCCGACGATGGCGCAGAACCCGGGCATGCGCCCGTCCACGAGCTGGATGCCCCAGGCGCGCAGCTGGATGTCGTCGATCGGGCCGTTCAGCTTCATCTTGTCGCCGTGCACGCCGAGGTCGCCGCCGGTGAAGCGTCCGCCGCCGGCGCCGGCGTGGTCGAGCTTGATGACCTGCGGCTCGGTGCCGCGGGCGAAGCGCGCTCCCTCTATCGCCTCTTCGGCGAAGAGGGTGGCGATGCCGCTGTCGAGCGTCTCACCGAGGTACGGCAGCCACATCTTGTCGCTGGGGACCGGGTGGAGCAGGCTCTTCGCCCGCTCGATGATCGGCGGCAGGTCGCCGAGCTTCTCGACCTTCTCGCCGGTGAAGGCGTAGATCACCGGCAGGAAGTAGGCGGTGTTGGTGAAGGCGACCGGGGCGTCGGGGCCGAGCTCGGCCAGGGCCGCGTTCACGGCCTCCTCGGCCTCGCGGACGATGCCCTGAGCGCCACGGATGGCCCGGGTCGCGATATAGCGTGACATCAGGCCTCTCCCTCATCATGCGAGTGCGTGTGCCCGTCGCCGTGGTCGTGCGAGTGACCATCGGCGAGCGGGTAGACGGGCGAGCCGACGGTCTCGACGCCGCGCTCGGCCTCAGCGGCCCTGTCGGCCAGATACTTCTTGATCTCGGCGAAGAACGTGCTGTCGCCGCTGTCGCCGTACTGCGACGGGTCGTAGGCCGGGAGCTTGAGCGCGGCGCGCTTGGCGTCGATGAGCTCGAGCGAGCGCGCGTACATCGCGTCCCAATCCGGGATGAACTCGAGGTCGCCGCCGACCATCTCTTCCCAGCCCTCGGTCATGAGCTTGGTGGCCACGCTCGAGGCCTCGACCGGGCTGCTCACGCCGAAGATGACGTGGGCGCCGGAGGCGGCGAAGTAGGTGCCGATGGCGATGGCCTTCTCGCACATCCACTCGGGGCACAGGCCGACGGCCGGGAGGTCGTCGATGTCCTCGCCGAGGCCGCCCTCTGTGGCGACCTGCGTGAGCACGGTGAGGATGCGCGAGTTGTCGACGCAGGACCCGAGGTGGAGCACCGGCGGGATGCCGATGGCCTCCATGACCTCGCGCAGGCCGGGGCCGGCGTGGTCGAGGATCTCGGGGCTCAGGTAGCCGGCCTTGGCGCCCGCGGTGGCCGCACAGCCGGTGACCACGACCATGACGTCGTCGGCGATGAAGCGCTTGATCATCTCGACGATGCCTTCGTCCTGGGTGACGCGCACGTTGTTGCAGCCGACGACGCCGGCGAGGCCGCGCACGCGGCCGGCGATGATGGCGTCGTTGAGCGGGCGGAACGAGCCGCGGTGGAAGCCGCCCTGCATGTAGTTGAGGTACTCGTGGCTGAAGCCGGCGACGAGCGGCTCGTGGAAGTCGGGGATGTGGATGGGACCGCGATTGGCGTAGTTGGCGATCGCCATGCGCACGATCTCGCGAGCCGTCTCGGGGGCGCGGTGCTCGTCGAACTCGACGTGGGTAGCGCCGGGGATCTTGGCCTTGGGCGAGGTCGTGACCAGCTTGGTGTGGAAGCGCTGGGCGAGCGGTCCGAGCGCCTGCATGATGCACTGGACGTCGACGACCATGACCTCGACCGCGCCGGTGAGGACGGCCAGTTCCTGATGCAGGAAGTTGCCGGCCGCCGGGATGCCGTACCGCATGAGGATCTCGTTGCTGGTGCAGCAGATGCCGGCGAGGTTGATGCCCTCCGCGCCGGCGGCCTTGGCCTCGGCGATGAGCTCGGGGTCGCGGGCGGCCTCGACCAGCATGGCGGAGAGCGTCGGCTCGTGGCCGTGGACGATCACGTTGACCTGGTCGTCTTTGAGCACGCCGAGGTTGACCTCGGACGAGAGCGGCGACGGCGTACCGAAGAGGATGTCGCTGATGTCGGTGCTCAGCATCGCGCCGCCCCAGCCGTCCGCCAGGGAGCAGCGGAGCGCCGACTTGAGGATGTTCTCGGCGTCGAGGTCGACGCCTTCGTGGGTGCGGTGCAGCACCTCGACCACTTCGCGGTCGATGGCGCGAGGGGTGATCCCCAGCTCGCGCCACTTGGCCTGGCGCTTGGGAGTCGCGCGCTTGGTGTAGATGATCTCGCCGTGCGGCTGGCCGAACTGGGTGAGGGCCACGTCGGCCACGTCGAGGGCGATCTCGTTGACCTCGCGGCCGCTGGTGGGGACGCCGAGGTAGTCGGCGACGACGTGCAGCTTCTGCTCGTCCTTGACCTTGTACCCCGCGGCCTCGCCCAAAGCGACGGCGCGCAGCGTCATCGCCATGTCGCGACCGTGGTCGGAGTGGGCGGACACGCCGCCGGCCACCTGCCGCGCGAAGTGGCGCGAGGCGATGGTGCCCATGTCGGCGCCGCAGATGCCGGTCTTCTCCTCGGCGTTCTTGCCGACGAGGCGGCAGGGCCCCATCGAGCAGATGCGGCAGCAGGCGCCGGACTCGCCGATGGGGCAGGGCTTCATGGTGTCCGCGCGCGAGAACGCGGTGTCGATACCACAGCCATCGGCATGCGCCAGCATCTCGAGGGCGGCGGGGTCGATACTCTTCGCGGCTACCGGCTTGACGTCGGCGTTGCTCTTGTCATCCATGAGGCGACTCCTTCACGCCCGGGAACGAGCCGCGCGAGGAGCGCGGCCCGGGGGGACCGGACGGATCGTGGACGGGGATGCACACAGGTCGATCGGTGATCAGTACTTGCGGTGGTCGCCCGACATGGTGAGGTCGGCGGGGTCCGTCGCGGTGACTCGCACCCCGGCGGTGAGCCACGCCGGCTTGTCCGTCGGTGGAGCGTCGGCATCCGCGGCCTCACCGATGGCGTAGCCGGCCTCTTCGAGCTGGGCGGCGATGCGCTGCGGGTCGGTCTTCGCTGGGTCGTACTCGAGACGAAGCGTCGCGTCCATCGCGCTGGCGCCGAAGACCTCGACCCCTTCGACTTCACGGAAGAGACCGCGGACGGCGATCACGTGGTGGTCGGCCCACATGCCCGGGACGATCAGGGCCAGCTGCTGCATTCGTGCCTCCTAGCGCGAGCGGTCCTTTTGAGGAGGCGGCCGCCGGGGGAGGCGGGACCCGTCACCCCTTGACAAGAACCATGGGGGGTATCTGCATATCAGTGTGCGCGACTGTACGACATGGCGCAACCGCAGGTAAAGGCTTGTGCTGTTTGTCACAAAATGTCGAACATCCGCGCACTTAAACAACGTCAAAACGCGCGCAAATCGGGCCTCAGGACGAACAGAAACGCTCATCCCGCGGCCCGGTCGCCCAAAGTCGTCCGTCACCCAGGGCGCCCGGCGTGTCAAGGGGAAGGATCAGGCCGGCGCGTGCACCTGCCCGCGCCGGCCGGCACGCAGAGCGGCGACAGAATGCGCCTCTTCCTTACTGCTTGACTGCGACGAGGGCCACGCCCAACCGGTCCTCCAGCTTCTTGAGCCGGTCGACCTGCGCGGCGTCGATGGGCGCCGCATCCATCTGGTGGCAGGCGAACGCGAGGATCGGCGTGCCAAGGTCCTTCTCGAGCGACTCGATCTCCTGGATCTGGCCCTGGTCGAGCTTGGTGGCGAGGCTGCACAGCATGGCATGGCTCCTTGGTGCGCGGGTGGCCGTGCCTCAAGCCTTCCCGCGGCGCGCAGACGACAAGCGTTGCCCGGTCGCAGCGGACGCCTGAGTCTCAGCAGCCACTCGCCGTACCCCTTGGGCAGCGGCTTGTCCACGTCGCCGACCGCCTTGAACGAGTCGGCGACGCCAAAGCGGCGCGGCGGGCGGCTGCAAGGCCACCCGCCGCGCCGCTCGAAGGCGCAGACAGGTCAGGCGGTGACCGGCGCCGGAGCCGGCCAGCAGAGGCCGTACTCTTCGATCTCCGCGTAGGTGACGCCGCCGAGGCTGGGGATGAGCAGCGAGATCTCGTCCTCCCACACGGCCTTGGGGTAGCCGGCCTGCCACTCGTGGCCGAGCCGCTTGGCGACCTCACGGAACGCCCACCAGCCCGGACGGGCGGCGCCCGGAGGGCGCTGGACCCGCCGCAGGCGGCTGATGCGCCGCTCCGCGTTGGTGAACGTACCGTCCTCCTCGCCCCAGGCGACCGCCGGCAGGACCACGTCGGCGATCTCGGCGAGGTCGCCGCGCACGGCGCCCTGGACGACGACGAACGCGGCCTTGTCGAGCGCCGCCAGCACGCCGGCGGCCTCGCCGAACGAGGCGGCCTCGTTGGCCCAGACCCAGGCGGTGGGCAGCGAGCCGTCGCCGAGCCCGGCGAGGATCCCGGCTGTGGAGCGGCCGGGCGCGGCCGGCAGCGAGGCGACGCCCCAGGCGTCGGCGAGCCGCTGCCGCGCCTCCGCGTCGGTCACGAGGTCGCCGCCCGGCAGCACGTCCGGAGCGACCCCCATGGCCACGAGGCCCTGGACGTTGCCGGCGCCGAGCGGCAGCGAGACGCTGCGGGCGCCGGCGAGGTCGTCGAGCAGCGACTGCAGCTTGACGACGGCGGCGCCGGTGCCGGCGAGGTCGTCGCCGGCGCCGAGCGTGGCGCAGACGACGGCCGGCCGCACGTCGACGAGCTTGCCGGCGATCGCCCTGATGGTCGCGGCGTCCACGCCGGCGTCTTCGGCGATGCGCTCGGGAAGTACGGCGGCGAGCATGGCTTCGAGCTCGCGCTCGTGCGGGACCGTCTCGCCGGCGTCGCGACGGCCGGCGAGCTCGTTGGCCAGCAGGACGGCGATGATGCCGTTGAGCACCTCCGGCAGCGCCGCCGGTTCGGCGGTGATGCGCACCGCGGCGGTCTCGCCGAGGTCGCTGTGGCCCGAGTCGAGCACCATGAGGTGCGCGCCGTCGCGCACGGCGCGGCGGAGCGCGGTGCCGGCCACCGGGTGGTCGGCCACGGCGCCGTCGCCGACCACGAGGACGGCGCGGGCCTCCTCGAGCACCGTCAAGGCGCCGGAGGTGTAGCAGACGCCGGCGCCCGTCCCCGCGCTCGCCAGCGAGACCTTCGACGCCTCCACGGCGCGGTGGTCGAGGTCGTTGGTGCCGAGCACGGCGCGGAAGAACTTCTGCGCCTGATAGGCCTCTTCGTTGGTGCACACGGGCGCGATGAGGCCGGCGACGTCGCCGGCCGCACCGAGCTTCTCGGCGACGAGGTCGAGCGCCTCGTCCCAGCTCGCCTTGACCAGGACGCCGCCCTTGCGCACCAGCGGCTCCTCGAGGCGGACGCGCTCGTCGGGCTCCAGCACGGCGAACCGCCCGCGCTTGCAGAGCCGGCCGCGGTTGGGCGGCACGTCGCCGGCGCCGGTGACCTTGACCACGTCGCCGTCCTTGAGGTGCACGACGGTCTGGCAGCCCATGCCGCAGTGCGGGCAGGTGGTGCGCACCCGCTGCAGTTCCCAGTGGCGGGCGACGCCCTTGGCGGTGCGCTCGGTGAGGGCGCCGACGGGGCACGCGTCCACGCACTGGCCGCACAGCTCGCACTGGTCGAGGTCGGGCAGCGGGTACCAGTCCTTGCCGCCGGCGCGCTCGGCGCGCCGGCCGGAGGGGTGCGGCACGATGCCGTGGACCTGGATGGCGGTGCAGGCGGCCCAGCAACGGCCGCAGAGGATGCACTTGGAGTAGTCGCGGATGACGTAGGCGTCCTCGATGAGCGGGAACTCCTCGGCGCCGGGCAGCTCGCTCGGCGGCTCGACCTGGTACTCGTAGGCGAGCCGGCTGAGCTCGCACTCGCCGAGCGACTCGCAGGTGATGCAGGTGTGGCGGCCGGAGCCGATGATGAGCTCGAGCGTCGACCGCCGCGAGCTCCGCACGCGGTCGCTCATGGACTGGACGTCCATGCCCTCGGTGGCCGGCGTGCTGCAGGCCGGCAGCAGCCGGCCCGCGCCGGCCACCTCGACCACGCAGAGGCGGCACACGTCACGGTGGCCCGCCTCCGGCAGGTAGCAGAGCGTCGGGATCGCGATGCCGTTGGCGCTCGCGACGTCGAGGATCGTCTGGCCGGGTTCGAACGCGAGCACCCGGCCGTCGATGGTGAGCTGCGGGGCGTCGGTCATCGTCGCGTCGGTCTTCTGTACGTCGGTCATCTCAGACCACCGCCACGGCGATGCGGTAGCAGCGCAGGCAGCGCTCGGCCTCGCGCCGGGCGTCGGCGGCGCTGACCGGTCCTTCGACCTCGTCGAAGCACTGGATGCGGACCTCCGGGGGCACGACCATGGGCCGCAGCTTCTCGGTGCTCCCGCTGAACGGGATCGGGATCTGCGCCTCGGTGCGGATGACCTCGAGCATGGCGTGCTCGAGCCGGTCCTCCAGCGGCGGCTGGACCGGCTTGTCCTGCAGGAACTCGTTGATGGACGCCGCGGCGCGGCGGCCGGCGGCCAGCGCCGCGACGAGGCTGCTCGGCCCCGTGTAACAGTCGCCGCCGCCGAACACGCGCGGGTCGGCGGACTGCATGGTGAGCGGGTCGACCTCGAGGGTCTTCCACTTGCTCACCTCGATGTGGCTGGGCACGAGCTGGTCGACGCCGCAGACCTGGCCGATGGCCGGGACGATGCAGTCGCAGGGGATCACGAACTCGGATCCCTCGACCGGCTCCGGGCGGCGACGCCCGGACGAGTCGGGCTCGCCCAGCTGCATGCGCCGGCACTCGAGGCCGGTGACCTTGCCGTCCTCGGCGATGATCTTCGTCGGCGCGACCAGGGTGACCATCTCGACACCCTCTTCCTTGGCCTCGGCGATCTCGACCGGGTCGGCCGGCATCTCCGCCTCGGTGCGGCGGTAGAGCAGCTTGACGTCGCCGAAGCCGATGCGGCGGGCGGAACGGACGCAGTCCATGGCCACGTTGCCGCCGCCGATCACGAGCATCGTCTCGCCGGTCAGCGGCGTCTTGCCGAAGGCGATCTCGCGCAGGAACTCGACGCCGGGCATGAAGCCGTCGTAGCCGGCGTCCTCGCCCTCACAGCCCATGCTCGCCGACTGGTGGGCGCCCACGGCGACGAACACGGTCTCGTAGCCCTGCTCGAAGAGCTGTTCCATGGTGGCGTCGACGCCGAAGCGGAAGTTGTAGACGATCTTGACGCCGAGGGACTCGACGCGCTCCACCTCGGAGCGCAACACCTCGCGCGGCAGGCGGTAGTCGGGGATGCCGACGGCGGCCATGCCGCCGGCCTCGGGAAGCGCCTCGAAGATCGTGCTCGTGACGCCGTCCAGCCCCAGATAGTACGCGCAGGCGAGGCCGGCCGGGCCGGCGCCGATGATGGCGACACGCGGCTGGCCGGGCATGGGGCAGGCGATGGGCTCGGGCTCGCTGTCGGCGACGAAGCGCTTGAGCGTGCGGATGGCGACCGGCTCGTCCACCGAGCCGCGGCGGCAAGCGTCCTCGCAGGGACGCACGCACACGCGGCCGATGGTCCCCGGCATGGGGCAGCGCTTGCGCACGGCCTCGGCCGAGCGCTCGACCTCGTCGATGCGCAGCTGCTCCACATAGGCCGGGATGTCCACGCCGGCGGGGCAGGCGGCCATGCACGGCGCGACCACGGTGGCCGCGTAGACGCCTCGCGGGAGGGACTTCCTGTCGGCGACCGCGGCGGCGAAGCGGTCGTAGTTCTGCTCGAGCGACTCGAGCACCGCGTAGCCGCCGGTGCGGCCGAGGTCGCAGCGCGAAGCCTCGGCGACGTGCTGGCTGAGCTCGAGGGCGCGCGCGAGCCGAGCCTCGGTGCCCTTGCCCTCGCAGATCTCCTCGAGGATGTCGGCGACCTCGTGCATGCCGATGCGGCAGGGGAAGCACTGGCCGCAGCACTCCTGGACGGTGCGCGCGGCGAACTCTCGGGTGAGGTCGACGATGTCGACGGCCTCGTCCCACACGGCCACGCCACCCCAGCCCATGACGGCGCGGAAGGTACTCGAGAGCTCGTCGGGAAGTCGTGACGGGTCGGTGGTCCAGGCACCCGCCACGGCGACGGCGGCGTCGGTCATGCAGCCTCCTCTGACCGGCGCGGGCACTGGCTCGGCGACTGCCTCCCTCCAGCGGCAGCAGTGGAGGGCCCGGACCGGACGGTTCGTCCTTGGCGCCCCGCGGGGCGCGCCTCACCCGACCATGATACGTTCGTGCGCCCCGGGCCACAATCGAAAGGCCTCTCGCGGGGCGGCGGGGCCCGAGCCGGGCGCGACGCCGTGAGGACACCGCCTCAGGCGCCGGAGATGGCGCGCCGGGCGGCGTCGACGAGAGCGGCCGGCGGCTGCGCGCCGCTCACCGCGAACCGCCGGCCGAACACGAAGGTCGGGACGGCGCGGATGCCTATCTTGGCCGCCCGACGCTCGTCCAGCCGCACCGCCGTCGCCGTGAGGTCGTCGTCGAGGGCGGCCACCACACGCGCGGCCGGCATGCCGGCCGCCTCGCGCGAGACCCTCGAGCACCTCGCGGTCGCCGACGTCCTCCCCGCGTGCCCAGTAGGCCGCGAGCAGGTCGAGTCCGAGGCGCTGCTGCTGCGTCTGCTGCACGAGCTCGCCCTCCTCGTCCTCTCCCTCCTCGAGCGCGCCCGCGAGCAGGCGGTGAGCCGCGAACGTGTTGGGGCGCCGGGCAAGCGTCCGCAGGTCCAGCAGCGGCAGGCCGTCCGCGGCGGCCGCATCGCCGAGGTGCCGCGCCATGTCGTCGAGCGCTCCCGGGCCGTACTTGCCCTGGAGATAGTCGGCCAAGCCGATGCCCTCCGGCGGGACCGTCGGATCCAGCTCGAAAGCGGCGAACCGCCAGTTCAGCTGGGCGGCCTCCGTCGCCGAGGTCGTCGAGTGCTCTGAGCCAGCGCGACGCGCCGACGTAGCACCACGGTCAGACGATGTCGGACCAGATCACGACGTCGATCACAGAGGTCTCCTTGTCTTCTCGCAAGCGGACGGTGGGTGCTTTCCCCGACAGCCGCCACGATAGTCCGGCGGCGATCGAACTCCGGGGAGACAGAGCACCACTCGGGCTGAGAGAATGCTCCCGGCAGCATCACCCGGCGAAGGAGCACGACATGCCGTCCGAACTCACCGTCCACGCCGCACAACGAGGCCCGATGGAGTTCGCGATCAGCGATGGCGAGCACGAGATCACCGTCGACTACCCGCTACCCGGCAGTGACGGGGGACTCAAGGGCATGACGCCGCTGCGCCTGCTCCTCTCGAGCCTCGCCGGCTGCAGCGGCAGCTCGGTGGCCGCGCTGCTGCGCCGCGACGGTCAGCCCGTGGAGCGTGTCGAGGTGACTGCCCGCGGACAGCGCCGCGACGAGCATCCCACGGTCATCACGGCCATCGACCTCGCGTTCACCGTCTACGGCGAGGTCGAGCCCTCACGGGTGGAGCACGCGCTCAGACTGTCGGAGGCGCAGATCTGCCCGGTGTGGGCCATGCTCAAGGCGGGTACGCCCGTCACCAGCAGCTTCACCGTCGTGGCCGGCTGAGGAGGCACCCGATGCGCAGCGTGACCAGGCTCGTCCTGCTCGGCGCCGCCGTGCTCGCGCTCGCGGCTTCGCTGGCCGCGAGCGCCGGCTGCGGCGGCTCCCCGGGCGCCGGCCCGTCTCCCACGTGGGAGGAGGTCGTGACGAGCAAGGTGTCGGGAAAGGCGCCGGTCAAGCTCAACCTCGGCACCCATGAGCTGGGCACGCAGGTCCGGCTCGCCTGGAAGCTCTCCGGGCCGGACAAGCCGCCGGTGGTCCTCACCTTCCGCATCATCAACGCCGACTACGGGATGGGCTTCGGCCACTCGGTGACACCGCAGGACCAGGGCTTCAAGTTGCAGACGGACAACGCGATCACGATCACGGCGCTCAAGCCCGGCAACTTCACCGTCTTCTTCAGCCAGCGCTTCCCGCCCGCCCAGGGCCCCGGCTACGACGGCCAGATCACCGTCTTCACACTCAAGTAGCCGCGGCGGCGGCGGCGCCCTGCGACCGGCGCCCCGCACTCCGCCGGCGTCGAATGGTCGTACAATCCGGGCCACGAACGCGGCGCACACGAGGACGCCGGGGCGAAAGGAGCGGGGACCATGACGTTCACCTTCGGACCGAGGCGCGCCACCTACGTCGACATCTCGGAGGCGATGCCGCCGGGCGGGCCGCTCACCCAGCCTGAGGTCGACCACCTGGAGGCGTTCGACCTCCTCTACCGCTCGCTCTGCGCCCTCCTCTTCAACTACGTGCCCACGTCGGGCCACCCCGGCGGCTCGATCTCCTCGGGTCGCGCCGTCGCGGCCGTGCTGTTCGACGCGCTCGACTACGACCTCTCCGATCCCGACCGGCCGGACGCCGACCTGATCAGCTATGCGGCCGGCCACAAGGCCATGGGTCTGTACGCGATGTGGGCCTTGCGCGACGAGGTGGCCGCGGTGGCCGATCCGGCGCTGCTACCCGCGAGCCTGCAGCAGCGCCTCCGCCTCGAGGACCTCCTCGGCTTCCGCCGCAATCCGATCACGGCGACGCCGCTGTTCCGCCGCTTCGGCGCCCGTGCGCTGGACGGGCATCCGACGCCGGCCACCCCCTTCGTCAAGCTCGCCACGGGCGCCTCCGGCGTCGGCGTCGCCAGCTCGATCGGGCTCGGCTTCGGCGCCGCCGACCGCTACGGCGCCGACGCGCCGCGCGTGCACATCATCGAGGGCGAGGGCGGACTGACGCCCGGCCGCGTGAGCGAAGCTCTCGCCGCGGCCGGCACCGCGTCCCTGGCCAACCTCGTCGTGCACCTCGACTGGAACCAGGCCTCGATCGACAGCGATCACGTCTGCCGCGACGGCGTCGTCCCGGGCGACTACGTCCAGTGGGACCCGCGGGAGCTCTTCTACCTCCACGACTGGAACGTGGTGGAGGTGCCGGACGGCCACGACGTGCAGCAGGTCGTCGCGGCCCAGCGACACGCGCTGGCGCTGGACACCGGCCAGCCCACGGCGATCGTCTACCACACGCGCAAGGGCTGGCGCTACGGCGTGGAGGGCAAGGCGAGCCACGGCGCCGGCCACAAGCTCTGCTCCGAGGGCTTCTACGAGGCGCTCGCGGAACTGAGCCGCACCACCGGCGCCGAGCTCGACCTGCCCACGTGCGAGCCCGGCGAGCAGCGCTGCGCCGGCGCCGACGGCGCCACGGTCCGCGAGGAGTGCTTCTGGACGGCGCTGCAGACGATCAGGTCGCAGGTGCACGCGCAACTGCCGATGGCGGCGGCGCTCGCGGAGCGCCTCGCCGCCGCCCGCGACCGCCTCGAGGCGCGCGAACGGGCCCCCCGGCCCGGCGCCCCGCGCCTCGACGTCGCCTTCGAGCTCGCGGAGGCGGCCGCGCAGGTCGCGCCCGCACCGGAGGCGACCCCGCTCGAGCTGCGCCTCGAGCCCGGCACCTTCACCACCCTCCGCGGCGAGTTCGGCCGCGCGCTGCACCACCTGCAGGAGGCCAGCGGCGGAGCGTTCCTCGTTGCCTCCGCCGACCTCATGGGCTCGACCAGCGTCAGCACGATCGCCGACGGGTTCCCGCCCGGCTTCTGGAACGCGCGCTCCAACCCCGAGGCACGGCTCCTCTCCGTCGGCGGGATCTGCGAAGACGCCATCGCCGGCGTCCTCAGCGGCATCACGGCCTACGGGCACGACCTGGGCGTCGGCTCGTCCTACGGGGCGTTCATGGCGCCGCTCAGCCACATCGCGGCGCGCCTGCACGCCATCGGCGCCCAGGCGCGCAAGGCCGTCTCCGGCGAGCCGTACAAGCCGATGATCCTGGTCTGCGCGCACGCCGGTCTCAAGACCGGCGAGGACGGGCCGACGCACGCGGATCCGCAGCCCCTGCAACTGCTGCAGGAGGACTTCCCCAGAGGGACCGCCGTCTCGCTGACGCCGTGGGAGCCGCAGGAGATCTGGACGCTGACGGCGGCCGCGCTGGCGCAGCGGCCCGCGGTCATCTCGATGTTCGTGACGCGGCCGGCGGAGCCGGTGCTCGACCGGCCGGCCCTGGGCCTCGCGCCGGCCGAGGCGGCGGTCTCGGGCGTCTACGCGCTGCGCTCGAGCGAGTCGCCCGACGTGACCGTGGTGCTGCAGGAGAGCGCCGTCGCCTACGCCTTCGTGCGCGAGGCCCTGCCGCTGCTGGAGGAGAAGGGAGTGGACGCGCTGGTCTACTACGTCGCCAGCGCCGAGCTCTTCGACCTGCTGCCCCCGGACGAGCAGCGCGCGATCCTGCCGGAGGCGCGCGCGGCCGAGGCGATCGGGATCACCGGCTTCACCCTGCCCACGCTGTACCGCTGGGTGACGAGCGAGGTCGGCCGCGGCGCCAGCCTCTACCCGTTCCGCAAAGGCCACTACCTGGGCAGCGGCCCGGGCGAGGTGGTGCTGGCCGAGGCCGGCCTCGACGGCGCCAGCCAGGCCGAGGCCATCCTGCGCTACATCTACGCCCGCGCCGGGGCCCGCTGACCGGCGCCCCCAGCGCCGGAGCGCTGCCGCCGGCGTTGCGACTCGGAGCCGGCCTGCCTATCCTGCTGGGAGGCACGGTGAACGCCGACGCGGAGGAGCCATGACCGAACCGAGAGAGATCGCCCAGGCGGCCGAGGAGGTCGTCCCCGGGCTCTGGCACTGGCGCATCAGCAACAGCAACATCGGCGGCCACGTCTCGAGCTCGCAGGCTCTGCTGACGCGCGATGGCTGCGTGCTCGTCGACCCGGTCCGGCTGGACGACGCGGCCCTCGGCGCCCTGCCGCGTCCCACGGCCACGCTCCTCACCGCCCGCTGCCACCAGCGCGCCGCGTGGCGCTACCGCGACGAGCTCGGCGCGGCCGTGTGGTTGCCTGAGGACGCCGCGGCGGCAGACGAGCAGCCGGACCACACCTACGCCGACGGCCAGCTGCTGCCGGGCGGGCTGCACGCGTTCCGCACGCCCGGACCCGAGTGGCCGCACTACTCGTTCCTCTACGAGGGCGATCCCGGTGTGGTCTTCTGCTCGGACCTGCTGAGCAGCGACGAGTCGGGGCTGCACTTCATCGACCCGGCGTACCACGAAGACCCCGAGGCGACGCGGAAGAGCGTCGAAGCGCTGCTCGATCTGCCCTTCGGGATCCTGTGCTTCGCCCACGGCCTGCCGATCGCGGACGACCCCAAGGCCGCCCTGCGCAAGGCGCTGGACCAGGCGGGCTGACGCCGGCGCCGGCCGCGCCCCGAAGCCTCAACGAACAGAGAGGCGGGCGACGGCCACGGCGCTCCGGGGTCGCCGATGAGGCCGGCCCGGCGCCTCGTCAGGAACCGATGAGCCGCCGCGCGGTCGCCGCGCCGCCGACGGGCGAGTAGCTCACGACGGCACCGGTGTGCGGCGCGTCGATGACGCGCCCGTGGCCGGCGTAGATGCCGACGTGGCTGTAGTAGCCGGAGCCGCCGTAGAACACGAGGTCGCCGATCTCGAGATGACGCAGCGAGACCCGCCGGCCGCGGCTCGCCTGGTCGGTGGCGCCGTGCGGCAGGCTCCAGCCCAGACGCCGGTACACGTACATGGTGAGCCCGGAGCAGTCGAACCCGCTGCGGGACGCGCCGCCGTAGACGTAGGGCACGCCCAACTGCATGCGCGTGACGCGCAAGACGAGGCGGCGTTTGCGCGCGAGGCGCTGCGCCCGCAGTTGCGCCCGGCGCTGCGCCTTTGTCACTCGCGGCCTGGTGACGCTCGGCGTGGTGGTGACGCTCGGCGTGGGCGTCGGACGCGCCGTCGTCGTGACGGGCGACCCGGCCGGGGCCGGCTCGGGCGTCGCAGCGGGCGACGGCGCCGTCGACGCGGTCGCGCCGGCGAGGAGAGCGCTGGGGACGAGCAGGAGGGTCAGGAGGGCTGCGAGGGAGATGAGACCTCCGACCAGGCGAGTGTGGTGCATCGGTGTGCCTCCTTGATCGCCGTGACGGTGAGCTCGAGGCTCGCCGTCCGGTCTTCTCGGTGGGCGCCTTGATGACGCCGCGGCCGCTGGTCGGCCGTGTCCGCCCGTCGGGGGCGAAGTGGCGAGAGTAGGGACCGCCCCAAGGCGGGTCAACCCGACGAAGGTAGTGTGACGAGCGTGGTCCGTAGCCCGTCGGTGAGGCCCGCGGACCGCTTCCGTTCGCCGTCGGGGCGCCGGCAGGGGCGGCTCGGGCAGCGCCCGCTGACGCCGATCAGCCGCGGCATCGGCCCCAGCATCTGGCCGCTCACCTACAGGATGTCGTTCTGAGCGGGGGCGCGCCGGGAGCCTGAGACCGGGCGCCCTCTCCCCCCGGCGCCGGCGGCATCCCCCCGCAGGGGCAGACCGCCGGCGCCGAAGTTCCTCCCACAGTTGACCCCAGGTTCAGCCCGCCGGGTGACGACCAGAGGCGGGCGCGGCCCTAGGCTTTCCCCAGGCAACGTACTCAAGGGGAAAGGAACCCATCATGACCGTGTCCGCCACCACACCCGCATTCGCAAGATCCCGTCTCGACGTCGGGCTCACCTTCAAGGGCGGCTGGAACGCCTTCGCCGCCGACATCGTCGCGCTCATCGTCGGCGCGCTGATCGCCTGCATCCTCTCCGTCGTCACGATCGGCATCCTGGCCGGTCCGCTGACCGCGGGGCTCTACAGCATGGTGGTCGGCCGCATCCGCGACGGGCGCCCGGCCCGGATCGGCGACGTGTTCTCCTGCATGGACCGCTTCTGGGGCTTCCTCTGGGCGGCGATCGTGCTGGTCGTCCTGATCGGGCTCGCCTCCCTGACCATCATCGGCGGCGTGCTGCTCGCGACCGTCTGGATCTACGTCTTCCCGTTCATGGTCGACCGCAAGATGGGCCTGACCGAAGCGATGTCCGCCAGCTACCACCAGGTCGTCGACAACGGCTTCTGGGAGCACCTGGTGCTGCTCGTGATCGTCTTCGCCCTCGGCGCCGTCGCCAACGGCTGGATCGGCATCCTCACGACGCCCTTCACGATCGCCCTGGTCGCCGCCGCCTACTTCGTCTCCGGCGGCCGCGGGGACCTGATCGAGCACCCGCCGGCGCCGCCCGCTCCGGCCGCGCCGCCCGCCGCGATGGTGCAGGTCGCGCCGCCGGTGGCCACCGCCCCCGCGGCAGAGGCCGCTCCGGTCGCGGACGAGGGTCCGACGGTGGCCGCTCCGGCCACGGACGAGGGTCCGACCGCGGAGGCCTGATCCACCGCACAGACCGACGGGCCCGGCGGAGGCGCATGCGCCTCCGCCGGGCCCGTCTCGTCGTGCTTCGCTTCGTCGGCGCGTGCGTCCAGCCGTTGTCCCGGGTCGTAGACGCCGGGCTGCGTCGAGCTCAGCGCGCCGGCGGCGGCGATGCCGTGGGCGGTACTGCCCGAGCCGGGCCAGACCGGCAGCCCGCCGGACGCGATTTGGGCGTCACCATGCCTGCGGCGCCGTAGCCTTTGCAGACAACGCCTACCGCCTGCGGCAGATGAGCTGTCCCGTGAGGAACCGCACGATCACTCCGTCCACACGGTCGTCGGTCAGGGCACGGTCGAGCATCGGCTGCATCACGTCCTCGAACCCGACGGCGTTGTCGGCGACGAGCAGTCCGCCGGGCACGAGCAGCGGCACGACGGCCTCGTAGAGTTCCCCGTAGTCCGGCTTCTCGGAGTCGAGGAAGCAGAAGGCGATCTCGTCCAGACCGGCCAGGTGGTCGCGCACGTCGCCGTGCACGAAGTCCACGACGTCGTCCACGCCGGTCAGCGCGAACGTCTCGCGCGCCAGCGCCGCCTTCGCGTCCAGCACCTCGAAGGTCGTCACGCGCCGGCCGGCCTCGCGGCAGGCCAGAGCCAGCCACAGGGTCGAGTAGCCGGCGCTGGTGCCGATCTCGATCCAGCCCCCCGGCGGCGCGCCCGCGGCGAGGATCGCCACGAACCGGCCGACGTCCCGCGGCACCTGTCGCAGGCGCTCGAGTCGCTCCGTCCCATCCTTGCGGTCGCGCGCGTCGATCTCCTCGAGTCGGGCCATGCGCTCCCCTATGGCCTCGGGGATGTCATGGAACACGGGTCCCTCCCTCCTGCGCAAGACGCTCTGCGCGCTTCTTGCTGCCGATGAGCATCCTGCGCATCATCGGGAAGTCACTGCGGCGAGGACGAACAGCCGCTCCGTGGCCGAGAGCTCGTGTTCCTGGGCCTCGGCCTCAGTCGCGATACGGAAGCCGAGCCGCCGCAGCAGTCGGATGGACCGCTCGTTCCCGGCCTGCACGGTGGCGAGGAAGCGGGCCACGCCACACGTGGCACGCAGGTGGTCGACGACGGCCTGCGTGGCCTGGAACGCATACCCGCGTCCCCAGTACTCCTTTGCGAGAACGTAGGCGACCCACGCGTCGGCGCCGCTGACGGTGGCCTGGACGAAGCCGACGGGAGCCTCATCCCGCGGTCGGACCACCCAGTTCAGCCAGAGCTGCGACCCGTCCGGCGAGACGCGTGCCTCCAGCTCCTCGTAGACGCCGCGCAGGTGGTCGAGCGACGGCGGCGGCCCGAAGTCGAGGTACCGGTAGAGCTCCGGCTCGCTGAGTACGTCGAACATCGCCTCGGCGTGGCCGGCCACGAGAGGCTCGAGCGTCAGGTCAGTGGTGAAGAGCGTGTCCATGGCGGATCTCCGCGGTCCTTCCGGGCTCCCCTCGACGAGTCTGCCAGGTCGCTCACTCGACCGGCAGCTTGAAGAAGTCGCGCGGCGTGCGGAAGCACACCTGGTCGATCGTCTCCTTGTCGAGACCGAACAGCTTCATCGCCAGTTGCACGCGCGGCACCATGAAGTAGTCGTTCCCCATCCCGCCGAGCTCCGAGTTGATGATGATGCGGTCGCGCCACTCGGGATGGTCGATGACGATCCTCGCGGCGGCCTCCGGCGGCATCTTGTCCCAGCAGATGGAGAGGCCGACCATCCCGCCGGTGCTCATGCGGAACTCCATCGTCTCCTCACCGGCGTGATCGAAGACGCAGCGCTCCACGGGGTAGCCCTCTTCCTTGATGATCTCGAACACGCGCGGCGTGACGTCTGGCCCTGCGGCGCCAGGCGGATGGGGGTGTGCAGGATCACCGGCAGGTCGTGCTCCCCGGCCAGCCTGAGGTGCTCGCGGAACAGCCACTCCTCGAACTCGGTGCCGCAGTCGAGGCCGATCTCGCCCATGGCCACGACGCGGTCGTTGGCGAGGAACTCCGGCATGCGCTCGAGGCACTTCTCGGCGTCGGCGCGGTTCACGCCGAAGAACGGCACCGAGATCGACGTGAACGCCTCGTAGCCCAGGGTCTTCGCCGTGGTCGCCTCCATCGTGAGGAAGCGCTCCCAGAGGAGCAGGACGGTATCGGCGTCGTGCGTGCCGACGAACATGTGCGGGCTCGGGATGACCGCCGCCTCCATGCCCATCATCACGAGCTTCTGCAGCTGGACGTCCTCGACCATGTCGGTGTGCAGGTGGGCGTCGACGAATCTCATAGGTGGTCCTTTCGGGTCATGCCGGAGGCGGGGCTTCGGGGACGAGCTCCTGCTCGGCGAGGGGCCGCTGCCGGTCGGTCGCCCAGCGGGCGACGGCGGCGAGAGAGACGAGCCCGCCGAGGGCGCACGTGCCGGCCCAGCCCCAGCGGTCGTAGGCGTAGGCGGCCGCTGCGGAACCGGCGGCCGCCCCGACGAAGCAGGACGTCATGTAGAAGGCGTTGATGCGGTTCCGGGCCTCGGGCCGCAGCCGGTAGATCTCGCTCTGGTTGCTGATGTGGACGCCCTGGGAGCCGATGTCCAGAAGCACGATGCCGACGATCAGCGGCGCCAGCGACGCGCGCCCGAGCCAGAGGAATCCGAAGCCCAGCAGCAAGAGCCAGCACCCGCCACCGGTGAGCCAGTAGACCCAGCCACGGTCCGTGAAACGGCCGACGAGCGAGGCCGCGAGCGCGCCGGCCGCGCCCACGAGGCCGAACAGGCCGATGAGCCAGACGCTGTACCCGAACGGCGGCGCGGCCAGCAGGAAGGACAGCGTCGTCCAGAGGATGCTGAACGTGGCGAACGAGAAGATGCCGAAGAGCGCGCGGCGCCGCAAGACCGGCTCGGCGCGCGCGATGTCGAAGACCGAAACGAGCAGCTTGGGGTACGCCAGACCGGCCGACTGGCGGAACCGTGGAAGCTTGACGTACAGCAGCACCGTCTGGGCGAGCATCAGCACGGCGGCGATCACGTACAGGGCGCGCCAGCCCGCGACCTGCGCCACGAGACCGGAGAACGTGCGTGCCAGGAGGATGCCGAGGATGAGGCCGCTCATGACGTTGCCCACCACGCGGCCGCGGTCGGCCTCGGGCGCCAGCGTCGCGGCGAAGGGCACGAGCAGCTGGGCCATCACCGACGTCATCCCGATCACGCCGGCGGCGGCGATGAAGAACCCGATGGACGGCGCCAGCGCCGCGGCGAACAGCCCAACGGCCGTGATCGCCGCCAGCGTCACGATGAGGCGCCGGCGCTCGAACAGGTCGCCGAGCGGCAGCAGCAGGATCAGGCCCGTCGCGTAGCCGATCTGGGCGGCCGTCACGATCAGACCGGCCATGGTCTCCGAGACCCCGAAGAGCCCGCGGATGCTGTCGAGGAGCGGCTGAGCCAGGTAGTTGCTGGCGACCGCCTGCCCGGTCGCGACCGCGAAGAGCAGGATGAGGCCGCGGCTCATGCCGCGGCCGGCGATGTCTTCGGGGACGTGCTGGGGAGCGCTCACACGACCTCACTACAGGCCATGACCGGGCGTGTCAAGGTTGCGGACCGTTCCGCGGAACGGTCACAACGTCCGCATGACGGACAGACGCTGCGTCGCCGGCGCGTCCGGCTCGCATCCCGACGCGGCTGGCGCGCCCAACGACACCCAGGTGCCCCAGGACGTACGTCTTCCGCTGGTCCGGGCTCGCACGACGCGGTAGGGTGCGGTGACCGTGGCGCACCCGCAGACCCTCAACGACTTCAGCCGAGGCCGCCGGGCGGCGATCATCGCCATCCTCGGCGGCCTCTGGACCATCGGTCCCTTCTCCATCGACCTCTACCTGCCGGCGCTGCCGACCCTCGGCGGCGACCTGGGCGCCCTCGCGACGCCCCTCGTCGGTCTCGCCGGCGGGATGAACGGCGTATCCATGGGCCTCGTCATCGCCGGAGCCGGCGTGCTCGCCTTGGCGCTGTTCGCCGCCGGTCGCGTGGCTCGACCGCGGAAGAGAGACCACCTGCGAGCTGGTGCCCGGGACCTGCGCCGACATGACGGTCTGCTGAGCAGCTGTGGATCCCTCCGCGCAGTTCCAGGAGCTCACCTCACGCCGACGGGCGAGCATCATCCTCATCCTCGGTGGCCTCTGGACGCTGGGCTCGTTCGCGACCGACCTCTTCGTGCCTGCGATGCCCAAGGCAGCCGAGGCCCTCGGCGCGTCCGAGTCCGCCGTGGCGCTCAGCGTCACGACCTTCCTCATCGGGCTCGGGCTCGGCCAGCTGATCGCCGGTCCCGTGAGCGACGGTCGCGGACGGCGACCGACGCTGCTGGCGGGCCTCGTCGTCTTCACCGCCTCGGCGCTCGTCTGCCTCGTCGCCCCGTCCGTGGAGGTGCTCGTGGCCGTGCGCCTGGTGCAAGGGGCGGCCGCCGCGTTCGGCCTGGCGATCCCCAACGCGATGGTCACCGACTACGCCCGCGGGCGCGCGGCGGCCCGGCTCTTCTCCTGGATCGTGATCATCGGCGGCGTGGCGCCGCTGGTGGCTTCGCTGACCGGCGCCCAGATGCTCCGCCTGCTCGGTTGGCGCGGGCCGTTCGTCGCCCTGACCGCGATCGGCGTCTTCGCCGTCGTCTGCGTCGTGCTCTGGCTGCCCGAGAGCCTGCCACGGGAGAAGCGCTCGGCCGGCGGCCTCGGCGCGGCGTTCGGCACGATGGCGAGGCTCACCCGCGACGGTCGCTTCATCGGGTACACCTTCACCGGCGCGTTCGTCTACATGGTCTTCTTCGCCTATCTCGGCGGCTCGACGTTCGTCTATCAGCACCTGTACGGCATCTCGCCGACGACGTACAGCCTGCTGTTCGCCGTCAATGCGCTGGGGATGATGGTGGCGGGCCAGGCCAATCACCGTCTCCTGGCCCGCTTCTCTCCGCGGAGTCTGCTCACCGCCGGCCTCATCGCCATCGCGGGCGCCGGGGTCGCAGTCCTCGTCTCGGCGCTGACCGGCGCGTTCGGCCTCTGGGGCCTGGCGGTCCCGTTCTTCGTGATCGTCGCCAGCATGGGAGTCATCCTGCCCGACCTCACGGCGCTGGCCCTGTCGCTCCATCCCGAGGTGGCCGGGACCGCGGCGGCCTACTTCGGCGGGCTGCGGCTCGGACTCGGCGCGCTGGCGATCCCTCTGATCGGCATCGGCGGCACGATCAGCGCGACGTCCATGGCGATCATGATGGCCGTCGCCGGAGTCGCCGCGCTCGTGCTCTTCGCCTTCACCGCGCGCCGCACGCGCGGCCAGCGCATCCTGCTCGACCTGCCGGAAGAGGCATCGTCGGACGTGCCCGTGGCCTGAGGCCGGCGCCGCCGCGGGGTACACTCTCGCCAACGGCGGACGTCACGAGGAGCACACCATGTTCTGCGAGATCACGAGGAAGCTCGAGGACGACGACCTCGAGAAGCTGCAGTCCCTCGAGAAGGACCTCGGCATCACGCTCGTGGCCTTCTCCTGCCGCTCGCTCGATCCGGCGCGTGAGGAGAGGCTGCAGAAGATCATGGAGGAGCTCGGCCCGCAGCTGCAGGCGCCTCCGGCCGAGCCGGACGACGAGCAGCTCGCGCGCATCCGCGCGCTCGAGGACCGAGCTCGGGCTCACGCTGATCGCGGTCGACCCCGACTGAGAGCGGACGCGGCGTCCGCCGCGGCCGCCGCGCCCTCGTTGGACTCCGCCGCTGAGAGCGCACCGGCGTCGCTGCGCGAGCGCCTGACCGAGGCCGGCAAGGGCCGCGCTGCGGCATCAGCCTGCCGACGGCCCTCGTCGCGTGCGAGGCCGGCTTCAGCTCGCTCCGGCAAGAGCGGATCCGAGGCGCTGCCGCGACCGTGTCACGCCTCGGCTGCAACGACCTCACCCGGCCCGAGCGTGATCTGGCTCACGACGACGTGGGGCGCGCACAGGTACGGCTCACCGGCGCGCCAGGTCCAGGACCTTGCCCAGCATCACCGGGCGCAGGTCCCAGAGCCAGGACAGCTCGACGACGTCCGGGTTGTTGCACTTGGTGCAGCACGCCGCCTCGGCCCCCATCCGGCGCCACCCGGCCGAACCGAACAACGCGGCAAGGCTCGAGTCGCCCGCCCAGAGATCGCGCACGTTCGCGAGCGGACGGTCGCTGTGCAGGCAGTCGCGGACCGAGCCGTCGGCGCCGATCGTGAGCCGCGCCCTGGGGGCGCGGCAGGTGTAGGCGCTCAGGCGCGGGTCCGCGGCGAGCAGTTCCAGGAAGGCCCGGGAATCGAGGATCGGGTAGCCGGCCGCCTTGAGCTCGAGCGCGAGCCTGGCCGCCTCCCGCAGCTCCGGCGGCGAGAGGGCGAGCCCGGCGAGCCGGTCGCCGGCTTCGCCGGCGCTGAGCTCGCCGGTCTCCATGGGGCAGAAGTAGAGGCCCGCGTCCCAGCGGCGCGCCACCGCGGCAACGCGCCGCAGCGCGCCCGGATTCTGCCGCGAGAGGACCGTGTTGAGCAGCAGCGTCGGGCGCAGGGGATCGTCGCGCAGCGCGAGCACGAAGGCCTCGAGACGGTCGAAGAGCCCCGGGAGCCCGCGCATCCGGTCGTGCGCCTCACCGTCGTCGTCGAGGCTGAGGATGAGCGCGTCGACGGCGCCGCGCAGTCCCGCCCAGCGCTCGGCGACGTACCAGCCGTTGGTGATGAGCGTGACGAAGAGCCCGGCGCGCCGGGCGGCGAGCAGGAGCTCCGGCAGGTCCTGCCGGAGCAGCGGCTCGCCGCCCCACACCACGACCTGCGCCATCCCGGCGCGCCCGGCCTCTGCGTACAGACGGCGGACCGACGCGGTGTCGAGCTGGTCGTCACGGGCGGCGGAAGGACCGGGCGAGGAGCCGGGCGCCGCTCCTCCCGCGCCGCTCCGCCACAGGCAGGTGGCGCAGCTGCCGTTGCAGCGCGCCGTCACCAGATGGCTGAGCGTGTGCGGGCGCCCGCGGGCGCGGGAGACGGCCATCCTGGCCGTGAGCCGCGCCCGCGTCCCTGCCCTCGCGATCCGGACGGCGACGCCGTGCTGCCAGCGTTGCTGCATGTTCCAGTGGTACCACACCGCCGCGGCGCCGACTCGCGGCGCCCGGTGTCGGCCGCGTTTGCCTCACCCCTGCCGGGGAACGCCTCCTCTGTGACATCTCATGCACCCGAAAGGAGGCTGACGCTCCATGTCAGCTGATCTCACAGGCAAGAGGATCGCCATCCTCGCCACCGACGGCGTGGAGGGCATAGAGCTCATCAGCCCGCGCGAGGCTCTCGAGCAGGCCGGCGCCACGGTAGAACTTCTGGCGCCGCAAGACGGGACCATCCAGCTCTGGGACCACGCCGAGAAGGGCGGCAGGCTCACGGTCGACCGCGTCGTGTCCGAGGCGGACGCCGATGAGTACGACGGACTCGTCCTGCCCGGCGGCGTACGCAACGCCGACCACCTGCGCATGGACACGCCCGCGGTGCAGTTCGTGACCGCGATCGTCCGCCGCGGCGTCCCCGTCGGCGTCATCTGCCACGGCGCCTGGATCCTGATCGAGGCGCGGGCGGTCAACGGCCGCACGCTGACGTCCTACCCGTCGCTCAGGACCGACCTGCAGAACGCAGGGGCGCGCTGGGTCGACCAGGAGGTCGTCAACGACAACGGGCTGGTGTCGAGCCGGCGGCCGGACGACCTCCCGGCCTTCAACGCCAAGATCGTCGAGGAGGTCGCCGAGGGCGTGCACACGCGCAGGGCGGCCTGACGCGGCGAAGCTACGCCACCACCCAGGCGAGCGCCACATCCCTAGTCGCGTTCGGAGTCCGACCGAACGCCTCCCCGCCGGCGGCCGCACGCCGACCTGCGAAGACGCGACGCCACGCGGCCGGGGAAGACCCTCAGCACGCAGCCGCGACCTCGGGAGGTTCCCGTGACAGAACAGGAAGTGTTCATCCTGGCCGACCAGGCGCTCAAGCCGTGGTCGACCAGATCCGCGACGACCAGTGGGACAGTCGGGTCCCCGACGACATGACGCGCAAGCCGGGCACGACCTTGCGCGAGACCATCGCCTACCACGCCTACGACGACGCCTGGGTGCCGGACGTCCTCGCCGGCAGGACCAAGGAGGAGGTCGGCGACAAGTACGACGGAGACCTGCTCGGCGACCATCCCAAGCTGAACTTCGCCAGCATCGTGGAGACGGCCGTGCTCGCGGTCCGCGGCTTCGACGACCCGGACCGCATCGTGCACCTCAGCTACGGCGACTGGCCGGCGCGCGAGTACCTCAAGCACATCACCAGCTTCCGCGGCCTGCGCGCCTACGACATCGCCAGGTTCATCGGCGCGGACACGACGCTGCCGCCCGACCTCGTGCAGGGGCTGTGGGACGAGCTCGCGCCCAGCGCCGAGGAGTGGCGCAAGCTGGGCGTCTACGGGCCGGCGGTGCCGGTACCCGAGGACGCGCCCTTGCAGGACCGGCTGCTCGGGCTGACCGGCAGGCAGCCCGGCTGACCTCCGCACTTATCCCCTCCCTGGCGCGGTTTCTCTTGACTGCCCGCTCACCGCGCCTCTAGACTGCGGCGCTAACGACTGTTCGGCTGCACGCAGGGATCCAGAACCGCGCGTGCGGCCAACCGATCGTCGTTCATTCATCAGGGGGAGGAATCGTGATCAACACCACCAGGAAGCTAAGGCCTGCACTTGTCTTGGTGCTCGCGCTGGGCTTCGCAGCGGTCGCTCTTGCCGCGTGCGGCAGCAGCGGCGACAGCTCCAGCAGCAGCAGCCCGGCCGCCGCGCCGTTCAAGGTCGGCCTCGCCGCGCCGTTCACCGGCGACTACGCGACCTACGGCGCCTCTCACAAGGCGGGCGCCGATATCGCCGTGGCCGAGCTGAACGCGGCCGGCGGCGTCAACGGCAGCCAGGTCTCGACGGAGCTCGGCGACGACCTCGGCGACCCGAAGCAGGCCGTGCTCGTGGCCCAGAAGTTCATCGACGACAGCTCGGTCGTCGTCGTCGACGGCCACATGTTCTCCGGCGCCACCATCGCCGCCGGCGCCAAGTACGAGAGCGCCGGCCTGACCATGATCTCGCCGTCCGCCACCAACCCGGACATCACGCCGCTGGGCGCCTACATCTGGCGCATCTGCATGACGGACGCGTTCCAGGGTGAGGGGCTGGCGAAGTACAGCGTCTCCACGCTGGGCAAGAAGAAGATCGCGATCATGTACGACAGCTCCGACTACGGCCGCGGCCTGGCGGACGCCTATGAGAGCGGCGTCACGGGCACCGGAGGCACCATCGTGGGCAAGCAGCAATACGCGACCGGCGATACAGACTTCAAGTCGCAGCTCACCAAGCTGAAGGCCGCCGAGTCCCGATCTGCTGTTCCTCTCCGGCTACTATCCCGAGGGCTCGAAGATCGCACAGCAGGCCAGGGAGCTCGGCATGGACGTCCAGATGCTGGGCTCTGACGGCTACGCATCAGACGAACTGCCCAAGCTCGGCGGCGCCGCGGTCGAGGGCATGCTCGTGTCTACGTTCTTCGACTATTCGAACGACGACCCGGCGGTCCAGAAGTTCGTCGAGGCCTACAAGGCCGCCAACGACGGGGCCAACCCCGACTGGTTCGCCGCCAACTCCTACGACGTGATCATGCTGGCGGCGCAGGCGGCCAAGAACGCCGGCAAGAACGACCGCACCGCCATCAACGATGCGCTTGGCAGCATCGGCACCTACCAGGGCATCTCCGGCCCCATCACGTTCGACGAGAACGGCGACGTCGTCAAACCGCTCACCATCGTCGTCGTGCAGAACGGCGCCCTGACCACGGCTCCCCAGCAGCCGACACAGTAACGACCCGCACGGAGGCGCGGGGGGCGAGAGGCGCTGCGCCACTCGCCCCCCGCGCCTCCGGTGACTGACGATGCCGCGGATCTGAGGACCTCGTGAGCGAACTCGCCCAGCAACTCGTCAACGGCCTGATGATCGGCTGCCTCTACGCCCTCATCGCCGTCGGCTACACCATGGTGTACGGCATCATCGAGCTGATCAACTTCGCCTTCGGCGAGCTCTTCATGTTCGGCGCCTTCATCACCATCATGATGATGTCGCCGGACATCTCGCTGTTCGGCCAGACCGTGAGCATGCCGCATCTGAACTTCTTCCTCGCGATCATCATCGCGATGGTGGTGGTCGGCATCATGGGAGTGGTCATCGAGCGGCTGGCGTACCGGCCGCTCCGCAACGCCCCGCGCCTCGCGGCGCTCATCTCGGCGATCGGCGTCTCGATCCTCCTGCAGAACGTGGCCCAGGCCATCTTCGGGTCCCAGCAGGTCCCGTTCCCCGACATCCCGTTGTTCACCACCGCGCTCGGGGCGCCCAAGGCGTTCTCGGTGGGGTCGGTCGAGATCACGTACTTCCAGGTCTTCGTGGTCGTCGTCACGGTGGCGGCCATGCTGCTCCTGAACCTGTTCGTGCAACGCACGCGCACGGGCCGCGCCATGCGCGCCTCCGCCCAGGACAAGAACACGGCGGCCCTCATGGGCGTCAATGTGAACAAGGTCATCGCGGTCACCTTCCTGATCGGCTCGGCCATGGGCGCCCTGGCCGGAGGCCTCTACGGTGGGGTCTACCACGCCGCCTGGCCGCTCATGGGCTTCAACCCCGGCCTCAAGGCGTTCATCGCCGCCGTGCTCGGCGGGATCGGCAACATCCCCGGCGCGTTCCTTGGCGGGCTGTTGCTCGGCGTCATCGAAGCGCTCGGCTCGGCGTACCTGCCCCTTGGCTCGCAGTACCGCGACGCGATCGCCTTCGTCATCCTGATCCTCATCCTGTCGTTCAGGCCGTCCGGTCTGCTCGGCTCCACCGTGTCGCAGAAGGCCTGACATGGCCCGCACGCCCAGGGACAACCAGACCGACGCTCAGCCGAGCGGCTCCAGCGGCTACCGCGCGAAGCTCAACCCCATCGCCTCCGCGATGACGGGTGGCGGCTCGACGAGGTCCACCCGCATCCTGCTGGCCGTGCTGCTGGCCGTCGCGGTCATCCTGCCGTTCCTCGTCGGCTCGAACCGCTGGATCACGCTGATGACCGTCGTCGTCATCTACGTCGTGCTCGCCTCGGGGCTCAACATCGTCGTCGGGTTCACCGGGCTCCTCGACCTCGGCTACGTGGCCTTCTACGCCATCGGCGCCTACTACACGGCGATCATCTTCAACAACGTCCTCAAGGTGAAGTACGGCGTCGACCTGGACGCGTTCTGGTGGCTGACCTGGATCAACTTCGTCGTCGGCGGCCTTGTGGCCGCGCTCGCCGGGGTCCTCATCGGCTACCCGACTCTGCGCGTGCGCGGCGACTACCTCGCCATCATGACCCTCGGCTTCGGCGAGATCATCCGCATCCTGGCGCTGAACTGGGTGGGGCTCACGCGCGGGCCGTCGGGCATCTCCGGCATCCCGCAGCCCGCGATCCTGGGCTACCACTTCACCACGCAGAAGAGCCTGTACTTCGTCGGCCTCGCCCTGGCCCTGCTCTCGCTCTGGGCCATCTCACGGATCGTGCGCTCGCGCATCGGCCGCGCCTGGACCGCGATCCGCGAGGACGAGGTCGCCGCTGAGGCGATGGGCATCCACACCTCGCGCTACAAGCTGCTCTCGTACGCCACCGGGGCGTTCTTCGCCGGCGCCATGGGCGTCTTCTTCGGCCACTACCTCAACTACATCTCGCCGAGCAGCTTCATGCTCATTGAGTCGTTCCTCATTCTCAGCCTCGTGGTCCTCGGCGGGATGGGCAACCTGGCAGGTCCTGTTCTGGGCGCGATCGTCTGGATGGGCCTGCAGGAGTGGCTGCGCGACGTCCCCTTCATTCAGCTCCATCCGGAGACGCGTGGGATCGCGATGGGACTCGTACTCGTGCTGCTCATGGTCTTCCGGCCGCAGGGTCTGCTCGGATCGATGCGCGTCAGGCTCGAGATGCGCCCGGGGAGCAAGGACGAAGCCGAGCACGAACGGGAGGTGTGGTCGGATGCCGGGAGCTGACGACATGGTCGCGACCGCGACCCCGGCCGTCTCCACGCGTGCCGCACCGATGCTCGAGACGACGCGACTCGTGAAGGCCTTCGGCGGCCTCGTCGCGGTCAACAAGGTCGACTTCCACGCGAGCGAGAACGAGATCGTCGGCCTCATCGGCCCCAACGGCGCCGGCAAGACGACGCTCTTCAACGCGATCACCGGCGTCTACCCGCCCACCTCGGGTTCGATCGTCTTCAAGGGGCACGCGATCGCCGGCATGCTGCCATCCAAAGTCACCAAGCTCGGCATCGCGCGAACGTTTCAGAACATCCGCCTGTTCAACGAGATGACCGCACTCGAGAACGTGATGGTCGGCCAGCATTGCCGTTCGCACACCAGCATGCTGCGCATCATCGCCCGCACTCCCGGCGCCATGCGGGCGGAGAGGGCGATCCGAGACAAGAGCATGGAGTTGCTCGAGTACGTCGGTCTCGGCGGACACGGGGCGGAGCTCGCCAAGAACCTCCCGTACGGCTCGCAGCGACGGCTCGAGATCGCGCGGGCGCTGGCGACGGAGCCCTCGCTGATCTTCCTCGACGAGCCGGCGGCAGGCATGAACCCACGGGAGACCGCGGCCCTCATGGGGCTGATCCGCCGGATCCGTGACGAAGGCATGACGATCATCCTCATCGAGCACGACATGAAGGTCGTCATGGGCACCTCCGACAGGGTCGTGGTGCTCGACCACGGCGAGAAGATCTCCGAGGGGCCACCGCAACAGGTCCGCAGCGACCCCAAGGTCATTGAGGCATACCTGGGAAAGGGGGCCTGATGGGCGCCGTCACGACGAAGACCGACGCGGCCGTGGGCACTCTCCTCGAGGTGCGCGACATCCACGTGTTCTACGGCAACATCGAAGCGATCAGCGGCGTATCGCTCGAGATCCGCGAGGGCGAGATCGTGACGCTGATCGGAGCCAACGGCGCCGGCAAGACCACCACTCTCAACGCGATCTCGGGGCTCCTGCGTCCGCGCTCCGGCTCCATCACGTACGCGGGCCGCGCCCTCGCAGGCGTGCCCGCGTACGAGGTCGTCACGCGGGGACTGTCGCAGGCTCCCGAAGGCCGGAAGATCTTCCCGCGCATGTCGGTGCGGGAGAACCTCGAGATGGGTGCGTTCTCTCGCCCAGGCCAGGATCTCAAGGCGGATTTCGAGCGGGTCTTCGACCTCTTCCCCGTGCTCAGAGAGCGCGCGTCCCAGCCCGGCGGGACGCTGTCCGGCGGTGAACAGCAGATGCTGGCCATGGGCCGTGCGCTGATGGCAGGCCCCAAGCTCCTGATGCTCGACGAGCCATCCATGGGCCTCGCCCCGATGCTCGTCGAGCGGATCTTCGACATCATCCGGGAGATCAACGCTCAGGGGACGACGATCCTGCTCGTCGAGCAGAACGCGCACGTGGCGCTCGAGATCTCGAGCCGCGGCTACGTGCTCGAGACGGGCGCGTCACCCTCACCGACGAAGCCGCGGCGCTGCTGCAGAACCCGCACGTGCGCGAGGCGTATCTCGGCGCCGACTGAGACCGGGCGCAGGTCCCAGAGCCAGGACAGCTCGACGACGTCCGGGTTGTTGCACTTGGTGCAGCACGCCGCCTCGGCCCCCATCCGGCGCCAGCCGGCCGAGCCGAACAACGCGGCAAGGCTCGAGTCGCCCGCCCAGAGATCGCGCACGTTCGCGAGCGGACGGTCGCTGTGCAGGCAGTCGCGGACCGAGCCGTCGGCGCCGATCGTGAGCCGCGCCCTGGGGGCGCGGCAGGTGTAGGCGCTCAGGCCCGGGTCCGCGGCGAGCAGTTCCAGGAAGGCCCGGGAATCGAGGATCGGGTAGCCGGCCGCCTTGAGCTCGAGCGCGAGCCTGGCCGCCTCCCGCAGCTCCGGCGGCGAGAGGGCAAGCCCGGCGAGCCGGTCGCCGGCTTCGCCGGCGCTGAGCTCGCCGGTCTCCATGGGGCAGAAGTAGAGGCCCGCGTCCCAGCGGCGCGCCACCGCGGCAACGCGCCGCAGCGCGCCCGGATTCTGCCGCGAGAGGACCGTGTTGAGCAGCAGCGTCGGGCGCAGGGGATCGTCGCGCAGCGCGGGCACGAAGGCCTCGAGACGGTCGAAGAGCCCCGGGAGCCCGCGCATCCGGTCGTGCGCCTCGCCGTCGTCGTCGAGGCTGAGGATGAGCGCGTCGACGGCGCCGCGCAGTCCCGCCCAGCGCTCGGCGACGTACCAGCCGTTGGTGATGAGCGTGACGAAGAGCCCGGCGCGCCGGGCGGCGAGCAGGAGCTCCGGCAGGTCCTGCCGGAGCAGCGGCTCGCCGCCCCACACCACGACCTGCGCCATTCCGGCGCGCCCGGCCTCTGCGTACAGGCGGCGTACCGACGCGGTGTCGAGCTGGTCGTCACGGGCGGCGGAAGGATCGGGCGAGGAGCCGGGCGCCGCTCCTCCCGCGCCGCTCCGCCACAGGCAGGTGGCGCAGCTGCCGTTGCAGCGCGCCGTCACCAGATGGCTGAGCGTGTGCGGGCGCCCGCGGGCGCGGGAGACGGCCATCCTGGCCGTGAGCCGCGCCCGCGTCCCTGCCCTCGCGATCCGGACGGCGACGCCGTGCTGCCAGCGTTGCTGCATGTTCCAGTGGTACCACACCGCCGCGGCGCCGACTCGCGGCGCCCGGTGTCGGCCGCGTTTGCCTCGCCCCTGCCGGGGAACGCCTCCTCTGTGACATCTCATGCACCCGAAAGGAGGCTGACGCTCCATGTCAGTTGATCTCACAGGCAAGAGGATCGCCATCCTCGCCACCGACGGCGTGGAGGGCGTAGAGCTCGTCAGCCCGCGCGAGGCTCTCGAGCAGGCCGGCGCCACCGTAGAACTTCTGGCGCCGCAAAGCGGGACCATACAGCTCTGGGACCACACCGAGAAGGGCGGCAGGCTCACGGTCGACCGCGTCGTGTCCGAGGCGGACGCCGATGAGTACGACGGACTCGTCCTGCCCGGCGGCGTCCGCAACGCCGACCACCTGCGCACGGACACGCCCGCGGTGCAGTTCGTGACCGCGATGGTCCGTCGCGGCGTCCCCATCGGCGTCATCTGCCACGGCGCCTGGATCCTGATCGAGGCGCGGGCGGTCAACGGCCGCACGCTGACGTCCTACCCGTCGCTCAGGACCGACCTGCAGAACGCAGGGGCGCGCTGGGTCGACCAGGAGGTCGTCAACGACAACGGGCTGGTGTCGAGCCGGCGGCCGGACGACCTCCCGGCCTTCAACGCCAAGATCGTCGAGGAGGTCGCCGAGGGCGTGCACGCACGCAGGGCGGCCTGACGCGGCGAAGCTACGCCACCACCCAGGCGAGCGCCACATCCCGGTCGTGGAAGACGACGGGCGACGCGGCGACGGCCCCGGGCGGGGAACACCCTCAGCACGCAGCCACGACCTCGGGAGGTTCCCATGACAGAACAGGAAGTGTTCATCCTGGCCGACCAGGCGCTCAAAGCCGTGGTCGACCAGATCCGCGACGACCAGTGGGACAGTCGGGTCCCTGACGACATGACGCGCAAGCCGGGCACGACCTTGCGCGAGACCATCGCCTACCACGCCTACGACGACGCCTGGGTGCCGGACGTCCTCGCCGGCAGGACCAAGGAGGAGGTCGGCGACAAGTACGACGGGGACCTGCTCGGCGACCATCCCAAGCTGAACTTCGCCAGCATCGTGGAGACGGCCGTGATCGCGGTCCGCGGCTTCGACGACCCGGACCGCATCGTGCACCTCAGCTACGGCGACTGGCCGGCCCGCGAGTACCTCAAGCACATCACCAGCTTCCGCGGCCTGCGCGCCTACGACATCGCCAGGTTCATCGGCGCGGACACGACGCTGCCGCCGGACCTGGTCCAAGGGCTCTGGGACGAGATCGCGCCCAGCGCCGAGGAGTGGCGCAAGCTGGGCGTCTACGGGCCGGCGGTGCCGGTACCCGAGGACGCGCCGCTGCAGGACCGGCTGCTCGGCCTGACCGGCAGGCAGCCCGGCTGACCTCCGCACCTGTCCCCTCCCTGGCGCGGTTTCTCTTGACTCCCCGCTCACCGCGCCTCTAGACTGCGGCGCTAACGACTGTTCGGCTGCACCCAAGGCTCCAGAACCACTCTGCGGCCAACCGGTGTCGTTCATTCATCAGGGGAGGAATCGTGGACAGGACCAGCAGGAAGTTCGCGCCTGCGCTCATCGCGGTGCTCGCGGTGAGCTTCGCAACACTCGCTCTCGCCGCCTGCGGTGGCAGCAGCGGCTCGAGCAGCAGCTCGAGTCCGGCGGCCACGGCGTTCAAGGTCGGCCTCGCTGCACCGTTCACCGGCGACTACGCCACCTACGGCGCGTCCCACAAGGCCGGCGCCGACATCGCCATGGCCGAGCTGAACGCCGCCGGCGGCGTCAACGGCGGCCAGGTCTCGACGGAGCTCGGCGACGACCTCGGCGACCCGAAGCAGGCCGTGCTCGTGGCCCAGAAGTTCATCGACGACAGCTCTATCCTCGTCGTCGACGGTCACATGTTCTCCGGCGCCACTATCGCCGCCGCACCCAAGTATCAGACCGCCGGCCTGCCCATGATCTCGCCGTCGGCCACCAACCCGGACATCACGGACCTGGGCAGCTACATCTGGCGCATCTGCATGACCGACGCGGTGCAGGGCAAGGGGCTCGCGGACTACAGCGTGACCACGCTCGGCAAGAAGAACATCGCGATCATGTACGACAGCTCTGACTACGGGCGCGGTCTCGCCGACGCGTACGAGTCGGGCGTCCAGGCGGACGGCGGCACCATCGTCGGCAAGGAGCAGTACGCGACCGGTGACACGGACTTCAAGGCTCAGCTCACCAAGCTCAAGGGGAAGAATCCGGACCTTCTCTTCCTCTCCGGCTACTACCCCGAGGGCGCGAAGATCGCTCAGCAGGCAAGCGAGCTCGGCATGACCGTCCAGATGCTGGGCTCCGACGGCTACGCGTCGGACGAACTGCCCAAGCTCGGCGGCGCCGCCGTCGAGGGCATGCTCGTGTCCACGTTCTTCGACTACACGAAGGACGATCCGGCGGTCCAGAAGTTCGTCGAGGCCTACAAGGCCGCGAACAACGGCACCAACCCCGACTGGTTCGCCGCCAACTCCTACGACGTGATCATGCTGGCGGCGCAGGCGGCCAAGAACGCCGGCAAGAACGACCGCACCGCCATCAACGACGCGCTTGGCAGCATCGGCACGTACCAGGGCATCTCCGGTCCCATCACGTTCGACGCCAACGGCGACGTGCAGAAGCCGCTCAGCATCGTCATCGTGAAGGACGGCGGCCTGGTCACCGCGCCTCAGCAGCCGACCCAGTAACGACATCGCACGCAGCGCGGGGAGGGGCGAGGAGCGCCACGCCACTCGCCCCTCCCCGCGCCTCCTGACATGACCGGCGCCGAAGACCAGAGGATCGCGTGAGCCAACTCGCCCAGCAACTCGTCAACGGCCTGATGATCGGCTGCCTCTACGCCCTCATCGCCGTCGGCTACACCATGGTGTACGGCATCATCGAGCTCATCAACTTCGCCTTCGGCGAGCTCTTCATGTTCGGCGCCTTCATCACCATCATGATGATGTCGCCGGACATCTCGCTGTTCGGCCAGACCGTGAGCATGCCGCATCTGAACTTCTTCCTCGCGATCATCATCGCGATGGTGGTGGTCGGCGATCATGGGCGTCGTCATCGAGCGACTGGCGTACCGGCCCCTGCGCAACGCCCCGCGCCTCGCGGCGCTCATCTCGGCGATCGGCGTCTCGATCCTGCTGCAGAATGTGGCCCAGGCCATCTTCGGGTCCCAGCAGGTCCCGTTCCCCGACATCCCGCTGTTCACCACGGCGCTCGGGGCGCCCAAGTCGTTCTCGGTGGGGTCGGTCGAGATCACGTACTTCCAGGTCTTCGTGGTGGTCGTCACGGTGACGGCCATGCTGCTCCTCAACCTGTTCGTGCAGCGCACGCGCATGGGCCGCGCCATGCGCGCCTCCGCCCAGGACAAGAGCACTTCGGCCCTCATGGGCGTGAACGTGAACAAGGTCATCGCGGTCACCTTCCTCATCGGCTCGGCCATGGGCGCCCTGGCCGGGGGCCTCTACGGCGGCGTCTACCACTCCGCCTGGCCGCTCATGGGCTTCAACCCCGGCCTCAAGGCCTTCATCGCCGCCGTGCTCGGCGGGATCGGCAACATCCCCGGCGCGTTCCTTGGCGGGCTGCTGCTCGGCGTGATCGAGGCGCTCGGCTCCGCCTACCTGCCCCTCGGCTCGCAGTACCGCGACGCGATCGCCTTCGTCATCCTGATCCTCATCCTGTCGTTCAGGCCGTCCGGCCTGCTGGGCTCGACCGTGTCGCAGAAGGCCTGACATGGCCCGCACGCCCAGAGACAACCAGACCGACGCGCAGCCGAGCGGCTCCAGCGGCTACCGCGCGAAGCTCAACCCCATCGCCTCCGCGATGACGGGTGGCGGCTCGACGAGGTCCACCCGCATCCTGCTGGCCGTGCTGCTGGCCGTCGCGGTCATCTTGCCGTTCCTCGTCGGCTCGAACCGCTGGATCACGCTGATGACCGTCGTCGTCATCTACGTCGTGCTCGCCTCGGGGCTCAACATCGTCGTCGGGTTCACCGGGCTCCTCGACCTCGGCTACGTGGCCTTCTACGCCATCGGCGCCTACTACACGGCGATCATCTTCAACAACGTCCTCAAGGTGAAGTACGGCGTCGACCTGGACGCGTTCTGGTGGCTGACCTGGATCAACTTCGTCGTCGGCGGCCTTGTGGCCGCGCTCGCCGGGGTCCTCATCGGCTACCCGACTCTGCGCGTGCGCGGCGACTACCTCGCCATCATGACCCTCGGCTTCGGCGAGATCATCCGCATCCTGGCGCTGAACTGGGTGGGGCTCACGCGCGGGCCGTCGGGCATCTCCGGCATCCCGCAGCCCGCGATCCTGGGCTACCACTTCACCACGCAGAAGAGCCTGTACTTCGTCGGCCTCGCCCTGGCCCTGCTCTCGCTCTGGGCCATCTCACGGATCGTGCGCTCGCGCATCGGCCGCGCCTGGACCGCGATCCGCGAGGACGAGGTCGCCGCTGAGGCGATGGGCATCCACACCTCGCGCTACAAGCTGCTCTCGTACGCCACCGGGGCGTTCTTCGCCGGCGCCATGGGCGTCTTCTTCGGCCACTACCTCAACTACATCTCGCCGAGCAGCTTCATGCTCATTGAGTCGTTCCTCATTCTCAGCCTCGTGGTCCTCGGCGGGATGGGCAACCTGGCAGGTCCTGTTCTGGGCGCGATCGTCTGGATGGGCCTGCAGGAGTGGCTGCGCGACGTCCCCTTCATCCAGCTCCATCCGGAGACGCGTGGGATCGCGATGGGACTCGTACTCGTGCTGCTCATGGTCTTCCGGCCGCAGGGTCTGCTCGGATCGATGCGCGTCAGGCTCGAGATGCGCCCGGGGAGCAAGGACGAAGCCGAGCACGAACGGGAGGTGTGGTCGGATGCCGGGAGCTGACGACATGGTCGCGACCGCAACCCCGGCCGTCTCCACGCGTGCCGCACCGATGCTCGAGACGACGCGACTCGTGAAGGCCTTCGGCGGCCTCGTCGCGGTCAACAAGGTCGACTTCCACGCGAGCGAGAACGAGATCGTCGGCCTCATCGGTCCCAACGGCGCCGGCAAGACGACGCTCTTCAACGCGATCACCGGCGTCTACCCGCCCACTTCGGGTTCGATCGTCTTCAAGGGGCACGCGATCGCCGGCATGCTGCCATCCAAAGTCACCAAGCTCGGCATCGCGCGAACGTTTCAGAACATCCGCCTGTTCAACGAGATGACCGCACTCGAGAACGTGATGGTCGGCCAGCATTGCCGTTCGCACACCAGCATGCTGCGCATCATCGCCCGCACTCCCGGCGCCATGCGGGCGGAGAGGGCGATCCGAGACAAGAGCATGGAGTTGCTCGAGTACGTCGGTCTCGGCGGACACGGGGCGGAGCTCGCCAAGAACCTCCCCTACGGCTCGCAGCGACGGCTTGAGATCGCGCGAGCGCTGGCGACGGAGCCCTCGCTGATCTTCCTCGACGAGCCGGCGGCAGGCATGAACCCACAGGAGACCGCGGCCCTCATGGGACTGATCCGCCGGATCCGTGACGAAGGCATGACGATCATCCTCATCGAGCACGACATGAAGGTCGTCATGGGCACCTCCGACAGGGTCGTGGTGCTCGACCACGGCGAGAAGATCTCCGAGGGGCCACCGCAGCAGGTCCGCAGCGACCCCAAAGTCATCGAGGCATACCTGGGAAAGGGGGCCTGATGGGCGCCGTCACGACGAAGACCGACGCGGCCGTGGGCACTCTCCTCGAGGTGCGCGACATCCACGTGTTCTACGGCAACATCGAAGCGATCAGCGGCGTATCGCTCGAGATCCGCGAGGGCGAGATCGTGACGCTGATCGGAGCCAACGGCGCCGGCAAGACCACCACCCTCAACGCGATCTCGGGGCTCCTGCGTCCGCGCTCCGGCTCCATCACGTACGCGGGCCGCGCCCTCGCGGGCGTCCCCGCGTACGAGGTCGTCACGCGGGGACTGTCGCAGGCTCCGGAGGGCCGGAAGATCTTCCCGCGCATGTCGGTGCGGGAGAACCTCGAGATGGGTGCGTTCTCTCGCCCGGGCCAGGATCTCAAGGCGGATTTCGAGCGGGTCTTCGACCTCTTCCCCGTGCTCAGAGAGCGCGCGTCCCAGCCCGGCGGGACACTGTCAGGCGGGGAGCAGCAGATGCTGGCCATGGGCCGCGCGCTCATGGCAGGTCCCAAGCTCCTGATGCTCGACGAGCCATCCATGGGCCTCGCCCCGATGCTCGTCGAGCGGATCTTCGACATCATCCGGGAGATCAACGCTCAGGGGACGACGATCCTGCTGGTCGAGCAGAACGCGCACGTGGCGCTCGAGATCTCGAGCCGCGGTTACGTGCTCGAGACGGGGCGGGTCACGCTCACCGACGAGGCGTCGGCGCTGCTGCAGAACCCGCACGTGCGCGAGGCGTATCTCGGCGCGGACTGAGCGGCCGGCCCCAGCTGCGCCGGCGACTCTCTACCGCCGCCGCACCAGCGCAGCAGCATGAGCGCCACCGCGGCGGCGTGGTCGACGAGGTCGGCCACGGGCACCGACTCGTCGATGGTGTGGGCCTTGGCAAGGTCGCCGGGACCGAAGGAGACCGTCGGCGTCCCGGTGACCCGGGTGAACACGGCGGCGTCATGCCACGAGTCGAGCCCGCCGATGCGGCCCGGCCGCCCGACGTCGGCGGCGGCGGCCAGCGCGTCCGTCACGATCGGCGCGTCGTCGGGCACCTCGGCCGGGACGATGTCGCACGGCCACTCCCACTCCGGCGGGTGCTCTGCCAGCCAGTCGTCCCGGCTGGTCGCTTCCTCGACCCACGCCTCGACCTCGTCGAAGACGTCCTGGCCGCCGCGGTCGCCGTTCACCTGGCCCGGCATGTACACCACGGAGAGCACCGTCTCGCACGACGACGGATAGGTCACCATCCACTCCCCTCCCTTGATCACCGTCGGCAGGACGTGCGGCTTGTGCAGGTAGGGGTGCTCGAACTCGGGACGCCTGCCCCAGTCCTCGCGCAAGGCGCGCAGGCTCGCGAGCACGAGCTCCATCTTGTCGATCGCGTTGACCGGCCCGCCCTCGCGCCAGTGAGGATGGTGCATCTCGGCGTGGCCGGTGCGCCCGATGGTGCGCACCACCGGGTTGACGCCGCCGCGGCAGGCGACCCAGACGTCGAAGCCGGTGGGCTCGGCGCAGAGCCCGGCGTCCGCGCGCACGCCGTGGCCGGCGCACGCGTACGCGCCGGCCCCGCTCGACTCCTCGTCGGTGTCGGTGCAGAAGACGACGTCGCCGGCCAGCCCCGCGCCGAGCCGGGTCACCGTCTCGAGCGCGAACAGCATGCCGGCGATGCCGCCCTTCATGTCGCAGCTGCCGCGGCCGAAGAGCTGGCCGCCGCGGACCTCCGGCCGGTGCGGGTGGCTCGTCCACCGGCCCACCGGCTCGGCGGACACGGCGTCGATGTGGCCGTTCAGGAGCAGAGAGCGGCCGCCGCCCGCGCCGCGCAGCCGCGCGGCGAGTTGCGGCCGCCCGCTGAAGTCCAGCCCGTCCGGCACCACGCGGTTGCCGGTGCCGGTGGGTTCGGGCTCCCATACGTCGACCTCCGCCCCGAGCGCGGTCAGGCGCTTGCGCAGATACTCCTGCAGCTCGGCCTCCTGCCGCGGCGGGTCGCCGACGTTGCGCGCCGTCGTGTCGAACGCGACGAGGTCGCCGGCGAGCGCCACGAGTTCCTGCTCTCCCTCGCGGACGGCGGCCACCACGCGCTCTTCGAACGCCGAGCGAAGGGACCGGCTCATGACTTCTCCTCCTGCTGATGGCCGCGACCCCGCGATAGAGCGGTCGCGGCGGCGACAGACGAAGCGGCCGGGTGGGCTCGAGAGCCCACCCGGCCGCGATGATCACGGACGGATCACTCCGGCGGCAGCTCGCCGAACGTGATGCTGACGTCGATGCCCTGCTTCTTGCTGCGGGCCCTCCAGTAGAAGTACCAGATCAGTCCGGCGACCCACGCCGCCGCGAAGACGATCAGGTTCTTGCCCGTCACGTCACGCGAGGTGGGGTCGATGAACGAGAAGTACAGGAAGGCGAAGATGAACAGCAGATAGAGCACGGCGCCGATGGTCACCAGCGGGATCCCCAGGATCTTCCACTGCCGGTACGGGGACGACTCCCAGATGCCGCGCACGTTCTTGCGGTACGGGAACAGCAGCCCCGAGATGCCGGTGATCAGGAACACCGAGATGAACTGCATGCCGCCACCGATGAGGCCGCTGAGATTGCTCTGCAGCCACAACACATAGACGGCGACGCCGATGATGAAGACCACGAGCGCGAAGGTGAGGTTCTTGACCGGCTGAGCGTAGTTCGGGCTCACGTCGGTGAACCACTTGGGTCCCATGCGGTCGAGGCCCCAAGCCAGGAACGCGCGTCCGATGATGAGGATGGCGATGGTGATCTCCAGCCAGATGACGGCGACGAACGCGAGCATGATCGCCCACGCCACGATGCCGCTCTTGCCGCTGGCGATCCAGCGAGAGCGTCAAGTAGTCCGGTGAGAACGGGGCCGTGTAGCCCTCGACCCCCGCCCCGAAGCTCGCCTGCGCGGTCGCGGAGATGAAGTTGAACGCCGCGACCCGGTAGAGCCCGAGCACCGTGAGGATGCCGAGGGTGATCGGCACCCAGACGGCGAGGATGTTGCCGCCCATGAGGCTCTTGTCCGGGCGCTTGACCTCGCCGCTCAGGTACGCGATCGCGTAGTTGTAGACGAACAGCGCGTAGACGCCGCTGAAGGCCCCCAGCGTGCCGTGCCAGTCCCACGAGGTGGGCAGCGGCCCGGCGGCCTGGATGAACTGCTCGTAGCTGAGCGACTTGTACTGGACGGCGATCGCGTCCCAGTTGGCGATGAAGTTCGCCTTGCTCGAGAGGAACAGCGCGACGATCAGGATGATCGGCCCGCCGATCGCGGGGATGAGCAGGACCTTCTGGATCCTCGAATAGATCTTCATGCCGAAGACCACCGACAGATAGCCGATGACGACGGCGAGCGTCCCGAGGATGAAGAGGCCGGTCTTGGTGGCCACCCAGTCGGCGAAGCCCCACCAGCCCATGTACTGGCCGAAGAGCTGCAGAGCCGGCACGCCGAGCCACGTGGCGATGAACCAGTTCCAGTAGAAGATGGCGAGGATGTTGGCGAACACCGCGCCAAGCGCGATGGCGGGGTGCAGGATGCGCGAGTTGTAGACGTACTCGCCGCCGGCGCGCGGCATGGAGCCGCTGAGGATGCCCCAGACGAGGGGGGCGCCGATGCCGGCAGTGACGGCGCCGAGCAGGATCGAGAGAAGCAGGTTCCCCGTGGGGAACAGCGAGAGCGCGATGCCCACCATGAGCCAGAGCGTGGCGATGGGCTGACAGGTCATGAGGCCGGCTCCGAACGCGTCCCACATGTCGAGACCGCGCACGAGGCCGCTGGCTTTGCGTGCGAAGACGAGATCTTCGGCCATACGTCCCCCTGAAAGACGCACGTTGGCGGAGTCACGAGCCGGCGCCGCAGCAGCCCCTTCCGCGCGCCGTCGCCCTGCTTACGTCATCCCACCACCTCCCACGTGGTCCCGGTCGAACTCACCCGGTGAGGCCGGTCTCGATGGCCAAGCATCCTACGGAGGAGGGGTGGTCTGTCAAGGACGGACCCCCCGGGATCATCGGGGCGTACCCTCCTCGACCCACCTCGACCGCCTCATCCTGCGACGCGCGCACCGCTTCACCGTCGCGCGACCGGGGTAGTACGGGTCCCGAGACACCGATTCTCGAGGAGGGCGACGATGGTCTCTGAAGAGCGACTCCGCGACGCGACCCTGACGGCGGCTACCTTCGACCGGCGGGCCAGCGAGGCGCCTCCCGCGCGGGCACGCGCCGTCGTGGTCGGCGGCGGCATCATCGGCGCCTCCGTCGCGCTCCACCTGGCCCGGCTCGGTTGGACCGACACCGTGGTCCTCGAGCGCAGCCGGGTCTCGAGCGGCACCAGCTGGCACGCGGCAGGGCTCATGACCCGCGCCCGCGGCACCCACGTGCAGACGGAACTGGCGAGCTACAGCCGCGACTTCTACCAGGGGCTCAAGACGCTCTCCGGCGTGGACATCGGCTACTACCCCAACGGCTCTCTGTCCGTCGCGCGGACCCCCGAACGCCTGACCGAACTGCGATACGCGCTCTCCATGGCGCGCCACCACGGTCTGCCGGCGCGCGAGGTGACGCGCGAGGAGATCGCCGCCGTCTCGCCCCTGCTGGCCGTCGGCGACCTCAGCGGCGGCGTCCTGTTCGACGAGGACGCCACCGTGAACCCCGGATGGGCGGCCTTCGCGACGGCCAAGGCCGCCTCAGACCTCGGCGTGCGCATCGTCGAGGGCGTGCGCGTGACCGGCTTTCAGCTTGAGCGCGGGCGCGTGACCGCCGTCGAGACCGACCACGGCCCGGTCGCCTGCGAGGTCGCCGTCATCGCCGCCGGCCTCTGGTCGCGCGATCTGGGTCTGCTCGCCGGCGCGCGGCTGCCGCTGCACGCCGCCGAGCACTACTGGGCGCAGACCGAGCCGGTGGAGGGAGCGACCCGCGACCTCCCGATCATCCGCGACCTCGACGGCTCGATCTACATTCGCCACTACCTCGGCGGCCTGCTCGTCGGCGCGTTCGAGCCGGACGGACGGCCGCGCACGACGGCGTCGATCCCGGCCGACTTCGCCTTCGGCGAGTTCGAGCCCGACCTCGAACACTTCGAGCGGCCGCTCTCCCAAGCGCGCGTCCGCATGCCGGCGCTCGCCGAGGCGCGCTTCGCGCACTACCTCTGCGCGCCTGAGAGCTTCACGCCGGACGGCAACTTCCTCCTCGGCGAGACGGCCGAGGTCGCCGGGCTCTTCGTCGCCGCCGGCATGAACTCCCAGGGCATCATCCTGGGCCCCGGCGCGGGACGGGCGCTGGCCGAGTGGATCGACACGGGGGCGCCGGCGGTGGACGTCGCCGAGCTCGACGTGCGGCGCTTCTCGCCGGCCCAGGCCAACGCCGGGTACCTCTTCGAGCGCACCCAGGAGTCGCTCGGCCGGCTGTACGCGATGCACTGGCCGTTCCTGCAGCCGGGCACGGCGCGCGGGCTGCGACGCGTGCCGCTGTACGACCGCCTCTCCGCGGCCGGCGCCTGCTTCGGCGAGGCCGCCGGCTGGGAGCGGGCCAACTGGTACGCGCCGCCGGGCGTCCGGCCCGAGTACGAGTACTCCTTCGGCCGCCAGAACTGGTTCGACGCCGTGGCCGCCGAGCACCGCGCCGCACGTGACGCGCGTCGCGCTCTTCGACCTCTCGTCGTTCGCCAAGCTGCGCGTCGACGGCCCGGCGGCGCTCGCGACCGTGCAGCGGGTCTTCACCGCGGACCTGGACAAGCCACCCGGCTCCATCGTCTACACCTCGATGCTCAACGCGCGCGGCGGCGTCGAGCTCGACGGGACCGTGACGCGCCTCGGCGAGAACGCGTTCATGCTCGTCACCTCAGCGGTCGCGCAGACCATCGCCTTCCACTGGCTGCGTCGCCACGGCGACCCCGCGGCCGTGGTGAGCGACGTCACGTCGAGCTTGGGCGTGCTCTCGGTGACGGGCCCACGCTCGCGCGAGTTGCTCGCGGACCTCACGGACGCCGATCTGAGCGAGAATGCGTTCCCCTTTGCGCACGCGCGGGAAATCGACGTCGGCTGGGCGACGGCGCTCGCCCTGCGCGTCTCGTTCGCCGGCGAGCTCGGCTGGGAGTTGTACGTGCCGGTCGAGTCGCTGCCCGTCCTGTACGACCAACTCGTCGCCGCCGGCGAGGAGCACGGGCTGCGACACGCCGGCTATCACGCCCTGGACGGGCTGCGCGCCGAGAAGGGCTACGTGCACTGGGGTGCGGACGCCGGGCCGGCCGACACGCCGTTCGAGGCCGGCCTGCGCTTCACCGTCGCCATGGACAAGCCGGGCGGGTTCATCGGCCGCGAGGCGCTCCTCGCCGCAGGAGCGCCCCGCCGCCGGCTCGTCCACCTGCTGCTCGCCGATCCCGAGCCGTTGCTCGTCCACGGCGAGTCCGTGCTGCAGGGCGGCCGCGTCGTCGGCCGCGTCACCTCCGGAGCCTACGGCCACACGCTCGGCGCAGCGGTGGGACTCGCGGCGCTGGAGGTCGAGCCGGCCGCCGTCGCTGAGATCCTGGCCGGCGGCGACGTGGAGATCGAGATCGCCGGACGCCGCGTGCCCGCGCGGCTGAGCGCGCGCCCCTTCTACGACCCGGACGGGCGGCGCTTGCGCGGCTGAATCGTGCCGCCGCGCCGGCAGACGGCTGCCGCGGCGCCGGGCGGCCCCAGTGCCCTTCTCCAACCGCCCTGCGCTGCATCGGCCTCCGCTCCTGTCCGTTTCGAAGAGGGAATCGTACTCAACAAGTGCGAACGACCAGAGGAACGACGATGCCCGATCTGCAGATCTACAGCCTCGAGTGGTGCCCCTACTGCATCAAGGCAAAGGCGCTGCTGAAGGCCAAAGAGATCCCCTACCGCGAGACCGACGTGACCTACGACGAGGAGCGGGCGGTCGAGATGATCGAGCGCTCCGGCCGCAACAGCGTGCCGCAGATCTTCCTGGACGACGAGCACGTCGGCGGCTACGCAGAGCTCGCCCACCTCACCTCCACCGGCGAGCTCGACCAGGCGTTCGGACGCCGGCCGGCCAAACTCAAGCCCGTCTACGACGTGGCCGTGATCGGCGGCGGCGCCGCAGGCCTCTCCGCCGCCATGTACGCGTCCCGCAAGGGCCTCACCACGGTCCTGATCTCCGAGGACGTCGGCGGCCAGGTCGGCGTCACCCGGGACATCTTCAACTACCCGGGCTACGAGTACGTCACCGGGCCGGAGCTCTCCGAGCGGATGATCGAGCAGGTGGCCCAGAATCCCATCGAGCGCCTGCTCGGCGAGTACGTCACCGGCCTCAGCCTCGACGGCCGCTGCAAGGTCATCGAGCTCGAGTCCGGCCGCCGCATCCGCGCCGACTCGGTCATCATCGCCAGCGGCGTGACCAAGCGCCGGCTGGAGATCCCCGGCGAGGACGAGTTCGAAGGCTTCGGGGTGGTGTACTGCTCCACCTGCGACGGCCCGCTGTACAAAGACAAGGTGATCGCCGTGGTCGGCGCCGGCAACTCGGCGTTCGAGGCGGCTCTGGAGATGAACGGCATCGCGCGCAAGGTGTACCTGGTGACGCGCGGCCATGTCACCGCCGACCAGATCCTGCGCGACAAGGTCGCAACGGCCAAGCACGTGAAGCACCTCAAGGGCAAGGTCGCGGTGGAGATCCACGGCGCCGAGGAGGTCGAGGCCTTGACGATCGCCGACCGCGACAGCGGTGAGCTGCGGCGGTTGGCCGTGGACGCCGTCTTCGTGGAGGCGGGCCTGCTGCCCAACACGAGTTTCGCCCTGGACCTGGTGGAGACGAACGAGACCGGCGAGATCATCGTCGACGAGCGCGGCCGGACCGGCGTGCGCGGCGTGTTCGCCGCCGGCGACTGCACCACGGTGCCCGACAAGCAGATCGTGGTGGCGGCCGGCGACGGCGCCAAGGCGGCGCTGGCTGCGTTCGAGTACCTGGTCAGCCAGCGCTGACCGGCCGCTAGCACACCCCCCGCTCGGCGACCGACGGTCCTGCCCGCACCGGGCACGCGTCCCAGCGGCGCCGGGCATCCTGCCCGGGATGTGTGCGCCGATTGCCCCTGCGCTCCGGCGCGCCACATCCCGACCCTTTACTTGACGCGCCCGGCGCTGCAGACCGGGCGCCCCTTGAAAGGCAGGGAAGGTCGGTGGCACGCACGATCCGCGCAAG
>CAWIDR010000024.1:0-37729 GCA_963834905.1 uncultured Thermoleophilia bacterium | reverse complement strand
CGGCTCAGGCGATCAGCGGCAGAACGCGGGCGACGATGCCGCCCACGAGCAGTGCGAGCACGATCGTCCCGCCGCAGATCGCCGCCGTCCGGCGCCACCCAGCTCACGTCCCAGCACGGCGATCGTGGCGACGCAGGGCACGTAGATGGCATTCACGATCGCGTAGGTGACGATCTGAGACGTCGTCATGAACGAGGAGATGCTGGTGACCGCACCGCCGGCCTGGACAGCGGCGAACACGAGCAGCAGCTGGAGCGCCAGCTCCTTGCGCAGAATCGCGAACAGAAGGGTGAGCCCCGCGACCATCGGCAGAAGCAGCCAGCCCTCCACGATGGGCTGAGGACCGTGCCGATGTTCCAGACCCACCCGGTCTCGTAGAGCAGGCCGAGCGCCATGCTGCCGAGCAGGATGATCGGTGCAGCGTCCCAGACGAACTCGCGGAACCGCCGCCACGTCTTGCGCACGACCTGGCGCAGCACCGGCCGGCGGAAGGGGAACATCTCCATGACGAGGACGCCCTTGTCGCCGGGCATGAGCCGGTTCATGCCGAGGCCGGCGAGAACGATGACGACGATCAGCACCACGTAGGTGAGCACGGCGTACTGCCAACCGGCCACGCCGGCAACGGCACCGATGATCACGGCCGTGCGCGCGCTGCACGGCGTAAGCGTCGCGAGGACGCAGGCGATGGTGCGCTCGCGCTTGCTGCTCAGCGAGCGCGTGGCGATGATCGCCGGCACGTTGCAGCCGCCGGCGGCGATCAGCGGGATGATCGCCCGCCCGTGCAGCCCGACGCGGTGCATGATCCGGTCGCTGAGAAAGGCGGCCGCGTTCATGTAGCCGGTGTCCTCGACCAGGGCGAGGATGAAGTAGAAGGTAAGGATGTAGGGGATGCCCACGGCGAGCGTCGCGAGGATGCCGCCGTCCATTCCCCAGAGGACCACCTTGCCGACCGTCCCGTCGCCGAAGATCGCCGTCACGACGCCGATGACGGCGGGCGAGATCCAGGCCGTCCACGCCGCGGTGAGCACGCGCGCCAGCAGGTCGCCGACGATGAACAGCGTGGCGAACACGGCGACGATGACGCCGATCATGATCGGGATGCCGGTGCGCGGCGCGGTAGTGAGGCGCCACCAGCGGTCGGCGGCGGCGCGGGTGTCCTGGGCCGCCGCCGCCAGGGCGCGCGCCTCGGCGTGCCGCGCCTTGGCGATCTCGAGCGCGAGACCCTCGTCGTCGTCGGTGAGGATGCCGTCGGAGTCCAGGCCGAGCTCGCGGCCACGTCGGCGTCGCCCTCGAGCACGGCGAAAGCGGCCGCGCGGGCGCCGAGCCCGCCCGGCGCGGACGGCCCGTCCTCCCGCCGCGCGTTCGATGTGGAAGGCGAGCTCCGCGAGCCGCTCCTCGCGGCTCCGGCAGCGGCGTGCCGGCCGTCTCGCCGAGGCCGCCGCCGGCGCTCACGCGCAACGACGGCGGCCTCGAGCTCGCGAAACCTTTGCTCCGCGGCGCCACGGTGGGCACGACGGGGACGCCGAGGTCCCGCGAGAGCACCTCGGCATCCGGCTGCGCCCTCGCCGCCGCGCTTCGTCGGAGAGGTTGAGAGCGACGACGACCCGGTATCCGAGGTCGAGCAGCTGCAGGGGCAGATACAGACTGCGCGCCAGGTTGGTCGCGTCGGCGACGGCGACGACCACATCGGGCCGCCACTCGAGCAGCGCCCCGCGAGCCGCCTGCTGGTCGTCGCCCGGCCCATCCAGCGAGTAGCTGCCCGGCAGGTCGACGACCTCGATGGGCCGCCCCTCCCAGCGCGTGCAGACGGCGCAGGCGTCGACGCTCACGCCGGCGCAGTTGGCCGTCTCGCGCGACGAGCCCGTGAGCGAGTTGAAGAGGGACGACTTGCCGACGTTCGGGTTGCCGGCGAGGCAGACGACGAGCGGGTCCGGCGCGGGACACGCCGCCGCGGCCGGCGGACCTGGCGGAGCGTCGTGGCCACGACGTCAGCCGCGCACCATGATCTTGTCGGTCACCTCGCGCCCGAGGGCGTACTGCGAGCCGCCGACGCGGACCAGCAGCGGGCCGTTGAACGGCGCCACGCTCTCGACGGCGACCGGCGTGTCGGGCAGCAGGCCGAGCGAGGCGAGGTAGCGCAGCAGGTCGCTCTTCTCCTCGGTGATGCAGCCGATGACGGCCTCCTCGCCGGGCTCCAGTCCCGAGAGGGGGCGCAGCTCCTCTTCGGCGAGCGAACCGTCCTCGGCGGGGATGGCGTGGCCGTGCGGGCAGGTGAGCGGGTTGCCGAGCTGCTCCGCGAGGCGCGCCTCGACCTCAGGGCTGAGCACGTGCTCGAGCTTGCACGCCTCCTCGTGGACGGCGTCCCAGGGCATGTCGAGGTAGTCGACGAGGAACCGCTCGCTCAGCCGATGCCTGCGTACCAGCGTGGCGCCCTCGACGTTGCCCTCCTCGGTGAGCGCGATGCCACGGCCCTCGGCCGGCTCCTCGACGAGGCCGGCCGCGCGCAGACGGCCGAGCATCTCGGACACCGACGGCGGGGCCACGCCGAGCTCGCCGGCAAGCCGCTTGACGGTCACGGGCTCCGCGCCGCGCTGCAGCTTGAAGATGGCCTCGAGGTACTCCTCGGCGCTCTGCGTGCGTGTGGTCACGGCGCGACTCCAGTGTGCTGCGGTGGGTGAGGCGGGAGGCCCTGGCGGGCGCCCGCCTCCGGCTCGCTCATTAGGATACCCTAACCATCGGCATGAGGGAATCCTGACTTTAGTCAAGAGGATGTCCGACCCAGAGTCACTGAGGAGCGGCGAACGGCAGACGCCTGCAGAAGCGGCGCCGAGGCGCTACCCGAGGAAGAAGGACTGGAGCGGATGACGGGACTCGAACCCGCGATCTTCAGCTTGGGAAGCTGACGTGCTACCAGCTGCACCACATCCGCTCGAGGGCACTATCTGACCACAGCGGCGGCGGAGCCGCAAGCTGCGGCCGCGCCGCCGCGACGCGCGCCCTAGCCCTCGGACTCCGAGAGCCGCAGGCAGGCGAGGAAGCCCCGGTAGACCTCCGCGAACGTGTCGCCGGCGATCTCGAGCGTGCGCCCGTCGAGCCGCGTCGTGCCCGGGCAGGTCTCGGCGAGGTCGCAGAACTGGACGCGGGTGAAGGTGAGCCGGAGCGGCTCGCCGTTCCAGGCGAGCGGCGCCGGCCTGGCCTCGGCCCTGAGCGCCGCCTCGACGTCCGCCCTGATGCGCTCGCGCGCCTCGTCGGGGACGCAGAGCGCTGCGCCTCGCGCCGGACGCCGGTCTTGACCACGGTGGCGGCGATGCCCGGGACGAGCGCCCGAGCCTCCGCGGCGGCCTTGTCGTCACCGGAGAGATAGAGCGCCGGCACGCCGAACTCGCCGGCGAGCAGGGCGGCGACGCCGAACTCGCCGACCTCGAGCTCGCCCACCCGAGCGCCGTACACCTTGTAGTTCCACGTGTGCTCGAGGACCGCGCCCTGCGTGCCCGCCATGGCGTGGTAGCCGACGAACAGCGCGCCGTCGCAGTCGGGGCCGAGCCCCTCGAGCATGCTGCCGGGCGCCGGAGAGCCGCTCACGAGCGTGGCGAAGCCGGGCAGGCCCGACGGGTCGAGGTTGCGGCCGTCGTCGTGCGCGTCGCAGATCACGACCTCGTGGGCGCCGGCCGCGGCGCAGCCCTCGAGGACGGCGTCGAGGTCGGCGCGCATGTGGGCGCGGGCGCGCTTCGCGGCCGCGCCCTCCCGCGCCGTGTCCGCCTCGGACACGACGCCGGAGATACCTTCGAGGTCGATGGCGATGAACAGCTTCACGGGGCGCCTCCCCTCGGGCGTCGTCAGGTACGGTCTGCGGCGTCAGGCCCGGCGGCGCCGACGCGGCGCGCCAGCGCGGCGACCAGGCGCGCCGCCGCCTCGAGGTCGTCCACGCGCGCGACCTCGAACGGCGAGTGCATGTAGCGCATCGGCAGGCCGATGGTGAGCGTCGCCGCCGTGCCGGCGGCCATCAGCTCGTCGGCGTCGGTCTCGGTCTCGCCGGGATACGCCTTGATCTGCACCTGCACGCCGTCGGCCGCGGCGACCTCGCGCGCGAGCGCCACCAGCCGCTCGCTGCTGCCCGCGCCGCGGCTGAGCACGGGGCCGGCGCCGAGCTTCACCTCGCCGGCCAGCTCCTTGGCGCCGGCGGCCGGCGTGTCGCTGCTGAAGTCGCCGTCCAGCACGATGAGCACGTCCGGGCGCAGCCGCAGCGCAAGCGCCTTGGCGCCCATGAACGTCGTCTCCTCGTGCACGGTGGCGAACCCGGTGAGCCTGGCGGCGCCCGGGGCCTCCGCGTAGAGCTCGAGCGCGCGGATCATCGCGTACACCCCGGCGCGGTCGTCCAGCGCCTGGGTCGCGACCACGCCCGGCGACAGCTCGACGAAGTCGGGCGTGAACGTGATGGAGTCGCCGACGGCGACCCGCGCCAGCGCCTCGTCGCGCCCGTGGGCGCCGATGTCGAGGAACTGCTCGTGCAGTTCGGGCGCGGAGCGCCGCTCCTCCATGGGGACGATGTGGCCCGGCTTGCGGCCGCCGACGGCGTGCACCGCGCCCTTGCGGCCGTGGATCACGAAGTGGCGGCCGGGCACCAGCAACGGAGCGAGGCCGCCGATGCGTTCGATGAAGATGTAGCCACCTTCGTCGACGTGCGTGACGATGAGGCCGATCTGGTCGGCGTGCGCGGCGATGGCGACCAGCGGGCCGCTCTCGGGCCCGACGCCCAGCCACACGTTGCCCAGCGGATCGCCCTCGGCCACCCCCAGCGGCGCGAGGCGCCGGCGGACGACGTCCTGCACCGCGGCTTCGAACCCGGTCGGGCCCGGCGTCAGGCACAGAGTCCGTAGCAAATCGATGTGATCCGTCACCGTCACTCCCCGGTCAGGATTCGCCTGCACGCTGCGCAAATACGTAGTCTACGACACGGGCGTGAGTTTGTGGTGAAAGGGAATACGTAGCATGTCATACGTACTGCACAGCGACTGGGGCACGCGGCGACGTACGAACCTACGGGCACGGCGGAGGGAGTCCTGATGGACGAAGCAAGACCGAAGTGGCTGCGCAGCACCAAGGGCGCGCCCTTCACGGGTATCGGATCGCTTGAGGCGGACATCCTGGCGGTCGTCTGGGAGAAGGACGAGACCACGGTGCGCGCGGTCTACGAGACGCTGCGCGAACGCAGGACGATCGCCTACACGACCGTCATGACGGTCATGAACAACCTCGTGAAGAAGCACCTGCTCACGCAGGACAAGACCGCCATCGCGTACGTGTACACGCCGGCCATCCCCGGGCGCGAGGTGGCGCAGACGGTGCTCGAGAGCGTCGTCCACAAGCTGATCGACGACAAGACCGGCACGGCCATCTCGATGCTGCTCGGCCTCGACACGGACCTGCCGCCGGAGCAACTCGACGAGCTCCGCGCCTGGGTACGCGCCAGGTCCGGCGGCTGAGAGCCGCGGGCCGGCGGGCGCACGTCCGCCCCGGCCCCGGATCACATCGATTCAGGCGCGCTGACGCCGAGCAGGCCCAGCCCCGCGGCGAGCGTCGTCCGCACGGCGGTGCACAGCCCGGCGCGGAACGCGGCCACGTCGGCGTCGTCGCTGAGTACGCGGCAGTGCCGGTAGAACACGTGGAACTCGGCCGCGAGCTCCCCCAGATACCCGTGCACGCGGTGCGGCGAGCGCGTGTCCGCCGCGCTCAGCAGCACGCCCGGGAAGCGCGCGAGGGCCTGGAGCAGCGAGCGCTCGTGCGGACCCACGGTCACGGCCGGGACGGCTTCGCCCTCCGGCCGCACCCCCTCCCCCGGCAGGTTGCGCAGGATGCTGCAGATGCGCGCGTGCGCGTACTGCACGTAGTACACGGGGTTCTGGTTGGTCTGCTGGACGGCGAGGTCGATGTCGAGGTCGAGCGTGGTGTCGTGCGACCGGCCGACGAGCAGGAACCGCGCCGCGTCCACGCCGATGGCGTCGATGAGGTCGTCCACCGTGACGATGTCGCCGCGGCGCTTGCTCATGCGCCGCGACTCCCCGCTCTCGAGCAGGTTCACCAGCTGGCCGATGATCAGCTCGAGCTTGTCCGGGTCGTGCGGCGGCAGCGCCGTGAAGGCCGCCTTCATGCGCGGCACGTAGCCGTGGTGGTCGGCGCCCCAGACGTCGATCATGTGCGCGAAGCCGCGGTCCATCTTGTCGCGGTGATAGGCGATGTCGCTGAGGAAGTACGTGGGGTCGCCGGTCTGGCGGATCAGGACCCGGTCCTTGTCGTCGCCGTACCGGGTCGTCGCGAGCCACACCGCCCCTCCCTCGTCGTAGAGGAGGCTCTCGCCGTCCAGGTCGGCCAGTGACTTGCCGACCTCGCCGCCGAACCCGCGGTGGACGCTCTCGCCCGCGTACAGCGTGCTCTCCGGCGTCCACACGTCGAACGGCACGCGCAGGCGCTCGAGCGTCAGGCGGAACTGCGCCAGGATCGGCGTCGCGTCCCCAGACCTTGAACGCACCGGTCACCTCGGCCGGCAGCGCCGTCACGTCCGGGGCGACCGCTTCGAGCGCCGCCTTGTAGCGGTCGCCCACGGCGGCGATGAACTCGTCGGCCAGCTCCAGGACGTAGTCGCCCTGGTACCCCTCTTCGGGGACCGGCGTGTCCAGGCCGAGCCGCTGCCCGTAGCGGGCGGCGAGCGACTGGGCGAAGCGCTGCATCTGCGTGCCGTAGTCGTTGACGTAGAACTCGCGCGTGACGTCGTGACCGACGAAGGCGAGGATGCGGCACAGCGCGTCGCCGTAGGAAGCGTAGCGGGCGTGCCCCACGTGCAGCGGTCCGGTGGGGTTCACGCTCACGAACTCGACGTTCATCTTGAGGCGCTGCGCCTCGGGCAGGGCCCCGCGGCCGTAGTCGCCGCCCTCGGCCAGGAGCCTGTCGAGCGCGCCGCGGTACCACCCGTCGTTCAGGAAGAGGTTGAGGAAGCCGGGCCCGGCGACCTCGAAGCGGTCGCAGACGCCGGCGCCGGCGCTCGCGACCCAGCGGGCGCCGACCGCCTCGGCCAGCTCGCGAGGCACGCGGCCGGCGCGCTTGGCGGTGATCAGCGCCGCGTTGGTCGTGACGTCGCCGTGCTCCGGGCGCGCCGGGAGCGACAGCTCCACGGCCGGCGCCTGGACCTCGGCCCCGCCGGCGGTCAGTTCTTCTTCGAGCGCGGCCTGCAGCGAGGCCGCGAGTCCGTTCAGGTCGTAGAGATCATCGGTCATCGTCCACCATCACTGTGTAGGCGCCGGCCGGGCGGCCGGCGCCCGCTGATTCTATCCGCCCGCGCGGCGCGGCGCGACGGCGGCAGGCCGGCCGGCGCGGAGCAGAGCAGGCGCGCGTCAGTGGTGGTACGGCTCGCCGCGGAGGATCTTGCCGGCGCGGAACAACTGCTCGAGCAGCACGACGCGCGCCAGCTGGTGCGGCAGCGTCATCGCGGAGAGCGACAGCGTGTCGGTGGCCCGGGCGCGGACCTCGGCGGCGAGCCCCAGGGAACCGCCGATCACGAAGCCGGCGCCGCCGCGCTCGAACGCGCGCTGCAGACGCGCGGCGAACGCCTCGGTGCCGAGCGCGGCGCCCTCCACGACGAGCGCCGAGACGGCGGGCGCCTGCGGCCACGCCGCGAGCAGGCGCTTGCCCTCTTCGCGCAGCACTTCGGCTTCGCTGCGGCCGCGGAGCGCCACCTCCTTGACCTCGCGCACGGTCACCGTCACGTGCGGCTTGAGGAGATCGAGGTAGTGCTGCGCGGCGGGCGCGAGATCGCGGTGCAGAGACCCGACCACGAGGAGCTCGACGCGCGCCGCCACCGGCTGCTCAGGAGCGCGGCGGACCGGAGTAGAACGCGACACGGCCCGGCCCCCCGGCCCGGGCCGTGTACATCGTCGTCGCCGCCTTGGCGACGAGTTCTTCAGCGGAGCGGCCGTCGCCGGGGAAGCTCGCGACGCCGGCCGAGGCGGTGAGGGCGATGACCCTGCCGTCCGTCTCGACGGCCAGTTGCTGCATCGCCCCGAGCACTCTGGCCAGCACGGCGCCGGCCTGCTGGTCGGCGGTCTCCGGCAGCACCAGCAGGAACTCGTCGGCGCCGTAGCGGCAGACCAGGTCGCAGCTGCGCAGCTGGGCCGTGAGCGCCGCCGCCCAATGGCGCAGCACCTCATCCCCCGCCTCGCGGCCCGCGGTCTCGTTGACGGCGGCGAAGTCGTCGAGGTCGATCATCACCACGGCGACCTGGCGGCCGTGCCGCTCGGCCCGCGCCAGCTCGAACGCCGCCCGCTCGCGCAGGTGGCGGAAGTTGAGCAGCCCGGTGAGCGGGTCGTGAGTCTCGTGCTCGCGCCGCTCGTGCAGCAGGCGCAGGTTGTCGAGGGCGACGTCGGCCTGGTCGGCGAGTTGCGTGAGGAGCCGGCGCTGCTCGTCCGGGTGGAACCCGTTCTCGTGGTACAGGTACCCGGCCGTCTTCTGGCCGGCGTACCCCTCGAACTGGCACACGGTGTCGCCGAGGCCCCAGCACATGGTCTCCTTGGTGAGGACCTCGGTGCCGGTGATCCCCTCGAGGACGCCGTCGATGATGCCGCGCTCCACGTCGCAGACGGGCGTGCCGGTAGCCGGCAGGTGTTCACAGCTCAGGCAGCGACTGAGTTTGACGAGCACGCGCTCCTCGTCGAGTTCCACCTCGAGGTCGCCGAGCTTCATCCGCGCGAACCAGTCCTTGAGGCCCTGGATGGAGGTGATGCCGAGGTCGCGGCTGGTGCGCTTGCTCGCGAGGTAGATGGCGGGGCCGGCGCTCTCGCCGAGGATCTCGGGAAGGATCGCGAACTGCAGCAGACGGACGAGCGACGCCGGCGCCATGGCGTCGGCCGGCGTGGCCGCCAGCACTTCGCCGGCGTCCGGCCACACCCGGCGCTCCTCAGACGTCGTCAGTGCGATGACGCTGCGGAGCGTACGCGCGAACACGGTCGCCAGTGAGACTTCTTCCTGGGAACGCAGTGCCATAGCCATCCTCTCGGCGGCACACACGAGCCGCACGCTCGCGCACGCCCACCTCTCTCAGTGAGCAGCCCCGCAGCCCGCCGGGCGGCTCCGCCTATACTATAAGCGAAGGCGCCGCGGCCCAGTCATCAATGCAGGGCCTTTGGGCCTGCGAAGCGTTGCCAGCCCAGTGTACGTTGGAGGACCGGTGTGACGCCCTTACAGACACACGAACGACCCCGGTGCGGACGCCGGCGGGCTCGACAAGGCCGAGGCCCGCAGCTGCGCGCTCGACGCCCGCGGCACCCTCTCCGAGGCCGAGCGCGAGCGGCTCGCGGAGGCCGTCCGCGCTCGCGCGCTGGAGCTCCCTGAGCTCGCCGCCGCCGGCACCGTCATGCTCTTCGCCTCGTTCCGCACCGAACTCGACACCACGCCCATCGCCGAGTGGGTGGTGCGCACCGGCAAGACCCTCTGCCTGCCCCGGATCCTCGCCCCCCGGCTCATGAAGGCCTACCGCGTCAGCGACCTCGCCGCCGACCTGGTCCCGGGCAAGTGGGACATCCCCGAGCCGCGCGAGGGGCTGCCGGAGGTCGCGCCGGAGACGATCGACCTCGTGTTCGTCCCCGGGTCCGCCTTCGACGAAGAAGGGCGCCGCTGCGGCTACGGCGGCGGCTTCTACGACAACTACCTGCCGCTGACGAGATCCGGGACGCCGTGGGTCGCGCTGGCGTTCGAGGTGCAGCTGGTGCCGCTCATCTGCTGCGAACCTCACGACCTGCCGATGACGGCCATCGTCACCGAGCGCCGGGTGATCAGGCCCGGCTGAGGCCCAGCGCGTCCGCGAGGTCCGCGCCCAGTCGCCGGGCCTCCGCCAGCAGCTGCTCGTCCGCGGCCGCGGCTCCGGCCTCGTCCGCGTAGCCGGCGCACGTGAACACCGGGATGTCGCCCTCCGACGAGAGCGCCACGTACCGGCGCAGCGCGGCCAGCGTGTCCTCCAGCCCCGTCTCGGCGGTCGACGGCGATCAGCCCGACAGCCCTGGCCCGCAGCCACTCCCCGTGCGAGTAGCGGAAGAGGTTGCGGTCGATGAACGCCTTCATCTGCGCGGAGACGTTCTCGTAGTAGACCGGCGAGCCGAGGATCAGGCAGTCGGCCGCGTAGACGCGGCCGAGCACGGTCGGCGGCATCGTCGCCCAGCGGGCACGCCTCGAAGTCGCCGCAGCCGTCGTGCGCCTGGCACGGCGCGATGGTGAGCCGGCTGAGCTCGAACGTCTCGCAGGCGGCGCCGCGAGCTTCGAGCTCCTCAAGAGCGGTCGCGACCAGCGTCGCCGTATTGCCGCGCCGGCGGGGACTGCCGACGAGCGCTACGACCGAAGGACCGGCGGCGTCTGCCATCAGCGGGACGAGCGCGACTCGCGACTCAGCCGTTGTGGAGGGCGACCTGGACCTCGTCACGCACGCGCAGCAAGGCCGCGGTGACGGTGTCCGGGTCTTCGTGGAAGCGGGCCGCCGGCATGGGCACCGAGATGGAGGCTGCGCTCCCGTCGATGTCGGTGATCACGACGCCCACGCCGCAGATGCCGGCGTGATGCTCTTCGCAGTCGAAGGCGAGGCCGGTCGCGCGCACGGTCTCCAGCTCGGCGAGCAGCTCGCGGCGGCTGATCGGCGTGTGTCTGGACGGGCTCTCCAGCCGCTTCGGCAGCCGGTTCTTGATCTCCTCGGGAGGCAGGTACGCGAGCAGCGCCTTGCCGTTCGCGGTGCAGTACGCGGGGAACCGCGCGCCCACCTGGGAGACCACCATGAGCGAGCGCTGCGGCGCCGGCTGCTGGGCGATGAACAGCACGTGCATGCCGTCCAGGACGCCCAGGTCGACCGTCTCGTTGAGCTCCCGCGCGAGTTGCTCGAGATACGGGCGGACGACCGTGGGCAGGTCGCGCTTGGCCATCGCCAGACGCATGAGGCCGGGTCCCAGGTGCAGGCGGCCGGTGGCGGTGTCGGTGAAGATGAAGTCCTCGTGCTCGAGCGCCCCGCGGATGCGGTGGACCGTCGTGCGCGGCAGACCAGACCGGGCGACCAGCTCACTGAACGTGAGGCCGCCTGAGGAGTCTGCCGCCAGCAGCCGCAGGATCGTGGCGGCACGCGCCAGCACCTGGACGCCGTTTCGCTGTTCCCTGTCTTCGTCGCGAACGGTGTCGCTCACGTCTTGTCCTCCATCCTCATGGCCCCGAGCCCCGGCCCCGGGGCGACCGACCACTTGTGCGGCCTGCACGGCCGTCTCGTGTCTCGCCGGCCGCCTGCCGGCCGGCGGTCGCGGGTCACGCGCCGGGGGCCGACTCTCGGGCCCCCGGCGCGTCCCACGGACGTACTCGGCCTCAGACGGACTCCGCCACGGCGGCGTCCGGCTCATCGGCCGGCTTGAGGTCGTCATCAGGCGGGGACTCGAGTACGAGCCGGCGCCTGACCGGGAACAGGTGCAGGTTCCAGCGCTTCGCGACGTAGCCCCAGATGCCCTTGGGAGCCACCGTCACCATGATCACGGCGACGATGCCGAGCAGGAGCATGTACAGCGTGCCGTACTGGCTGAGGCTCTGCAGCAGCGCGAAGTAGATGACCGCGCCGATGATCGGGCCCTCGATGGTGCCGAAGCCGCCGATCACGACGATGAACATCATGTACGCCGTCCAGTTGACGGTGAACGCCGCCGTCGGCTGGATGCGCAGGAGGTTCATGGCCACCACGGCGCCGACGACGCCGCAGCCGTAGGCGGCGATGACCCAGACCAGCAGCTTGGAGCGGAACACGTTGACGCCCGAGCTCTGCGCCGCGAGGTCGTTGTCGCGGATCGCCGTGAGCGCGAGTCCGAGGCGCGACCGCAGCAGGAAGTAGACGAGCAGGATGGAGCCCACGGCGACGAACAGCGCCAGCAGGTAGGTGCCGGTGATGCGCGTGTCGATCGGGAGCCGGGCGGCGGAGATGACCGTCTTGCCGGAGCCGCCGCCGGTCGCCTGGATGTTGGAGACTATGAGGCGCACGACCTCGGCCACGACCCACGTGCCGATGGCGAAGTAGCCGCCGCGCAGGCGGAAGATGAGCGGAGCCACCGGCAGGGCGATGGCCACGGCGAGCAGGCCCGCCAGGAACACCGCGACGAACGGGTGCAGATGGAGCACGTCGCCGAGCAGCCAGAGGCCGTAGGCGCCGAGGCCGATGTAGGCCTGCTGGCCGACGGAGATGAGGCCCGCGTACCCGCCCAGCAGGTTCCACATCTGGGCGAGGGCCAGCAGCGTGAACAACGTCACCAGGTTGCGCATGGTGGACACAGGCAACACGCCGTTGACGAACTGCAGGATGAACGGTCCGGACGCCAGGAGAGCGACGAGGATGACGCTCACCGCGAGGACGTACTTGTGGATGCGCGTCGAGCGCGCGATGCGGAAGGCCGGCGTGGCCTCGGTCGGAGTGGTCACGTCCGGCGTGCTCATGCCGTCACCGTCTTCGCGAAGAAGCCGCTCGGGCGGACGGCGAGGACCGTGAGGAAGACCAGGTGGCCGACCACGAGTCCCCATCCGGCGCCGAACGCCTGGGTGCCGATCGTCTGTGAGACGCCGAGGACGATGCCGCCCAGCAGCGTGCCCCACATGGAGCCCATGCCGCCCATGATGACCGCCTCGAACGCGTAGATGAGGCGGAACGATCCCTGCGTCGGGTCGAACGTCGTGCGGATCGCCAGCAGGATGCCGGCGACCGCGACGATCGCCAGGGCGATGGCCATGGCCAGCGAGTAGATGTGCTTGTTGTTGATGCCCATGAGCTCGGCGGCCTCACGGTCGTCCGACGTGGCGCGGAACGCCCTGCCCAGCTTGGCCCGGCCGAGGAAGAACTGCAGTGCCGCGATCACCACGATCGCGATGACGAACACGATCAGCGGGAACCAGCCGATCGACAGCTGGTCGGTGATCTTCACGCTGATGTTCTCGATCGTGCCGGCGTCCAGGCCCTGGGAGTCGGCGGAGAACTTCATGATCAGCGCGTTCTGGATGATGATCGACAGGCCGAAGGTGACCACGATCGGCCGCGTGTCGTCGGCCCCGAGTGTGAGGTTCAGCAGTCCGCGCTGCAGGACGTAGCCGACGAGGAACATGATGACGATCGTGACTACGCTCGCCCAGAGGAGGGGCAGCCCGAACGACTGGACGATGAAGAGCGCGACGAACGCGGCGAGGATGCCGAGGTCGCCGTGCGCCAGGTTGACCATGCGCATGACTCCGAACACCAGAGCCAGGCCGGTCGCGAACAGGGCGTACAGTCCGCCCAGGAGCATCCCTTGAATTGCTACATTGGCCCAGATCATGGCGTCACATCCCGAAGTACGCGGCGGTGATGGCTTCGGAGGAGAGGTCGGCTGGCTTGCCTTCCAGCGCGATCTTGCCCTCCAGGAAACAGGCGACGTAGTCGGCGACGGTCAGCACGTGCTGCACGTCCTGCTCGACCACGAGGATGGTGTGGCCGCTGCCGACCAGCAGCACCATCGCCTCGTAGATGCGCTTGATGACCACCGGCGCGAGCCCCAGTGACACCTCGTCGAGCAACAGGAGCTCGGGGTTGGACATGAGCGCGCGGCCGATCGCCAGCGCCTGCTGCTCGCCGCCGGAAAGGCTCGAGGCCTGCCGCTTCATGAGCGGCTTGAGCAGCGGGAAGAGCTCCGTGACCGACTCGACGTTCCAGTCGCCCTTGCGGCCGCCGTAGGCGCCGATGATCAGGTTCTCGCGCACGGTGAGGCTCGGGAACACGCGGCGTCCTTCGGGGACGAGCGCGATGCCCATGCCCACGCGCTTGTGCGCGGAGAACTGGTCGACCGGCTCGCCGTGGAACAGCACGTGGCCGGAGCGCGGACGCTGCAGGCCGGCGATCGTGCGCAGCAGCGTGGACTTGCCGCCTCCGTTGGCGCCGATGAAGGCGAACGTCATGCCTTCTTCGACCTTGAACGAGACGTTGAACAGGGCCTGGAAGTCGCCGTAGAAGACGTCGACGTCCTTGAGCTCGAGGACGACGTCGCTCATAGCGGCGTCCCCCCCATGTAGCAGGCCTGCACCTCGTCGCTGCACATGACCTCGTTCGGGTCGCCCTCGATGAGGTTCTTGCCGAAGCTGATGGCGACGATGCGCTGCACGACCGCGAGCAGGGCGTGGACGATGTGCTCGATCCAGATGATCGAGATGCCCTCGCTGTGGAGGTCCTTGATGGTGGCGATGAGGATGTCCACCTCTCCCTCTGTGAGCCCTCCGGCGATCTCGTCCAGGAGCAGGACCTTCGGGTCCCCGGCGAGCGCCCGGGCGAGCTCGAGCCGCTTGCGGTCGAGCAGGGGCAGCGTGCCCGCCTGCTGGTTCGCCTTCGTGGACAGCCGCGTGAGCTCGAGCGTCTGCACGCAGCGCTCGTAGCTCGCGCGCTCACTCATGTTCCGTCCGTAGGCGGCGCAGACGAGCACGTTCTCGAACACGCTCATGTCCGAGAACGGCTTGGGGATCTGGAACGTCCGCCCGATGCCCTCGCGGCAGCGATCCTGCTTGGGCATGTGCGTGATGTCTTTGTCGTTGAACGTGACCCGACCCGCGTCGGGCCGATACACGCCGGTGATCAGATTGAACAACGTGGTCTTGCCGGCGCCGTTCGGCCCGACGATGCCCAGGGCTTCTCCGTCGTTCAGCTTCATGCTCAGGTCGTCGATGACCTGAACACCGCCGAACGACTTCATGAGACCGGTGGTCTCGAGGACCACAGTCATCGGTGCTCACCACCTTGCATCACATCGACCTCCTCGTGTGCAAGGACCTCGGGCATTGGGTCGAGTCCTGCACTAGCTCAGTACTGGATAGGTGCGACTTTGCCGTTCGTCGGAATGGTGACGTCGAACGGGGCTTCTGCGGCGTGTGCGGTGTCGACGAGCAGCATTTCGAACGGGTAGGCGGTGCCCTTCGTCCACATGCCGCCCACGAGAACCGTGCGGCAGACGTTCGGGACCGGGTTCAGCGGCGCGCCGGCCGACCAGGTGATGTGACCCTGGATGGTGTCCATGTCCGTGGCCTTGATGGCGTCGAGGATGGTCTGCTTGTCGTCGACGTTGGTAGTGCGCTTGAGCGCGTCGACGACGATCTCGTACACCGCGTAGTGAAGCAGCGTCTGGTTCCACTCCTTGCCTGCGCCCGTGGTCCAGGCGTCGGCGAGCTCCTGGCAGGTCTGACCGGTGAGGGACGACGTGAACGGATGCCACGGGCGACCACCAGCACTCGGTGGTGAGGCCGTAGCCGATCTCACCGATGGCCTCCATCTCGGCCGGGAACAGCAGCGCCTTGCCGACTGTCGCTGCCATCGGCTTGAAGCCCTGCTGGTACGACTGCTTCCAGAAGTTCACGAAGTCCGGCGGGATGAACACGCCGCTGAGGATGTCGCAGCCGGCCGACTTGAACTTGCTGATCTGCGGCGTGTAGTCCTCGGTGCCGTCCTGGAACCGGCCGCCGTCGACGACGGTATAGCCCGCGGCCTTGAGCATCGGCGGCTGACCCGTCTTGGGGTCGGCCCAGCCGAGGCCGTCGGCGTCGTTCGGCCACATCGTGCCGACCTTCTTGTTGGTCTTGAGCTGGTCCCACATGCCGGTGAACACGGCGGTGACGTCCTCGAGGCCCCAGAAGGCGTGGTACGTCCACATGAAGGGCTTGTCGGGCGTAGCGCCACGGCCGAAGTAGTACGGCTGCCACGGGCAGTCGTTGGAGACACACGGGACCTGCAGCGCCTCGGCCTGGTCGGCGACGGGGTTCACGGTGTCCGGCGTGGACGCCACCATCATGATGTCGACGCCGTCGTTGGTGATGAGGTCGCCGGCCACCGTCGCGGCGCGGTTCGAGTCCGACTGCGAGTCCTTGATGATGATGTCGATGGGGTGGACCTGGCCGTCGCCGCACATGACGCCGTCCTTGGTGGCGGCCTTCCATTGCTCGACCAGCCACTGGTCGGTCTCGCCGAACGCGGCGAGCGGACCGGTGAGCGGGCTGACGAAGCCGACCTTGATGGTGCGGCCGCTGGCGGCGCCGCTGCTGCTGCTACTGCTGCCGCCGCTGCTGCCGCACGCGGCGAGGACGCCGCCGAGGCCGCCGGTGGCGCCCAGGGCGATGCCCGTCACGCCGGCCGTCTTGAGGAAATCGCGACGCGTGATGGGCGTCTTGATGCCCTGCTCTGTCGCCTTGCCGGTCTTGCTGTCGTCAGAACTCATACCGCCTCCTTACGTGGTCCCGCCGCCTCGCCGCCCCCATGGGTGACGCAGACAGCCGGGACCCCCCCGATGGCCTTCTGGTATCAGGCGCCCCGAACGGCTGTTCGTATGACTCGCTTCCGCAGCCGCGCGCGCCTGTCAAGGTCGTCTGTACGGTGCACTCACCTCCATGGCTATCCACCATACGGATGCTCGCTCCCACGATACGGGCATCATATCGTCGCGCGATACGGTGTCAAGCACGCGCAGGACCGCATCGCGGGATCGCTTGTACCGCCCGGCACAAGCCCTCAGGCCCCGTTGACGAGCTCCGGATGGAGCTTCAGCCGCTCGATCACCTCGGGCACGGCCGCCGGCTCGAGCTGCATCGAATGGGCGATGCCGACGAGGCGCTCGACGAGCTGCAGGTTGGATGCGGCGGGCACGTCCTTGCTCAGCGTGAGCGTGTCCTCCATGCCCGTGCGTGCGTTCCCCCCCATGGCCAGACCGATGGTGGTCATCGGCAGGTTGGCCTTGGCGACCGCGATGACCTGCCAGCTTGTGCCGGCGGGCAGCTCGCGGACGAGCCAGGAGAGCAGCTGGGGATCGCCGCGCATGCCGCCGCGGACGCCCATGACGAAGGAGACCTGCAGCGGCTCGACGAGCAGTCCCTTGTGCACCAGATAGAGCATCATGTCGAGATGGCCGGTGTCGTAGATCTCGACCTCCGGCTTGACGCCGAGCTCGATCATCCGCGCGGCGAGCTCCATCATCTGCTTGGGCGGGTTCTTGAACTCGGCCGCTCCGAACGTCATGGTGCACGGGTTGAGCGTCGCCATGGCCGGCTTGGCCTCGACGAGCGCCATGCGCTGCTCGTAGGTGAACTGCAGGCCGCCGGTGGACAGCTGGGTGATGCCGGGGCACACCTCGCGGACGGCTTCGACGGTGCGCCTGGCGACGTCGAGGTCGGCCGTCATGTTGCCCTGGTCGTCACGCAGGTGGATGTGGATGACGGCGGCGCCGGCGTCGTAGCAGGCCTTGGCGTCGGCGGCGATCTCCGCCACGCTCCCCGGCATGCCGGCGTTGTCCGCCTTGGTGGCCACCGGGCCGGTGAGGGCGGCGGTGATGATGGGTCTGGGCATGTGGCCTCCTCGGAGGTCGTCTCGTGAGTCGTTGTCTGTCGCGCGCGTGCGCGCGGAGAGCGGCAGTGCAGCGGCGGCCGGCCCCTGAGCGGCGCCGGCGGCCGGACGCGTGGGGACGGGCGGCTCAGCCGCCCGTCCCCACCCGCGTCCTCCGGCCGCCGGCGCGTGCCTCGTCCGGGGGCCCGGGGAAGTCGCTCCCGGAAGCCCGCCTCAGAACTCGCGAGGCTCCGGGTACGGCATGGCGACCAGCATGGACGCCGGCGAATTGGTGCGGTTCTCGATCGAGCGGGTCTCGTTCGGCGCGAGGTAGATCGAGTCCTACTTCTTGAGCATGACCTCGCCCTCCTCGGTCTTGATGGTCACCTCGCCGTCGAGCACGAAGTACACCTTCTCGAGCGGGGTGGCGTCGTACGTGCACCCACCCTTGGGCAGGAAGTGCGAGATGCTCATCCAGAAGTTGCGGGTCTTGCTGACCTCGAAGCCCTGCAGGCGCAGGCCGTACACATCGAAATGCCCGGGAGCCTCGTAGCTCGGGGCCTCGTCGTAGCGTGTGACTTCCACGGTCTCTCCTTCTCAGTAGCCGGCTCCGGGGCCGTAGCCGGTCCCGGCGTAGGTGTACGTGCGATCCGGCACGTCGTTCAGGTCGTCCTCGTCGATCTCGGCGGCGCAGCGGACCATGGAGCCGTCGCCCATGTACCAGCGGATCGGGAAGCAGAAGAACCGGAACCGCTTGCCCTTGACCTTGTCCAGGTCGCCGCCGAGGTTCTCGACGCCGACGATGCCGTGGCCGAGCATCTGCTTGTGGCAGGGCTCCCAGGTCCCCTCGCAGCCGATCGCCTCGAGGTCGCCGAACTTGGCGTCGTAGGCGTCCTGGCCGTGCACCTCGATGTAGACGGCCTTCTCGAACTCGGCGTAGGCCTCGATGCCGTACTTCTCGATGTACTCCTCGGTGATCGGGCGGCCGGAGGCGCCGGGGAGGTTCATCTGCGGCGGGCCGTTCTTGCCCATCGCGGTGTGGAGCGGATGGTCGAGGGCCTGCATGTCCATGGCCACGCACTTGACCTGCTTCTCGACGAACCACCTGCCGGCCTCGACGCCGGTGCCGCAGGAGTACTGGTAGTAGTCCATGGAGTCGTCGAACTTGCGGTGCATGCCGGTGTTCAGGCACACCACCATGCCCTTGAGTTCCTCAGGCGTGATGCCGGCGCGCTCGCAGGCGTCCTCGATGTGCCTGGGCAGGATGAGGCCCCACTTCTCGATCTGGATGTCGAGGCAGACGGCGTCGCCGGTGTAGGCGTCGACCGGCATCTCGTGCGTGTAACGGGCACGCTTGCCGTTGAACTCGCGCTCCATGACGTGACGAGGAGCGTCGGCGTGGGTGCCGGTGTGCTGCACGCAGTCGATGCGCTGCGTGAGGACGCCGCCCTTCGCCAAGGTATGCATGGAGTCGATGACCGGCTTCACGAAGTACGGCCACCGAGGGATCTCCGCGCTGAACGGATGTGTGAGGTCAACGAACACTTTGTTCCCCATTGCCCTTCTTCTCCTCGGTCTCGTTGCTCATAAGTCATGGTGGGCACTCGTGTGCCCGGACTGTCCGCCGCCGACGACCCGCCTGGCCCGTGAGGTCCACGACTGTCCCGACGCCCCGTTACTCGTCGCCCGGAGCGTCACCTGATACTCGACCTGTCCGCATCTCGGAACAGACATGCCGTATCGTGGATACGCGTACCGACGTTGGGAAGGCGGTGTCAATACGCCCGCGGCGTTGGCGCGGAACGCGGTCGCCTCACGCGTCCTTGACGGCAGTTCTGGATGTCATCGCGCGTGCGCAGCAGCCCGTCCGCGATCCGCTCCTCCCGGCCCTCGAGGCGGGCGGCCGGCATGGCGACCGTGATGGCGGCCATGGAGCCGCCGGCGTCGCGCACGGCCGCGCCCACCGCCGAGACGCCGAGCGTGTGCTCCTGGTGGTCGTAGGCGACGCCCGTTTCCCGCACCACGTCGAGTCTCGTCGCAGCAGTGCGGCGCGGTCTGACGTTGGTGAAGCGGGTGAGCGCCTCCAGCTCGGCGTCGGGATGAGGCGCTCGGCCTCCTCCGGCGGCAACTCCGCCAGGAGCGCCTTGCCGCAAGCACTGCAGTGGAGCGGGAACCTGTCGCCGACCTCCGCGACCACCCGCAGCGAGCGCTGCGGGACGTACTGGTCGATGAACAGCGCCTCGTCACCGTCGAGCACCACGAGCTCGACGGTCTCGTGGAGATCGAGCGAGAGCTTCTTGAGGAACGGAGCCGCCTCGTGGCGCAGCTCGCGGCGGCCGGCCGCGGCGATGCCGATGAGGCCGGCCCCGATGTGCAGCTTGCCGGACGGCGCCAGGCGCATGAGCCCCTCCTGGCAGAGCGCCCCGACGATGCGGTAGCACGTGGAGCGCGGCAGCCCGACGCGGTCGGCGAGAGCGATCGGCGTGAGACCCTCGGGCGCCGTCGACAAGCTCGCGCAGCAGCAGCGCGGCCCGTGAGAGCACCTGCACACCGTCGCGCCGCTCAGCCATGCCGGCCTCCCGCTCCGATGGAGCTCAGAATCCTCGCTCCGGGTCGCCGAGCACGTGCACGAGGTACGCGACGAGGCGCTTTCGCGACGCGTCGGCCGCCTCGGGCGGCCACTCGGCGAACCCCTTGCCGCTCTTGAACCCCAGGTCGCCGGCGTCGACCTTCTCGCGCAGCAGCGGCGACGGCTCGGGAGACGCCTCCAGGTGCGGCAGGATGTAGTCGTGGATCGCCAGGGTCAGGTCCAGCCCGACCATGTCGGCGTTCTCCATCGGCGCCAGGATGGGCAGCCGCAGGCCGGGGCCGAAGCGGATGCTCTCGTCGACGGTCGCGGCGTCGGCGATGCCGTGCTCGACGATCGAGATGGCCTCACGCCACAGCGCGTGCTGCAGTCGGTTGGCGACGAAGCCGGGCACGTCCTTCTTGCAGTCGATGGGATGCTTGCCGACGCGTCGCAGAAGGTCCATGGTGCGGTCCACGACGGCGGGGTCCACCTGCTCGGTGCGCACGACCTCGACCAGCGGGATCAGATACGGCGGGTTCCAGAAGTGCGTGCCGACGACCCGCTCCTTGTGCGCCGCTCTCTCGCCGATCTGGGTGATGCTCATGACCGAGGTGTTGGTGCACAGGATGGTCTCCGGCGGGCAGGCGGCGCCCAGCCGCTCGAAGACGTCCTGCTTGAGGGCCAGGTCCTCGAACACGCACTCGACGACCACGTCGGCGCCGGTGACGGCGTCGACGAGGTCGGTGGTGGTGCGGACCCGGCCGACGGCGTCCTCGACGCCGTCGGCCGGGAACAGACCATGCTCGGCCAGGAAGGAGAGGTTCGCCGTGAGCGTGCCGGGCACGCGCTCCAGGGCCTCTTCGTACACGTCCTGGAGCGCGACCTCGTGCCCGGCGGCGGCAAAGACCTGGGCCACGCCCACGCCCATCATGCCGCCGCCGATGACGGCGATGCGCTGGAGCGGGGCGCCTGCGGTGCCCCGCTCAAAAGCCCCGCTCCGATGGCTTTTCGCGCTGCTGCTCACGGACACTCCTCCCTGCTGCTGCGGATCAGCCGGCCGAGCTGCCGCCGTCGACCATCAGGATGTCGCCGGTGACGAAGTCCGACGCCGCCGAGGCGAGGTAGACCGTCGCGCCCATGAAGTCCTGAGGATCCGCGGCGCGGCCCCACGGGATGCGCTGCATGAAGATCTTGTACAGCTCGGGGTCGTCGAGGACCTGCTGCGTGAGCGGGGTCCAGAAGATGCAGGGAGCGATGGAGTTCACGTTGATGTGGTACTTGGCCCACTCGGTGGCGAGCTGCTTGGTGAGCAGATGCACGGCGCCCTTGGCGGTGCCGTAGGCGGAGTAGCCGCCGGGGTGACCGAGCTCGCCGCGGATGGAGCCGACGGTGATGATCTTGCCGCCGCCCTGGGCGATCATGCGCTTGCCGGCGGCCTGGCACACCAGGTAGGTCCCCTTGACGAGGGAATCCATGACCTTCTGCCACTCGTCGATGGGGAACTCCTCGGCGGGGAAGCGATTGGCCTGGCCCGCCGCCGAGACGAGGATGTCGACCTTGCCGAACTCGTCGACGGTCTTCTGCACCATGGCCTCGACGCTCTCCGGGTCGGTGGCGTCGCACGACACGGCGAGCACCTTCGCGCCGGTCGCGCTCGGCGATGTCGGCGGCGGCCGCCTCGACGTTCTCGGCGCGCCGGCTCGTGACGACCACGCTCGCGCCGAAGGCGGCCATCGCCTTGGCGGCGTCGTGACCGAACGCCCCCGAGCCGCCGGTGACGATCGCGACCTTGCCGGTCAGGTCGAACAGGTTACGGATCTTGTCGACGCCCCAGATCTCACGCTCAGCCATCGCTCTCTCCTCTCGCAACAGATGCGGCTCGGTCCTGGTGGCCGGTCCCGGCGGGATGCAGGCTGTGTGTCGCCGCCCTTCGCGCGGGCCGGCCGGACAGTGCGGCCGAGCCTCTCTCACGTCGCCCCGGACCGCGGGCGCAGTGCCCACGATGCGGAACTCCTATTCCATGATGCGAACACTAGTGCAGGTCCCGGGAGGAGGTCAAGCACTGGCGCACGGTCGCCGGGCGGCTCCGCAGCGGCGCGGGCGACGCGAAGCCATACGGACGGCGAGCCGCGAGCAAGCCGCGCGCCCGAAAGCGGCGACGGCGGTGAACGGCGCGGCGGCTCGAACTCGGACCGCCTAGACCCGCGCCGTGAGACCGCCGTCGACGTAGAGGATCTGGCCGGTGACGAAGCGGGCGGCCGGGGACGCGAAGAAGAGGACCGGCCCGACGACGTCGCCGGTGTCTCCCCAGCGGCCCATCGGGATGCTGGCGCGCAGGCCGGCGGCGAAGGTCTCGTCGGCGAGGACGGCGCGCGTGAGGTCGGTCTCGACGAACGTGGGAGCCACGGCGTTGACGCGGATGCCCAGCTCGGCCCACTGGGCGGCGAGCGAGCGCGTGAGCGCGTCCACGGCGCCCTTGCTGGCCGAGTACTCGGCCTGCCCGAACGTGGCGCCGAAGCGGCCGCGCACGGACGAGAGGTTGATGATGGCGCCGCCGCCGGCCTGCGCCATGTGGGCGCCGGCGGCCTGGCAGCACAGGAAGGTCCCCGTGGCGTTGATGTCGAGGACGCGGCGCCAGTCGTCCGGGGCGAGGTCCTCGGCGCGCGTGCGCACGGTGGCGCCGGCGGCGTTGACGAGGATGTCCGCGCCGCCGAGCTCGTGCACCGCGGCGGCGACCATCGCCCGCACCGAGGTCTCGTCGGTCACGTCGACGGCGAGACCCACGGCGGTGCCGCCCGCCGCCGACCAGGTCGCGCGCGCAGGGCGTCGGCGCGAGCGCCGTCGACGTCGGCCGCCGCCACGGCGGCGCCGTGCGCCGCGAACCCGGCGGCTATCGCTCCGCCCAGGCCGCCGGCGCCGACGACGATCGCGCGCCGGCCCGAGAAGTCGAACTCGTCCATCGCTGCCTCCTCAGGCCCCGGCCAATCTGGCCTCAGTCGCCTGCTTCAGCTCGAGCAGCAGTGCCGCCACTCGTTCCTTGCTCTCCTCGAAGCGCGCCGTGGGCATCGGCACCGCGATGGACGCCGAGCGGCCGTCCACGTCCGTGATCGCCACGGCGACGGCGCAGATGCCGTGGCGCATCTCCTCGCGCTCGAAGCCGAGCCCGGTGGCGCGCGCCTCCTCGAGCTCGCGCAGCAGCGCCTCACGCGTGCGCGGGGACCCGCCCAGCGGCGTCTCGAGGCGGCGAGGGAGGCGCCGCAGGATGTCCTCGCGCGGCAGCTGCGCCAGCAGGACCTTGCCGCTGGCCATGGTGTACGCGGGGAACTGCGCGCCCACGCGCGCGATCGCCATGAGCGCGCGCTGCGGCGCTGGGTACTGCGCGACGAACAGGACGCGCGCGCCGTCGAGCACCGCGAGGTCGACGGTCTCGTTGAGGTCCATCGACAGCCGCTCGATGATCGGCTCGAGTATGGTGCGCAGGTCTCGCCGGCCGATCACCGCCAGGCGGAGCAGGCTGGGGCCGAGCTCCCGATGGCCGGTCTCGGCGTCGGTGTGCACGTACCCGACCTGCTCGAGCGCCGTGCAGATGCGGTGCACCGTCGTCTTGGGAAGGCCGGTCTGCGCCGCCAGCTGGGCGAGACTGCGACCGCCCTCGGGATCCGCGAGGGCTCCCAGGATCGCCGCCGCCCGCGTGATCACCTGCATGCCGCCGTCCGCGCCCTCTCCCCCGGCCTGCTGCTTCGCCATGTGTCCCCTCTCGCCTTACGCGTCGCCGTCCCGCCACGCCTCGATCTGCACGAGACACGAGTTCGCCGCCAGAGCGTGAGCCTTGCGGATCATCATCCGGCTCGGCGTGAGCAGGTTCATGCAGCCGCCCCTGTCGGGGGAGTTCCCCGGCTCGCCCACGGGCTCGTAGACGGCGGACGACTCGTACGAGTGCACTGTACCTGCCGGGACGCGTTCCGTCAGCTGGACCGCGCAGATCACGGCCCCGCGGTCGTTGAAGACGCGCACCAGGTCGTGCTGATGGAGTCCCCGCGTCGCCGCGTCGGCGGGGCTGAGACGCACGATCCAGTAGTAGCGGCCGTCGACGAGGACGCGGTGGTCGCTGACGTCGTTCACCACCGCGTCCTTGCCGTCGCTCTGCGTGTGGAAGCTGTGCCGGGGGTGAGGCGTGATCAGCTGGAGCGGGTACTTCTCGTAGAGTTCCGTCGCGTGCGGGCCCTCCCACGCCGGCACGTAGCGCATGATCGGCGCGCGCTCCGGGTCGTCGGGGTCGAACCGCTTGAGGCTCGACGACTCGAACTCGAGCTTGCCCGACTGCGTCTGCAGGCCCTTGCCGAACTCCTCCGTGTAGTCGGCCGGCAGGGGCGTCAGCTCCGGCGTGTCCTTGGCGCGACCCTCCGCGAACCAGCGGTACGAGACCGGGTCGCGCCGGTCCACCGGCGACGGCGGGATCACGTAGTAGCCCTTCTTGAGGAAGTCCTTCCAGGTGACGGCGTGCGGCAGGTCGGTGGCGTCGAACAGGCGCTTGCACCAGTCCACCTCGGTGACGCCCTCGGCGTACATCGTCCCCAGACCGAGGCGCATGGCCAGGTCGAGGAAGATCTGGTGGTCCGACTTCGACTCGCCGAGCGGCTCGATGCACTTGTGCTGCATCACCGCGACGCGGTGGTTGCACTGCGTGTACGCGTGCTGGATGTAGCCGCCGCAGTTGGCGAACTCGCTGATGTCCCAGCGCTCGAAGTTCGTGCAGGCCGGCAGGATGACGTCGGCGAACTTCGTCTCCCCTTCCATCCAGATGCCCTGGTTGACCACGAACTCCAGCTCGTCCGAGCGGTACATGCGCGCGAACCGGTTGGTGTCGGTCATGGTGCCGAAGTGCGAGCCGCCGTACTTGTAGTACATCTTGACCGGGCTGTGGCCGGGCGCCGGGTACTCGAAGCGCTGGAACTGGCCCTCGATCGACTTGGAGTCGGTCGGATAGCCCTCACAGTGGCCGTCCATGACCGCCTCGGGGATCTTGAGGCGTGGCACGGCCTGCGTGATCGTGTTGACCGTGGGCGAGCTGCGGCATGCGCTGGTACATGTTGATGCTGAGCGCGGTGCCGTACAGGTCACCGGAGTAGCCGCCCTCGGCGTACCCGGGGAAGAAGAAGTGCGTGTCCAGCGGCGTGCCCTGCTGCAGGCAGCCCATGTTGATGCCGGGCTTGCCGAGCCCCTGCATGGCCATGAGATACACCATGCCGCGGGCCCAGTCGGTGCCGGTCGCCGTGCGGCAGGCGCCGCCGAAGCCGATGAGGCCGCCGGCGGCGAGATAGGTCTTCTTCGTGCCCCAGGCGCGCGCGAGGGCGCGCAGGTCGCGCGCCGGCACGCCGGTCTCGGCCTCCTGCCACTCCGGCGTCCTGGGCACGCCGTCCTCCTCGCCGAGGACGTAGGCCTTCCACTTGTCGAAGCCCTCGGTCCGCTCGGCGACGTACTCCTTGTCGTACAGCCCCTCCGTCATCCAGACGTGGGCGATGGCGAGCACCATGGCGCTGTCCGTGCCCGGACGCGGAGCGATCCACTTGCCGCCGAGCAACTGCGCCGTGTGGTTGTGGAACGGGTCGATGTGGACGCACGGGATGCCGAGCTCCTTGAGCCACTGCCGGCGGATGGTGCCGTCGTGCGCCCCGTAGACGCCGCTCGTCGCCTCCGGGTCCGAGGACCAGAACACCACCATCTCCGCGTGCTTGAGCAGGTCCTCGACGGTGCCGTAGGTCTCGCCGCCGCCGTTGCGCGCGCTCTGCCCCCAGTGGTGCGCGGCGCCCCAGAACCAGCCTTCCCAGCTGTCGGGATTGTGCACGATCGGCGTCCATCCGATCATGTTGAAGAAGCGGATGCGGGCGCTGAGCCAGTACCCGAGCACGCCCCAGGTGTGGTGCGAGCCGCTGCCGTTCATGATCGCGCCGGGACCGTGGTCTCGCTTCACGCGCTTGATCTCGGAGGCCACGATGTCGAGGGCCTCGTCCCAGCTGATGCGCTCGTAGCCGGAGGTGCCGCGGTTCTGCGGGTTGCGCTCGCCGTCGGGATCGAAGTCGACCCGCTTCATCGGGTAGAGCAGGCGGTCGGGCGAGTAGATCAGGCTCTTCCAGGCGAGCGTGTGCGAGCTGACGGTCGTCTTGCGCGGCGGGGTGAAGCTGTGGCCGCGCGCCTCGATCGTCCACGGGTCGGCGTCGTCCTCGTCGAACTCGATCGGTGTGATCCGGAGGATGCGCCCGTCGCGGACGTACACGAACACGGGGCCGCCGTTCGTGTTGCTGGTGAAGCGGCGCACGCCGTTGCCCGCGTCGACGCCGTACTCGAGGCCGGCGGTGAGCATCATCTGGAGCGTCTCGGAGAACCACACGGCGAGGTCGTCGGGGCCGTCGACGCGCATCTGGAAGTTCTTGAGCGCGTCGATGAACTCGAGGTAGTCGCGGCCCGGCCTCATGATGCGGACCGCGAGCTCCGCCGTGTCGAAGGTCATGGTGAGGTCCGGCGCCGGGTGCAGCCCGGCGCGCGACCGGACCTTGCCGTCGCGGATGACGTACGCCCGGCCGCGGGTCCTGCCGGCCAGGCGTATCTGGGCCACCAGGTCGCGCTCGCGCAGGCGCGCGGCGAACTCGGGGTAGCGGCGCGCCTGCGCGCGCAGCGCGACCTCGAGCCCCGCCAGTGTCGCCGTGAACTGGGTCTCGGCGAAGGCGGCTTTCGCCTGACCCGCCGCACGCGCCGCCGTTCGGCGTCCGTTCTTGCCAGCCATGTGAGCCTCCGTGCCGCGCAGCGCTTGCGCGGTGCCGTACTTCGTTCCATTTAACGGAATGACCTATTCCGTCTAACGGTACGCTAGCCGACGGCGGCGGCAGGTCAAACGTTGGCGGCCCGCTCACGGCGCGGAGACAGGCGGGAGATGCGCACGCAGAAGGGGCGCCCGCCCTCGGGGGGAAGGCGGGCGCCCGGGCGCCTCGCAAGGGAAGCGCTTGCGAGACGCGTTTTCGACCGGCCGGTCAGGCGCGTCCAGCAGCGCCCGGCCGAGGTCTCTGCGGTCTAGTACTTGAGAGGCTGCAGCTCGCCCTGGGTCGGGACTTCGGCGGCCTGCGAGTTGTTCACCACGATCAGGTCGTACGGGTACTTGGTGCCCTTGACCCACTGGCCGCCCGTGATAGGCGTGGTGCAGACGTTCGGCACCGGGTTGAGCTTCGTGGCCGGGCCGGCTGGCGGCGCGTTCTTCCAGCTCACCTGCCCGCCGATGGTCTGCATGTCGGTGGCCGCGATGGCGTCGCGGATGTTCGCCTTGTCGTCCACGTTGGTGGTGCGCTTCAGCGCGTCGGCCACGACCTCGAAGATCGCGTAGTGGAGGATCGGCTGCGTCCACTGCGCGTCGTTGTCCGTCTCGTACTGATCGGCGAGTTCCTTGCAGGTCTGGCCGGTCAGCGAAGACGTGAACGGGTGGTTCGGCGACCACCAGCACTCGCTGGAGAGGCCGTAGCCGATGTCACCGAGCGCCTCGAGCGACTGCGGGAACAGCAGCGCCTTGCCGACGGTGGCGATGATCGGGTTGAACCCCTGCTGCAGCGACTGCTTCCAGAAGTTGGTGAAGTCCGGAGGCAGCATGACGCCGCTGAGGATCTGCGCGTCGGCCGCCTTGAACTTGGCGATCTGGGACGAGAAGTCGTCAGTCAGATCCTGATAGCGCCCGCCGTCGATGATCGTGTAGCCGCCGGCCTTGAGGACCGGGGGCTGGCCCTTCTCAGCATCGGCCCAGGCGAGGCCGTCGCCGTCGTTGGGCCACATCTCGGCGACCTTCTTGTTCGTCTTCAGCGCATCCCACATGCTGACGAAGGTGGCCGTGATGCCCTCGAGGCCCCACCAGCTGTGGTAGGTCCACTCGAATCCCTTGGCGGGGTCGCCGCCGCGGCCGAAGAAGTAGGCCTGCCACGGGCAGTCGTTGGTGACGCACGGCTCCTGCAGCGCTTCGCACGTGTCGGCCACCGGCGGCACCGTGTCGGCTGTGGACGCCGCCATGATGATGTCGCAGCCGTCGTTCGTGATGAGGTCGCCGGTGACGGTCGCGGCGCGGTTGGTGTCGGACTGCGTGTCCTTGACGATGAACTTGATGGGGTGGGTCTGGCCGTCGCCGCACTTGAGGCCGTCCTTGACCGACGCCTCCCACTGCTTGACGCACCAGGCGTCCGGGATGCCGAACGAGGCGAGCGGGCCGGTGAGCGGCGTGACGAAGCCGATCTTGATCTCGCGGCCCTGGCCGCTGCCGCTGCCGCCGGAGGTGTCGCCGCCGCCGCTGCCGCACGCGGTCAGCGCCGTACCGAGCGCGCCGCCCATGCCCAGGGCCGCGCCGGCCACGGCGCCCATCTTCAGGAAGTCGCGGCGCGAGACCTTGCTGTCGGCCACGCCGCCCGTCGGTCCTCATCTGACCGTCGTTCTCTGAACTCATCTCGTCCTCCCCGTTGCTCACAATGCGGACATGTTGCTCACATTATGACGCATGGTAGGGGGGCCGGGTGAGAACGTCAAGTAGTCCGCAAGGCGGTGAAGCTACGGCCTGGGCGACGCTGGCGGCGGATGGCGGAACGGCGGCTCCGCGGGCCGTGAGGGACGGCTCTAGTCCTGGAGAGCGCGCGGCGACCCCAGCAGCGCGCGGTGCGCCAGGTCGCGCTGGCGCAGCACGGCGCCGGCGAGCGCGTCTTCGCGCCCGTTGAAGCGGACGGCGGGCACCTCGACGGTCAGGGCTCCGACGGCGCCGACGGCATCGCGGACGGGCGTGGCCACGGCACAGACGCCCATCACGTATTCCTCGTGGTCGAACGCGACCCCGGTCCGGCGTATCTCCTCGATCTCGCGGAGCAGCGCGGCCCTGTCGGTGCCGGTGTTCGGGGTGTACGCCTTCAGCGTCCCCGGCAGCTCGCGCTCGGCCGCTTCGGGCGACAGCTCCGCGAGCAGCGCCTTGCCGCTCGCCGTGCAGTACAGCGGCAGCCGCGCGCCCATGTGCGCCACCACGCGCAGACCCTGCACCGCGACGAACTGGTCCACGAAGAGCGCCTCGCCGCTGTCGAGCACGGCGAGGTCGATGGTCTCGCCGAGCTCGTTGGAGAGGTCCTTCATGAAGGGCCGCATGTCGTGCCGGAGGCCTCCGTAGGACGAGCCGGCGATCACCAGGAAGGCCGGCCCGACGGCGTAGCGGCCGGCCGCGACCTGGCGGACGAAGTCCTCGTCCATCAGGGCACGCAGGATGCGGTAGACGGTCGGACGGGACAGGCCGAGCCGTTCCACGAGCTCGGCCGTCGAGAGGCCGTCGGTCGCCGTCGCGAGCTCCCGGCAGATCTCGGCGGCGCGGGCGATCACCTGCACGCCCATGCGCCGTTCGGCGGGCCGGCCGGTATCTTCAGAGGTCACTTGGTCGGTCACTGCGCGTCTCCGATGGATCGGATCACTCGAACGATGGGGCCCCGGCGGCGCCGCTCGCGGCGAGCCGCCCTCCTTAACACTAGTACCACATCGGGACCAGGACCTGCGACACGCGCTGCTGCTGACTCCGCGTCGCGCAGCCGCAGGGGCACGAGAAGAGGGGCGCCGCCCGGCCTGAGCCGGACGGCGCCCCTCACACGCCTCGCGGCAGCAGAACGCCGCGGGCTGCTGCGGGAATGGAGGGCAGGCGGGGGGTCGGCCCTCCAGGGGGCCCGCAGCGATCTGGGGGCCGGCGCCGCTCGAGAGCGGCAGGCGCCGGCCGCTTCTCCTACGCCTTCTCCAGGACCACCGTCCCGGCGTTCAGGCTGGCGTCCACCTGCACGGTCAGCTCGGCCGCCTTGTAGCCGTCGGCCTCGATGCGGACCACGTACTCACGGCCCGGCGTGAGGAAGTCGATGGCGACCTCGCCGAAGATGTCGGTCGTGCCGTGGCCGGCGACGGAGCCGTCGCGCAGCACGGTCACCGACGCGCCCTCGGCGCACTCGTCGCTGTCGCCGTAGACGACGCTGCAGCCGACGAAGGCCTTCGTCCAGCGGTGCAGGTTCTTGTAGTACACGCGCGGCTTGGTGCCGAGGGAGTCGCGGTAGCGCTCGAGGCCTTCATCCTCGACCATGCGCTCCACGTCGTCCTCCTCGGCGAGCACGAGCTTGATCGCCTCGGTCGGGCAGACCTGGCTGCAGCGGGTCTCGGTCCAGCCGTCGTCGAGCAGGTGGGCGCAGCCGGTGCACTTCTGCGCCAGTTCCTTCTCCTCGTTCCAGTAGATGGCCGAGTACGGGCAGCTGGCGACGATCTCCTTGCGGCCCTTGGCCTTGACCGGGTCGATGATGACGAGGCCGTCGGGGCGCTTGTAGACGGCGCCGTCGGCGGTGAGGCACGGCGCCTCGTCGCAGTGCATGCACGGCATCGGCAGGTACGCGGTCTGCACGATCGGGTACTGGCCGCGCTCCTTGCGCTTGATGTTCATCCAGCGGTGGCCGTGCCACGGCTGGGCCGCCGAGTACGGCGGGAACTCGTTGTCGACGAACTCGTCCTTGTCGGCCAGGAAGCAGTCGTTGCAGTCGTGGCAGCGGGCGACGTCGACGATCAGGTGCCAGCTCTTCATGAAGCCTCCCCCTCCCACTTCTCTACTTGGATCAGGCAGGAGTTGTTGGACATTGCCTGGGACGTCGGTGTGATCGTCCGCATGTTGGTGAGGATGTTGACGCAGCCGGCGATGTCGGTGGACTCGCCCGGCTCGCCCTGCGGCAGGTAGTCGGCGCAGCTCTCGTAGGAGTGTACCGTACCGGGGGCCACCCGTTCCGTGAGCTGGGCCGAGAGGATCACGGCGCCGCGGTCGTTGTAGGCGCGGATGAGGTCGCCCTCGGCGATGCCCCGCGCCTTCGCGTCCACGCTGTTCAGGCGCATGATCCAGTAGCGGTGGCCGTCCTCGTGCAGGATGCGGTGCTCGTCGATCTCGTTGAGCCACGTGCCCTTGGAGTCGCCCATGGTGTGGAAGCTGAAGCGCGGGTGCGGGCTCACCATCTGCAGCGGGTACTTGCCGTACAGCTCGGTGGTGTGGTGGCCCTCCCAGCTGGCGATGAACTGCGGGCCCATCGCCGGCCGCTCCGGGTCGATGACGTCCATCTCGAGGTTCTTGAGCGTCTTGCTCACGAACTCGATCTTGCCGGACGGCGTCTGCAGGCCGGCCATGCCCACCGTGTCGCCGGGGCGCGGGCCCCAGTCGGGGGTGTCGCGCTTGCGGCCCTCGGCGAACCAGCGCATGGCCGGCGTGCTCTTGTAGTCGTCCGGGAACGGCACGACGACGTAGCCCTTCTTCTCGAACTCCTCCCAGGTGGTGATCTTGGGGAGGTCGGTCGCGTCGAAGTACGCCTTGCACCAGTCGAGCTCGTCCATGCCGCCCTCGGTGAAGACGTCGCCGAGGCCCATGCGCTCGGCGACGGCGGCGAAGATGTCGTAGTCCGACTTGCTCTCGCCGAGCGGCTCGATGCACTTCTTCTGGAAGACGATCACCCGGTGGTTGGTCTGGTTGTGGTTGTCCGGGATGTAGCCCGAGCAGTTGCCGAACTCGCTCATGTCCCAGCGCTCGAAGTTGGTGCAGGCAGGCAGGATGATGTCGGCGAACTTGGCCTCGCCCTCCATCCAGATGGACTGGTTGACGACGGTGCGCACGCCGCCCTCCCGGTACGCCTTCACGTAGCGGTTGGTCTGCTGCATGGTCCCGAAGAACGAGCCGCCGTAGCGCCAGTACATGGTGACGAACGGGTAGCCCGGCGCCGGGTACTGGTACTTCTGCATCTGGCTCTGGATGGACGGGCCGCAGAAGCCCTTGCCGCGCCACTCGAACTTCTCGTGCATCATCGCCTCGGGGATGCGCAGGCGCGGGATGGCGATGCCTTCGGTGGAGTCGTGCGCGTTCACGGTGGGGTGCAGCCCGGTGCTGTGGGCGAAGATGCGGTACAGCATGCGGTAGCCGGCCGCCGACTTCTCCGGGTCGCCGGACATGCCGCCCTCGGCGTAGCCGGGGAACACGAACGAGCAGTCCGACGGCGCGCCCTGGGAGGTCCCCCAGATGTTGCTGCCCGGCTTGCCGTAGCCCTGCATCGCGGCGAGCGCCACCATGGTGCGCGCCCACTCGTTGCCGGTCGCCGAGCGGCAGGCGCCGCCCCAGCCGCCGAGGCCGCCGGCGGCGAGCATGACCTTCTTGGCGCCCCACTCGCGCGCCAGGGCGCGGATCTGCCGGGCGGGGATGCCGCTCTCGCTCTCGGCCCACTCCGGCGTCTTGGGGAGGCCGTCGGTCTTGCCGAGGACGTAGTCCTTCCACTCGTCGAACCCGGTGGTGCGCTCGGCGACGTACTCCTTGTCGTACAGGTCCTCGGTGAGCCACGTGTAGGCGATGCCGAGGCCGAAGGCGACGTCGGTGCCCAGCCGCGGCGCGAACCACTTGTCCGAGAAGAGCTCGGCCGTCGGGTTGTAGTAGGGATCGACGAACACCATCTTGATCCCGAGTTCCTTCATCCAGAAGCGCCGCGAGGTGCTCTCGAAGGCGGAGTAGATGCCGCCGCCGGTGGACTCCGGGTCGGCGGACCAGAAGACGACCATCTCGGTGTGCTTGAGCGCGTCCTCGAGCAGGTCGTACTGCTCGGGGATGCCGAGGCGGTGGCTGTTGCCCCACATCGGCATGGCGCCCCAGTGCCAGCCCTCCCAGCTGTCGGGGTTGTGGGCCGTGTGGACCATCCCGATCAGGTTGAGGAAGCGGTAGTAGGCGCTGTGGCGGTACCCCAGGTTGCCCCAGAGGTGGTGCGAACTGCAGGTGGTGAGGATGGCGCCGGGGCCGTTCTCGCGCTTCTCACGGATGAGCTCGGTCGTGACGAGGTCGAGGGCCTCGTCCCAGCTGATCGCCTCGTAGCCGGAGATGCCGCGGTTCTGCGGGTTGCGCTCGCCCTCGGGATCCCAGTCGACGCGCTTGAGCGGCGTCAGGATGCGCTTGGGCGAGTACACCATGGACCGCTGCGCCTGCGCGTGCGGCGAGAGCGTCGTGCGGCGCGGCGGCGTGAACGTGCGGCCCCGCGCCTCGATCACCCAGTCGCCCTTGTCGTCGTCGGCGAGGTCGATGGGCGTCATGCGGACGATCTTGCCGTCCTGGACGTCCACGAAGACCGGGCCGCCGGTCGTGCAGTTCGTGAGTCGTTCGACTTCACCCATACTCGTGTGACCTCGCTTCCAAGTGCGACGTGACGGCCGACCGAGGCCGCCAGCGTTCCCCCGAACGCCGATTCATCCGCGATGCGGACACGCTCGCCCGCATCATGGGCATCGTATCGTCGCGGGACGTCAAGTCAAGCGCGGCCGCCGCTTCGGCCCGCCGCGCCGCATGAGCTAGACTCCACCTCGCCATGAGCCCCCTCCAGACAGACCGGGAACCGGTGCGGATCGGCGTCCTGCTCGCCGGCGGCGAGTCGCGGCGCATGGGCCGTGACAAGCGCGAACTGCGCCTGGACGGCGAGACGCTGCTGCAGCGCAACCTCACGTTTCTGGGCGGCATGTTCCCCGTGGTCGGCCTGTCGGTGCGGAGCGCCGACCAGGCGCCGGCGGAGCTGCCCGCCGGCATCGTCGTGATCCCCGACGAGGTCCCGGGCTCGCCGCTCGCCGGCCTCGCCTCGATCCTCGGCCGGTTCGACGAGCCCGTCTTCGCCATGGCGGCCGACCTCATCGCGCCCGAGCTGGTCGCCGTCGGGCGCGTGCTCGACGCGTTCGACGGCGTGGACGTCGCCCTGCCCGTCGCCGAGGACCACCTCGAGCCGCTGCACGCCGTCTACGGTCCCGGCTGCCTGCCGCACATGCGGCGCTGCTCGCGGCCGGCGCGCACAGCATCCTCGACCTCTTCCCGCTCGTGCGCGTGGCGCGCGTGCCGTTCGCCGACACGTCGCCGTTCTTCAACGTGAACACGCCGGCGGACTGGATCGAGGCCCAGCGCCGGCTCGGCGGCGGCGCGGAGCCGGCGCGCGACGACCGGCCGGCGCAGACGGCCGGCGGGCCGGTCATCCTCGGCGTCGTCGGCCGGCCCGACAGCGGCAAGACGACGCTCATCGAGAAGCTGATCCCGGAGTTCACGCGCCGCGGCCTGCGCGTCGGCGCCGTCAAGCGCGTGGCGAAGTTCGACATCGACATGCCCGGCAAGGATTCGTGGCGCCACGGGCAGGCCGGCGCCGACGCCTACACCGTCGCGTCGGCGTCAAAGCTCGCCTTCGTCGCGCGCCGCGACGAGGAGGCGGGCCTCGAGGAGATCGTCGCGCGCTACTTCGGCGGCTACGACGTGGTCGTGTGCGAGGGCTACCGGCGCGAGGCGCCCGACGTCGTGGAGGTGTTCCGGACGGGCGCCGGGTACGACTCCGCCGTCTGCGAGCCCGGCGAGCCGCTGGCGCTCGTCACCGACGCCGGCTTCGCGCACGAGCATCGCTTCGGGCTCGACGACGGCGCCGCGCTGGCGACGTTCCTCGTCGAGCGCCTCGGACTGACGGCTCGCGCGTGAAGGCCCGGGAGCGGCGCCTCGCGGCGCGGCTCCCGCGCCTTCGTCACGCTCCCCCGAGCGAACTCGACCGTCCTACGCGTCCGTCTCCATCACGTTCTCGAGCACGACGAAGTCGGGCATGGAGATGTTGCCGGTGGCCCACTTGATCGCCTCGTTCAACTCCAGTCCCTCGGCGTGCCGCTGGGCCTGCTCGGCCGTCTGGAACTCGAGGACGACCCACACATCGTTGTGGTCGACCGCGTTCTGGTGCACACGCGCGCCCTTGCAGCCCGAGCGGCGACGGCGCTCCTGGTCGTCCAGAAACACTTCTTTGAAGGTCTCGAAGTCGCCGACTTTGTGGTGGATGATCAGCATCGCCATCGTGGTGCCTCCGGTCCGGGGGACGAGCGGCGCCACCATAACCGACGCGAGCGCGCGTGAAAAGGGGCCGGCGCCGCCCGAGCGGGCGCAAGTGGCGTCGTCGCCAGCCGCCGGTGGTACCCTTTGCTCGTCCATCTCCAAGCCCTTCGCCCTACGGCAGCAGCTACGGGCGCCGGGCCGTACCACGGACAGACCGTGGGGCGGCGATGTGTGGTCGCCGTCGTGGGCCCTGGCGGAAACGCCAGGACCTCCCCGTGCTTGGAAAGGAGCCAGGGACATGACCATCCCGACCCATGGTGGTCGGGCCGTCGCAGCCGAGCCGACCGGCGAGGTACGCGTGACGACCCTTCCGCCGCACCATCCCTCTCGAGGCGCGCAGCGACGCGCCGCCACCTCCGGCCGCCGTGGCGCGGCCACGCCACCCCGGCGACCCCTCGCGATCGTCGTCGCGCTGCTCGTGGCCCTGGCCGTACTGGCCACCGCCTGCGGCTCGGCGTCGGACACGACCGCCGGGCAGCCGCGCGCGCTCAACGTCTTCGCGGCGGCGTCGCTGACGGACGCGTTCACGCAGCTGGGCAGCGACTTCACCGCCGCCCACCCGGACGTGAAGGTCAGCTTCAACTTCGCCGGCAGCAACGACCTGGTGACGCAGCTGCAGCAGGGAGCGCCGGCGGATGTGCTCGCCACCGCCGACACGAGCAGCATGGACGCGGCCGGCGACCTCGTGGGCACGCCGCAGTCGTTCGCCGGCAACAAGCTCGTCATCGCCGTGGAGCCGGGCGACCCCCAGCACATCACCGGCCTCGCCGACCTTGCGCGCAAGGACCTCAAGGTCGTGCTGGCGGCGCCGGAGGTGCCCGCCGGCAAGTACGCCCAGGAGGCCCTCGGCAAGGCAGGCGTCACCGTCACGCCCGTCTCCCTCGAAGTCTCCGTGAAGGGCGTCGTCACCAAGGTCTCGCTCGGTGAGGCCGACGCGGGCATCGTCTACGTCACCGACGTCGCTGCGGCGAAGGGCAAGATCGACGGGGTCGCGATCCCCGACGACCAGAACCTGATCGCGAGCTACCCGATCGCCACGCTGACCGACAGCAAGTACCCCGACGACGCCAAGGCTTTCATGGACTTCGTGCTGTCGGACGCCGGCCAGAAGGTCCTCGCCGACAACGGGTTCCTGCCCGCGCCGTGAACAGCCGCCGCAGCCAGGACGAGCGGCACCGAGGCACGGCGGCGACGGCGGCTCGCGCGCGGACGCCCGCGAAAGGGACACGTCGCCGAGCCTGGCCGTGGTCGCGGGCGACGCGATCTCTCCGCCGCAGCGGCCCGAGCCGGCGCCGTGGTGGGCCCCGGCCACCGAGACCGGACGCGCAGTGCGTCCCGGCGGCGACCGGGCGCCGCTCGGCTTCGTGCCGCTCGCCGTGGTCGCCGTCGTGTTCCTGACCCTGCCGCTGGTCGCCCTGCTGGTGCGCGCCCCGTGGCGCAGCCTGCCCGGCGACCTGACGGCCCCCGGAGTGCTCACCGCGCTGCGCCTCTCGCTCGTCTGCTCCGTCGGCGCGCTGTGCCTGTCGCTGGTGTTCGGCGTGCCGCTCGCCTGGCTGCTCGCCCGCGTCCGCTTCCGCGGCCGCAACCTGGTCCGCGCCCTGGTGCTGCTGCCGATGGTGCTGCCGCCGGTCGTCGGCGGCGTCGCCCTGCTGCTCGCCTTCGGCCGCAACGGCATCGCCGGGCAGTGGCTGGACCGGCTCTTCGGCATCACGCTGCCCTTCTCGACGGCCGGCGCGATGCTCGCCGAGACGTTCGTCGCCATGCCGTTCCTCGTCATCACCGTCGAGGCCGGGATCCGCGCCATGGACCGGCGCTACGAGGACGCCGCCGCGACGCTGGGCGCCGGTCGCTGGCGGACCTTCCGACTGGTCACGCTGCCGCTGATCGCGCCGGCGCTCGCCGCGGGAGGCGCCCTCTGCTGGGCGCGCGCGCTCGGCGAGTTCGGCGCCACCATCACCTTCGCCGGCAACCTCCCGGGGACGACCCAGACCATGCCGCTCGCCGTGTACCTGGCGCATGCAGAACAACGTGGAGGCGGCGATCACCCTCAGTCTCGTCATGCTGGCGATCTCGCTGGCGGTGCTCGTCGGTCTCCGCAGCCACTGGTTCCCGTCGCGATGAGCGCCGCACCGACGGACGACGGCGCAGGCCCGGCGTGAGCCTCGACGCCGCCATCTCCCTGCGCAAAGGCACGCTCGAGCTCGATGTCGCCCTGACCGTCGAGAGCAACGGCGTGGTCGTGCTGCTTGGTCCGAACGCGGCCGGCAAGACCACGCTGCTCCGGGCGCTGGCCGGACTCGTACCGCTGGAGCGCGGCCGGGTGGAGCTGGACGGCCGTCGTCCTCGAGGACACCGCCGCGGGCGTGCGCGTGCCGACGGAGCAGCGACCGGTCGGCGTCGTCTTCCAGGACTACCTGCTGTTCCCGCACATGACGGCGCTCGAGAACGTCGCCTTCGGCCTGCGCTCCCGCGGCGCCGGCTCGCGTCCGCGGCGCGGGAGCGCGCGCTGGCGATGCTCGACCGCATGGGACTGGCCGACCTGGCCGCGGCGAAGCCGAGGGCGCTCTCGGGAGGCCAGGCCCAGCGCGTCGCCCTGGCGCGCGCGCTCGCCACCGAGCCGCGCCTGCTCCTGCTGGACGAGCCGCTCTCGGCCATGGACGCCGGCGCCCGCGCCGAACTGCGGCGTGGCCTCACGCGCCACCTCGCCGCCTACGACGGCACCTGCCTGGTGATCACGCACGACCCGATCGAGGCCATGACGCTCGGCGACCAGCTGGTCGTCCTCGAGAAGGGCCGTGTGGTGCAGGCCGGCAGCCCCGCCGAGCTCTCGTCGCACCCGCGCTCCCGGTACGTCGCCGACATG
>CAWIDR010000023.1:0-84237 GCA_963834905.1 uncultured Thermoleophilia bacterium | reverse complement strand
TCCTGCCCGGGGATCTCGGGCGGCGGCACGCGGCGCTCGGCGGCAGCGCCGCCGTCCGTCCAGCGCGTGGTGTCTCCGCTATCCAGCTGTCCGTCGATCGACTGTCCTTTCCGTTTCGCTTCCAGACTACCGGGAAGCACAGTGAAATGGGATTCCTGACCCGTCCTCAGCGTACGCGTACCCGTACCCGTTATCTCGTCGAGGTCCCTCACGACGCCGATGAGTGCGGCTGGATCATGGACGAGATCATCGGCAGGGGGCCGCAGTACGCGCACATGTTCTGGTGGGGCTGCATGGTCGACGACCACCGGGCCTGGGCATGGCTCGACGGTCCCGGCCGCGAGGCGGTGGTCGAGGAAGCGCTACCTCCGGTGCTGCGCGCGCGGGCCGTCGTCCACCGTGTCTCGAGGATCGACGGGCCAGAGCTGCGCGACTGGCACGACGCGCACGATGACGCCCGGCGGTGACGTGCGGTTTTGCCCGACTCCCTCCGGCCTGCTATACTGCGCCGCCGTGGCCGCGACAGGCTTGCAGCCGCGTGCAGGAGCCGCCGGGAGGAGCGTTGCCCTCCTGCGGAGCGCTTGGTATCCTTACGTGCTTCTGTTTGAAAGGAAGACGACGTGCGTCAACTCGTCACGCTCGCTTGCCAGGAATGTAAGCGTCGCAACTACCACACGAACAAGAACAAGAAGAACAACCCGGACCGCATCGAGCTGAAGAAGTACTGTCGCTGGTGCGGGACCCACACTGTGCATAAGGAGACGCGCTAGCGTCCCCTTCGTTCTTTGTAGGGCTGTAGCTCAATTGGTAGAGCACCGGTCTCCAAAACCGGGGGTCGGGGGTTCGAGCCCCTCCAGCCCTGCCAATGATCATCGGAGCGGTTAGTGGCGAAGACTGCGAACAACAAGAAGGGCGACTCGGGCAAGGCGAAGCCTGCGGGCAAGCCGGCCCCGTCCAAGAAGACGCCGGCGAAGCGCGCCGACGCCAAGCCCGCGCGTACCCGCTCGCAGCAGAAGCCCCAGCAGAAGGCCAAGGCGAACAAGCCGGCCGAGAAGAAGGGCTTCATGAAGTTCCTGCGCGACGTCCGCGTGGAGATGGGCAAGGTCACTTGGCCCACGCGCAAGGACCTCGCCCAGTCCACGCTGGTCGTGCTTGTCGCGGTCGCCATCGCCGCCGTCTACACCTTCGCTCTCGACGAGGTCTTCGCGCAGGTCGTCGATGCGGTGGTCAAACTCCTCACCTGATCGGGCCCACACATGTATAGCTGGTACGTCGTCAACACATATTCGGGTCACGAGAACAAGGTGAAGGCCAACCTGGAGCACCGGCGTCAGTCCATGCACCAGGAGGAGCGCATCCACCAGATCGTCGTGCCGACCGAGTCGGTCGTCGAGACCAAGGACGGCGAGAAGATCACCACCGAGCGCCGTGTGTTCCCCGGCTACGTGCTCGTGCAGATGGAACTCACCGACGATACGTGGTCGCTGGTCAAGAACACGCCCGGCGTCACCGGCTTCGTCGGCGCCCAGAACAAGCCGGTCGCGCTCTCGCGCGCCGAGGTCGACCGCATCATGCACACCGCCTCGGTCGAGCGTCCCAAGCAGAAGGCCGAGTTCACGGTCGGCGAGGTCGTGCGTGTCACGTCCGGCCCGCTCAGCGATTTCTCCGGCGAAGTCGTCGAGGTCAACCTCGACCAGAGCCGGCTCAAGGTCATGGTCTCGATCTTCGGCCGGGAGACGCCGGTCGAGCTCGCCTTCGACCAGGTCAAAAAGACGTCCTAACCAGGAAGTAAGCGAGGCAACCAGTGGCCAAGAAGGTCCTCACCAAGATCAAGCTGCAGATCCCCGCCGGTGCGGCGAGCCCTGCTCCGCCCGTGGGCCCGGCCCTCGGCCAGCACGGCGTCAACATCATGGAGTTCTGCAAGTCGTTCAACGCCCAGACCCAGGGGTCGGGCAGCATCGTGCCGGTCGAGATCACCGTGTTCGAGGACCGCACGTTCACCTTCGTCACCAAGACGGCCGCCGGCAGCCGTGCTGCTGCGCGAGGCCCTCGGCATCGACAAGGGCTCGGGCGAGCCCAACCGCGACAAGGTCGGCACCGTCACTCGCGACCAGGTCCGTACCATCGCCGAGACCAAGATGCCCGACCTCAACGCCAACGACGTCGACGCCGCGATGAAGATCATCGAGGGCACGGCTCGCAGCATGGGCATCGAGGTCGCTGAGTAATCGCCGCAGGCGGATCACCGTCGCGATCGCCGCGGCGATGCGACCGTAAGCCGTCAAGATCGAAGTGAGTCGAAAACAGGCCGGGTCCGGCTCCCGCCGCCCGGCCGCCGACGTGGGAGGCGACGAGAGTCGCCGCTTGTACCACAGGAGGTTCTGCGAATGGCCAAACCAGGCCGCACCTACACAGCCGCCAAGCGCACCATCGAGCCCGGCCGGCTGTACACCCCCCTTGAAGGCATGCGCCTTCTCAAGACGCCTTCCGGGCGCCAAGTTCGACGAGACCGTCGAAGTGCACTTCCGCCTCGGCGTCGACGTGCGCCACGCCGACCAGATCGTGCGCGGCACCACCGTGCTCCCGCACGGCACCGGCAAGGAGATGCGCGTCGCCGTGTTCGCCGAGGGCGACAAGGCGCGCGAGGCCCAGGAGGCCGGCGCCGACATCGTGGGCACCGACGACCTCGCCAAGCAGATCCAGGAGGGCGTCTTCGACTTCGACATCGCCATCGCCACGCCGGACATGATGGGCACGGTCGGCAAGCTCGGCCGCATCCTCGGTCCGCGCGGCCTCATGCCGAACCCCAAGTCCGGCACGGTGACGTTCGACGTCGGCAAGGCCGTCAGCGACGCCAAGGGCGGCAAGGTCGAGTACCGTACCGACCGCTCCGGCATCATCCACCTCAGCATCGGCAAGAAGTCGTTCACCGAGGAGATGCTGGTGGAGAACTACGGCTCGGTGCTGGACGAGATCCTCCGCGCCAAGCCGGCGGCTGCCAAGGGCAAGTACATCAAGAGCGTCAACGTCGCCGCGACGATGAGCCCGAGCATCGAGCTCGACCCGGCGCGCGTGAGAGACCTGCTCGAAGGCTGAGTCCCGAGGGGGCGCCGGCGGCCGCGGCAGTTGCCGGCGCCCCCCAGCTGTTCTATACTGCCGCTTCGCGGTGCCAGGTGCGCCGCGGCCGATGACGGTCGGTGCTCCTCCGGGAGCTGAAGGGATCCACACGGGTCCGCCACCCGAGGCGAGAACGAGCTCCGGCCTTGCGCCCGCGCCCGCTTCCGCTTCGGGAGCGGGTTTTTTGTTGCGACTGCGAGGTCGAGATGCTGAGAAAAGAGAAAGACGCTGTGATCGCCGAAGTGCAGCAGCTGCTCACGGACACGGAGAACCTGTTCGTCAGCGACTACCGCGGCCTCACGGTGGAGGAGCTCGCCGAGCTCCGAGGCAAGCTGCGCGAGAGCGGCGCGAGCTTCAAGATCGTCAAGAACACATTGGGCGGCATCGCCGCCGACAGGTCTGGTCGCGTCACGGTCAAGGAGCTTCTGGCCGGTCCGACCGCCGTCACCTTCTGCGGCGAAGACCTGGTCGGCGCCGCCAAGGCTCTGTCGGACTTCGCCAAGACGCATCCGCAGCTCGCGGTGCGCGGTGGCGTGCTCGACGCGAGCCTCATCGATCCGGACGGCGTCAAGGCGCTCGCCAGCCTCCCATCGCGCGACGTGCTCATCGCGCAGGTGGTCGGCACCATGGCCGCGCCGATGACCGGTCTGGTCACCGTCCTCCAGGGCACGATCAGCGGCTTTGTCCGTGCCCTCGATCAGGTGGCGCAGCAGCGCGCCGCCGCCGGCGAGGCGTGAGCCGCAGCCGCATCCATCCCGTCCAGCAAGGCTTTCAAGCCCCACGCGAGGTGAACTGACAATGGCAGACAAGACTCTCACGAAAGACCAGCTCATCGAGGCCATCAAGGGCATGACCGTGCTCGAGCTCAGCGAGATGGTCAAGGCGCTCGAGGAAGAATTCGGCGTCAGCGCCGCGGCCCCCATGGCCATGGCCGCGGCTCCCGCAGCCGCCGAGGCCGCTCCGGCCGAAGAGCAGACCCAGTTCGACGTCATCCTTGCCGCCTTCGGTGACCAGAAGATCCAGGTCATCAAGGTCGTGCGCGCGCTCACCGGTCTTGGTCTCAAGGAGGCCAAGGACGTCGTCGAGGGTGCTCCCAAGGCGATCAAGGAAGCGGTCTCCAAGGATGAGGCCGAGGACGCCAAGAAGCAGCTCGAGGACGCCGGCGCCACCGTCGAGATCAAGTAGAGCACTTCTCTCTTGTGAAGACCCGGAGGGCCGGGGCGCCGCGAGGCGCCCCGGCCCTCCGGCCGTCTGTTTGAGCCTTCCGACGACGGGAACACTCGTCGCGGATGGAGCGGCCTCCGGAATCTGCTCTTGCATTGCGCTTCGCGTTGTGGTAGATTTTTCGGCCGTGCGTTACCCGCGGCCATACCTCGAGTCCTCTGGTGTGGTGTGCTCTTTTTCCCTGGTCCACAGTAGACAGAGGAGACTCGCTTGAACGAGCCGCAGGCGCCTCGCGTGCGCACGTCGTTCGCCAAGCTCGACCAGCCTCTGCCGCTCCCCAATCTCATCGACATCCAGAAGAAGTCGTGGGATTGGTTCCTGAGCGACGGGCTGAGCGAGACGATCGCCGACATCAACCCCATCAAGGACTACTCCGAGAAGCTGCTCGTCCAGTTCGGCGAGCACCAGTTCGGAGAGCCGTCCAAGTCGCTGGCCGAGTGCCGCAACAAGGACATGACCTTCTCCGCCCCCCTCACCATGAAGGTCGCCTTCATCAACGAGGAGACGGGCGAGATCCGCGAGCAGTCGGTGTTCATGGGCGACTTCCCCATGATGACCGACCGCGGCACCTTCATCATCCATGGCACCGAGCGCGTGGTCGTCACGCAGCTCGTCCGTTCCCCGGGCGCCTACATCATGGAGCCCAAGCAGGCCGAGCGCGAGAAGCAGGTCCTGGTCGCGAACCTCATGCCCCAGCGCGGCTCGTGGCTCGAGCTCGAGATCGACAAGAAGGGCGTCGTGAACGTGCGCATCGACCGGAAGCGCAAGTTCCCGGTCACCGTGCTCCTGCGCGCCATGGGCTACGGCGCCAACGACGAGCTCCTCGCCCTCTTCGACGACTCGGTCTACATCCGCAACACCGTCGAGAAGGACACGACCGGTTCGCAGGAAGAGGCGCTGGTCGAGCTCTTCCGCAAGCAGCGCCCCGGCGAGCCGCCGACGCTCGACGGCGCCACGGCGATGCTCAAGGGCCTGTTCTTCGACCCCAAGCGCTATGACCTCTCGCGCGTGGGCCGGCACAAGCTCAACGTCCGCCTGCACAACCACATCAAGCCGGCCGACCGGCCGGACGCCGACGTGCGCGTGCTCGTGAACGAAGACATCATCGAGCTCATCAAGCGGCTCATCTCCCTGCCCGTCCAAGCTCGGCGTGCCCGGAACGACGCCAAGGACTACGCGGCCGACGCGGGCCAGTTCCTCGCCACCCGCCGCGAAGAGATCGCCCACGAGATCGACGAGTACGAGCACTTCGGCAACCGCCGTCTGCGTACTGTCGGCGAGCTGGTGCAGGACGCGTTCCGCATCGGCCTCGCGCGCATGGAGCGCGTCATCCGCGAGCGCCTCACCACCGAGGACCCGGACACCATCGTGCCGGCGACGCTGGTCAACATCCGGCCGGTCGTCGCGGCGCTCAAGGAGTTCTTCGGCTCCTCGCAGCTCTCGCAGTTCATGGACCAGACCAACTCGCTGTCGGGCCTCACGCACCGTCGCCGTCTGAGCGCTCTCGGCGCCGGCGGCCTCACGCGCGAGCGCGCGCCCATCGAAGTGCGCGACGTGCACCCGACCCACTACGGCCGCATGTGCCCGATCGAGACGCCTGAAGGTCCGAACATCGGCCTCATCGGCTCGCTGGCTTCCATGGCGACCGTGGACGAGTTCGGGTTCATCCGCGCCCCGTATCGCAGGGTGGTCAAGGGCAAGGTGACCGACGAGATCGTCTACCTCGACGCCTCGGAAGAGGAAGAGGAGATCGTCGATCCCAAGACCGGCGAGATCCGCTGGGTCACGATCGCGCAGGCCAACGCCGCCGTTCGACAGCAAGACCGGCAAGTTCGCGGACGAACTGATCCTCGCGCGTACACGTGCGGGCGCGGACATCGTCCAGGTGCCGCCGGCCGACATCGACTTCATGGACGTCAGCCCGACGCAGCTCGTGTCGGTTGCGACGGCCCTCATCCCGTTCCTCGAGCACGACGACGCCAACCGCGCGCTCATGGGCTCCAACATGCAGCGCCAGGCGGTGCCGCTGCTCCACGCCGAGGCGCCGTACGTCGGCACCGGCATGGAGTACAGGGCCGCCGTCGACACCGGCGACGTGATCGTCGCCGAGCGCGGCGGCAAGGTCGCCTACGTCGACGCCGATCACATCGAGATCGACGCCGGCAAGGGCGACGTCGACACCTACGACCTGGTCAAGTTCATGCGCTCCAACCAGGGCACGCTGATCCACCAGAAGCCGATCGTGTTCCCCGGCGACAAGGTGCCTCAGGGCGCCGTGCTCGCCGACGGGTCGTCCACCGACTCCGGCGAGCTCGCGCTCGGCCGCAACCTCCTGGTCGCGTTCATGAGCTGGGAGGGCTTCAACTTCGAGGACGCCATCATCCTGAGCGAGAAGGTCGTGAAGAACGACCTCCTCTCCTCGATCCACATCGAGGAGTACGAGGTCGACGCGCGCACCACCAAGCTCGGCGATGAAGAGATCACCCGCGACATCCCGAACCGTTCGGAGGAGTCGCTCAAGGACCTCGACGAGCGCGGCATCGTCCGCATCGGCGCCGAGGTCAACTCCGGCGACCTCCTGGTCGGCAAGGTCACCCCCAAGGGCGAGACCGAGCTCACCGCCGAGGAGAAGCTCATCCGCGCCATCTTCAAGGAGAAGGCGCGCGAGGTGCGCGACACCAGCCTCAAGGTGCCGCACGGCGAGGGCGGCAAGGTCATCGACGTCAAGATCTTCTCGCGCGAGAACAGCGACGAGCTCCCGCCGAGCGTCAACGAGCTCGTGCGCGTCTACGTCGCCAAGAAGCGCAAGATCGCCGAGGGCGACAAGCTCGCCGGCCGGCACGGCAACAAGGGCGTCATCTCCAAGATCGTGCCCGAAGAGGACATGCCGCATCTCGAGGACGGCACGCCCGTCGAGATCATCCTCAACCCGCTCGGCGTGCCGAGCCGGATGAACATCGGCCAGGTGCTCGAGACGCACCTCGGCTGGGCGGCGCACGCCGGCTACACGGCCGACAAGGCCGCCGCGCCCAGCAACTCGCCGGTGCGCGTGGCTTCCCCCGTGTTCGACGGCGCCACCATCGAGGAGATCGACGAGCTGCTCATCCGCAGCAGCGAGGAGACCCCCGACAACCCGGTCGAGTTCAAGATCAACCGCAAGGAGCCGGCGGGCCGCCAGTGCTCGGGCAAGGTGTGGCTGTACGACGGCCGCACCGGCGAGCGCTTCGACAACAAGGTCACCATCGGCTACATGTACATCCTCAAGCTGCTGCATCTCGTGGACGACAAGATCCACGCGCGCAGCACCGGCCCGTACTCGCTCGTGACGCAGCAGCCCCTGGGCGGCAAGGCCCAGTTCGGCGGCCAGCGCTTCGGCGAGATGGAGGTCTGGGCGCTCGAAGCGTACGGCGCCGCCTACGTGCTCCAGGAGATGCTCACCATCAAGTCCGACGACACCGTCGGCCGCGTCAAGGCCTACGAGGCGATCGTCAAGGGTGAGAACATCGCCAAGCCCAACATCCCCGAGTCGTTCAAGGTGCTCATGAAGGAGATCCAGAGCCTGGCTCTCGACATGAGCGTCCAGAGCGAGGAGGGCGACGTGCTCGAGGTCCGCGAGGAGGACGACGATCTCCTCCGCGCCGCCGAAGAGCTGGGCATCGACCTCAGCGCCGGGCTGCGCCGTCAGCAGGCCGAGGCCGGCGAGCTCGAGCAGGTCGGCGTCGACACGTCGGCCCTGCAGGACGTCATCGGCGCCGGCACCGGGCCGGTGGTCGAGGCCGACGACGGGGCGGTCGAGGAAGACGACTCCGCCGCGGCGACGCAAGGACCTTCTCGCCGCTGCCGCCGCACTGTCGAGCGAGGCCGAGAAGCTGGTCGCCGACGGCGTCGGGCTGCCGGACCTCGACGACATCCTTGACCTCGACGCCGCGGACCTCGAGTCCGACGACGCCGACACCGACGAAGACTGACCCCGCCTAGGCAGAGGGAGCGCATAGTGATCGACATCAACAACTTCGACTCGATCCGGATCGGGCTCGCATCGCCCAAGCTGATCGAGACGTGGTCCAAGGGTGAGGTCACCAAGCCCGAGACGATCAACTACCGCACGCTCAAGCCCGAGCGTGACGGTCTGTTCTGCGAGCGCATCTTCGGTCCCACCAAGGACTGGGAGTGCTACTGCGGCAAGTACAAGCGCGTGCGCTACAAGGGCATCATCTGCGAGCGCTGCGGCGTCGAGGTCACTCGCGCCAAGGTGCGTCGTGAGCGCATGGGCCACATCCGGCTGGCCGCACCGGTCAGCCACATCTGGTTCTTCAAGGGCGTGCCGTCGCGCATGGGCTACCTGCTCGACATCGCCCCCAAGGAGCTCGAGAAGGTGCTCTACTTCGGCGGCAGCTACGTGATCATCTCCGTCGACGCCGAGCGCCGTGACAACGACCTCCTGATGCTCCAGGAGAAGATCGACGAGATCAAGGCGCGGTACGACCTCTACGCCGAGGCCCGCCGCGGCGCGATCGAGGCCATGCACGACGAGGTCGTCGAGGTCCTCGACGGCGCGCGTGACGTCGACGACTTCCACCGCGACTCCGACCCCGAGGACGAGTTCGGGTACTTCAACTACTTCGATATCTACGAGTCGTACCGCCGCATCGCCATGAACGCCGCGGCTCTCGGCCCCGACGAGATCAAGCTCCAGCGCACCAAGACCGACAAGCTGCGCGACGACTACATCGACCGCGGCTTCAAGAACGTGGAACACGCCAAGGAGCAGATCGACAAGGCGTGGGAGCAGTTCAAGACCATCGCCGCGCGCGACGTCATCGGCGACGAGGCGCTCTACCAGCAGATGGAGCGCATGTTCGGCCGCGAGTCCGGCTACGAGCCGGAGAGCTTCGGCGTGTACTTCAAGGGCGGGACCGGGGCCGAGGCCGTGCGCGAGCTGCTCAAGGGCGTCGACCTCGACAACGAGGCGACCGAGCTGCGCGAGACCATCCAGACGGCCAAGGGCCAGCGTCAGGCCCGCGCCGTCAAGCGCCTCAAGGTCGTCTCGGCCTTCCTGCGCAGCGGCAACCATCCTGAGTGGATGGTCCTCGACGTGATCCCGGTCATCCCGCCGGAGCTTCGCCCCATGGTGCAGCTCGACGGCGGCCGGTTCGCCACCAGCGACCTCAACGACCTCTACCGGCGCGTCATCAACAGGAACAACCGCCTCAAGCGGCTGCTCGACCTGCAGGCGCCGGACATCATCGTCAACAACGAGAAGCGCATGCTGCAGGAGGCCGTCGACGCGCTGTTCGACAACGGCCGCCGCGGCCGCGCGGTGACGGGCCCCGGCAACCGCCCGCTCAAGTCGCTGAGCGACATGCTCAAGGGCAAGCAGGGCCGGTTCCGCCAGAACCTGCTCGGCAAGCGTGTCGACTACTCGGGCCGCTCCGTGATCGTGGCCGGGCCGCACCTCAAGATGCACCAGTGCGGCCTCCCCAAGATGATGGCGCTCGAGCTCTTCAAGCCGTTCATCATGAGCCGCCTCGTGGGCCGCAAGATGGTCCAGAACATCAAGGCGGCCAAGAAGATGGTCGAGTCGATGGTGCCCGAGGTCTGGGACATCCTCGAAGAGGTCATCACCGAGCACCCCGTCATGCTGAACCGCGCGCCGACACTGCACCGGCTCGGCATCCAGGCGTTCGAGCCGCTGCTCGTCGAGGGCAAGGCCATCCAGATCCACCCGCTCGTCTGCGCGGCGTTCAACGCCGACTTCGACGGCGACCAGATGGCCGTCCATCTGCCCCTGAGCTGGGAGGCGCAGGCCGAGGCCCGCGTCCTCATGCTCAGCACCAACAACATCCTGTCGCCGGCGCACGGCAAGCCCATCGCCGTGCCGAGCCAGGACATGGTCATCGGCGTGTACTACCTCACCTACCACGGCGAGGACGATCTGAGCGAGGCGCAGCCGGACCACTTCGGCAAGCAGCTCCACGCCTACAGCGGCTACGAAGAAGTCCAGCGGGCCTGGGAGCAGCGCATCCTCGACCAGCGCGAAGTGCCTGAGAAGCGCGAGGAGGGCGTCGCCGAGTTCACGCGCCGCCCGATCCTGCTCCGTCTCCCGAGCGGCGAGCGTGTGGTCACGACCATCGGTCGCGGCCTGTTCAACATGCGCGTCGAGGAGGGCCTGCGTGAGGTCCTCGGCGACGGGTACGAGGGCGACTACACCTACATCAACTACACGATGACCAAGAAGGGGCTGGCCGCCTTCATCAACAAGCTGGTCGCCCTCTACGGCGCCAACAAGGTGGCCCGCATCCTCGACGTGTTCAAAGAGGTCGGGTTCCACTTCGCGACCCGCGCCGCCGTCACCGTGTCCAAGAACGACGTGGTCGTGCCGGCCAAGGAGAAGGCGGAGATCCTCCGCACGCATGAGGCCATGGTCGACCAGCTCCGCGAGGAGTACAACAACGGCTTCCTCTCCGAGGAGGAGCGGCGCGGCAAGGTGCAGGAGATCTGGCGTGAAGCCGACGTCCAGATCACCGCGGCCACCCGGGCCAACTTCAATCCGCTCAACCCGATCTACATGATGGCCACCTCCGGCGCCCGCGGCGACATCAAGCAGATCCGGCAGCTCGCCGGCTGGCGCGGCCAGATGGCCAATCCGAAGGGCGAGATCGTCGAGCAGCCGGTGAAGTCGAGCTTCATCGAGGGCCTCTCCGTGCTCGAGTTCTTCATCTCCACCCACGGCGCCCGCAAGGGCCTCGCGGACACCGCCCTGCGCACCGCCGACTCCGGGTACCTCACCCGCCGTCTGGTGGACGTGTGCCAGGACGTCACCGTGAGCGACGAAGACTGCGGCACCAAGGAATGGGTGCCGATGTCGCCTTGGTCCCGCCGGCGTGAGGAGAACCCGCTGCTGGAGGGCACGACCCTCGCCGAGGACGTCAAGCGGCCGCGCAGCGACCGTGTCGTCCTCAAGAAGGGCGAGAAGATCGGCCCCGCCCAGATCGGCCTCCTCCGCGAGGTCTACTCGACGCTGCCGAACGCCAAGGTCAAGGTCAAGCAGGGCAAGGCGGCCGCGGCCAACATGGCCATGTGGACGCACGAGCCCAACGAGAACCTCCTCGGCCGGCACCTCGGTGACGCCGTCATCGAGGAAGAGACCGGTGAGGTCGTGTTCGAACGCGACACGCACATCGACGTCGAGACGCGCAACCAGATCCTCGAGATCCTCGCGCGCAGCTCGCAGACCGACCCGATGGTCCCGGTCCGCAGCGTGCTCAAGTGCGACGCCGAGATCGGCGTCTGCCAGAAGTGCTACGGCTACGCGCTCGCCAACAACGCGCCCGCCGAGATCGGCGACGCCGTCGGCCACGTCGCGGCGCAGTCCATCGGCGAGCCGGGCACGCAGCTCACGATGCGCACGTTCCACACCGGCGGTATCGCCGGCGCCGACATCACGCACGGCCTCCCGCGCGTCGTCGAGCTCTTCGAGGCGCGCAAGCCGAAGGGCGTGGCGCGCATCGCCGAAGTGACCGGCCGCGTGGCCATCGAGGACACCGAGCGTGGCTGCAAGGTCACGATCACGCCGGACGACGGCGCGGCGAAGGAATACACGATCGCCGCCCGGCGCACGCACGTGATGGTGGAGGACGGCGACTGGGTCGAGGAGGGCACGCAGATCACGCCCGGCTCGCTCTATCCGGCCGACGTGCTCAAGCACGCCGGAGCGACGGCCACCGAGAAGTACCTGGTCAACGAGGTGCAGGAGGTCTACCGCTCGCAGGGCGTCGAGATCAACGACAAGCACATCGAGCTCATCGTGCGGCGCATGATGCGCAAGGTGCGCATCGTGACGGCCGGGGACACCACGTTCCTGCCCGGCCAGCTCGTCGACCGCTACCAGTTCACGGCGGAGAACGAGCGCATGGCCGCCGACGGCGCCGAGCTCGCCGAGGCCGAGGAGATCATCCTCGGCATCACCAAGGCGTCGCTGGCCACCGAGAGCTTCCTGAGCGCCGCCTCCTTCCAGGAGACGACCAAGGTGCTCACCGACGCGGCCATCGAGGGCAAGGTCGACAATCTCGCCGGCCTCAAGGAGAACATCATCATCGGCAAGCTCATCCCGGCCGGCACCGGCCTGCGCCGCTACCGCGGCGTGGAGATCCATCCTGCCGGCCAGGCCGAGGCGCTGGCCGAGGCCGACCGTCTGATGACGGGCGACCCGGCGTGGGGTTTCGACAGCGTCGACGGCGAGGTCGACTGACCCCGGATCGAGCCTGAATCACGCACGGGGCTGCGGCCGCCGACCCGCAGATGTTGCGGCCGCAGCCCCGTTTCGCTACACTACATGGCCGTTGTCCACAGCGGCTTACATGAGAAAGACCAGAGAGGTCAGATGACAACCATCAGCCAGCTCGTCCGCAAGGGGCGTGAGAGCAAGACCAAGCGTTCGAAGACCCCGGCGCTCAAGGGTTCGCCCCAGAAGCGCGGCGTTTGCACGCGCGTCTACACGGTGACCCCCAAGAAGCCGAACTCCGCCCTGCGCAAGGTCGCCCGTGTGCGGCTGGTCAATGGCATGGAGGTCACGACCTACATCCCCGGCATCGGCCACAACCTGCAGGAGCACTCTGTGGTGCTCGTGCGTGGCGGCCGTGTCAAGGACCTGCCGGGCGTGCGTTACAAGGTCATCCGCGGCTCTCTCGACGCCTCGGGCGTAGCCGACCGCAAGAAGGCGCGTTCGCGCTACGGATCCAAGGCGAAGGGGTGAGGTAGAGCATGCCGCGCAGAGGCACCGTCACGCGCCGGGAAGTCCTCCCGGATCCCGTGTACAACAGCAAACTCGTCACGCAGGTCATCAACAAGGTCCTGCTGGACGGCAAGAAGAGCACGGCCGAGCAGATCGTCTACGGCGCGCTCGAGATCGTGCGCGAAAAGACCGGCCGCGACCCGGTCGAGGTGCTGCAGGACGCCATCCAGGCGCTCACGCCGCACCTCGAGGTCCGCAGCCGGCGCGTCGGCGGCGCCACCTACCAGGTGCCCGTCGAGGTGCCCGGCCGTCGCGCCCGCACGCTCGCCATCCGCTGGCTGGTCGGCTTCGCCCGCGACCGCCGCGAGAAGGTCATGGCCGAGCGCCTGGCCGCCGAGATGCTCGACGCTCTGGCCGGTCAGGGTGGCGCGTTCAAGAAGAAGGACGACATCTTCCGTATGGCGCAGGCCAACAAGGCCTTCGCGCACTATCGCTGGTAATCCGCCGAGGGCCCCTCACTGACCTTCGTCGGTGAGGGGCTTTCGCATGGAAGGAACACGATAAGCAGTATGCGACAGTTTTCGCTGGACAAGACACGCAACATCGGGATCATGGCGCACATCGACGCCGGCAAGACCACGACGACCGAGCGCATCCTCTATTACACGGGGAAGACGCACAAGATCGGCGAGGTCCACGAAGGCGCGGCGGTCATGGACTGGATGGCGCAGGAGCAGGAGCGCGGCATCACGATCACGTCGGCCGCGACCACTGTGTCCTGGCGCGATACGCAGATCAACATCATCGACACGCCCGGGCACGTGGACTTCACCATGGAGGTGGAGCGGAGCCTGCGCGTGCTCGACGGCGCCATCGCCCTGTTCTGCTCGGTCGGCGGCGTGGAGCCGCAGTCCGAGACCGTCTGGCGGCAGGCCGACAAGTACGGCATCCCGCGTATCGCCTTCGTCAACAAGATGGACCGCATCGGCGCGGACTTCTACCGCGGCCTCGAGATGATGGTCGATCGCCTCGGGGCCAACCCCGTGGCGCTGCAGATCCCCATCGGCCGCGAGGCCGAGTTCCGCGGCATCATCGACCTCATCGAGATGAACGCCACCATCTACCTCGACGAGCTCGGCACCGACTTCGAGATCACCGACATCCCGGACGACCACAGGGAGCTCGCGGACGAGTACCGTCTCAAGCTGGTCGAGTCCATCGCCGACCACGACGACCACTTGATGGAGGCGTACCTCGAGGGCGAGGAGATCACCCCCGAGCACCTGCGCGAGGTCATCCGCCAGGCGACGCTCGACATCAGCATCACGCCGGTCCTCTGTGGCTCCGCCTTCAAGAACAAGGGCGTGCAGCCGCTGATGGACTCCATCGTCGACTTCCTGCCGTCGCCGGCCGACGTGCCGCCCGTCGCCGGCATCAAGCCGGGCGGCGAAGAGGTCACGCGGCAGACGGCCGACGATGCGCCGTTCTCGGCGCTGGCCTTCAAGGTCGCCGTCGACCCCTACGTGGGCAAGCTCACCTACTTCCGCGTCTACTCCGGCACGCTCAAGGCCGGCTCCTACGTCTTGAACTCGAGCAAGGACAAGCGCGAGCGCATCAGCCGCATCCTGCAGATGCACGCCAACCACCGCGAGGACCGCGACGAGATCTACGCGGGCGAACTCGCCGCCGCCGTCGGCCTCAAGGTCACCGGGACCGGCGACACGCTCAGCGATCCGTCCAAGCCGGTCATCCTCGAGTCCATGGAGTTCCCCGAGCCGGTCATCATGGTCGCCATCGAGCCCAAGACCAAGGCCGACGAGGAGAAGCTCGGCAACTCGCTGCAGCGCCTGGCCGAGGAGGACCCCACGTTCCGCGTCTTCACCGACGAGGAGACGGGGCAGACCATCATCCAGGGCATGGGCGAGCTGCACCTCGAGATCATCGTCGACCGCCTCACCCGCGAGTTCGGCGTCGACGCCAACGTCGGCAGGCCCCAGGTCGCCTATCGCGAGACCATCCGCAACAAGGTCGAGAAGGTCGAAGGCCGGTTCGTCCGCCAGAGCGGCGGCCGCGGCCAGTACGGCCACGTGCGCATCAACATGGAGCCGAACCCTCCGGGCGGCGGCTACGAGTTCGAGAGCAAGATCATGGGCGGCGTCGTGCCCCGGGACTACATCCCGTCGGTCGACGACGGCATCCAGGAGGCCATGAGCACCGGCGTCCTCGCCGGCTACCCGATGGTCGACATCAAGGTGACCCTCGTCGACGGCAGCTACCACGAGGTCGACTCCTCGGACATGGCGTTCAAGATCGCCGGCTCGCTGGCGTTCAAGAACGCGGCCCAGAAGGCCAAGCCCGTCCTGCTCGAGCCGATGATGGCCGTCGAGGTCGTCACGCCGGCCGACTTCATGGGCGACGTCATGGGCGACATCAGCTCACGCCGCGGCCACATCGACGGCATGGAGCCGCGCGGCAACGCGCAGGTCATCAACGCCACGGTGCCGCTCTCGACGATGTTCGGGTACGCCACCGACCTGCGTTCGGCGACGCAGGGTCGCGCCACCTACACCATGCAGTTCAAGCACTACGCCGAGGTGCCGGCAGCCATCGCCCAGGACATCGTCACCAAGGTGCGTGGCGGGTGACCTTCGGCGAACGCTACGCTGTTTGCTCAAGCAGGCCGGCTTCATGTATACTGCCGACCTTTGGTGCGGCAGGCCGCCGCGCCGATTTTTGTGTGACCTCAACCTCCGGGTTTCGGGAAAAGGAGTAGCAGACATGGCCAAGCAGAAGTTTGACCGCAGCAAGCCGCACATGAATGTGGGCACCATCGGTCACGTCGACCATGGCAAGACCACCCTCACCGCTGCGATCACGCTCGTGCTGCACAACCGTGGTGGTAACACCGAGTTCACCGCGTTCGACATGATCGACAAGGCGCCGGAAGAGCGCGAGCGCGGCATCACCATCGCCACCGCGCACGTCGAGTACGAGACGGAGAAGCGTCACTACGCCCACGTCGACTGCCCGGGCCATGCCGACTACATCAAGAACATGATCACCGGCGCCGCGCAGATGGACGCCGCGATCCTCGTGGTGGGCGCCGACGACGGCCCCATGCCGCAGACGCGCGAGCACATCCTCCTTGCGCACCAGGTCAACGTGCCGAACATCATCGTGTACATGAACAAGACGGACCTCGTCGACGACCCCGAGCTCATCGAGCTGGTCGAGATGGAAGTCCGCGAGCTGCTCAGCGAGTACGAGTTCCCGGGCGACGACCTGCCCGTCATCAAGGGTTCGGCGCTCAAGGCGCTCGAGTGCGGCTGCGGCAAGGACGACTGCGAGTGGTGCGGCAGCATCGTCGAGCTCACCAAGGCCCTGGACGAGTACCTGCCGGAGCCCGAGCGCGACATCGACAAGCCGTTCCTCATGCCGGTCGAAGACGTGTTCACGATCACCGGCCGCGGCACCGTCGCCACCGGCCGCGTCGAGCGCGGCATCGTCAAGGTCGGCGAGGAAGTCGAGATCGTCGGCATGCGCGACAAGCCGATGAAGACCACCGTGACCGGCGTCGAGATGTTCCGCAAGCTGCTCGACGAGGGTCGCGCCGGCGACAACATCGGCCTGCTCCTCCGCGGCGTCAAGCGCGAAGAGGTCGAGCGCGGCATGGTCTGCTCCAAGCCGGGCAGCATCACCGGGCACACGCACTTCCTCACCCAGGTCTACGTGCTCTCCAAGGACGAAGGCGGACGCCATACGCCGTTCTTCAACGGCTATCGCCCGCAGTTCTACTTCCGCACGACCGACGTGACCGGCGTCATCACCCTCGAAGAGGGCGTCGAGATGGTCATGCCGGGCGACAACACGGTGATGGAAGTCAAGCTCATCACCCCGATCGCCATGGACGAAGGCCTCCGGTTCGCCATCCGCGAGGGCGGCCGCACCGTGGGCGCCGGCGCCATCACCAAGATCATCGAGTAGGACGAAGGACCAGATCGGGCCGGGCGTGCGTTCAGCACGCTCGCGTGCGCGACACGCCCGGCCGCGTGAACAGGACACAGAGAAGGCGAGAGTGGCACAGCAGAAGATCCGCATAAGGTTGAAGTCTTACGATCACGAGCTGATCGAGCGTAGCGCGCAGTCCATTGTGGAAACCGCGCAGCGCAGTGGCGCGACCATCTCCGGCCCCGTGCCGCTCCCCACGGAGAAGAACGTGTATTGCGTGATCAAGAGCCCGTTCAAGGACAAGGACTCACGCGAGCACTTCGAGATCCGCACGCACAAGAGGCTCATCGACATCCATCAGCCGACGCCCAAGACCGTCGACCAGCTGATGCGTCTCGATCTGCCGGCCGGTGTCCATATCGAGATCAAGCTGTAGAGCAATGACTGGCATCATCGGCAAAAAGATGGGCATGACCCAGCTGTTCGACGACGACGGCAATGTGATCGCCGTGACCGTCGTGCAGGCTGGCCCGTGTCCCGTCACACAGGTACGCACTCTCGACAACGACGGCTACGAGGCCGTGCAGCTCGGGTTCGAGGAGTGCAAGGACAAGCACATCAGCAAGCCTGAGCTCGGCCACCTCAAGAAGGCGGGCATCAAGCACGGCCTGCGGCACCTCGTCGAGTTCGACAACGCCGGCGACCTCAAGGTCGGCGACACCGTCACGGTCGAGGCGTTCGAGGACGGCCAGTCCGTCACCGCGACCGGCGTGAGCAAGGGCAAGGGGTTCCAGGGCACCGTCAAGCGGCACAACTTCGCCCGCGGTCCCGAGACCCACGGTTCGCACAACGTGAGGGCTCCGGGGTCGATCGGCGCGAGCGCGTACCCCGCGCGAGTGTTCAAGGGCATGCGCATGAGCGGCCACATGGGCGCCGAGCGCGTGACGCAGCAGGGTCTCAAGATCGTCCGCAGGGACGTGGAGAACAACCTCCTGCTCATCAAGGGCTCCGTGCCGGGCGCCAAGAACTCCGTCGTCGTCATAAAGGGTAGGTAGCCGTGAGCGCCGACGAGATCAAGAAGACTCCTGACGCCGAGGCCGCCGAGGCCGCGAGCCCGAGAAGACCGAGGCCGCGGCGGCCGAGCAGACCGAGGCTGCAGCGACCGAGAAGAAGCCGGCCGCCAAGAAGCCCGCCGCCAAGAAGCCGGCCGCCAAGGCCGACGCCAAGGCGACGGACGAGAAGGCCGCCAAGCCGGCCGCCAAGAAGCCGGCCGCCAAGGCCGACGCCAAGGCGACGGACGAGAAGGCCGCCAAGCCGGCCGCCAAGAAGCCGGCCGCCAAGAAGGCCGCTCCGGCCAAGGCCGACAAGGCCGAGCCGAAGGCCGCCAAGAAGCCCGCCGCCAAGAAGGCCGCCAAGCCGGCCGCCGAAAAGGCGGAGGCTCCGGCTCCCAGGGCCGAGCGTCCGCCGAAGCCGGCGACCGCAGCCAAGGTCGCCGCGGAGGTCCGCAAGGGCGCCTCCGGCGTGGCCACCGTGGTCGACGCCTCAGGCAAGGAAGTAGAGACGCGCAAGCTGGCCGACGCCCGCTTCGCGGTGCCCGCCGACGTCAACACGCTGCACCTGGTCGTGCGTGCCGAGCAGGCCGCGCGCCGCTCCGGCACCGCGTCGACCAAGACGCGTGGCATGGTCAGCGGCTCGACCGCCAAGCTGTATCGCCAGAAGGGGACGGGCCGCGCCCGGGCCGGCAGCGTCAAGTCGCCGATCCGCACCGGCGGCGGCGTCGTCTTCGGCCCGCATCCGCGCAGCTTCGCCATCAAGATCAACAAGAAGGTCATCCGCAAGGCGCTCTCCATGGCGCTGAGCGAGCGGGCCGCCCACGGCCGCGTGTTCGTGGCCGCCGGCCTCGAGCTTGCGGAGCCGAGCACCCGCACCGTCGAGCAGTTCCTCGTGAACCTCGACTGCGCTGCGCCGGTCCTCATCGTCACGCACGACGAGCCCGTCGTCATGAAGTCAGTCCGCAACCTCCCGTACGCCGAGGCGACGGAGGTGGCTGCTCTGTCCACCGAGCAGGTGCTGCGCGCACGCTCGCTGGTCCTCACCGAGAAGGCGTTCGCCGCCCTGAACGAGGCGTGACCATGGTTGAAGCAGAGAAGATCATCATCAGGCCGATCATCAGCGAGAAGAGCTACGCGCAGATCGACCACAGCCGGTACACCTTCGAGGTGCATCCCGACGCGCACAAGACCATGATCGCCCAGGCGATCCACCAGTTGTTCGACGTGACGGTCGTCGGCGTCAGCACCGCGAACGTCCGTCCGAAGCCGAAGCGCCGCGGGATCTCCAAGGGGCGCACCTCGGCATGGAAGAAGGCCGTCGTGCAGCTCGCGCCCGGCGACAAGATCGAATTCTTCGAGGGCAGGTAATGGGCATCAAGCGATTCAAGCCGACCTCGCCCGGCCGCCGTTTCATGACGGTCGACACGTTCGAGGACATCACGCGCAGCGAGCCTGAGCGCTCCCTGATCGCGCCGCTCAAGAAGAACGGCGGCCGCAACAGTTACGGGCGCATCACCACCCGTCACAAGGGCGGCGGTCACAAGCGGCGCTACCGCATCATCGACTTCAAGCGGGACAAGGACGGCGTGCCGGCCAAGGTCGCGCACATCGAGTACGACCCGAACCGCTCGGCGCGCATCGCCCTCCTGCACTACGCGGACGGCGAGAAGCGCTACATCCTGGCGCCCAAGAACCTCGTGGTGGGCGACACGGTCGAGTCCGGTGCCGGCGCCGACATCAAGGCCGGCAACGCGCTGCCGCTCGAGAACATCCCGTCTGGTACCACGATCCACAACATCGAGCTCCAGCCGGGCCGCGGTGGCCAGCTGGTCCGCAGCGCCGGCGTCAGCGCCCAGCTGCAGGCCAAGGAGAAGGGGTACGGCGTCGTCCGGCTCCCCTCCGGCGAGCTGCGTCGCATCCGCCTCACCTGCCGCGCGACGGTGGGCGAGCTCAGCAACTCCGATCATTCGAACCTCTCCGGCGGCAAGGCCGGGCGCACCCGCTGGCGCGGCGTACGTCCGACCGTGCGCGGCACGGCGATGAACCCCGTCGACCACCCGCACGGCGGCGGCGAGGGCAAGACGACGGCCGGGCGTCATCCGGTCACGCCGTGGGGCGTGCCCACGCTGGGCTACCGCACGCGCAGCAAGCACAAGTCTTCAGACAAGTTCATCATCCGCGGCCGCAAGCGCGGCAAGCGTGGATAAGGCAGGAGGCACCTTTTGAGCAGGTCAGCAAAGAAAGGTCCGTTCGTCGACGAGCGCCTCTTGAAGCGCATCGAGCAGATGAACGCCGCCGGCCAGAAGAAGATGATCAAGACCTGGTCGCGGGCCTCGACGGTCTTCCCCGACATGGTCGGTCACACGATCGCTGTGCACGACGGGCGCAAGCACGTGCCCATCTTCATCAGCGAGTCCATGGTCGGTCACAAACTGGGTGAGTTCGCGCTCACCCGTACGTTCCGCGGTCACATCAAGGGCGACCGCTCGGCGAGAAGGTAAAGAGGCATGGCAGTACAAGCACAGGCGAAATACGTTCGCGTGGCCCCGCGCAAGGCGCGCGAGGCGGCCGACCTCATCCGTGGCAAGTCCGTGGCCGAGGCCCGCAGCACGCTCTTCTTCGCCAACCGCAACTCAGCCCGTGTCGTCGCCGCGGTCCTCAACTCCGCGGTGGCCAACGCCGAGCACAACAACGCCCTTTCGGCCGACGATCTCTACGTCAAAGTGGCGCGCGTAGATGAGGGTCCGACCCTCAAGCGGTGGAAGTTCCGGGCCATGGGCCGCGTGAACCGCATCCGTAAGCGCAGCAGCCACATCACCATCGCGGTCGAGCAAAGGGAGGGCCGTTCCTAATGGGCCAGAAAGTCCATCCCGGCGGCTTCCGCGTCGGCGTCATTCACGACTGGAAGTCTCACTGGTATACGGAGAAAGAGTTCAAGCAGTTCCTGGCCGAGGACGAGCGCATCCGCCTGCACATCCTGGGCAAGCTCTCCCATGCCGGTCTGTCGCGAATCATCATCCGCAAGGACCAGAACAACATCACCATCGACATCCACACCGCCCGCCCCGGCATCGTGATCGGCAAGAGCGGTTCTGAGGTCGACGCCCTGCGCAAAGAGATCCACGGCATGACCAAGAAGAACGTGCAGGTCAACATCATCGAGGTCAAGCGTCCGGAGCTCGACGCTGTGCTGGTGGCGCAGTCCATCGCGGAGCAGCTCGAGAACCGCGTCAGCTTCCGCCGCGCCATGAAGCGTGCCCTCACGAGCGCCATGCGTTCCGGCGCCGCCGGTATGCGTGTGCGCTGCGGCGGCCGTCTGGGCGGCGCCGAGATGGCCCGCAACGAGCACTACAGCGAAGGTCGCGTCCCGCTGCACACCCTGCGCGCGGACATCGACTATGGCTTCCGTGAGGCCCGTACCACCTTCGGCCGCATCGGCGTGAAGGTCTGGATCAACAAGGGCGAGATCCTGCCCGAGGGGTATCCGATGGACGAGGCCAAGGCGCGCATGGAGCGCGACGAGCAGCGCCGTGACGACCGCGGAGGCCGCGATCGGCGTCCGCGCCGTGACGGCGCCCCAGGCGGTCGCGGTCCCGGCGGTCCCGGTCGCGGTCCTGGTGGTCCGGGTCGCGGTCCCGGCGGTCCCGGTCGCGGTCCCGGTGGTCCGGGACGCGGTCCCGGCGGTCCCGGTCGCGGCTCTGGTGGCCAGAATCGCGGTCCCGGCGGCCAGCGGCCTTCCGTGGGCCCCAAGGCCCCCATGGGTCGTCAGGCTCCGAACCGCTCGGCCAAGCCGGCCGACGCGCCCAAGAAGCCTGAGACCAAGCCCGACGCGCCCAAGACAGAGCAGAGCTGACGGGAGAGGACGTAGACGATGCTCCTGCCGAAGAGAGTCAAGCATAGGAAACAACACCGCGGCCGTATGGCCGGTACCGCCCGAGGCGGCACCACCGTCGAGTTCGGCCAGTTCGGCCTGAAGGCGATGGAACGCGGCTGGATCACCAACCGCCAGATCGAGGCCGCCCGTATCGCCATGACGCGTCACATCAAGCGTGGTGGCAAGGTGTGGATCAACGTGTTCCCGCACAAGCCGGTGACGCGCAAGGCCGCAGAGACCCGCATGGGCGGCGGCAAGGGTTCGCCTGAGGGATGGGTGGCCGTTGTCAAGCCCGGCAGGGTCATGTTCGAACTGGCCGGCGTGAGTGAACCCGTGGCCCGCGAGGCTATGCGCCTGGCGGCCCACAAGCTGCCCATCAAGTGCAAGTTCGTGACGAGGGAGGGCAGTCCATTTGAAGGCTAACAAGCTTCGCGAGCTCTCCGAGGACGAGCTCACCGTGCGCCTCAAGGACACGCGCAAGGAGCTCTTCAACCTGCGCTTCCAGCACGCCACCGGGCAGCTCGACAACCCGCAAAAGTTGAACGCGACGCGCCGTGAGATCGCCCGCCTGCTTACTCTGCAGGCCGAGCGGGAGCACGAGCGCACGGCGACCGGTGGTGAAGCCTGATGGCGACGACGAAGAAGACAGACAGCGGCAAGCCCGCTCCCAAGCAGTCCGCGGCGCGCAAGCCCGCGGCGAAGAAGGCGGCGGCGAAGAAGGCCGCTCCCAAGAAGGCGGCCGCCAAGAAGGTCGCCACTCCTGAGGTCAAGCCGGCCAAGAAGCTCTCGGCCGCCCGCAGCAAGGCGAAGGCCGAGCGCAAGGCGCCCGAGAAGGTGCCGGGCCGCAAGGAGCGCCGTGGGGTCGTGGTCAGTGACTCCATGGACAAGACCATCGTGGTGCGCATCGACGTGGCGCAGAAGCACGAGCGGTACGGCAAGGTCGTGCGCCGCTCGAGCAAGCTGCACGCCCACGACGAGCAGAACACAGCAGGTGTCGGCGACCTCGTGCGGGTCGTCGAGACGCGTCCGCTGAGCGCGACCAAGCGGTGGCGCCTCCTCGAGGTCCTCGAGAAAGCCAAGTAAGAACGCCGGCAGAGGAAGCAAATGATCCAGGTTGAGACCAGACTACGAGTCGCCGACAACACGGGCGCGCGCGAGATCCTCTGTATCCGGATCCGCGGCGGCTCCAAGCGGCGCTATGGCACGGTCGGCGACATCATCGTCGGTACCGTGAAGGTCGCCACGCCCGGCGGCAGCGTGAAGAAGGGTGACGTCGTGCGCGCGGTCATCGTGCGCACCAAGAAGGAGTACGGTCGCAAGGACGGCACGTACATCGCGTTCGACGAGAACGCCGCCGTGCTCATCGACAACCAGAACAATCCGCGAGGGACCCGCATCTTCGGTCCCGTCGCCCGCGAGTTGCGCGAGAAGAATTTCATGAAGATCGTGTCGCTCGCGCCTGAGGTGCTGTGATGTCCAACATGAAGATCAAGAAGGGTGACCAGGTGCGTGTCATCAGCGGCAAAGAGGCGGGCAAGACCGCCAAGGTGATGCGCGTAGACACCGAGAAGCGCCGGGTCGTCCTCGAGCGGCTGAACATCATGAAGAAGCACACCAAGCCGAACCCGAAGACCAACCCGCAGGGCGGTGTGATCGAGCGCGAAGCGCCGGTCGACGCGTCCAACGTGATGCTCGTCTGCCCCAGTTGTGGCCAGCCCACCCGTGTCGGGTACCGGCTGACCGCGGACGGCGGCAAGGTCCGCACATGCCGCCGCTCTTCGTGCGGCAAAGACATCGACAAGGCGTAAGACGATGGCCAGGCTCAAGGACAAATACTTCAGCGAGATCGTGCCCGCGCTCAAAGACGAGTTCGGCTACCGCAACGTGATGGAAGTCCCGCGCGTCACCAAGGTCACGCTCAACATGGGCGTGGGCGAGGCGAAGACGAACGCGAAGCTGCTGGACGACGCCGTCGAGGAGCTCGCCCTGATCACCGGCCAGCGGCCGGCGATCACCAAGGCGCGCAAGTCGATCGCCGGGTTCAAGCTGCGCGAGGGCATGTCCATCGGCTGCCGCGTCACGCTTCGCGGTGAGCGCATGTACGAGATGATCGATCGGCTCGTGTCGATCGCCCTGCCACGCATCCGCGACTTCCGCGGCATCGATCCCGGTCAGTTCGACGGGCGTGGCAACTTCGCCATGGGCGTGCGCGAGCAGACCATCTTCCCCGAGATCGACTACGACTCGGTGGAGACGTTCCACGGTCTCAACGTCGTTATCACGACGACCGCCAAGACGGACGAGGAAGGGCGCGCCTTGCTGGCCAAGCTGGGCATGCCGTTCCGTTCCAACTAGGAGCATCTGAAGCATGGCCAAGACATCCCTCGTGGTGAAAGCCGGACGCAAGCAGCGCTACAAGACGCGGCAGTACAACCGCTGTCAGCGCTGCGGCCGCCCGCGCGCCTACTACCGCAAGTTCGGGCTCTGCCGCATCTGCCTGCGCGAAGTCGCGCACCAGGGCGTCATCCCCGGTCTGACCAAGTCGAGCTGGTGAGGAGGCGACACCATGTCAATGACTGACCCCATCGCCGATATGCTCACGCGCATCCGCAACGGCAGCACGGCTCGGCACAGCACCGTCGAGATCCCGGCCTCCAAGATGAAGGCCGAGATCGCCCGCCTCATGACCGAGCAGGGCTACATCGCCGGCTACGACAAGAAGCAGGGTGAGCAAGGCGAGGTCATCATCGTCGAGCTCAAGTACGCCAAGAACCGCGAGCGCGTCATCTCCGGCATCAAGCGTGTCTCCAAGCCTGGGCGTCGCGTATACGCCAAGAAAGAGACGCTGCCCAAGGTGCTCGGCGGGCTCGGCACGGCCATCATCTCCACGTCGCGAGGCCTCGTGACCAGCGCTGAAGCGCAGAAACTCGGCCTCGGCGGCGAGGTCATCTGCTTCATCTGGTAAGGACGGGACATGTCGAGGATCGGAAAAGCCCCAATCCCGCTGCCCGACAGCGTGGAATTCAAGTACGACAACGCCGTCGTGACCGTGAAGGGCCCCAAGGGTGAACTCACCCAGCGGGTACCTCGCGAGATGATGGTGGAAGTCGGTGACGGCGTCATCCAGGTCAAGCGGCCTACGGACAGCGGGCAGCATCGCTCGCTCCACGGCCTCACCCGGACGCTCATCGCCAACATGGTGGTCGGTGTGACCGACGGCTTCGAGAAGCGTCTCGAGATCGTGGGCGTCGGCTACCGCGCCAGCGTCAAGGGCGACGCGCTCGAGCTGCTGGTCGGGTACAGTCACCCGGTGCTCATCGAGCCGCCGGAGCACATCACCTTCGAGACGCCACAGCAGACCGTGGTCATCGTGAGGGGTATCGACAAGCAGGCCGTCGGCGAAGTGGCCGCCAAGGTGCGGTCCATCCGGCCGCCCGAGCCCTACAAGGGCAAGGGCATCCGCTACGCGGGCGAGTACGTCCAGCGCAAGGTCGGCAAGCGCGCCTAGCGCTGCCTGAGAGAAGAGGAACGACCAGAAGATGAGCGCAACCACCATCAGGGAGGCCCGGGCCCGGCGCAAGCGTCGCATCCGCGGCCGCATCAGCGGCACTACCGAGCGCCCGCGCGTTTCGGTGTTCCGCTCCAACAAGGCCATCTACGCCCAGCTCGTCGACGACGCCGCCGCGGCGACGATCGTCGCCGCGCGCTCGGCCGAGATCGACACGTCGGGCCTCAAGAAGGCCGACGTCGCGAAGAAGGTCGGCGAGCTGCTTGCGCAGCGCGCCAAGGACAAGGGCATCGAGCGGGTCGTGTTCGACCGCTCGGGCTATCTGTATCACGGCCGAGTCAAGGCTCTCGCCGAGGGCGCCCGCGAGGGCGGCCTGGTTTTCTGACAAGGAGAATAGGACCCCGTGGCTAGAGGATCATTCAGCGAAGGCAACGAGCTCAAAGAGCGCGTCGTCGATATCAACCGCGTCGCCAAGGTCGTCAAGGGCGGCCGGCGGTTCTCCTTCACGGCCCTGGTCGTCGTCGGTGACGAAAACGGGCATGTGGGCGCCGGCTACGGCAAGGCGCGCGAGGTGCCGCTGGCGATCCAGAAGGCGATCGAGGACGCGAAGAAGAACCTGTTCACCGTGCCGCGCTACAACGGCACGACCACCACGCATCAGGTGATCGGCCGCTTCGGCGCCGCTCGCGTGCTGCTCAAGCCGGCCGCACCCGGTACCGGCGTCATCGCCGCCGGCGGCGTCCGCGCCGTGCTCGAACTGGCCGGCGTCCGCGACATCCTCACGAAGTCGCTGGGCACGACCAACCCGATCAACCTGGTGCGCGCCACCGTCCAGGGCCTGCAGTCTCTCAAGACGCCGGAGGGCCAGGCGCGTCTGCGCGGCATCTCCGTCGCCCAGGTGCTCGGCCTCGACCAGCGCAAGCCTGAGGCCGCCGAGGCTGCGGACGCCAAGGAGGCCTGAGGCAGATGGCCGACTACATCGAGATCACGCAGCTCAAGAGCTCCATCGGTCGCCTGCCCGAGCATCGCGGCACGCTCCGGGCGCTCGGTCTCAAGCGCATCCGTCACACCGTGGTGCACGAGGACACCCCCGTGATCCGCGGCATGGTCAACCACGTGGCGTTCCTCGTCGAGGTCCGCCCTGCAGCGAAGAAGTCGTGACATGACTGAGGAACTGGGACTCCACAACCTGCGCCCCAACCCGGGCTCGACCAAGGCCACCAAGCGCCTCGGCCGCGGCAAGGGCTCCGGCCAGGGCAAGACGGCCGGCAAGGGCCACAAGGGCTACAACTCCCGCTCCGGCGGCGGCGTGCGTCCGGGCTATGAGGGCGGCCAGATGCCGCTCTACATGCGCCTGGGCAAGCTGCGCGGCCCGCACATGAAGAAGAGCATGCCCATCGGGCCGTTCCGCACCTACCAGGTGCCGGTCAACGTCGGCCGCCTCGCCAACGCGTTCGCGGCCGGTGAAGAAGTGACCCCGGAGGCGCTCGTCGCCAAGGGCATCGTCAAGAACACCCGCACGCCGATCAAGGTCCTGGGCGGCGGCGAGCTCACGGTCGCGCTGACCGTGCGCGTGCACATGTACTCCCGCAGTGCCGTCGAGAAGATCGAGGCGGCCGGCGGCAAGGCCGAGCTCCTCTGACCAGCTCCCGGGGGTTGCTGTGAACAACAAGCTCTGGCAGTCGCTCGCCAACGCATGGAAGATCCCGGATCTCCGCACCAAGCTTCTGTTCACGGCGGGGATGATCGCGATCTACCGGTTCGGGTCCTACGTGCCCGTGCCGGGCATCGACCTGGCGGCGCTGCAGAAGTTCTTCGAATCGGGCAGCGCCGGCGTCGTCGGCTTCCTCGACCTGTTCTCCGGTGGCGCGCTCCGGCGCGTCGCCGTGTTCGCGCTCGGCATCATGCCGTACATCACGGCGTCGATCATCATGCAGCTCCTCACCGTGGTCATCCCCAAGCTCGAGGAGCTGGCCAAAGAGGGCGAGCAGGGGCAGAAGCAGATCACCAAGTACACGCGCTGGCTCACCGTCGGCCTCTCGATCGTGCAGTCGGCCGGGCTACATCGTGCTGTTCCGCCAGTACGACGCGCTGCCTGACCTCACGTGGTGGCGCGCCGGCCTGATCGTGACCAGCCTCGTCGCCGGCGCCGTGATCGTCATGTGGCTCGGCGAGCTCATCACCGCCCGTGGCATCGGCAACGGCATGTCGATCATCATCTTCATCAGCATCGTCTCTCGTATCCCGTCGGGCGCCGCGCAGCTGTTCACCATGAACCTGCTGCCGATCATCCTGTTCATGGTCATCGGTCTGGCCGTGGTCGTGGGCGTGATCTGGATCACCACGGGCGAGCGCCGTGTGCCGGTGCAGTACGCCAAGCGAGTGGTCGGACGCCGGATGATGGGCGGCCAGAGCACGTTCATCCCGCTCAAGGTCAACATGGCAGGCGTGATCCCGGTGATCTTCGCCTCGTCGGTGATGATGATCATCCCGACGTTCGCGCAGTTCCTGGGCACGAGCGGGGTCGGGGGATGGTTCAACCGGACGTTCGGGCCGAGCACGTTCCTCTACATCATCGGCGAGGCCATCCTCATCGTCATCTTCACGTACTTCTACACGGCGGTGACGTTCAACCCCATCGACCAGGCCGACAACCTCAAGAAGTACGGCGGGTTCATCCCCGGCGTGCGTCCCGGCCGGCCGACGGCCGAGTACCTTGACCGCATCCTGACCCGGCTGACGTTCCCGGGCGCGCTGTTCCTGGCGGCGCTCGCGGTGCTGCCGTGGCTGCTGTCGCGGCCGCCGATCAACGTCCCGTTCTACTTCGGCGGCACGTCGCTCCTCATCGTCGTGGGCGTCGCGCTCGACACGATGCGGCAGATGGAGGCGCAGCTCCTCATGCGGCACTACGAGGGCTTCCTCAAGTAGGAGATGGCAATGGCGCAGCGCAACGTGATCCTCCTCGGAGGCCCTGGTGCGGGCAAAGGCACGCAGGCCGCACGCATCGTGGCGGACTACGCGCTGCCGCACATCTCGACCGGTGAGATGCTGCGCGCGGCCGTCGCCAAGGGCACCGAGATGGGCCGCGAGGCGCAGAAGTACATGGAGAGCGGCTCCCTCGTCCCCGACGAGGTGGTCATCGGGGTCGTGCGCGAGCGCCTCTCCGAGCCGGATGCCGGCGACGGCTTCCTGCTCGACGGCTTCCCGCGCACCGTCCCTCAGGCCGAGGCGCTCGACGCCATGCTGGGCGAGGCGGGCAGGGCGATCACGCACGTGGTGCTCATCGACGTGCCCGCGGAGGAACTCGTGCAGCGCATCGCCGGCCGTCGCTCGTGCTCGCAGTGCGGCAAGATCTACAACGTGACCTTCGATCCGCCGAAGGCCGAGGGCGTCTGTGACCTCGATGGCGCGGCGCTCAGCCAGCGCGCCGACGACAACGAGGAGACGGTGCGCAACCGCATCGCCGTGTACGAGCAGCAGACCGCGCCTCTCGTCGGCTACTACGAGAACAAGGGCGTGCTCGAGAGCGCGTTCGGCGGCGGCAAGCGGCCGGACGAAGTGTACGAGCAGGTCCACGACATCCTTGCGGACTGACGCCGCATGATCGTTCGCAAGTCGGCAGGAGAGATCGCCAAGATCGCAGCCGCGGGCGCGATCCTCGCGGACTGCATCGACGCGCTCACTGAGGCGGCGGCGCCCGGCGTCACCACCGCCGAGCTCGACCGTCTGGCAGAGAAGTTCATCCGCCAGCACCGCGGCGTGCCGACGTTCCTCGGCTACCGCGGGTTCCCGGCGTCGATCTGCGCCTCGCCCAACGACATGGTGGTCCACGGCATCCCGGGCAAGTACCGGGTGGCCGAGGGTGACCTGCTCAGCCTCGACGTGGGCGTGACGCACGAAGGCTACGTCGCCGACTCGGCCGTGACGCTGCCCATGGGCGCCGTCGAGCCCGAGGCGCAGCGACTGCTCGACGTGACCGCCGAGTCGCTCGAGGCCGGCCTCGCCGAGTGCCGGGAGGGCCGGCGCCTGGGCGACATCTCGCACGCCGTGCAGGAGGTCGTCGAGGCGGCGGGCTTCAGCGTCGTGCGCTCGCTCGTCGGGCACGGCGTCGGCAAGGAGATGCACGAAGACCCGCAGATCCCGAACTATGGTGACCCCGGCCGCGGTCCGCGGCTGGAAGAAGGAATGGTGTTCGCCATCGAGCCGATGGTGGACGCCGGCGCCTACGACGTCGTCGTCGCAGACGACGGGTGGGCGATCCACACGGCCGACGGGTCACTATCGGCGCACTTCGAGCACACCGTCGCGGTGGGCAAGAAGGGGCCGCGGGTGCTCACGCGCCGCCGCTCGGAGAGGAGCGGCGCGGGAGCGTAGCTACAGCAGGCAAGTCCAGGCGCGGGCCTCGGCCGCCGCGCCGCCACGAACGGCACGGTTTGTGAGCCTCGCCGTTTGTGGTAGTATGTCAGGCCGCTGTCTGTCGACGAGTAGGGAGTATGGCGAACAAAGAAGAAGCCATCGAGATCGAGGGCGAGGTTGTCGAAGCGCTGCCGAACACCATGTTCCGCGTGCATCTCGACAACAACCATGAAGTGCTCGCCCACATCTCGGGCAAGATGCGTATGAACTACATCCGCATCCTGCCCGGCGACAGAGTCAAAGTAGAACTGTCGCCCTACGACCTCAGCAGAGGCAGGATCACGTACCGGTTCAAGTAGCGGCCCGCCTGGGGTCGCCCGGAGGTGGCGCGCGGCCGTCGCAGGCTAGCCGCGCTCCCAGCGAGGATCACCGATGAAGGTAAGAGCATCAGTCAAGCAGATGTGCGAGAAGTGCAAGATCATCCGCAGGCACGGTACCGTGCAGGTGATCTGCTCGAACCCGCGTCATCGTCAGAGGCAGGGGTAAGTCCGCATGGCACGTATCGCAGGCGTCAACATCCCGCCGCAGAAGCGGGTCGAGATCGGTCTCACGTACATCTACGGCGTCGGCCGCTCGACCTCCAACAAGGTTCTCACGATCGTGGGCATCGACCCGAACACCAAGGTCCGCGACCTGACGGAAGAAGAGATCATCAAGCTGCGCGACGCCATCGACCGTGAAGTCACCGTCGAGGGCGATCTGCGCCGTGAGCGCTCGCAGAACATCAAGCGCCTCATGGACATCGGCTGCTACCGTGGCATCCGCCACCGTCGTGGCATGCCGGTGAACGGGCAGCGCACACGTACCAACGCGCGCTCCCGCAAGGGTCCGAAGCGGACGATCAGCGGCAAGCGCAAGAAGTGACCCGCAGGATAGCGGAGGAGTAAAGCAGAGTGGCTAAGCCTCAGAGAGCCAAAGGTCGTCAGCGCCGCAAGGTCCGTAAGAACATCGCCGTCGGCCAGGCGCACATCAAGACATCGTTCAACAACACGCAGGTGACGCTCACCGACAAAGAGGGCAATGTCATAGCGTGGGAGAGCGCCGGGTCGGTCGGGTTCAAGGGCTCCCGCAAGAGCACCCCGTTCGCGGCTCAGGTGACGGCAGAATCCTGTGCCAAGAAGGGCATGGAGCACGGCCTTCAGAAGGTCGAGGTCTTCGTGCGTGGACCGGGATCTGGTCGAGAGACCGCCGTGCGTTCGCTCCAGGCCGCCGGCCTCGAGATCATCAGTGTCAAAGACGTGACGCCGGTGCCGCACAACGGCTGCCGCCCGCGCAAGCGTCGCCGGGTCTAGGAAGGTCCACGTGGCGAAAGATACATCACCGCAGTGCAAGCAGTGCCGCCGTGAGACGGAGAAGCTCTTTCTCAAGGGCGAGCGCTGTCTCACAGACAAGTGCGCCGTCGAGCGGCGCAGCTATCCGCCGGGCGAACACGGCCGCGGCCGCATCAAGCAGAGCGAGTACCTGCTCCAGTTGCGCGAGAAGCAGAAGGCGCGCCGCTACTACCAGGTCCTCGAGAAGCAGTTCCACCACTACTACGTGACGGCCAGCCGCAAGGACGGCATCACCGGTGAGAACCTGCTCAAGCTGCTCGAGATGCGCCTCGACAACGTCGTGTACCGCCTCGGCTTCGGCGCCTCGCGCCGTCAGGCCCGTCAGCTCGTGCGGCACGCTCACTTCACCGTGAACGGCAAGAAGGTCGACATCCCGTCGTACCAGGTCCGCCCGGACGACGTCGTGGCGATCCGCGCCAACAGCAAGGCCGCCGAGACGGTGCGCGCAGCGACTGACCTCACGTCGTCGGTGTCGCCCTGGCTTCTGGTCGACCACGATAATCTCACCGGCAAGGTCCTGCGCGCTCCCGAGCGTGACGAGATCGACGCCCCGGTGCAGGAGCAGCTCATCGTCGAGCTGTACTCCAAGTAATCCGCTGCAGCAACGTATCCGCGGCGAAGACTCTACAGGAGGCCAGTTGCTACAGTTTCAGATGCCCAACATCACGCGCGAGCAGCTCGCGGGCAACCGGGCGCGCTTCGAGGTCGAACCGCTAGACCGCGGCTTCGGGCATACGTTCGGCAACGCCCTGCGCCGGGTCCTGCTCTCGTCGCTCGAGGGCGCGGCTGTCAGCTCGGTCAAGATCGAGGGTGTGGCGCACGAGTTCACGACCATCAAGGGCGTGAAGGAAGACGTCACCGACATCATCCTCAACCTCAAGGAGCTGGTCTGCCGGCTTCACGGTGAGCTCGACGAGGTCCAGGTCCGTCTGTACAAGGACAAGCCCGGCAAGGTCGTGGCGGCCGACATCGACATCCCGGCCGAGCTGGAGATCCTCAACCCGGATCACCACATCGCCACGCTGTCGGACGGCGGCGCCATCGAGATGATGCTCACCATCCGTCGCGGCACGGGCTACGTCGCCGCCGAGGGCAACAAGACGCCCGAGACGGTCATCGGCGTCATCCCGATCGACTCGATCTTCAGCCCCATCAAGCGCGTCTCGTATCACGTAGAGAGCGCCCGCGTGGGCCAGCGCACCGACTACGACAAGCTCATCATCGACATCACGACGAACGGCGCCCTCATGCCTGAGGAGGCGCTCCGCGAGGCCGCCGAGCTGCTCGTCGACCGGATGTCGATCTTCACCGACCCCGACCGCACGCGCAGCAACGAGGAGTTCCCCATCGAGGGTCTCACCGCGGCGCCGGCCGGCGGCGGCATGGACGACGTGCTCATCGAGGAGCTCGAGCTCGGCGTCCGTTCGTACAACTGCCTCAAGCGCGAAGGTATCCAGACCGTCGGCGACCTGGTCTCCAAGACAGAGGCCGAGCTGCTCAACATCCCGAACTTCGGCAAGAAGAGCATCGACGAGGTCCAGGACAAGCTCACCGAGCGCGGGCTCTCTCTTCGGGGTGACGACTGACATGCGCCATCAGAACTCAGGCCGCAAGTTCAACATGTCCCCGAGCCAGCGGCGTTCGCTGCTGTCGGGTCTGGCGTGCCAGCTGCTCGAGCACGAGAAGATCAAGACCGGAGTGATGCGCGCCAAAGAGGTGCGTCCGATGGTCGAAGAAGCCATCACGCTCGGCAAGCGCGGAGACATCCACGCGCGCCGGCAGGCGATCGCCATGCTGCGCAACAAGAAGATCGTCTACAAGCTGTTCAACGATGTGGCGCCGCGCTACGCCGACCGCAACGGCGGCTACACGCGCATCATCAAGCTCGGGCCGCGTCCCGGCGACGGCAGCGAGCAGGCGTTCATCGAGCTGGTCTGACGGCCGGCGGCACAAGATGGTACGGGGGGCGGGCGGCCGAAGGGCCTCCCGCCCTTCGTCGTTTCGGCGCTCGTCCGGGCCTCGCGCCGCCGCCGCGGGTCGGGGCGGAGAGCTCCGGCCACGGCTGCGGCAGCCTCAGCCCGGCGCGACCCGGCGATGCGGTAAGCTTCGGCGGTCATGACGTCTCCCTCCGCAGGACCCTCTGATCCCGGCGCCGCGTCCGTGGACGGCCCGCAGGCGCCCGAGCCGCGCGCTCCTCTGCTCGACGTCCGCGGTCTGAGCTACCGCTATCCCGGCGCCCAGGTCGAAGCGCTCGCCGGGCTCGACCTCGCCGTGTCCGCGGGGGAGTTCGTCGCGGTGGTCGGCGCCAACGGCTCGGGCAAGTCCACGCTGGCGCGCCTGCTCGGCGGCCTGGAGCGGCCGGCCGGGGCCTCCCTGGCGCTCGCCTGTGGTCACGACCTCCTCACCGAGGACGGCCGCATGGCGGCGCGGCGCGACGTGGGCGTGCTCTTCCAGAACCCCGAGAACCAGCTCGTCGCGGAGTGCGTGGAGGACGACGTGGCGTTCGGGCTCGAGAACCTGGCGTGGGCTCCGGAGGCGATCGGCGCCAGGGTCGACGAGATGCTCGAGCGGTTCTGGCTGACGGAGCTGAGGAGGCGCGAGCCGCACCTGCTCTCCGGCGGCCAGAAGCAGCGCACGGCGCTGGCCGGCGTGCTGGCGGTGCCGCGCCGTGTCCTCGTGCTGGACGAGCCCACGGCCATGCTGGACCCGGCCGGCCGCAGCGAGGTGCTCGAGGCGGTGCGCGGGCTCCGGGCGGAGGGCCTCGCCGTGGTCTACGTGACGCAGGAGATGGACGAGGTGGTGGGCGCGGACCGCGTGGTCGCGCTTGAGGCGGGTGCGGTCGTGTACGCGGGGAGCGTGGACGGCCTGTTCGGAGACGGAGACCTGCTGCGGCGGCTCGGCCTGGGCCTGCCCGTCGCCGGCGAGCTCGCCCTGGAACTGGCCTCCGCCGGTCGTCCTCTCTCGCCGCTGCCGCTGACGCTCGAGGAGCTTCTCGCCGCCCTGGGAGAGCCGACATGAGCGACGCCCGGGGGATGGCGCTCGCCTGCCGGGGTGTCGACTTCAGCTACGAGGAGGCTCGCGCGCCGATCCCGGCGCTGCGGGACGTGACCTTCGAGGTGGGCGCCGGCAGGTCGCTGGCGCTGCTGGGCGCGTCCGGCTCCGGCAAGTCGACCCTGCTGCAGGTGATCAAGGGGCTGGACCCGCCGGAGGCCGGCGACGTGCTCCTGGACGGCTCGCCGGCCGCGACGGCCGGCTACGCGGAGCTGCGGCGGCAGGTCGGGCTGGTCTTCCAGACGCCCGAGCTGCAGCTGTTCGCGGCGTCGGCGCGGGAGGACGTGGCCTTCGGCCCGCGCCGCCTGGGGTGGCCGGAGGCCGACGTCGCCGCGGCCGTCGACGAGGCGCTGGAGCTCGTGGGGCTGCCGCCGGACCGCTTCGGGGAGCGGCACCCCTATGCGCTCTCCGGCGGCGAGCAGCGGCGCCTGGCGCTCGCCGGCGTGCTCGCCATGCGGCCGCGGCTGCTCCTTCTGGACGAGCCGTTCGTGAGCCTCGACCCGGCGACGCGGCGCGAGCTGGCGAAGATCCTCTCGCGTCTCCGGGAGGACGGCGTCACCCTGGTGCTGGCCACCCACGACGTCGACCTCGCCTGGGCGCTCTGCGACCAGCTGCTGGTGCTGGACGCCGGCCGGGTGGCCGCGGCCGGCCCGTGGGACTTCGGGGAGTCCGGCCGCGAGCTGCTCGCGGCGAGCCGGCTGCGCGAGCCGTTCCTGGTCGAGCTCTGGCGCCGCCTCGGCCGCGATCCGTCCGCCGCGCCGCGGACGGCCGCGGCGGCCGCGGAGGCGCTGCGATGAGGCCGGCGATCGCCCAGTACTATCCCGGCGAGTCGGTCGTCCACCGGCTGGACGCGCGCGCCAAGTTCGTCGCCGTCACGGCGCTGGCGATCGCGCTGTTCGTGCGCGACTCGTTCGCCGGCCTGGCCGTGTTCGCGGCGGCCGGCGTCGTCGCCTACGTGCTCAGCGGCGTGCCCGCCGCCTGGTTCTGGCGCGCCTTCCGGCCGCTCCTCTGGCTGGTCGGGCTCACCTTCCTGGCGCAGGTGCTGTTCGCCCCGGGCGAGCCCTTCTTCAGCTTCTGGATCTTCCACTTCTCGTGGGCGGGGCTCGAGTTCGCCGCGTTCCTGAGCCTGCGGCTGCTGGTGCTCGTGCTCATCGGGTCGGTGCTCACGCTGACGACCCCGCCGCTGGCGCTGACCGACGGCCTCGCGTGGCTCGGCCGCCCGCTGCGCCGTCTGCACGTCCCGACCGACGAGCTGGCCCTCATGGTGACGATCGCGCTGCGCTTCATCCCGACGCTGCTCGTGGAGCTGGACCAGATCATGCGCGCGCAGCGCGCCCGCGGCGCCGACTTCGGCAGCGGCGGTCCCATCAAGCGCGCCAAGGCGCTGGTCCCCGTGCTCACGCCGCTGTTCGTGCTCAGCTTCCGGCGCGCCGACGAGCTGGCGCTGGCCATGGAGGCGCGCTGCTATCGCCCCGGCGTCGTGCGCACGAGGCTGCATCCACTCCAGGCGGGTGCGGCGGACGCCATCGCTTCTGGCGCTCACCGCGGCCGTCATCGTCGCCGGGCTGCTCGTATAGGATGCCGGCGTGAGCGGCGGACCGGCAGATCGGATGGGCTCGGCGGGCGCCGGGGGCGAACGAAGCACCTGGCGGCTGGACCTCGCCTATCAGGGCACCGCGTACCGAGGCTGGGCCAGGCAGCCCGGCCTCGCGACGGTGCAGGGTCTGGTGGAGGACGCGCTGGCCACGGTGTTGCGCGAGCGGACAGCCCTCAGCGTGGCCGGGCGCACGGACGCCGGGGTGCACGCCTGGGCGCAGGTGGCGTCGTTCACCTGCGCGCGCGCGGACGTTCTCGCCGGAGCGGCTGCGCCTCTCGCTGAACTCGCTGCTGCCTCCGGACATCGCCGTCCTGCGTGTGGCGCCGGCGGAGCCCGCGTTCGTCGCTCGCGAGGCCGCGTCGCGGAGCTACCGCTACGACCTCTGGGCGACCGCGGTGAAACCCGTGCGCGAGCGGGACTTCGTGTGGGTGCTCCGCGGCGCGGTGGACGGGGCGGCGCTGCGGGCGGCGGCCGCGATGCTGCCCGGACGCCGCGACTTCTCCGCCCTCACGCCCTCCGCGCACCTGTACCACCACTGCGTGCGCGACGTGACGGCCGCCGCCTGGACCGACGATGGCCCGACGCCGGACGGGGAGGGGCGGCGCTGGTCGTTCGAGATCACGGCCGGCAGCTTCCTGCACAACATGGTGCGCGTCGCCGTAGGCTCGATGGTCGACGTGGCGCAGGGCCGCATGACGCTGGAGGAGTTCGAGGCGGCGCTGGCCTCCGGCGAGCGCCGCCGCATGGGCCAGACCGCGGCGGCCCGGGGGCTGGCGCTGGTGCGCGTCAGCTATCCGGGCGGATCGCCCCGCTGAGGGTCACTCGCCGAGGAACCGGGCGATGACCTTCTCCTTCTGGGCGTCTGACGGCGGAAGCACGACGGCCTGCTGCTGGTACCAGCCGAAGTCACCCTTCATGACCTGCTTCTTGCCGCCGGTGGCGCGCCACTTGAGGTAGGCGAGCTCGAGGATCTGGTTGGTCGTGAGGTCGGTGGTGACCCCGCTCATGAAGTGCTTGCCGATCTCGGGGAGCTTGGTGATGTTGGACGGCCGCATGAGCTTCTTCTGGAGCGCCTGAAGGAAGGCCTGCTGGCGCGCCGCGCGGGTGAAGTCGCCCCCGGCCACGTAGGCCTTGCGGATGCGCACGTAGAGCATCGCGTTCTTGCCGTCGAAGTGGTGCATGCCCTTCGTTGAACGTGACCACGCGTTGGGTGGAGCCCGCTACGCCGGGACCCGCTCCCGTGGTCACCGTCTGCGGCACGTAGAAGTCGACGCCCCCTACGGAGTTGACCAGTCGCGGGAAGCCCTGGAAGCTCACGACCATGATGTGGTTGATGGGGATGCCGGTGAAGTCCTTGACGGTCTTGAGCGCCAGCGACGGCCCGCCGTACCACATCGCCTGGGTGATCTTCTGCTGCCCGTAGCCGTCGACGTTGACCAGCGTGTCGCGGGGGATCGAGAGCTGGTTGATGGTGTGGGTCTTGGCGTCGAAGCGCATGAGCATGATCGTGTCGGAGTGCGCCGGGAGCCCGGCGGCGTCGAGGCCGAACAGAGCGACGGTCGTGCCGTTGCGCCAGATCCACCCGTTGTCCGCGGAGAGCTGGGCGCGGGTCTTCTTGTCGACGCGCTTGTTGGCCTTGTCGACGGCCCGGTCGAACTTCTGGTACCCGGGCCAGGCGAGGACCGTGAAGACCACGCCGGCGATGGCCAGCACGGCGAAGACGCCGACGGGGATGAACCACCAGCGGAAGCGGCGCCGGCGGCGCGGAGCCTGCCCGGCGCCCTTGTTCGCCTTCTTGCCGGCCTTGCGCCCGTTCTCCGGCGCGGGACCGTAGGTGCGGTACGCCTTGTCGGACTGGCGGGGGTAGTCGGGCGCGCTCCCGGAGTCGTCGCGCCCGTTCGCCGCGCGGGCGCTCGCGCGCCGGCCTCGCGCCGGCGAGTTCGTCGTCGACCTGGGTGCGCCGCGGGCGGCGCGCCTTGTAGGTCTTGTAGGGCTTGGCCCCTTCTCTGTCCTCGTCCTGTGTCGTCATAGGCTAGGCGCCTCCGGCCCGCGAGCGCACGCGACGTCGATGTGCGTGGTCTCGGGGGGCGGGGCGCCGGATGCTCTACCAGACTACGCCCGTGAGCGGGCGTTTCCTCTAGTCACGAGTCTACACCATGGTAAGCTGCGGGGCGTCATGACCCCTGAGCGCACCGTCATCGGCGTCGACATCGGCGGCACCAAAGTCGCCGCAGCGCTTGTGCGCGGGCGTCTGCCCGAGCCCGGCGCGCCCACGCGCGCCGAGGTGGAGACGCCGGAGATCCTCGACCGGTTCACGACGCTGACCGACCAGACCTCGGCGGAAGCCTGTCTGCGGGGCGTCGAGGCGTGCCTGGCCGACCTCGAGCACGGCTCGGACGGCGTAGAGGGCATCGGCGTGGGGGTCGCGTCCATGGTCGACTTCTCCGGCGGGCGCGTCGTCGAGTCGGTCAATCTGCCGCTCACGGACGTGCCGCTGCGCGATCACCTCGAACAGCGCTTCGGCGTCCCCGTCGTGATCGACAACGACGCCACGGCCGCCTGCATCGGCGAGCACCTCTACGGGGCCGGCGTGGGCACGCGCGACATGCTCATGCTCACCCTCGGGACCGGCGTGGGCGGCGGCATCATCAGCGGCGGCCGCCCTCTGCGCGGCGCGAGCGGGGCCGCCGCCGAGATCGGCCACATCATCATCGACGTGAACGGGCCCAAGTGTCCCGCGAACTGCCCCAACCACGGCTGCCTGGAGGCGTACGTCGCGGGTCCCGCGATGGGCGCCGCCGCGCGGGTGGCCGCCGAGCTCGAGCCCGACTCCGCGCTGGGTCGCGCGCTGGCGTCCGGCCGCACCGTCGACAGCCGGCTGCTGACCAGGCTCGCCTCGGAGGGTGACGCCGGCGCCATCGCAGTGCTCGAACGCGCCGGCGAGTACCTCGGCGCCGGCCTGGTCACGCTCTCCAACATCTTCGACCCCGAGCTGATCGTCGTCGGCGGCGGCGCGGCCGCGGCGGGCGACCTGCTCTTCGCCCCCGCCCGCCGCGTCCTCGCCGCCAGGGCCCTGCCGCCGGCACGCGACCGCGTGCAGGTCGTGCCGGCGGCGTTCGGCGCCGACGCCGGCTTCATCGGCGCGGCGGCCCTCGCCCTCAGCGAGCTGTTCCCGGGGGACTCGCCCGCCTGACCACGACCGGCACAGCGAGCAGATCCGGCGTGGAGCGCGAGCACCTGCGCGGGCGGCCGGGGAGGATCGCGTCGGCCCGGCGACCCGTCCGCCTGACCCTTCTTGACTTCGCCTCCGCCATGCCCGTAAATGGACAAGGAATCCCGCGCGTACTGCGTTTTGCAGCGCGCCTACAGGAGGTGACGAGAACCACATGGCCTACAAGATCACCGATGAGTGTCTCGCGTGCGGCGCCTGCATCGACGAGTGCCCCAACGAGGCTATCTCGGAGGGCGACGACATCTACGTCATCGACGCCGAGAAGTGCGACGATTGCGCGACCTGCGTCGAGTCCTGCCCGAGCGAGGCGATCGTCCCCGAGTGATCCCACTCGGCGGCGTGAAGTCGACGAGGCCGGCTCCCTGAGGGAGCCGGCCTCGTCCGCGTTTCAGGGGCCGGGCGCCACGACCTCCGGCCCGTCCCAGGCCAGGCGCTCGCGCATCACCCGCACGGCGTCCGGGTTCTCGTCCACCAGCAGATAGTCCCGGCCCAGCCTCGCGGCCGCCTCGCCGGTCGTGCCGCTGCCGGCGAACGGGTCGACGACCAGGTCGCCGGGGTCCGAGTGCACGCGGACGATGCGCTCGAGGATCTTGACCGGCTTCTGCGTCGGGTAGCCGGTCTTCTCCTTGCCCGTCGGGCTCACGATGGTCTGCCACCAGACGTCTGTGGGCGTCTTGCCGCGGGCTGCCTTCTCGGGGCCGACGAGGCCCGGCGCGAGGTAGGGCACGCGGTCGATGTCGGCGTAGTTGAAGACGTAGTGCGACGGGTCGCGCGCGTACCAGAAGATGACGTCGTGCTTGGCCGGCCAGCGCGTGCGCGTACGGGCGCCGTAGTCGTAGGCCCAGATGATCTCGTTGACGAACGACCCGCGGCCGAACAGCCCGTCGAGCAGCACCTTGCAGTAGTGCGCCTCGCGCGGGTCGATGTGGAAGAAGAGGGACCCGTCGGGCGTGAGCACGCGCCGCGCCGCCTCGAGCCGCGGCGCGAGGAACCCCAGGTAGTCGTCGTACACGTCGCTCCAGGCCGAACTGCCCAGCACCTCGGTGCGGTACCGCTCGCCCGTGAACCCGTTGCGGTCTCCGTCCGCGTCGCGCACGGTGCGCAGGCGCGTGCGCTCCTGTACCTTGCCGGTGTTGAACGGCGGGTCGAGGTAGACGAGCCGGGCGACGCCTTCGTCCATGCCCTGCAGGACGTCCAGGCAGTCGCCGAGGGCGATGCGCTTCACAGCGGATACTCGTAGACGCGCTGGTCCTTGACCGTCCGGCAGCCGACGGCTTCGTAGAACTCGTGCGGGCCGACGCGGGCGAGGTTGGCGCGGATCCAGAGCCGCTCGAGGCCGCGCGCCCGCGACCAGTCCGCGGCCGCGGCGAGCAGCGCGGCTCCCAGGCCGGCGCCGCGATGCGGCGCCCCGACCACGAGGCCGCCGACCTCGCCGTAGGGGTCCGACTCGACGACGCGCTGCACGTGCACGTCGATGAACCCGGCCAGGCCGCCGGCGGCGACGGCGACGAGCAGTTCGCGCTCGGGGTCCTCGAGCAGGCGGAGCCGCTCGCGCACCTGCGCCTCGGTGGACGGGTAGCCGAGCTGGGTGCTCAGCTCCGCCAGCGCGGGCGCGTCGTCCGGCCGGGCGCCGCGGATGTGGTCGCTCCACTCCTGCATGAGGCGCAGTCTATCGCGCCCGCCGGCGTCCGGCCCTCGCCCTCGGTCGCCACTCCTGAGAGAATAGGGAAGTCAGCACGAAGGGGCCCCATTGACCGACGACGTCCGGCGCGAGTCCTTCGACAGCTCCGCGCCTCCGCACAGGAACGAGGTGTCCACCGCGGCGAGCGTGCGCCCGGCGGCCGTCACCGTGCGTCGGGCCGGTCCGGAAGATGCGGCCGGTGTGGCCGCCGTGCTCAACGGCGTCATCGCCGCCGGCAGCCCGACGCTGCTCGACACGACGTTCACCGTGGACGAGGAGCGCGCCTACATCGAGAGCCTGCCGGCGCGCTCGTTCCTCCACGTGGCCGAGGCGCCCGGGCGCCGGCATCGTCGGCTTCCAGACGGTGATCCCGTGGAACACGTTCGTCACCTCCGAGCACGACCACGTCGCGACGATGGGGACGTACGTCGACGCCGCCCATCGCCGGCAGGGAGTGGGGGCGGCGCTCGCGCGGAGCAGCTTCGCCGCCGCGCTCGCCCTCGGCTACGACAAGATCTTCACCGACCTGCGCGCCGACAACCTCGACTCGCTCGCCTACCACCTGGCGCTGGGTTTCTCCATCGTCGGCACGGCCCGCCGCCACGCGCGCGTGCGCGGGCGGGACGTCGACGTCCTGTTCATCGAGCGGTTCCTGAAGGAGGGGTGAGCGTGCTGTACGTCTGCGCTACACCGATCGGCAATCTCGGGGACGTCACGCCCCGCGTCCTGGGCGCGCTGCGCGAGGCCGAGCTCGTCGCGGCCGAGGACACGCGCCGCACGCGCAAGCTCCTCAGCCACTTCGACATCCACACGCACCTGACGAGCTTCTTCCAGCACAACGAGCTGCAGAAGACCGATGAGGTGCTCCGGCTGCTGCGCGACGGCTCCACCGTCGCGCTGGTCACCGACGCCGGGATGCCCGGCGTGCAGGATCCCGGCATGCTGCTGATCCAGAAGGTCGTGAGCGAAGGGCTGGAGATGACCGTCCTGCCCGGACCCTCAGCCGTGCTCACCGCGCTGGTGGCGGCGGGGATCACCGGGGACGGCTTCCGCTTCGTGGGCTACCTGCCGCGGCGTGCCCGCGACCTGGAGTCGTCGCTGGCGGCGTGGCGGCGCTGCGGCGGGCTCCTCGTCGCCTTCGACACCGGCCAGCGCCTGGCGCGCAGCCTGGCGGTCCTGGCTGCGCACCTGCCGGACGCCCGCGCCGCGGTCTGCCGCGAGCTCACCAAGATCCACGAAGACGTGGTCCGCGGCACGCTGTGGGAGCTGAGCGAACACTATCCCGTCCCGGGCCCCGACGCCGGTCTCAGGGCGTCCGTGCGTGGCGAGATCACGCTGGTGATCGATCTGGGGCAGCCGAGCGGCGCGGAGACCGCCCGTCCGGACTCGGACGCGGCCGCCACCGCCTTGCTGGCGCGCGGGCTCTCGCGCAGGGACACGGCCGCCGCCCTGCACGTGTGCCTGGGCGTGCCGCGCCGCGAGGCGGAGCGCCTGGCGCGCGAGGTGGCGGCGCGCGACGGCTGACGGCCGTCTGCTAGAATCTGCGCATGGATCTCTTCGCGCTCATCGCCGAACGCCCGCTGCTGTTCGACGGCGGTCTGGGCCGCGCGCTCATGGAGCGCGGGTTCGCCGCCGGCGAGTGTCCGGAAGAGTGGAACGTCTCGCACCCGGCCGAGGTGGAGGACATCCACCGCAGCTTCTACGCCGCCGGCTCGGACATCGTGAACACCAACACCTTCGGTGGCACCGCGATGCGCCTCGAGGCTCACGGGCTCTCGGCGCGCGCCGTGGAGCTCAACGAGGCCGGCGCGCGCCTCGCCGTCGGCGTCCGTGACCGTGAGTTCCCCGGACGCTGGGTCGCCGGTGACATCGGCCCCTGCGGCCAGATGGTGAGGCCCATGGGCAACGCCGAGCCCGACGCGCTGCGCGCCACGTTCGCCGAGCAGGCGCGCGCCCTCGTAGCCGGCGGCGTCGACCTCCTCAACATCGAGACGATGTTCGACCTCACCGAGGCGACGATCGCCGTCGAGGCGGCCGTCGCCGCGGCGGATGGACGGCCGGTGCTGGCCAGCATGACCTTCAAGCCGGCCGCCAAGGGCTTCCGCACCATGATGGGCGTGAGCCCGGAGGCCGCCGTCGAGGCGCTCAAGGACGCCGGCGCCGACCTCGTCGGCTGCAACTGCGAGATCACCGCCGAGCCGATGGCGGACCTGGTCCCCGTCCTGGCCGAGCTCGGCGGCGGGCTCACGTATGCCCAGCCGAACGCCGGCCAGCCGCGCCTTGAGGCCGGCGAGACCGTCTATGCGGAGACGCCGGAGCACTTCGCCGCCGTGGTGGCGACGTATCCGGCGCTCGGCGCACGGGTGGTCGGCGGGTGCTGCGGCACGCCGCCCGCCTCCATCGCCGCGCTCGCCGCGGCCCTGGGCCGCTAGCAGCCGGCTCGGCCGGCCGTCACGGCCGGCCCTCCCCTCGTCAGCATCGCCGCAGCGCCGCCCGCCTGGCCGGGGGACCGGCCGTGTCGGAGCGGGAGGCCGACGGGCGCTTGACAGCTCGGTGCTACTGTGAATAGAATCACAGCCATAGGAACCGTGGGAGGAACCTTGAGCACCAGCGAACAGAACGGCCCTGAGGCCCTGACGCCGCAGGACCGGCCCGCCAAGCGGGTCTCTCTGCAGACGGTCGAGCGGCTCAGCGTCTACCGCAAGGTGCTCGAGGAGCTCGACCGCGACGGCGTCGAGAACATCCACTCCCACGACGCTCGCCGAGCTGGTCGGAGTGACTCCCGCGCAGCTCCGTCGCGACCTCGCCAGCTTCGGCACCTTCGGCAACATCTCTCGCGGCTACAACGTCTACCAGATGAGCCGCACGATCAGCCGCATCATGGGCACCGACGAGACCCAGGCGGTCGCGCTGTTCGGTGTGGGCGACCTGGGGAGGGCCCTCCTCTCCTACCGTGGCTTCGAGGAGCGCGGCTTCCACATCGCCGTGGCCTTCGACGTCGACAGCGAGAAGGTCGGCCGTGTCTTCGCCGGCCGGCGCTGCTACCACGTCGATCGCCTGGAGACGGTGCTGCGCGAGTTCGACGTCCACATGGCGATCCTCGCGTCCCGGCCCGAAGGGCTGCAGACGCTGGTCGACCGCGTCAGCGCCTCCGGCGTCCACGCGGTCCTCAACTTCGTCCCCAAGCGCGTCAAGGCGCCGGCAGGGTGCTTCGTCGAGAACACGGACATCTCGTCCAAGCTGGAGATGCTCTCGTTCCTGGCGAGGACGGAGCCGGGCGAGCCGGAAGAGCTGAGCTCGGACGAGGCCGAGGGGCTGACGGCGTGAGGGTTTTTTTCGAGGCTACTGTGAACGATTTCACTGTGAAGACAGTAACCAAACGGCTCGTACCGGCGGACGCCGAGTGCGCAGCGGAACAGAGGAGGAGAGTCATGAAGGCCAAGCGCATCCTGATGGTGGACGACGACCGCGACCTGGTCGCCAGCGTCAAGGCGTTCCTGGAGGCCCGCGGGTACGACGTGGACACCGCCCACAGCGGCATCGAGGCGCGCGAGCGGCTCGCCGTGCAGCGCCCCGACCTCGTGGTGCTCGACATCATGATGGATTACGACACCGACGGCTTCAACGTGGCCTTCAAGCTGCGCGACGAGCCCGAGACCGAGCGCATCCCGATCATCATCATGAGCGGCTTCACCAAGGAACTCGAGACCAAGACGCACGTCTTCGAGCCGATGATGTACCGGGAATGGCCGGCCGCCAAGTTCTTCGAGAAGCCGGTCAAGCTCGCCGACCTCGCCGCCGCGATCGCCGAGCTGCTGGCCGCGGACGAGGCCGTCGCGAAGGGCGCGTGACCGTCGTGACCACCGCCGAATCCATCATCGCCGGACGCCGGGAACAGCTCACGCGCGAGCAGATGATCCCGCTGCTGCAGGAGATCCAGGCGGCCGAGGGGTTCATCTCCACGGACGCGATGGTCCGGGTGGCCGAGGCTCTGGAGACGCCGGTCAGCCGCGTCTACGGCGTCGCCACGTTCTACAACCAGTTCCGCTTCGCCCCGCTGGGCGAGCACGTGATCGAGCTCTGCCGCGGCACGGCGTGCCACGTCAAGCAGAGTCTCGCGCTCGCCCAGCACCTGAAGCGGCGGCTGAAGCTGCGCGACGACGGCAACTCGGCCGACGGCCGCTTCACCGTCATCAGCGTCGCGTGCCTCGGCGCCTGCTCGATCGCTCCGGTGGTCAAGCTGGACGGCGAGTTCTACGGCCACCTCACGACGGAGAAGCTCGACGCGCTCCTGGACGAGGTGGACGTCAAGGCCGCGAGCGACGAAGCGGCGGCCTGAGGGCCGGCCCGGAGGGGCCGAGAGGGACGGCGTGACCAGAGCCATGGACCACAGAGAATCGAGACGAGCATGAACCACAGCCAGCTCATGACCCCGTGCTGCACGCGCTGCCGGCACACCGCGGCGACCCCCTGCGCCGACGCGATCGCCTGCGTGGACCACGGACCGATCTGCCACGACGACGACGCCTGCCGGCAGGAGCGGGCGGCGCGCCTCGAGCGCGCCCGCCGCGGCGGCGACGGGATGATCCTCTCCGTCGGCGCCGGCACCTGCGGGCGCGCCAACGGCGCGCTCACCGTCATCGAGAAGATGAACGCCTACTTCGAGCGGCGCGGCCTGCGCGTGCCGATCGTCGAGACCGGCTGCGTGGGCTACTGCCAGCGCGAGGTCTTCGTCGACCTGATGACCGCCGACGGCGTGCGGCTCAGCTACTGCGACCTGGGCCCGGAGACGATCGACGAGTTCCTCCAGACCGTGTTCGGTGACGGGCAGCTGCACAACCGCTTCCTGCTCGGCCGCTATGACGACCCCGACGACCTGTACCGCGGCGTCAAGCCGATCGGCGAGACGCCGTTCTTCGCCCGGCAGACCAAGGTCGTGCTCGCCAACTGCGGCGTCATCGACCCGGCCAGCCTGGACGCGGCGCTGGCCGCCGGCGGCTTCCGCGCCGCCGCCAGGGCGCTGGCGACGATGACCCCGGCCGAGGTCTGCGACGAGGTCATCGCCTCCGGCCTGCGCGGCCGCGGCGGCGCCGGCTTCCCGACCGGCCGGAAGTGGAAGGTCGCCCACGACCAGGCGCGCAGCCAGAAGTACCTCATCTGCAACGCCGACGAGGGCGACCCCGGCGCGTTCATGGACCGCGCCGTGCTCGAGAGCGACCCGTTCCGCATCGTCGAGGGCATGCTCATCGCCGCCTACGCGATCGGCGCGACGAAGGGCTACGTCTACTGCCGCGCCGAGTACCCGCTGGCGATCGAGCGCCTCAGCGAGGCGATCCGCCAGTGCCGCGCCGCGGGGCTGCTCGGCAGCAACATCCTCGGCACGCTCGTCGACTTCGACATCACCATCAAGATGGGCGCCGGCGCCTTCGTCTGCGGCGAGGAGACGGCGATCCTGGCCAGCATCGAGGGCGGGCGCGGCATGCCCCGTCCCCGCCCGCCGTATCCCGCGGTCTCCGGCCTCCACGGCTGCCCGACCGTGCTCAACAACGTCGAGACGCTGGCCAACGTGCCGGCGGTGCATCGACAAGGGCGCCGAGTGGTTCCGCGATCTGGGCTACGGCGACGCGGCCGGCACCAAGGTCTTCGCCCTCTCCGGCCGCGTGCGGAACACCGGCCTCGTGGAGGTCCCGGTGGGCATCCCGCTGCGCGAGGTCGTCTACGACATCGGCGGCGGCGCCCCGGCCGGCCACCACATCAAGGCCGTGCAGATCGGCGGCCCCAGCGGCGGCTGCATCCCCGACGCGCACCTCGACGTGGCGACCGACTACGGCACGCTGCAGGAGCTCGGCGCGATGATGGGCTCCGGCGGCATGGTCGTCATGGACGAGCGCACCTGCATGGTCGACGTGGCCAAGTTCTTCATGGAGTTCATCCGCAACGAGAGCTGCGGCAAGTGCACCCCCTGCCGCGAAGGCACGACGCGCATGTACGAGATCCTGGCCGAGCTCACCGAGCGGCCGGTCGGCGACGACCTGCGCCGCCTCGAGCGGTTCCGCGGCATCCTTCACCTCGAGGAGCTCGCCGAGATCGTCAAGGACACTTCTCTCTGCGGCCTCGGCCAGTCCGCGGCGAACCCGGTGCTCAGCACCCTGCGGTTCTTCCGCGACGAATACGAGGCCCACGTCATGGAGAGCGCCTGCCCGGCCGGCGCCTGCACGGGGCTCCGCGTCTTCGACATCGACCCCGAGCTCTGCACCGGCTGCGCCCTCTGCGCCAAGAACTGCCCGAGCGGCGCGATCCTCGGCAAGCGCAAGTTCGCCCACTCCATCATCGTCGACCGCTGCACCGGCTGCGGCGCCTGCGCCGACTCCTGCCCCAAGCAGGCCGTCCTGGCCGTCGCCTGAGAGGAACGACCATGAAGCTCACCATCAACGGAAAAGAGATCGAGGCGACCCGCGGGGAGACCGTGCTCCTGGCCGCCCGCCGCGCCGGCATCGAGATCCCGCACCTCTGCTCCCTCGACTGGGCTCCGAGCCCGGCCGCTTCCTGCCGCCTCTGCGTGGTGGAGGTCGAGGGCGACCCGCGGCTGCTCACCAGCTGCACGCTCGAGGCGGCCGAGGGCATGGCCGTGCACACGCACACGCCGCGGGTGCTCAAGGCGCGGCGCGCGATCATGGAACTGCTCATCGCGAGCCATCCGCAGGACTGCCTCTCCTGCGTGCGCGGCGGCGACTGCGAGCTGGCCACGCTGGCCGGCGACCTCGGCGTGCGGCAGCGCCGCTACGTCGGCGCCGTCAAGCAGCACCCGGTGGACATCAGCTCCCCGGCGCTGTGGCGCGACCCCAACAAGTGCGTCCTCTGCGGCCGCTGCGTGACCATCTGCCACGACGTGCAGGGCATCGGCGCCATCGACTTCACCGGGCGCGGGTTCAAGACGAAGGTGGCGCCCGGCTTCGCCATCGGCCTCAACGTGAGCGAGTGCGTGTACTGCGGCCAGTGCGCGCGCGTGTGCCCCACGGGCGCGATCGTGGAGCGCGACCAGGTGGACGACGTCGTCAGGGCCCTGGCCGACCCCGACGCCGTGGTGGTCGCGCAGGTGGCGCCGGCAGTGCCGGCGACCCTGCTCGAGGGCCACAGCAAGAGCGAGGGCGTCCGCGTGATGCTCGAGCGGCTGGCGGCGGCGCTCAAGCGCATCGGCTTCGACGCCGTGTTCGACACCGGCTTCGCCGCCGACCTGACCATCATGGAAGAGGGCTCCGAGCTGCTCGACCGCATCCAGAACGGCGGCGTGCTGCCGATGTTCACCAGCTGCTCCCCGGCCTGGGTGAACTTCGTCGAGACGCACCGGCCCGACCTGATCCCGCACCTCTCCACCTGCAAGAGCCCGCAGCAGATGGCCGGCGCGCTGATCAGCGAGATCTACCCGAAGCACGCGGACCTCGCGGGCAAGCGCCTCGTGGTCGTCTCGCTCATGCCGTGCACGGCCAAGAAGTTCGAGGCGCAGGACCAGAGCGACGTCGACTACGTGCTCACCACGCGCGAGCTCGAGCACCTGTGGGGCCGCTTCGGGGTCGAGTTCGCGCGCTTCACCGAGCAGGCGCCGCTGGACGAGCCGTTCGCCGAGGCGACCGGCGCCGGCCGGCTGTTCGCCGGCAGCGGCGGCGTCATGGAGGCGGCCGTGCGCACGGCGTACCTGCTCGTCGCCGGCCAGGAGCTGGAGGGCGGGCCCAAGGTGGCTGAGGCCCGCGGCGCCGAAGGCGTGCGCCGCTTCACCGTCACCGCCGCCGGCGTCCGCCTCAACCTGGCCGTCGTCAACGGCCTCGGGCGCGTCAAGGAGTCCGTGGACGGCCTGCTCGATCCCGAGGCCGGCATGCACTTCGTCGAGGTGATGAGCTGCCCCGGCGGCTGCATCGGCGGCGGCGGGCAGCCCTACGACACCGATGCGCAGGCGGTCCAGGAACGGCTGGAGCGCCTCTACGAAGTGGACCGGCGCTCCCGCACCCGGCGCTCCCACGAGAACGCCGATGTGCAGGCGCTCTACGAGGAGCTCCTCGGTCGCCCCCTGGGCGAGGTCTCCCACCGCCTGCTGCACCGCACCTACACCGACCGCCGCCCCGACAGGGTCGCGGCGGTCTGACTGGAGCCCGGATGAGCGGCACGATCATCACGACGATCAAGCAGAACTGCCGCAGGTGCTACACCTGCGTGCGCGACTGTCCCGGCGCAGGCGATCCGCATCGAGGACGGCCAGGCGTTCGTGGTCGACGAGCGCTGCATCGCCTGCGGCAACTGCACGCTGGTCTGCTCCCAGAACGCCAAGGCGTACCTGAGCGGGCTCGAGCAGGCGTCCTGGATGCTCGAGGAGGACGCCCCGGTGGCCGCCCTGCTGGCGCCGTCGTTCCCGGCGGGCTTCGACGTGCCCGCCGGGCAGGTCGTCGGCGCCTTCAAGGCGGCCGGGTTCGACCACGTCGTGGAGGTCGCCCAGGGCGCCGACCTCGTGAGCCGCGCCTACGCGGAGCACCTCGAGGCGAACCCGACCGGCGTGCACATCGCGACCGCGTGCCCCGCCGTCGCCGAGTACGTGCGCAAGTACCACCCGGAGATGGTGGATCGCCTCGTGCCGATCGTGTCGCCGATGATCGCCACCGCCCTGGCGGTGAAGGAGCTCTACGGCGACGAGGTGCGCTGCGTCTTCATCGGCCCGTGCGTGGCCAAGAAGGCGGAGGCCCGCGACCCGCAGCTGCCGCCGGTGATCGACGAGGTGCTCACGCTGCAGGAGGCCCACCGGCTGCTGGCGGCGCGGGGCGTCGACCCCGCGAAGGCGGCGGAGGCGGAGTGGGACGCGCCGGCCGCCGGGCGGGCGCGGGTGTTCCCGCTGCCCGGCGGCCTGCTCGACGCCGCCGGCATGGACCGCGGCATGCTCGACCCGGACGTGCTCGTGGTCAGCGGCCACGACGAGACCATCGAGGTGCTGGACAGCCTGAGCGAGGCCGACACGGGCCAGACGCTGCTCGTGGAGGCCCTCATGTGCCGTGGCTGTTACTGCGGGCCGGGCATCAGCTCCTCCGAGCCCGGCCTCCTGCGCAAGCGCCGCGTCGGCGAGTACGTGGCCGACTGTCGCCGGGAGGCGGAGGCCGCGGCCGTGAGCGCCGCCGGCGAGGCCGAGGACGACCGCCTCGCCGAGAACTTCCCCGGCCTCGTCCTCAGCCGGGCGTACACGCCCGACGACCAGCGGCTGCCCGAGCCGACGGAGGACGAGATCCGCGACATCCTCGGGAGGACCAACAAGTTCTTCCCCGAGGACGAACTGAACTGCGGCGCCTGCGGCTACCCGACCTGCCGCGCCAAGGCGGTCGCCGTCTACTCCGGCATGGCCGAGGACGCCATGTGCCTGCCGTTCATGATCGACCAGGCCGAGCGGGTCTGCGCCGAGCTCAACGTGCCGTGGAGCGAGATGCGCGACGTGCACCGCCACATCATCAACACGGAGAAGCTGGCCAGCATGGGCCAGATGGCCGCCGGCGTCGCCCACGAGCTCAACAATCCGCTCAGCACGATCCTCCTGTACACGCACATCCTCGGGAAGAAGCTCAAGGACCGCGACGACCTGGACCACGACCTCAACCTCGTCGCCGAGGAGAGCGAGCGCTGCAAGAAGATCGTCGGCAACCTGCTCGACTTCGCGCGGCAGAGCCGCGTGCACGTCGAGAACGCCTCCGTGCACGACGTCGTGCAGCAGGCGGTCGACTCCGCCGCCGCGACGGCGCAGCCGGCCGGGCACACCGTCGACCTCGTGGTCGACGTGGATCCCGGCCTCCGCGCCGACCTCGACCGCGACCAGATGACCCAGGTGCTCGTGAACCTGGTCAAGAACGGGGTCGAGGCGATGGAGGGCCGGGACGGCACCGTGCGCGTGAGCGCCCACGAGGTCGAGGACGGCGGCCGCGTCCACATCGCCGTGAGCGACGAGGGCGCCGGCATCCCGCGGAGCGCCCGCGACAAGGTCTTCCAGCCCTTCTTCACCACCAAGAGCATCGGCAAGGGCACCGGCCTCGGCCTGCCCATCAGCTACGGCATCGTCAAGATGCACAACGGCACGATCTGGTTCGACACCGAGACGGATCGCGGCACCACCTTCCACGTGGAGCTTCCCAGCACCCACGCCGGCGGGCAGGCCGCGCTGATCGACGACAAGGGAGCGACGCCATGACCACCCCCACCACCGTGCTGTTCGTCGACGACGACCGGGACTTCCTGGAGAGCAAGCAGGTCTACCTCGAGGCGCGCGGCTACCGCGTGCTCACCGCCGAGTCCCCCGACGAGGCGCTGGCGCTGCTCGAGCGCGAGACCCCGGCGATCATCTTCCTCGACCTGATGATGGAGCACGTGGACGACGGGTTCCGTCTGGGCTACCGGATCGGCAAGGACGAGCGGCTTGCCCATGTCCCGCTCGTCATGCTGAGCGGCGTCGCCGCCGAGACCGGCACGCGGTTCGACGGCGAGAGCGGCGGGCTGCGCGAGTGGTCCCGGCTGGCCCGGTTCCTGGACAAGCCGGTGACCGGCAAGCAGGTGCTCGCCGTGATCGAGGAGCTCGCCGTGGCGACTTCCGCCGGCGAGCCGGCCGCGGTCTGACGAGGGGCGGGGAGAGGAGATCACCATGGCCGAGGGCAGCATCCTCATCGTCGACGACGAGTACGGCGTGCGCAGCGGCATCCGCACGATCCTCCAGATGGAGGGCTACGACGTCGCCGAGGCCGCCGACGGCGCGGCGGCGCTGGCGGCGCTGGACGAGCGCGACTACGACGTCGCCCTGCTCGACTACCGCCTGCCCGACACCGACGGCCTCAGCCTGCTCCGGACCATGAAGGAGCGCGGCTGCGAAGCCATGGTGTGCATGATCACGGCCTACGCCAACATCGACACGGCGATCGCCGCGACGCGGCAGGGCGTGGACTTCTTCCTGCCCAAGCCGTTCAGCCCCGACGACCTCGAGGGCGTCATCGAGACGCTGCTGCGCCACAAGAAGGCGCGCACGGAGGCGGACCGCCTGCGCGCCGAGCACGAGGCGAGCCTGCTCGCCCTCGCCGAGGAGAAGACCCAGACGCACTCCCTGGTGAGCTCCCTGCGCGACGCCGTCCTCGTGGTCAACCGCGACGGCGACGTGGTGCTCGCCAACCCGCCCATGCTCGAACTGCTCGAGCTCGGCGAGGACGAGGCGCTCATGCGGCCGGCGCGGGAACTGCTCGGCGGCGGCGCCCTGGCGCCGCTGGGCGAGCAGCTGGCGGCGCCGGCCAAGGACCGGACCGTCCGTCAGCTCGACCTCGGCGATCAGGCCTGGATGGCCAGCATCGTCACCTTCCGCGGCGACGGCGGCGAAGCGCGCGGCCGCATCCTCACGCTGAGCGACATCAGCGAGGTGCGGCGCCTGGCCATGGAGAAGCAGAAGTTCATCCGCACCATGGTGCACGAGCTCAAGAGCCCGCTCGGCTCCATCAAGGGCCTGCTCGAGGTCGTGACCGACAAGAGCCTCGGCGAGGACCTCGACCCCTACATCCCGATGGTCGCCCGCGCCGACCACCGCATCGACAACCTGACCCAGCTCATCCGCGACCTGCTGACGCTGGCGCGCAGCGAGCAGGCGCCGGAGGGCGAGGAGCCCGAGCTCGTCCCGGTCGCCCCCGTCCTGGACGAGGTCGTGGAGCTCGCTCGCGAGCGCGGCGCCCAGCGCGGGGTGACCGTGGTCACCGAGCTCGCCGCCGGCCTGCCGCCGGCGCTCATCCGTCCCGACGACCTGAAGCTCGTGCTCAGCAACCTCGTCGGCAACGCGGTCAAGTACAACCGCGACGCCGGCACGGTGACCGTGCGCGGCGCCGTCGCGGACGGCTGGCTGCGCCTCGACGTGGCCGACACCGGCATCGGCATCCGCGAGGAGAACCTGGCGCGGCTCTGGGATGAGTTCTTCCGCGAGAAGCGTGCCGAGACGCGCGAGCTCGAGGGCAACGGCCTGGGTCTCTCGATCGTGAAACGCCTCGTGGAGCGCGCCGGCGGCCGCCTCGAGGCGACCAGCGTCGAGGGCGAAGGCTCGGTGTTCACCGTGCTGCTGCCGGCATGAGCGCAGAGCCGGCATGAAGGAAGCGGCCGGCCGGACTCCCCCGCCCGGCCGGCCGCTGCGCAGGTCCGGCGTGACGCCGGATGGGGCGGGCGGGATCCCCCACGGTCAGTCCGACCGCCCGCCCTCTCCGGCGTCACGCCGGCGCCGCGCGCGTCGAGTCTCAGCGGTGGTCGCGAGGCAGCGCCGGAGCGCGGCCGCCGCTCCGCGACACCCAATCCCGGGCGACGAGCTCGTCGCGGAAAGACAGGACGAGGTCGCGGCCGCCACACTTGGCCGCGTACATCGCCCAGTCGGCCTTGTCGAGCAGTTCGTCCTTGCCGGCGGCGTCCTGCGGATACGAGGCGATGCCGATGCTGACGGTCAGGGGCTGGCCGCCGGCGAGGCCCGTGGTCTTGACCTCCGCGCGGATGCGCTCCGCGACCGTCCGCGCGCCGGCGCCGTCGGTGCCGACCAGCACGAGCACGAACTCCTCGCCGCCGTAGCGCGCCGCCAGGTCGACGCGCCGGCTGCACGACTCCAGGATGCGCGCGATGCGCGCCAGGGCCCCGTCGCCGAGCTTGTGTCCGTACGCGTCGTTGAACTGCTTGAACTCGTCGCAGTCGATGAACAGCAGGCTGACGTCGTCGTCGTAGCGGCGGGCGCGGTCGAGTTCCTCCTCGAGGCGTTCGTGCAGGTAGCGGTGGTTGTAGAGGCCGGTGAGGCCGTCGGTGATCGCCTCGACCTCGGCTCTGCTGAAGCGGATGGTCGCCGCCCGGAGGATGGCCGCGAGGGTGTGTGACTGGTCGCTCTGGAGGGACGGCGCCCATTCGAGCGCCGGCACGTCCACCGTGACCGCCCCGAGCACGGTCCCGTCGCCGGCGCAGAGCGGGGCCGTGCCCGTCACCCAGACGCCGTAGTCGTCGGCGTTGAGCACGTTGGCGGTGCTCCTGCCGCCGGCGAGCACGGCGGCGAGCACGTCCTGCGCCAGCCACTGGTCGCCGACGTGCGAGACCTCGCTCTCGTCCTCGCCGGTGTCGAGCACGGAGATGCAGCGCTCCTCGGTCGTCGCGAAGCTCGTGATGAAGCGCACCGGCGGGTTCTGGTCGCGGAACTCGCGCAGCGCGGTCACCATCTCCGCGTACTCCGGACGCGCCTCGTCGGCGCGCGTGCGCAGGAGGACGTGGGCCGCGGGGTCGATCCGCGCCGCTGCCCGCGCGGCGAGCCGGTCCACCTCGGCGCGGCGTCGCCGCAGGCGTCGCAAGGCCTTGAGGAACGCCGCGACCAGGTCCGGGTCGAACTGCGTGCCGGCGAGCCGGCGCAGTTCCGCCAGGCACTGGCGGTAGCTGAGCGCGCGCCGGTACGGCCGCTCGCTGGACATCGCGTCGTAGCAGTCCACCACACAGAGCAGGCGCGCGACCTCGGGGATGTCCGCGCCGGCCAGGCCGTCCGGGTAGCCCGCGCCGTCGAAGTGCTCGTGGTGATGCCGCACTCCGGTCACGAGTTCGTCGCGGAAGAGGGGTCGCGCTATCTCGGCGCTGATGCCGGGGTGCTGGCGCACGAGCTCCCACTCCTCCGAGGTGAGCGGTCCGGCCTTGAGCAGCACGCGGTCCGAGACGCCGATCTTGCCGATGTCGTGCAGGAAGGCGACGTTCTGCAGCTCGGTCAGGCGCTCGTCGTTCCACCCCAGCTCGCGTCCCAGCAGCGCGGCGTAGCCGGCCACGCGGCTGGCGTGGCCGAGCGTGTAGTAGTCCTTGGCGCTCAGCGCCGAGCTCAGGGCGCGCAGGTTGGCGACGTGCAGTCGCTTGACCTCGTCGTGCAGCTTGGCCCGCTCGATGGCGAGGGCGACGAGCTTGGCGACGGCTTCTGCGACCCCGATCTCCTCCTCCGTGAAGCGGCGCTCGGTGTGGTCGAGCAGCTCGATCGTGCCGATCACCTCGTCGCGGGCGATGAGCGGGAGGACGAGAAAGCTGCGCTGGCCGTAGGCGAGCGCCGAGTCGCGCTCCGCCGCCGTCAGGCGCGGGTCGTCGACGCTGTCGAAGGCGACCGCGCGGCGCTGCTCGATCGCCAGGCGCGCCGAGTGCCAGTCCCGCAGGGAGAACTCGCGACCGGTCCAGACGCCGTCGAAGCGGCCCTTGGTGCTCGACGCCACGCACACGAGCCTGTCGTCCTCGATCCGGTAGAAGTCACAGTCGGGGATGTCGAGCGCGGAGCCGAGGCGGCGTGCGGCCGATTGCAGCACCTCGTCGAGGTCGAGCGAGGACGCCAGTTCGACGCTCGTCTCGAGGAGCAGCTGGTAGCGCCGCTCCGCGTCGGCCTGGAGAGATGGCGAGGACGGCCGCCGGCCGGTGCCGAGCTCGCCTTGAGGTCGTCGAGGTGGAAGCGGCGCTCTCCGTCCTTGGTGCGCCGGCTGACCAGGCGGCCGCTGTCGGCCCAGCGACGCACCGTCGCCGGGCTGACGCCGAGCAGGTCCGCCGCCTGCCGGACGCGTAGAGGTGTGCCCGCCTCCGCCATCACGGCCGCTATCGGCGTCTCTCGCCGAAGTGATGAGTACTTCGACGCCGGAGCGGAGGCGGTTCAGCCGCGCCGCGTCCAGCGTGAGCGCCCTTGGCGTCGGCAGGACACTGCGGCCAGCGGTCCGAGCCCTTGGTGACCCGGCGCACCACGCGTGCTCAGCCGAGCGCCGCGCGGCGGCGGAAGACGGCTCCCACCGTGTCGAGGATCAGGCGGGCGCCGTGCAGCGCCGTCACCTGGCCGGGGCCGTCGTACTGGGGCGCGACCTCGACGAGGTCCATGCCCACGACGTTGCAGCGGTCGCAGACGCCGAGCAGGATGTCCTTGGCCTCGTAGTAGCTGAAGCCGCCGGGCTCGGGCGTGCCGGTGCCCGGCGCGATCGCCGGGTCGAGCGCGTCGATGTCGAAGGTGATGTACACGTCGGCGCCCTTGGGCAGGTGCTCGATGAGGTCGTCCACGAGCATGTCCTTCGCCTGCTGGCACCAGAAGATGTGCGCCCCGCGGCTCCTGGCCAGGGCGATGTTGTCGCCGGGGGTGTGCAGGCTGCGGATGCCGTACTGCGTGAGGCTCGCGAGGAAGCCCGCCTCGTGGCTGCGGATGATGGGGCTGGCGTGCGAGAAGCGCGAACCGCCCTCCTCGTCCCAGTAGTCCATGTGGGTGTCGAACTGCACCAGGTGCACGGGCTTGCCCCCGCGGGACTGGAGAGCGCCTTGAGCACCGGGTAGCCGATCGAGTGGTCGCCGCCGAGCGTGACGGGGAAGAGGCCGGACTTCATGATCGGCTGCAGCTTGTCGACCACGGCGTTGTGGTAGCGCTCGGGCGACCACATCGGGCCGAGGGCCACGTCGCCGCAGTCCGCCCAGCGCACGCCGCCGAGCAGTTCCACGCCGGCCTCGCCGTCCCAGAAGGGCTCGGCGTCACGCTGGAAGGCGTACATGGTGGAGGCCTCGCGCAGGGCGCGAGGCCCCATCCGGGCGCCGGAGCGGCTGGTGGTGCCCTCGTCCCAGCCGATGCCGACGACGGCCACGTCGGCGTCGGCCGTCGTCGGCGTGGTCACCAGCGGCGCCTTGAAGAAGGTCGCGATGCCGCTGAACGGCAGTGAATCGTACGTCATCGACTCGTCTCCTTCGCTTGGGCGCCGCGCGCGGTCATGGTCCTACTTGGATGCCCTTGGCGTGTGCCTTACTCACCTCGGCCACGCATTCTTCCACGATGTCGCAGCCCAGCGCGAACAGCTCCGGCGGCATGTTGAGCGCCGGCGTGGGGCGGAACCAGTTGAACGCCGGCTCGTAGATCGGGATGACGCCCCGCCGCTCCATCGCGTAGACGACCTCGCGCGTGAGGTCGTGCGCCGGCGTCTTGCTGTCCTTGTCCTCGACGAACTCGACGCACTGGTAACAGCCCTTGATGCGCACGTCGCCGACGATCTCGTACTTGTCCCTCATGGCGCCGAACTTCGCCTTGGCGATGCGCTCGATCTCCTTGACGTTGTCGAGCACGTGGTCGCGCTTGATGAGCTCGATGAGCTTGATGCCCACGGCGCAGCCGACCGGGGAGCCGGCGAAGGTGCCTCCCGTGTAGAGTTCGCCGGCCGGCTCGCTCATGCGGTCCGACCCGAGGGTGTAGCAGATGGGGATCAGCCCGCCGGACGTGCCCTTGCCGAGCGAGAGCAGCTCGACCTCCACGTCCGGGTACTCGTCGATGAGGAACCACTCGCCGCAGCGTCCCATGCCCTCCTGGACCTCGTCGTTGTAGAGGATCCAGCCGTACTTCTTGCACAGCGCGGAGAGGCGCCCGGGCCACTCGGGCGGCGGGATCTGGATGCCGTTCTCGCCCTGGATGAACTCGACGTTGACGCCGGCGATGCTGTCGGGCGTGGCCTTGTAGCGCAGGATCATCTCCTCGATGTAGCCGAGGCAGGCGATGTCGCAGGCCGGGTAGTCCAGGTGGTACGGGCAGCGGTAGCAGGTGGGGAAGGGGACGTTGATCCAGCCGCTCATGAACGGCTCGATGCCGTGGTTGTAGTGGGCGTTGTGCGGGCCCATGGCGCCGGTGCCGTAGTTGCCGCCGTGGAAGCTGCCCAGGAAGGTGATGACGAAGGGGCGGCCGGGGCCGGCGGCCTCGCGCATGATGCGCACCGCGTTCTCCACGACCTCGCTGCCGGTGGTGTCGTAGACGACCTTGGTCAGCGGCTTGGGCGCGATCTCCACGAGCTTCTCGGCGAGCTGGTACTGGTGCCAGGTGGTGAGCGACGAGAGGCACTCGGTGCCGTACTCCTTGAGCGCCGTGTGCGCGGCCTCGACCAGTTCCGGGATTGTTGCCGCCCAGCGGCGAGGAGGCCCAGCCGGCCAGCCAGTCGAGGTAGCGGTTGCCGTCGACGTCCTCGATGAACCAGCCGTCGCGGTAGCGGGAGACGAAGTGGCTCGGCGGCCAGTCGCCGATGAGGGAGACCCCCAGCATGATGTCCTCGCCGCGCTTCATGAGCGCCTGGCTCTTGGGGCCGGGTGGTGGGGTGTGCACGTGCGGGCGCGTCTGGTCGCCCATGGCTCTCGCCTCCCTACATCGTCGCCGGGGGCTCGCCCGGCGACCATTCGTAGTTGTCCTTGAGGATCTTGAGGTTGAGGACGAAGTCGGCCTGATCGATCCCCGGGATGGTGCGGATGTGGTTGACGAGGACGTCGAGGAGTTCCTCGCGGTCGTGGGCGACGACGCCGACGATGATGTCGAAGTCGCCGGCGCAGATGCTCACGTAGTCCACCTGCGGGAGCTCGGCGACCGCCTGGGCGACCGCCTCGATGCGGTCGCCTTTGACGCGCAGGTGGACCTGCGCCCACATGAGGCCCAGATCCAGCGGACTGCTCACGGCGACGATCTGGATGATGTTGGTGCGCAGCAGCCGGGCCACCCGCTGGCGCACGCTGGCCTCGGAGATGCCGAGGTCCTTGGCGATGGAGGTGAACGCGCGCCGGCCGTCCACCTGGAGGTGGCCGATGATGGCGATGTCGGTCTTGTCGAGTGCCTGTCTGCGCATGGGGCTCCTTTCGGCCCCCCCATTCTACGAATGTCGTGGAGCCCACGCCAGAGAAGTTGCGATTCCATGCGTGGGGTACCATTACCACCGGACCCCAAGGGAGGCTGAGCGATGAAGATCGAGCGCAAACCGTCGGCTGCGCTTCTGCCGACGCCGGTGGTGCTGCTGAGCGTGGCCGGCCACGGCAAGGAGAAGCCCAACATCATCACGCTGGCGTGGGCCGGCACGGTGTGTTCGACGCCGCCCATGCTGAGCGTCGCCATCCGTCCGACACGCCATTCGCACCGGCTCGTGAACGCGGCGCGCGAGTTCGTCGTCAACGTGCCGCGCGCCGAGCAGCTCGAAGAGGTCGACCTGGCCGGCGTGTGGTCGGGGGCCGAGCACGACAAGTTCGAGGAGCTCGGCCTCACGGCGCGTCCGGCCAGCCTCGTCGACGCGCCGCTCATCGAAGAGTGCCCGATCAACATCGAGTGCGTGGTGCGGCACCAGCTGGCGCTCGGCGCGCACGACCTCTACATCGCCGAGATCGTGGCCGTGCAGTACGACCAGGACGTCCTCGACGCGCGCGGGACGCGTGCAGACGAAGAAGCTCACGCCGATCGCCTACGTCGAGGGTGAGTACTGGTCGCTGGGCGAGCGCATCGGCAGCTATGGCGCCGCCAAAGAGCCTCCGGAAGACGAATAACACATTTTAACATTACAAATACAAATATTTACTCATAAAATAAATAACACAAAACAAAAAAAAAAAAAAAAAAAATCAGACGAAACTTGCGTCGGCACGCGCTTCGATGCCGAGATCTGCACCCTGATTGATGAGGTACGCCTGCAGGTCGGCGACGTAGAAATAACTCGGGACCACGTCGAACGACGGCCGCCATCGCTGCCGCCGTGCCGGCGGCCTGTCCCGTCGCTAGGCAGACGGGGATCAGACGCAGATGGACCATCGCGTCCTGCTGCGCCGACATACAACGGCCGGCGACGAGGAGGCCGTCGATGGCCTCCGGGACCAGGGACACGTAAGGGATGCGCATGCGCCGCTTAGCATATAGCTTGGCGATGACGTCTGCGCACATCTCCTGAAAGCGCCTCGCGAAGCGTCGGAGAGAAGCCGCCGACGATCCGCCGTGTCTCGCGCACGCCGAGCTGGCTGGCCGTGTACTCCAGCCATGCCTGCTCGAATCCCGGCGCCTTCCGTTTGAGGAAGTCCACCAGTCTCAGCGCGTGGTCGCTGGTGACGATCTCCGCCTTGGTGAGCTGACGCGGGTCGAGACCGTAGATACCAAACATGCTGCCCGGCCAGAGGTTCACCTCGCCAAGATAAAAGAAATCAACAACGAAAACAACAAAAACGAAATAACAAAAGTGCAAATCGAGATAAAACTCAAGTTCAACAATAAAAAACAACTCATCAATAAAAACGCAAAAATAAAAAAGTTAACAAGCGACACGATCAAAATCGCGATATACACAACAACGAGATTAAAAATAAACATATAAAAAGTACTCTTCTCATCAACGAAAACACAACAAATGAACACACATCAACGTCAAACGTACGTCAACAACAAACACGCGAAATCGAATGCAACGACTTGTTATACACAATAAAAAAATTCAACGTCAAAACTTCAATAAATATATGCACACATAATGTGAAAAAACATCAAATGCGATCAAGAAACATACTCATGAATGATGCTTAAGAAGTTACAAATCAAACATAAATACGTCAAACAAATCGTCAACAAATGATCAATTCGCATAAATCAATCAATAAAGATAATCACAATATACGCGTTGATAACGTTATCAAGAAAATGATAAAAATGTCGCGAGCCCGCCGAGGTAAACGTAGCGCTCGAGCAGAGACGCGGCGCCGCCGCGAGCTGCCGCCACTGCGCGGCCACGCCGCGGAGCCGCTGCGCACACAAGGACGTCGACCTCGGCGCAGACGTCGATCTGTCTCGCTGCTTCAGTGATCTGCTTCATGTCGGCGGTCTACGCTTCCCTGATGCGCTGTTTGAGGATCTTGAACTCGGGTCGATCGCGATAGAAGTGGTCCAGCGAGTAGCAGCCCGAGCCGATCTGGAACGCCGGCGCCACGTCGCAGTAACCGCACGTCGTGCAGAGGCGCTTCTGCTCCAAAGGCCGACCCTCGAGGACGTCGGCGCACATGTCGGGGTAGCTGAACGACATGCGCCCGATGCCGACTGAGTCGGCCCAGCCCTCGCGCACCGCCGCCTGCGCCACGTTGGCAGCCACTGTTGCAGGTACAGTAGCCGCTGCCGACGTAGGTCAGCCCGGGCGCTCCCGCTTGAGGTCGGCCACCAGCGAGACCAAGCGCGCGACGCCGACGAGCGGGTCTTCCGGCGGCTTGCGGCGCGCGACCGGCAGCGAGTTGTAAGGCTCCATGAGGTGGGAGTTGTACTCAGCTCCCGCGGAGACGCAGACGAGCTCGATGCCGAGGTCCGCGAGGAGGTCGAGGAACGCGACCGGTTCGCGGAGGTCAATCCCTGTTCCCGTGCCGTCGCCGCCGAACGCGTAAGGATAGCGGTCGCCGTCGAACGCAGCAGGCCGGGAGTGGTCGTCGGGACCTTCGGTGAACGGCACGAAGTCGAGCGCGCTGAACCGCACCGCGATCTGCAGTCCCGGCGCGGCGGAGCGCACGCCGGCTACGATCTCGCGCAGGAACCGGGTGCGGTTCTCGAAGCTGCCGCCGTAGCGGCCCGGCCTGTCCACCGCGCTCAGGAACTCGTGACCCAGGTAGCCGTGGCAGTGCTTGATGTCGACGAAGTCGAACCCCGCCGCCTGCGCCAGCCGGGCGGCGGTCACGAAGTCGTCGACGAGCGCCTCGATCTCATCGTCGCTCATCACTGCGTCGTCGCCCTCGGCCCCATACGGCGGATCGAGAAGCGGGTGGTGGTACAGTGTGCGCGGCTCGGACCGGTCCCAGCTGTTCGGGTGTGAGACCCGGCCGGAGTGCGTGAGCTGCACGCCGACCAGCAGATCGTCCGCGGTGGAGTAACGCTCCACGTGACTGCGGACGAGGAGCGCTCTCAGCTCGCTGACCTCGTCCAGGTTCTTCTCGATCATCATCAGCTGGACCGGGCTGCCGCGGCCGTCCGGCCGCACGGCCATCGCCTCGGCGCCGAAGATCAGCTTGGCCCCGCTGGCGCCCCAGCGCTGCCAGCGGCGCCTCGTCAGGTCGGTGGGCCGCCCGTCGGTCGTGTTGTCCCAGCCTTCCATGGGGAGGATGGCGAAGCGGTTGCCGACCGTGCGGCCACCGACCTTGAAGGGCCGCGCCAGGGTGATCCGGGTCCGGAGCCGACGACGTCGTCAAAGGGCAGTGTGATGCCCGTCGCCTCGAGATAGTCGCGAAAGCCGGCTGCGTCCTTCAGGCTGCGAACATTGCGCTTGCTCGTGCTCACGATGGCGTCCTTCCATAGTCGGCCACGAGGCGGTCGAGTCCCAGCTCCTCGAGCTTGGCTTGACTCGGCATCGCCGTCCGCCGGTCCCAGCTCATGGCCGCGCAGTACTCGTCGATCAGTGCTTCCTCGTCGATGGTGATCCCGGCGGTCGCCCTCTTCTCCAAGGGCGGCCGGCCGAGTGACCGCTGGTTCACCGTGATCGTCAGCGGGTTGTAGCCTTCGCGAAGGTTGTAGAGGTGCCGGATGTCCTCGATGCGCTCTCCGATCTTCACGCACGAGTCGAAATCGTGCTCGTGCCCGGTGAGCGCCGTCAGGAACTCCGGGATGTAGCCCGTGGGATGAGACGTGTACGCGAACAGGCAGTTGCCGCACGACGACATGACGTGGCACATCGCGGCGGCGCGCTTGTGCGATTCGCCGATCCCCGCGACGGCGTACTTGTCGTCCGGCGCTTCCATGAAGCCGTTGCCCATTATCCAGGAACTGCCTCCCCGCGGGTGCCTGCCGGGCGTGGCGTCCAGCCGGTAGACGAGCGCCAGGCTCGGGTAGAAGCGAGGGTCGTGCGCCGACAGCTCTTGGCCGCCCGCGTGTACCGCGAATTCGTCGGCGCCGCGGCCGAGTTTCTCCGCGGCGCGGCTCACGCCGTCGGCGAGCAGGGCGCCTACTCTTTCACGGCGTGCGGTCATCTCCGCCAGCCGTACTACGGCTTGCCCGTCGCCGAACGTGAGCTCGAACCTCACGTCATCTCGCGTCAGGATGCCGTGCTCGTAGCACTCGAACGCAAAGGCCATCGCTCCTCCGACTGAGATCGTGTCGAGCCCGTACGTGTTGCAGACATCGTTGAAGCGGATGATCGACTCGAGATCGTCGTTCATGCAGAGCGTGCCGCTCATCGTGATGGTCTCGTACTCCGGCACGTGGCTGATCCTCGCTCTGCCCGCCTTGGCCTTCAGGTGGCCGCCGCAGCGTATGTGGCAGTGCCAGCAGCCGTAGGGCTTGTCACGCTCGGCGTAGAAGGCGTTCTCGTCGATCTTGTCTAGACTGGGGTCTGAGTACTGCTCTGGATAGGTGCCGATTCAGTTCTTGATCGGCGTGTCTCCGATCACCGTGTTCCCGATGGTGCGGCTGGTCGTTCCGTGTATCTTGAACTCGAATTCCTCGCCCATCAGCTGCCCCGCTCACTTCTTGCGCAGGTTCTTGGCGAGCCGGACGTCGGGGAGCGGCACCTCCTGGCTGCCCTTGACGACCACGGCCTTGAGCTTCTTGGAACCCATCACCGCGCCGAGTCCTGAGCGCGCTGCGGCGCGGCCCTTGTCGGTGATGATGGCCGACAAGAAGCGACATGGCTTCGCCGGCGGGGCCGATGCATGCTACCGCGGAGTCCTTGCCGTGATCCGCCCTGAGGTCGTCTTCCGTGTCGAGGCTGTCTTTGCCCCAGAGTGGCGCGGCGTCGTGGAACGTCACCTCGCCGTCGTCGATGAGCACGTAAGTCGGCTTCCGGCTGATGCCGCGGAAGAAGACCGCATCGTAGCCCGCGAAGCGCAGGTACGGTCCCCAGTAGCCGCCACAGTTCGCGTCTCCCCAGCCTCCGGTGAGCGGCGACTTGCCGACCACGGTGAAGCGGCCGCTGCAGATCGCCGGCGTACCTGTGAGCGGCCCGGTGACGAAGCCGAGCAGGTTGTCCGGGCCAAGCGGGTCGACGCCGGCCGGCATCCGCTCGTAGAGGATCCGCGCGCCAAGTCCGTAGCCCCCTATCAAGTCATGAGACATCTCTGCGTCCAGGGGTTCCACGCGGTATGAACGTGTCTCCAGGTCGACGAACAGCAGCTTCTCCCATGTAGCCGTAGATCGTCATTCACGCTCCTCAGTCTTGCTCGTGTCGCCTGCTTCGGAGGCTCCTGTCTTTGAGAGCAGCTCGAGTGCGTCTGCTACGTCGGACAGCCCCAGCTATTTCGAGCCTCGCCCTTGTCGGCCAGCCCGTCTCGCGGTCCCAGCCGCGGTGGTCGTAGTAGCTGTCGAGGATCCGGTCGAACGTCTCGCGGTCGAGCCGCGTGCCGTCCGATTTCTCCGGGTACTCGAAGACCCACTCAGCTGTCGAGTCGACTGCGCGCGAACGGCCGCTGTTGCGGATCTGCAGCGCGCGGTCCAGGTTGCGGATGCGCTCTCCCGCGCGGTCGAGGTCTTCGGTCGTGATGTCCAGTCCCGTGAGCGGTGCCAGCATGGAGGCTTCAGCGTCCACGTCGCCGTAGTAGTCGTCGGCGTCTTCGAGTTCCTCCGCCAGTCGAAGCCGTTCAGCACTCGCGGAACACTCAGTCGCACAACAGCAGAGAGTCCTTGACCTGCGCGCGATCGTCGAACCATTTGGTCACCCTAGTCTTGGCGTCCAGGTGCGCGAAACCCCGCTCGAGTATCCCCGGGTCGCTCAACACCCTCGCGAACGTCGCCTCCAGCTCGGCCCCGTCCACGAGCGCGGAGCCGCCCTCGAAGTGCGGAGCGTACCAGTAGTCTACGTACCCCGTCTGGTGGTGCGACGCGAGAGAGTCTCTCGAATCTATCGCCCAGTGCAGCATGTCGAAGATCCATATCGACTGTGTCGCGGCTCACAGGCGCTACCGTGCGGCGCGAATGTAATCCCCACATTTGCTCGAGCCAGCGCGCGGTCTTCTTCACCACGTCGGGCAGATCGAGCCTGTCACAGGCCGGCAATAGCCCGTCTGCCAGCAGATCACCCAGTCCCTCGCGGTACGCGATCATCCTCCAGTTCGAGCCAGAAGTCGAGTTCCTCCGCCCAAGCTTCAGCCCTTCTACTCTCGCCCACGCCGTGATCGAGGCAGGCCAGGAACCAATAGCGCAACGTCAGGTAGAACCACCTTGAGAACCCGAGGTCTCGATCAGCAGTCGCAGTTCATCGCCGCTCTGTCTTGCCAATCCCTCTACTGCGCTCGTGCGCAGTTCGCCTGCGTACTGTTCTTCTATCGCCGTCGTGTGTACTGGTACCAGTTCCAGCCGCTCTCGTAGGCTTCGCCGTCGCACATGACCGAGATGTTCTTGCGCTTCTCTTCGCCCCTCCGCTGCCCCAGTGCTACATCGCGCGAGCGCGTCGCGCAACCGAACGGGCAAGCGTGCGCGCAGCGCATGTTCGTGTGTCTCATCTTCACGCGCAACGCGTTCTCCTGGGTCCTGCGTGTACGAGCCGGTGTACCCGCTTGCACGCCTTTACTAAGCCTGCCGGATCCGCGACTGCACTGCCCCCGCGCCACTGATAACTATCGCCTTCAGGTTCTCTGCTCTCATCACTGCCCGAGCTCGCCATCCCAGCACAGCTCTTCTGGCGGTGTTGGATCGTAACCGAGACTACGCTAACCTCACTCTCAGAACCTATACAGATAACTTAAACCACCTAACCTTGTCTCTCCTTCAGAAACTCCTATACTACTAACACTTCCTTCCCCCACAAATCTTCCACCTACCTCAGTTCCGCTACACCTTCCTCTATCCACATATCGGAGCGTCTGCACTAAACCCTTAACTACATACCATCAAACCCACTTACTTAAGCTCCACCTTCCAATTCCCTCCCATACCACTATATGTGAACCAAAAATCAAAAACCTCCGCACGAACAGAACAACCTTACCTTTCCCAAACTTAAACGCTAGCATTCCCTAAAACAATCCTGTCATAAACATAAAAAATTCTCCACTAATACAAACCATACCCAAAACGAACTCTTCCAAATAATCAACGTAACTATCCCCTTACCACCCACTTAGTCAGAGAATATACACATCATCACTCTTCCTATTTTACCCGTGAAATCCACGCTCATCATACACCCCACCCAACCTCCATCCCACCTCTCATCTATCTTCCTCTGCTTATGCACCAAAGCGTCCCACTAACACATCTCTACTCATTACTACCACCTTCCATACCTCTACACAATCTCATTTAAATAACACCTTTCTTCTTCTACCTTCTTACTCCATATTAACTAGCTAAATATACACTCTTCTACACAACTCCACAACCTTCACAAACTCTATAATCTATATACCTAGTACCCTAATCTATATCTATACATAGAACCTCTTCCTTATAAAAACAAACATAGTAACACTCTACTCTCTTTCATTTGCGCATACCGTTGCCTAGAACCAGAAACCTAACTTATCTGCTACTATACTTATTTTTTTTTTTTTTTTTTTTTTTTTTTTTTTTTTTTTTTTTTTTTTTTTTTTTTTTTTTTTTTTTTTTTTTTTTTTTTTTTTTTTTTTTTTTTTTTTTTTTTTTTTTTTTTTTTTTTTTTTTTTTTTTTTTTTTTTTTTTTTTTTTTTTTTTTTTTTTTTTTTTTTTTTTTTTTTTTTTTTTTTTTTTTTTTTTTTTTTTTTTTTTTTTTTTTTTTTTTTTTTTTTTTTTTTTTTTTTTTTTTTTTTTTTTTTTTTTTTTTTTTTTTTTTTTTTTTTTTTTTTTTTTTTTTTTTTTTTTTTTTTTTTTTTTTTTTTTTTTTTTTTTTTTTTTTTTTTTTTTTTTTTTTTTTTTTTTTTTTTTTTTTTTTTTTTTTTTTTTTTTTTTTTTTTTTTTTTTTTTTTTTTTTTTTTTTTTTTTTTTTTTTTTTTTTTTTTTTTTTTTTTTTTTTTTTTTTTTTTTTTTTTTTTTTTTTTTTTTTTTTTTTTTTTTTTTTTTTTTTTTTTTTTTTTTTTTTTTTTTTTTTTTTTTTTTTTTTTTTTTTTTTTTTTTTTTTTTTTTTTTTTTTTTTTTTTTTTTTTTTTTTTTTTTTTTTTTTTTTTTTTTTTTTTTTTTTTTTTTTTTTTTTTTTTTTTTTTTTTTTTTTTTTTTTTTTTTTTTTTTTTTTTTTTTTTTTTTTTTTTTTTTTTTTTTTTTTTTTTTTTTTTTTTTTTTTTTTTTTTTTTTTTTTTTTTTTTTTTTTTTTTTTTTTTTTTTTTTTTTTTTTTTTTTTTTTTTTTTTTTTTTTTTTTTTTTTTTTTTTTTTTTTTTTTTTTTTTTTTTTTTTTTTTTTTTTTTTTTTTTTTTTTTTTTTTTTTTTTTTTTTTTTTTTTTTTTTTTTTTTTTTTTTTTTTTTTTTTTTTTTTTTTTTTTTTTTTTTTTTGCCTTAGCAGTATGCTGCGCTTATCCGCAACCATGCACCGCTCATTCCTATACGCCATAACTCACCGCCTCGCGCTGTTTAATTGCGCACCCTTACACCGCTTGGCTGACAATAGTCGGCGCCTGGTCGAGATTGATTCTGCAAGCGGCGTCGACTTGTCGCATGCTTTGGGGACCTTTCATGTGTCGACGCGGTTCACAATGGCTCAATTTCACCGAACAGTCTTCGGCGCGCGCGGCGCCGTCGGTTCTCCGATCGTATCCATATCGCATCTCCAGATCAAGCCCTGCGATTTCGACTGGTACGAGATCTTCGGCGGGAAGGGTCCGGTGGTTTCACTCGGCGGCATCTTCGCGGCGCTCTGCGAGTCACCCGGTCGTTGCGGTCGAGGCGATGGGTCGCTCGCCGGACGGCACCATCGTCTCCTACGATCTCAATTATCGGCCCTCGCTCGTGGAAGTCCATCGGCGGTCAGGACGCGCCCACGAGTAACCGTTCGCTGGCCCCTCGTGTCGACGTCATGTTCGGCAACGAGGAGGACTTCTGCGCCTCCCTCGGGTTCCCCGTCGAGGGCGTGGACGAAAACCTCTCCGAATTCGATACGCGACGCTTCATACACATGATGGCAAGTTCTTGCTCCGCGCATCTCAACTTGGTCGCCGTGTCTACTACCCTGCGCGCTGTCCGCAGCGAGTCGCCAACGATTGGAGCGCGATCTGCTGGGCTGACGCGCCTACACAAATCCGTGGCGAAGCCGGGCCTGGAGATTCTCGACCGCGTCGGCGGCGGCGATTCCTTCGCTTCCGGACTTATTTACGGGCTGCTGGCTGGTTTCGATGCGCAGAAAGCCCTCGAGTACGGGGCCGCACACGGCGCCCTGGCCATGACCACGCCGGGAGACGTCTCGATGGCCACGCGTGCCGAGGTCGAGGCCCTCGTGCGTGGTTCCGGAGCTCTGGTCCAGCGATGAAGTCCGCGAGCCTCTCGTGACGCCGAGACGCGTCTCACTGCGCGAAGTGGCCCAGCTCGCCGTGTCTCGTCAGCGACGCTTCTCGTGTCCTGAGTAGCTCGGCATACCCGTGAGCGAGCCGACGAGCGCTCTGTCAGAGAGGCGGCGAGGCGCTCTGCTATGTGACCGACTTTGCGGCGCGGGCGCTGTCACCGAGCGCAGCGCGCTCGTCTGAGCCATCGTCCACGACATCACCGACTCGTACTTCAGCGGCGTCGTCCGTGAGCTGCAGGACGAGCCGTCGCCGAAGGACTCGTGTCCTTGTCTGCAACGACGACCGGGACGCCGCCAAGCTGGAGAGCTATCTCACCATGATGCTGAGCCAGAAGCCCGCCGGTGTCGTCCTCGTCGGTGGGCAGGTGCGCGACCCCGCCAAGTCGCTACGGGTCTTCCAGGCGGTCGAGCGCCTACGAGGAGACGGCATCCCGGTCGCCGCGGTGGGCCGCTACGAACTCGACATCCCGCACGTGTGCGTGGACGACGCCTTGGCCACGCGCGAGGCGGCTTCCTATCTCATCGGACTGGGGCACAGGAGATCGCATTCGTCGGCGGTCCACTCGACTCGACCACCGTCGAGGACCGGTACCGTGGCTACGTCGCCGCGCTGGGCCGCGCCGCGCTGCCGGTGGACGACGCGCTCGTCGTGCAGACCCCGATGTCGTTGTCGGGTGGCTCGCAGGCGGCGGAGGCGCTCGTCGATAGCGCGGCGTCGTTCACGGCCGTCATCGCCGCGACGGACGAAGTCGCGTTCGGCGTGATCTCCGGGCTGCGAAGCCGCGGCCTGCGCGTGCCCGAGGACGTCAGTGTCGTGGGCATGGACGACGTTCCCATGGCCTCGCACGCCGACCCGCCGCTCACGACCATCCGCGTGCCCTCGCGCGCGCTCGGCTGTTCGGCTTGGCATCTGCTCGCGGCGATCAGGGATGGCGTCGACTTCCCTGATGTCCAGTGCGTCCCGTTCGAACTCGTGGTGCGCGACTCGACCGCGCCCCCCGAAGGCGCCCCGTCCGCGAACCAGCTTCCCCCAGACAGGCCGGCCGCGGCCGCGCGAAAAGATCGGTGACCACCGAATGGCCAGTAAGCGCACCGAAGAACTCATCGCCTACGATCGCGAGCACGTCCTTCACGCCCAGATCCCGCTCGGAGAGAACCTCGGCGTGATCTACGACACCGCCGAGGGCGTCCGGCTGTGGGACACGGAAGGCAAGATGTACTTCGACGCCTCGTCGCAGATGGTGAGCTGCAACCTCGGGCACGCGCGCCGCGAGATCATCGAGGCGGCGCAGAAGCAGCTCGATAAGCTGCAGCACGTCGGCCAGTACTACGGGCACTCGAGCACGCCGATGGTCGAGTGCGCGATGAAGCTGGCGACGATCACCCCCGGCGACCTCGACCACTTCTGGTTCACGTCGGGCGGCGGCGAGTCGACGGACGCGGCGATCCGCCTGGCGCGCCGGTACTGGAGCGCTGTGGGTCAGCCGTCGAAGCAGAAGGTCGTCAGCCTCTACATGAGCTACCACGGCACCGGGAACGGACCGATGAACATGACCGGGATACCGGCCATGCAAGCAGGCTACGGACCGCTGTCGCCCGGTTACGTGCACATCCCGGCGTACTACTGCTACCGATGCCCGTTCGGTCTCGAGTACCCGTCGTGCGACATGCGCTGCGCGCGCCACCTGGCGACGGTCATCGAGGCCGAAGGCCCGGAGAACGTCGCCGCGTTCATCGCCGAACCGGAGCTGGGCGCATCGGGATTCCTGGTGCCGCCGGACGAGTACTGGCCGCTGATCCGCGAGATCTGTGACGAGTACGACGTCACGATGATCGCCGATGAGGTCATGTGCGGCTTCTGCCGCACGGGCACGATGTTCTGCATCGACCACTCGGACGTCGTCCCGGACATGATCGCCATGTCGAAGGGCATCACCAGCGGCTATCTGCCCTTCGGCGCCGTCGCCTTCAACGACAGGATCTGGGACGGGCTCAAGGGTACGCCGCTGATGCACCAGTACACCTTCAGCGGCGCTCCGGCCCCCTGCGCCGCGGCCATCGCCGCTATCGACGTCTACGTCGGCGAGGACGTGGCCGGCAACGCCACCCGGGTGGGCCGGCACATCGTCGACCGCATCGAGAACGAGTTCATGCCGATGCCCTGTGTCGGCACGCACAGCGGGCTGGGCCTGATGCTGGCGATGGAGATCGTCGCCGACAAGGAGACCAGGGCCATGTTCGACCCGCCGCTGGCCCCCATCATGCCGTTACTGGACGAGGCCCGGCGCCGCGGACTGCACTTGCGGCAGATGGGGTCGAACCGCATCGTCATCGCGCCACCGTGCACGACGACGATCGCCGAGGCAGACGAGATCGTCGACATCCTCAAGCCGCTGGTGGCCGGTATCGAGCCGCCCCAACGAGTGCCCAGGTGAGCACACGAAGAAGCGTGTCCAGGACGGCGAGAGCCGTGGGGAGTGACATGTCCCGGGAGGGGATCATGAGCAGACGCAAGACAGTGTGGATCGTTCTTGCCGTGGCGCTGGTGGCGCTGACGGCGGCCGCCGTGCTGGCGGCGTGCGGAAGCGGGTCGACGACCGACTCGTCGGCCAGTTCGGGGACAGGGCAGGCCAAGACGCTGACCATCGGCGTCCTCATGCCGTTCTCCGGTGACGGCGCGCTCTGGGGCAAGACCGAGCTGGCCAGCATCGAGGTGGCCTGCGAGCAGCTCAACGCGGCCGGCGGGGTCAAGGTCGGCAACGACACCTACACGTTCGCGACCAAGGCCTACGACAACCAGTGGGATGCGGCGGTCTCCGCGACCGTCGCGCGCAAGGCCGTGAGCGACGGCATCAACTACATCGTCTCGTGGTCCGGCCCTGAGGTCCTGGCCGAGAACGCCGCGGAGCGGGGCAATACCGTCATCACGTTCGTGGCGGCGCCCGACATGATCTGCCAGGGACCCAAACATCCCAACAACTTCATGAGCTGGTTCAGCTACAAGGACAGCATCCAGGTCCTGTACCAGTACGCGCACGACACCTACCCGAACTACAAGACGGTCGTGGCGATCGCGACAGACGACTCCGAGGGCATCCAGGAGGCCAAGGAGATGGCCGAGGTGATCAAGCCGATCGGGTTCGAGGTCCTGGACCCGGTCACGATCACCGGCGACGAGACCGACTACTACCCCGTGCTCACTCCCGATCATCAAGGCGGGCGTCGACATCATGGACGTCGGATCGCCTGGTCCTGAAGACGTGGGACTCATCATCAAGCAGGCCCGGGAACTCGGCTACAAAGGTACGTTCGCGATGGCGGACGCCCCGAACATCTCCGAGTACGCCGACATCGCGGGCTGGCCGGCGGTCGAGGGCTTTCTCGGGTCGCCCGAGTACGCGAAGCTGACCACTCCGAAGGGCATCGAGTGGCAGAAGGCCTACAAGGCCAAGACCGACGGCGACACGGCGACGTCACCGACCTTCGACTACGACAGCATCCTGCTGCTCGCTGCTGCGATGCAGAAGGCCGGTACCGCGGATCCGGCGGCCGTGAGAGACGCTCTTCCTACGGTGACCGTCGAGGGCGCCAAGGGCCCGGTCAAGTTCGGCGGCGAGGCTCAGCTCGGCATCCCGCATCTGATGGAGATGCCCATCAACGTGGTCGAGGTCAAGAACGGCAAGGTCGTCGACGTCTTCAACGGTTGGCCCAACGGGGCCGAACCTCAGTCGAGGGGACGCGTCATAGCGTCCTCCGTCAGGGTCTCGGTCTGAGGCTTCGCAGGGTGTCGTCCGCACGTGCAGGCACGGAGCAGTGCGGGCGACACCGCGGGTCGGCTGAGAGTCAGAGGGAGAAGGAATGGCTGCACAAGTGATCGCGAACAGCATCGTCCTCGGGTTGACACTCGCCTTGATGGCGATCGGGTTGACCCTGATCTACGGGATCCTGCTCGTCGTGAACTTCGCTCATGGTGAGTTCTACATGTTGGGGGGTGTCGCCCTCTACTACGTCATGGACGCGACGAACATGGGCTACTGGCTCTCAGCCGATCCTCGCCATCGCGGTGGTGGGCATTCTGGGCTGGATTCTGGAAGTGCTCGTCTTCCGCCGCTTCCACGGCGATCTCATCGGGGGGTGCATCGCCGCCATCGCTCTTATGCTGGCCATCCAGAGCATCACGTGGGAGGTCTTCGGGCCCCGAACGCGGACGGTGGAAGCCCCGGTGCACGGCACCTACCAGATCTTTGGGGCGGTCGTGTCGAGCGAGCGTCTGCTCATCGCGGTGGTCTCCCTCGTCACGATCCTCGCGCTCGCGTGGTTCATCAAGTACGCGCGACTCGGCAAGGCGATGCGCGCGGTCTCTGAGGATAGCGAAGCGGCCCGCGTCCAGGGGATCCCTGCGATGCGCATCAGCGCCCTGGCCTTCGGTATCGCGACTGGTCTGGCTGCCTTGGCCGGCGTGCTCGTGGCCCCCACGACGTTCGTCAACCCGGCGATGGGCTCGATCCCCCTTACCTTCGCCTTCATCGTCGTCATCATCGGCGGCATGGGCAGCGTCATGGGCTCGTTCATCGCCAGCATGATCATCGGCTTCCAGCAGAACCTGACCGCCCTGTGGTGGGGATCGCAGTACAGCATCGCGGTCGCCTTTCTGCTGGCCATCATCGTGCTCATCGTGAGCCCCAAGGGGCTGATGGGCCATGACTAAGGCGACGTCGCTGCGCTGGGCGATCATCGGGCTTCTCGCGGCGGGCCTGGCGGTGGTACTGGGCCTCGTCCCGTTCGTCGGTGGCGACTACTACGCCCACATCGGTATCCTCGTCTTCCTCAACGTGACGCTGGTGATCGGGTATCGGCTCCTCTGTCTGACCGGGCTCTACTCGTTCTGCCAGATCACGTTCTTCGGCATCGGCGCCTACACATCGGCGCTCCTGTCGTCCAAGCTCGAGTACCCGGTCTGGATCTGCTTCATCGCCGCCGGGATCGTGGCCGCGCTGTTCTCGATGGCGCTCATCATCCCGGCGGCACGGGTGCGAGGCGTCTACTTCTTCCTTGTCAGCTTCGGCTTCCTCGGCGTCATGGAGTCCGTGTTCACGCACTGGACGGCGCTGACCGGGGGCGACGCCGGCGTCGTCGTGGTCGCGCCGATCATCGGCGTGGGCTCGCAGACGCAGGACTACTTCGTCATCCTGGCGTTCGCCCTCATCACCGTGCTCATCATGTGGCGCATCGAGAGGTCCCGGTTCGGTCGCGAGCTGGCGCCCATCGGCAGCGCCGAGGGCTTGGCTGCGGTCAGCGGCATCAACGTCCTCAGGAACCGGGTGCTCGCATTCGCCATCGGGGCGGCGTTCGCCGGCTTCGCCGGCAGTCTCTTCGCTCACGACGCCGCCTTCATCGCTCCGGGCAACTTCAGCATGTGGGGCACGATCTACATCCTCGTCTGGCTCGTGATCGGCGGGCCGCGCAAGATGTGGGGCCCCATCGTGGGCGCTGTCGCGATGACGCTCATCGCCGAGGCGCTGCGTATGTCCGGCATCCTGCAGGCCCTGTTCTACGCCGCAGTCCTGCTCGTCTCGGTGATGGCGATGCCGCAGGGCATCGTAGGGTCTGGTCGACACGATCAAGGCCGCGTTCGGCCGGTCGCGCGGCGCCGACGAGCTGAGACGTGCCGCCGACAGATGGTCTCGCCGAGAGGAGTCAGTGATGCCGCCGATCCTCGAAGTACATGATCTCGGCAAGCGGTTCGGTGGGCTCGAGGCGCTCTCCGGCGTCGATCTCACCGTCGAGGCCGGCGAAGTGATCGGCGTCATCGGTCCGAACGGCGCCGGGAAGAGCACGTTCTTCAATCTCCTCAGTGGGGTCATGAAGCCGTCCTCGGGCAAAGTCGTCTTCGAGGGCCGCGACGTGACCGGCATGAAGCCGCACCGGATCGCCACACGGGGTCTGGTGCGGACGTTCCAAGGTACGGTCCTCTTCTCGGACCTGAGCGTGATGGACAACGTTCTGGTCGCGTGTCACATCCCTGCGCACGTCAACCTCGTCGCCGATCTCGCCGGTCTGCCTTCCGTGCGCAGTCGGGAGAGGGAGATGCGGGATCGGGCGGCGGAGATCGTGGGCCTGGCTGGCCTCTCCGCGGTGAGCGCCAAACTGGCGCGCGACCTGCCACACGGGCACCAGCGTGCCCTCGGCGTGGCAGCTGCGCTCGCCACCGGCCCGCGGCTGCTGTGCCTCGACGAACCGGTGACCGGGATGAACGCCGACGAGATCGAGTCGATGCTCGAGTTCATCGAGCGCATCCGCCGCAAGGGCGTCACGATCCTGCTCGTGGAGCACGCGATGCGCGTGGTCATGAGCGTGTGTGAGCGGATCATGGTGCTCAATTTCGGGCGGAAGATCGCCGAGGGCGGCGTCAAGGAGATCCAGAACGATCCCGCCGTGATCGAGGCGTACCTGGGGAGGCCTGACGACGATGCTGCTTGAGTTCAAGGACGTATCGGTGACGTATGGAAAGGTCAAGGCGCTCAAGGGCGTCTCCCTCGCCATCGAAGAGGGCGAGATGGTCAGCATCGTGGGTGCGAACGGCGCCGGCAAGACGACCACGCTCAAGACTATCGTCGGTCTGCTCCGTCCCGAATCGGGCGAGGTGTGGTTCGAGGGCGAACGCATCGACGGCAAGCGCACCGAGGATATCGTGAAGCGCGGCGTGGCTTTCTGCATGGAAGGACGCCGCCTGTTCCCGCACATGACGGTGCTCGAGAACCTGCAGATGGGCGCGTACCGCCGGAGGGGGAACGGCGCGGCGGGCCGCCTGGAGCGGACCTTTGAGCTCTTCCCCGACCTGCGCGGTCGCGAGAAGCAGAAGGCCGGGACCCTGAGCGGCGGCCAGCAGCAGATGGTGACCATTGGCCGCAGCCTCATGTCGGGTCCCAGGCTGCTGATGCTGGACGAGCCGTCACTGGGCCTTGCCCCCATGGTAGTCAACGAGGTCGCGAAGAAGATCATCGAGCCTGAACAAGGATGGCCTGACGGTGCTGCTCGTGGAACAGAACGCACGCATGGCCCTCAGGATCTCCGATCGCGCGTACGCACTCGAAGTGGGTGAGGTGGCCGTCTCGGGCGACTCCGAGGCGTTGGGCAAGAGCGATTACATCCGCAAGGCTTACCTGGGCGGCTGAGCGCAGCCGGCTCGCATTCCCCCCGGGCGACCCTGCGGCGCCGCCGTGTTTGGCGCCGCAGGGTCGCTTATCGCTTGGCCATGCCGCTCGGGGCGCGGGCGGGCATGCCCGGAGCCTCTGTGAGGTAGACTCTCCCGCGTGAGCTTCTACATCACCACACCCATCTACTACGTGAACGGCGAGCCGCACCACGGCCACGCCTACACGACCGTGGCCGCGGATGTACTGGCGCGCCACCACCGTCAGCGGGGCGAGGACGTCTTCTTCCTCACCGGCACCGACGAGCACGGCACCAAGGTCGCCCAGGCGGCGGAGGAGCGCGGGCTCACCCCGCAGCAGCATGTGGACCAGCTGGCGCCGCGCTACCGCGAGCTGGCCGCGGCGCTGGGCGCCTCCAATGACTTCTTCATCCGCACGACCGACCCGGAGCACGAGGCGTTCGTGCAGGGCTTCGTCGAGAAGCTCAAGGCCGCCGGCGACATCGAGAAGCGCAGCTACGGCGGCCTCTACTGCACCGCCTGCGAGGCCTTCTGGTACGAGCGCGACCTCACGGCCGACGGCCTCTGTCCGGACCACGGCATCAAGCCGGTCTGGCTGGAGGAGGAGAACTACTACTTCCTGCTCAGCAAGTACCAGGACCGGCTGGCCGAGTTCTTCCGCGCCACCCCCGGCTTCGTGAAGCCCAAGTCGCGCTACAACGAGGCGCTGTCGTTCATCGAGCAGGGGCTCGAGGACATCAGCATCAGCCGCTCCAGCATCACCTGGGGCGTCTCCGTGCCGTGGGACGACGAGCAGGTCATCTACGTCTGGGTCGACGCGCTCATCAACTACCTTTCGGCGCTCACGTACGCGCGCCCGGGCGAGGACCTCACGGCGCGCTACTGGCCGGCGTTCCACTTCCTCGCCAAGGACATCCTCAAGTTCCACGCGGTCATCTGGCCGGCGCTGCTCATGAGCGCCGGCTACGACCTGCCCACCGGCGAGCTCATCCACGGCTACCTGCTCGTCGGCGGCGAGAAGATGAGCAAGACGCGCGGCAACGTCCTCGATCCCTTCGCGGTCATCGAGGACGTCGGCGCCGAGCCGCTGCGGTACTACCTCATGCGCGAGGTGACGCTCGGCCAGGACGGCGACGTCAGCCTCGAGGGTCTGCGGGCGCGCTACAACAACGAGCTCGCCAACGAGCTGGGCAACCTCGTCAGCCGCTCGGTCAGCATGATCGGCAAGTACCGCGACGGCAGCGATCCCTCAAGCTGGACCTGAGGGTGAGGCTTTGGCGTCGGTGGCCGCCGAGGGCGAGGCGATGGTCGCGAAGTCGGCGGAGCAGTACGCCGACCTCAACGTCACGGCGGCCCTCGACACGATCTGGGAGTTCGTGCAGGCGCCTCAACAAGCTCGTCGAAGAAGAGGCGCCCTGGAAGCTCGCCAAGGACGAGGCGCAGGCCGCCCGCCTGGACGCGGTCCTCAACGGGCTGGCCGCCGGCCTGCGCCTGGTGGCGCTGGCCGTGTACCCGGTCATCCCGGCGACCGCGGTGGAGGTCCTGCGCCGCATCGGGCAGGCGCACGGCGACGCCGACCTGCTGCTGGACAAGGCCACGTGGGCGGCGCTCACCCAGGCCAGGGTCGTGGCCGGTCCGTCGCTGTTCCCGCGGCTCGAGACCGAGGGCTGAGGCGCCGGCGTGACCTCACGGTCCGCCCCGGCGCCGGACTGCCGCCCATGACGCTCGTCGACTCGCACTGCCACCTCGAGATGATCGCGGACACCGCGGGCGCCGTCGCCGAAGCGCGCGGCGCCGGCGTCGAGCAACTCGTCACCATCGGCATCGACCTCGAGACCTCGCGGCAGGCCGCCGAGCTGGCCGCGACCCTCGACGGCGTGTACGCCACCGTCGGCCTGCACCCGCACGAGGCGCACCTGCTCGACGACGCGCTGCTGGCCGAGTTCGAGGAGCTGGCGGCGCGGCCCCGGGTCGTCGCCGTCGGAGAGGTCGGCCTGGACTTCTACCGCGACCTCTCGCCGCGCGACGCGCAGCGCCGCGCCTTCAGCGCCCAGATCGAGCTGGCGCGGCGGACGGGCCTGCCGCTCGTGGTGCACGTGCGCGAGGCCGGCGACGAGGCCATGGCGCAGCTGGCCGCGGAGGCCGGCGACCTCACCGTGGTCATGCACTGCTACTCGCTCCCCGAGTACGTGGACGAGTGCAACGAGCGCGGGTACTACGCCAGCTTCGCCGGCAACGTCACCTACAAGAACGCGGGCGCGTTGCGCGAGGCGGCGAGGCGGGTGCGCGGCGACCGCATCATGGTGGAGACCGACGCGCCGTTCCTCGCCCCGGTGCCCAACCGCGGCAACAGCAACGTCCCGGCCTGGGTGGCGCACACGGCCGCGCTGGTCGCCGAGGTGCGCGGCGTGCCGGCCGCCGAGCTCGCCGAGCTCACGACGGCCAACGCGCGGCGCGTCTTCGGGCTCGCCGAGGCGGACTGACGTGGGCGCCGCCGGAGGCCGGCCGGGTGCGGGCGACCACAGCCGTCCGCCGCGGCCGCACGCGATGCGCCGCTACGGCCAGAACCACCTGGTCGACAAGAACATCCTCCACGCGATCGTCGACCAGGCCACGGTCGGCCCCGACGACGTCGTCCTCGAGGTCGGGGCCGCCGGCGGGCTGCTCACGCGCCCCTTGCTCGAGCGCGCGCGGCTGGTGCACGCCTTCGAGATCGACCGCCGCTGGCTGCCGCGGCTCCAGGAGCTCGCCGCGGCCGACCCGCGTCTCGTGCTCCACGCCGGCGACGCGCTCAAGGCCGACCTCGGCGCGCTCGACCCGCCGCCCACCGCGGTGGTCGCCAACCTGGCCTACAACATCGCCATCCCGCTCATCATGACGACGATCTCCGGCCTGCCCTCGGTGCGGCGCTGGGCCGTGATGGTGCAGAAGGAGCTCGGCGAGCGGCTGTTCGCGTCGCCGTCGACGAAGGCATACTCGGCGGTCTCCGTGCTCACGCAGCTCGCCTGCCGGATCGAGAAGGTGCGGCCGGTGCCCGCCTCGGCGTTCCGGCCGCAGCCGCGCGTGGAGTCGAGCTTCTTGAGCTTCGTGCGCCGGGACGCGCCGGGTGACGATGCCGCCCCCGGCGCGGCTCGAGGCCGGGATCGCGCCGGCGCCCCCGGCCCCGCCGAGTACGCCGCCGTCTCGCACCTCGTGCGCCTGGCGTTCGGGCAGCGCCGCAAGACGCTCGTGAACTCGCTCGGCGGCGCCGCCCACGCGGGCGCCACGCTGAGCCGCGACGACGTGCGCGCGGCGCTGGTGGCGCTGGCGCTGGGCGAGTCGGCGCGGCCGGAGGAGCTCACGCCGCCGCAGTGGAGGACGTTCGCCGCCGAGCTCGGCCGCGTGGCGGCCGGAGGATCGGCGGCGTGAGGAGGTCGCGATGAGCACGGGGGGAGAGCACCGGGAGGACCGCGTCGAGATCGCCGCGCCGGCCAAGCTCAACCTGGCGTTGCTCGTGGGCCCCGTGCGGCCCGACGGCTTCCACGAGATCGCCTCGCTGATGCTGCCCATCACGCTCGCCGACCGGGTGGTGGTCGAGCGGACGCCGGGCGCCGGGCTGGACGTCGTCTGCGACGTCGCCCCCGGCGCCGACAACCTCGCCGCCAAGCTGCTGCGCGAGCTCGGCGAGCGGCTCGGCCGCTCCTTCGAGGTGCGCGTGACCATCGAGAAGCGCGTGCCGCCGGGCGGCGGCCTCGGCGGCGGCAGTTCCGACGCCGCCGCGACGCTGCTCGCGGTCGAGCGCCTGTTCTCGCTCGACCTCTCGACCAAGGTCCTCTACGACGTCGCCGCGGCCGTGGGCAGCGACGTCCCGTTCTTCCTCTGGCCCGGCCCCCAGCTGGCGATGGGCCGGGGTCAGGTGCTCAAGGAACTGGCGCTCCCGGCGCTCCACCTCGTCGTCGCGATGCCCGACATCGGGCTGAGCACCGCGGCCGTGTACCGCTGGCGCGACGAGGACGCCGAGGTGACGCTCAAGGAGTTCGCGCCGCGGGCGCGGCTGCTGTCGAGCAGGGCGCAGGCCGCCACCACGGCCAAGGACGTGGCGGCCCTGGTGGCCAACGACCTCGAGCCGAGCGTCGTCGCGCGCAAGGACAAGGTCGGCGCGCTGCTCGACCGTCTGCGCTCCGCGGGGGCGCTCGCCGCCGCGATGACGGGCAGCGGCGCCGCCGTGTTCGGCGTGTTCGCCAGCGAGGCCGGGGCGATGGCGGCGCGGGAGGCCGTCGCCCCCGCCCGCGCCTGGTACGTCACCGACCTGCAGCCCGGGGAGCCCAAGCGGGCGCCCGCCAAGGGGCGCGGCAAAGCGCCTGCGTGATACACTACTTTGCCGCTTCGCGGCGGGCGGCATGCCGCCTCGCGGCGTCCCTGCCGACAGTCGCTGGGGCGTAGCCAAGCGGTAAGGCACCGGGTTTTGGTCCCGGCATCCGGAGGTTCGAATCCTCCCGCCCCAGCCAGCATCACGCCACGCCAGAGCCGGCGGGTCCGACCTCCGGCGCCACTCTCAAGGTGAGCAGATGAGCACAGCAGACACCAAGCGCCCGCCGCTCGCGGTCGTCATCCTCGCGGCCGGTCTCGGGACGCGCATGAAGTCCGATGTCCCCAAGGTGCTGCACGAGGTGTGCGGCCGCCCCATGCTCTCGTACGTGATCGACGCGGCGCTCAGCGTCTCTCCCGGCCGCGTCGTCGTCGTCACCGGGCCCGACCAGGAGGCGATCGCCGAGATCCTGCCGGTGGGCTGCGAGCGCGCCGTCCAGCAGGAGCGGCGCGGCACCGGCGACGCCGTCCGCGCCGGCATGGAGCCCCTGCGGGACTTCGAGGGCGACGTCATGGTCCTGTACGGCGACGTGCCGCTGGTCGACGGCGACTTCGTCGCCGCGCTCCACCAGCGGCACCTCGACACCGACGCGGCCGCGACGCTCACGACCATCGAACTGGACGACCCCGAGCACTACGGCCGCATCGTGCGCGACGACGACGGCCGCGTCGCGCGCATCGTCGAGTACCGCGACGCGACGCCCGACGAGCGCGAGATCGACGAGATCAACGTCGGCCTCTACGTGTTCCGCAGCGACGCGCTCCGGCCGGCGCTGCAGCGCCTGGACAGCGACAACGCCCAGGGCGAGCTCTACCTCACCGATGTCATCCACCTGCTGCTCGACGCCGAGCACACGGTGACCAGCTTCGAGAGCGTCGACGAAGAGATGTGCATGGGCGTCAACTCGCGCGTCGAGCTCGCCGTCGTCAACGCCGCCATGCGCTGGCGCCTGCTCGAGCGGCTCATGCTCGCCGGCGTCACCGTGGAGGACCCCGAGACCACCTACGTGGATTGGGGCGTCGAGGTGGGCCGCGACACGCTCCTCCGCGCCAACACGCACCTGCTCGGGCGCACCACCGTCGGCGCGGCCAGCGAGGTCGGGCCGGGCAGCTTCCTGCGCGACGCCTTCGTCGGCGACCGCGCGCGCGTCATCAGCTCGCACCTCTACGAGTGCGTCATCAGCTCCGGCTGCAACGTCGGCCCGTTCGCCTACATCCGCCCCAACACCGTGCTCGCCGAGGGCGCCAAGGCCGGCACCTTCGTCGAGATCAAGAACAGCCGCATCGGCGAGCGCAGCAAGGTGCCGCACCTGAGCTACGTGGGCGACGCCATCGTCGGCGTGGACAGCAACATCGCCGCCGGCAACATCACCGCCAACTACGACGGGTACGACAAACACGCGACGCACATCGGCGACCGCGTGCGCACCGGCAGCGACACGACCATCGTCGCGCCGGTGACCATCGGCGACGACGCCTTCACGGCGGCGGGATCGGTGATCACGCGCGACGTGCCCGAGGGCGCGCTCGGCGTCGCGCGCGAGCAGCAGAAGAACGTGGACGGCTACTCCGAGCGGCGCGCCGCCCGGCGGCTGCGCGAGCAGGGCGAGGACGCGTAGCGGCGACGGCGAGGCCGGTGCGCGCCGCTTCCTCCGGTCCCTCGACGGACCCGGAGCCCGGCGCTTTGGTACAATCGTTGACCGGTCGGCGGCCAACACGAAAAGAGAGGCGAACGGTGGCGGACAGCACCTGCTGCGTGACCACGCCGCGCAAGCGGCTCATGATCTTCTCGGGGCGCAGCAACCCCGCCCTCGCGGCGAGGATCGCCGACAAGCTCGACGTCCATCTCGGCAGTGTCCAGCTCAAGACGTTCTCCAACGGCGAGATCTACGCGCGCTACGAGGAGAACGTGCGCGGCGCCGACATGTTCATCGTCCAGTCGCCGAGGAACGACCTCAACGTCGAGCTCATGGAGCTCCTCATCATGATCCAGGCGGCGCGGCTGGCCTCGGCCAAGCGCATCACCGCCGTCATGCCGTACTACCCGTACTCGCGGCAGGACAAGAAGAGCGCCGCCCGCGAGCCCATCACCGCTCGCCTGGTGGCCACGCTCCTCGAGGCCGCCCGCGTCGACCGCGTGCTGTCCATGGACCTCCACCAGGGGCAGATCCAGGGGTTCTTCGAGATCCCGGTGGACCACATGACGGCGGTCCCCATGCTCGCCGACTACTTCCGCTACAAGGACTTCGGCGACACGCCGCTCGTCGCCGTGTCGGCCGACGCCGGCGGCGTCAAGCTCGCCAAGCGGTTCATCAACCGCGTCCCGGGCTGCGACCTGGCCGTGCTCACCAAGATGCGGCCGGACCACAACGTCGCCGAGACGATGCACTTCATCGGCGACGTCCGGGACAAGATCGCGATCATCGTCGACGACATCATCGACACCGCCGGTTCCGTCACGAGCGCCATCGACACGCTCTACGACAACGGCGCCAAAGAGGTCTACGTCACCGCCACGCACGGCATCTTCAGCGGCCCGGCGTGCGAGCGCATCCGTCAGTCGCCGGTCAAAGAGGTCGTCGTGACGGACACCGTCGACATCGCGCTCGGCCAGGACGACCCCAAGATCAAGGTGCTGTCGGTGGCCGACATCCTTGCCCGCACCATCAGGAACGTGTTCGAGGACGAGTCGGTGAGCGAGATCTTCGCCGGCGACAATCAGCTGTTCTAGCAGGAGACCACACATGGACAACGTCAGCATCGTCGTGCACAAGCGCGACGTCACCGGCACCCGCGCCACCAAGCGCCTGCGCAAGTCGGGGCTCATCCCCGGCGTCATCTACGGCCACGGCAAAGAAGCCGTGCTCATCGCCGTCGAGCCCCACGTACTCCGCGAGGCGCTGCACACCGACGCCGGCATGCACGCCGTCCTCGACGTCACGTTCGAGGGCCAGAAGCGCGGCCACAAGGCCATCGTCAAGGAGCTCACGCTCGACCGCGTCAAGAGCACCGTGATCCACATCGACCTCCAGGAGATCCGCCTGGACGAGACCATCGAGACCACGGTCAGCATCCACTTCGAGGGCGAGCCCAAGGGCGTCAAGGCCGGCGGCATGCTCGACGAGTCGACCCGCGAGGTCACCGTGAAGGGCCTCGTCACGGCCATCCCCGAGCACCTCGTGGTGGACGTCAGCGAGCTCGACATGAACGAGACGCTCCAGGTCTCCGACCTGGTCGTGCCCGAGGGCATCGAGATCATGGCCGAGCCCGACGAGGTCCTGTGCTCGGTGCTGCCGCCGCGCAAGGTCGAGGAAGAAGGCGTCGAGGGCGAAGAAGCCGTGGAGGGCGTCACCGCCGTGGAGCCCGAGCTCGTCGGCAAGAAGGAAGAAGAGGGCGAGGGCTGATCGCCCTCCGGCGGGCCGCCTGACCGCGAGGCATCGTGGCGCCGTTCCGCCCCTCATCGAGCGTCGAGCGCCTCGTCGTCGGCCTGGGCAACCCCGGGTCGGCGTACGAGGGCACGCCGCACAACATCGGCTACCGCGTGATCGAGGAGCTGGCGCGCCGCCACGGCGTGCCGCGCGCGCAGCGCGGGTTCGACGGCCGCGTCGCCGAGGGCATGGTCCGCGGCCGCACCGTGCTCCTGCTGCAGCCGACCACGTTCATGAACGACTCGGGCCGCAGCGTGGCCGCCGCGCTGCGCGCGGTCAAGCTGCGGCCCGAGGACGTCCTCATCGTGCACGACCACATCGACCTGCCGTTCGGCCGCCTGCGCCTCATGGAGGGCGGCGGCAGCGGCGGCCACAACGGCCTCAAGAGCATCACGGGGCTCATCGGCGCCGGCTACGCGCGGCTGCGGGTAGGCGTGGACCGGCCGCCGAGCACGGACCCCGACGTCGTCGCCGAGTACGTGCTCAGCCCGTTCCGGGAGAGCCGCGCGGAGGTGGCTGCGCTGACGGCCGCCGCCGCCGACGCGGTCGAGCTATGGCTGGACGACGGGCTTGAGGCGGCCGCCAACGCCGTGAACCGCCTCTAGCGCCGAGACGGAGTGCTGGCGGAGCACCGGCGTGACCGCCAGCACCGGCTCGCCGGGCAGTGAAGCCTTGGCGAGGGCGGCGACGATCTTGTCCTGCGCCGTCGTCGCCACGCCCCAGTCCGACGTCCCCATGCTCCCGCCGTTCATGAGGATCGAGAACGCCACGAGGTGGTCGTTGGCGCTCTCGACGTAGCCGGACAGGCAGACCGCGATGTTGAGCGTGCCCGTCTTGGCGTGCGCGTTGCCGGCGGCCGCCGTGCCGCGCATGCGGTCCTCCAGCGTCCCGTCCTTGCCGGCGATCGCGAGCGAGTCGTAGTAGGCGTCGAAGTCGTCGCGCTGGCGCATCGCGCCGAGCACCCTGACCACGCCCTCCGGCGTGAGCCTGTCGCCGTAGCTCAGGCCGGAGCCGTCCTGGATGACGTAGGTGCCGGTCTTGACGCCCATGGCGTGCAGGGCGGCCTTGCTGGCCTGGGTGCCGGCCGCCGTGCTGCCCTCGCCGTAGAAGTCCTTGCCGAGACCCTTGAGCAGCGTCTCGGCGAAGAAGTTGTCGCTCTCCTTGTTCATGTGCTTGAGGATGCCGGGGAGCGCCGCCGAGTACTGCCGCTTGACCAGCTTGGCGGTGTTCGGGACCTTGCCGGTGCCCGGCTTGCCCTTGACCTTGACGCCGGCGTCGACCAGCGCGGTGGTCATGAGCTTGGCCGCCCAGGTGGCCGGCGCGTTCACCCGGTTGCCGTTGTCGAG
>CAWIDR010000022.1:0-80861 GCA_963834905.1 uncultured Thermoleophilia bacterium | reverse complement strand
ATGCGCAGGTTCTGGAAGGTGCGGGCCATTCCCAGACGAGCGCTGTCCGCCGGTGACAGCTCGGTGATGTCCTTGCCGCCCAGCCAGACCTGGCCTCCGGAAGCGCGCTGCAGCCTGCTGATCACGTTGAACAAGGTCGTCTTGCCGGCGCCGTTCGGTCCGATCAGGGCCACGATCTGTCCCGTCCGCACCTCGAGCGAGACTTCGTTCACGGCCCGGAGGCCGCCGAAGTCGACGGAGACGTCCCGGATCTTGAGCAGCTCCTGTCCCTCAGCATCCGAAGCGGCCTTCAGGTCGGCGAACAGGGCACCCGGTTCGCCGCCGTCCAGCGCCGCGCGCGCGTGCTCGGGCACGTAGACCGGCAGCGCCACCTGCGTCTCGCACGCTTCGGTGGCTCCGTCCGCCTCCGCCACTGTGGCGCACTCGAGCGTCTCTGCCCGGCTCTGCCGCCGGAACGCGTTCTTCACGCTGACCAGCCGCCGCTTGGTGAACAGACCGGTGATGCCCATCGGCAGGAACAGGAGCAGGAGGATCATGATGATCGCGTAGATGACCCCGCTCCACTGCTGCGTGCTGGAGAGGGTGTTGGAGAGCCAGGTCATCAGCACGCCGCCACCAGCCCGCCCCAGATGGACCCGCCGCCGCCGATAAGCATCATGTGATCGGCGCGATGGCGGCGCTGAACGCGAACGCCGAAGGCGTGATGGCGGCCAGCGTGAAGGCGTACAGCGCGCCGGCGACGGCGCAGAAGACCGCGCTCGCGACAAAGGCGACGAGCTTCCAGTTGGCGGTGCGGACGCCCAGCGTCTCCGCCGCGATCTCGCTCGTCGCGATCGCCCTGAGGGCGCGACCGAGGCGCATGCCGAGGGCGCGCTCGGTGAAGATCAGGATGAGCAGGGCGACGATCCACACAAGGTAGTACTGGCGGAAGTAGGTATCGATCTTGAACCCGAAGAGGTCGAGCGGCGGCACCGGCGCAAGGCCCATCGTGCCGCCGGTGACCCCGCGTGCCTCGATGACGATGGCGCTGAAGATGATGCCGAGGCCGATGGTGGCCAGCGCCAGGTAGAAGTAGCGCAGGCGCAGAACGGGGCGGCCGATGACGAGCGCGATGACGCCGGCCAGCGCCGCCCCGGCGAGCAGCGCCAGCAGGGTCGGCACGTTGTACTTGATGACCAGGATCGATGCCGTGTAGGCGCCGACGCCGTAGAAAGCCGCGTGGCCGAAGGAGAGCTGGCCGGCCTGGGCGATGATGAGGTAGACGCTGACCACGACCATCAGGGAAAGGCCGGCGAACGTCATCCAGCTCAGCGTGTACAGGTCCTTGTAGAAGAACGGCCACACGGCCAGCACCGCGACGACGGCAAGCTTGGCGATCGCCGCGGCCGGAAGGAACCGCCGGCGCTGCTTGGGCGCGACCTGCACGGCCGCCTGCTCGGCTTGGCCGCTCATCCGCCGGCCTCCACGGAACCCTTGCCGAGGATCCCCGACGGCCGGAAGTACAGGATGACGATGAGCAGGATGTAGGCGATGGCGCTCCGGTAGCCGCCCGGCAGGAACCCGGACGCGAGCGACTCGGCGATGCCGACGGTGAGCCCACCCACGACAGCCCCGCTGCTCGAGCCCCAGCCGCCGACGATCGCGGCGATGAAGCCCGCCAGCCCCAGCATGCCGCCCGACGCATAGCTCATCGGACTGATGGACCCCACGCAGATACCGCCGATAGCACCGATGGCCGCGCTGATGGCGAACGCCAGCACGATCATGCGCGTGGTCGAGATGCCGGAGAGGCTCGCGGACAGCGGGTCGCTCGCCGTCGCCGTCATCTGCTTGCCGACGCGCGTGCGATTGGAGAGCACCCACAGCCCCGTGAAGAGCAGCAGAGCGACGACGATCACCCAGATGCTCTGCACCTCGAAGGTGAGCCTCCAGAAGTGGAGCGTGCGGTCGCCGGGGAACGAAGGGATGCCGAGGCCGTAGCCGCCCCACTTGACGAGGGCCAGGTTCTCGAGCAGAAGGCTCACGCCGACGGTCACGAGGATCATGGAGACCAGCGAGACCTTCATGATGGGAGCAATGACGAGGAAGTACATCGCCACCGCGATCGCCACGACGATGACCACGGACAGGATCCCGGCCAGCCAGAACGGCAGCCCGCGCTCGCTGAGCAGCGAGTAGGTGATCAGCGCACCGAGCATGACGAACGAGCCCTGGGCGAAGTTGACCACGCGCGAGGTGCGATAGATGGTCACGTACCCCAAGCCGACAAGGGCGTAGATCGACCCGGTCGTGATGCCCGCGATGAGCAACTGCAACCACTGGCTGAGATTCATCCCGCCCCCCCAGGAAGACACCCAAAGGCGCCTTGGCGACGCCGTGCCACCATGGCACTATAGGACTTGGAGTCGTGATGTCGCATAGTAGAGTCACCACCGAGTCGTGTCAACGACGGCGCTTGACGAGAGACGGTCGTTTGTGAATCCATGCCTACCGTGACAAGTCCGAAGGACATCGGCCCGCGGGCCGCCATCCAGCCCCTGACGATCTCCGAGCTGGAACGCGCGACTTCCACTCCTCGGAGTACGATCTACTACTACGTTCGGGAGGGTCTGCTTCCGGCCGCCCAGAAGGCCGCGGCCAGCAGAGCGGTCTACAGCGACGTGCACCTCGAGGCGCTGCGTGAGATCCGCCGCCTCAAGCTCGAGGACGTCCCGCTCGACCAGATCAAGGGGCGCATCCGTCCGCTGGTCGAGCAGCGTCAGGCCGCGGAGCCCGACCTCGTGGCGCAGCGCAACCGGCAGACCCGAGACGCGATCCTGCGCGCCGCGGCGCTGCAGTTCGCCCGCCGCGGCTACAAGCGCGCGCGCATCGGCGACATCATCAGGGAAGCGGGCGCCACGCCGCCCATGTTCTACGCGCACTTCGCCACCAAGCGCCAGCTCTTCATCGAGTCGTTCAACGTCTTCGTCCGCTGGACGAGCGAGCTCATCGAGCCGCCCCTCGCCGATGAACCCGACCCGGCGGTGCGGCTGCTCATGCGCATGTACGGCTACCTGGGCCTGCAGCGTCTGAGCGCCGACCTGCTCGGCCTGGCGCGCGCCGAGGCCCTGCAGGAGGACGCCGAGACGCGCGCCGCCGTGCAGGACGCCCTGCGACTCATCACGAAGGGGCCGACCGATGACTTCACGTCGCTGCGCCGAGGCCCGGACGACCCACCGATCTCGGACGAACTCATGGCGTACAGCATGTTCGGCGCGACCGAGGAGATCGTCATGCGAGCTTCGTGGGACGACGAGTTCTCGCAGCGCGACATCATGACGGCGCACCTCTTCACGTACCTTGCCGTCGAGGCCGCGTACACCGGGAAGAACAACGTGGCCGAGCGGCTCGAGTCCTACCGTGGACTCATCGACCAGCTCGTCGAAGCAGGCCCGCCCGTGCCGGGTCCGCAGCAACCGCCCACCTAGGCGCCCTCGCGTCACGCGGATCCCTCCTCGTGGCGCTGCCACCCGGGAACGCTCCAGCCGCGATAGCCCTGACCGTCGATCGCGGCCTCGAGGCTGCCCGGATCGAGCACGGCCGGCGCGGGACTGCTCTCCGCCCCCCGCGTGTAGTCGTAGACCACCCGCTCGGTCATCACCAGGGAGAAGCTCCCGGCCGGATCCACGACTGAGTCATCGCCAAGGACGGCCTCGCGCACAGCTGCGTCCTGAGTGAACCGCAGCAGGGCGTCCAGATCCTCGAACCAGAGTTCCTCGACCCCCGCGTAGCCGCCGACACCTGCCAGTTCGAACAGCGTGCCGGCGAAGTCGGACCTGTCGACTTCCGCGTGGAGGCTCTGCACCAGCCGGCCCGGTCGCGTCGCGCCGGCGGTGAGCAGGGCACGGGCATGCTGTTCGCCCCAGGCCCGCGCGAACTCGTCCGCCGACAGGTCGGGCCGGCGCCTGACGACCTGCACGAGCTTGACCCCTCCTGGCGCGCAGCCTGGCTGCTCGTCCCTGAACGTCTCACGCGTGTACTCGATGACGAAGTTGGAGTCGCCGAAGTTGTGCGGGTGCATGCGCTGCATGTAGTCATCCGAGCGGAAGGGCATGAGGTTGTCCTCCGGCCGGTCCAGCCAGTGGTCGGCGAAGTTGTCCCAGGCCATCTCGGAAAGCGGATACAACAGCAGTCCGCTGTCCACGCCGTTCACCGTGAAGTGCTGCGCGTACCGCTTGAAGGTGCGCATCACCGAGGGCGTAGTGATCATCAGCGCGACGTGGATGATCCCCCACTCGTAGAAGTACTTTTCCTGCGTGTCGCCCGGCTTGCGTCGTGACACCAGCATGAACTTGATCACGACCGCCCTCCGCCTGGTTGTCCCGCTCGTCCAGTCACGGCTTGATCGGGAACCGGTCGACCGGCACGTCCTCGAACGACAGCGTCATCTCGCCGTCCGCGTCCTTGAGCTCGATCCACTTGAGGAAGTTCGCGTCGTCGCGCTCGGGGAAGTCCTCCCGGATGTGCCAGCCGCGGGACTCCTCGCGAGCGAGCGAGGCGCGGTAGAACATCTCAGCGCCGAGCACCATGGACTCGGCCACGTGGCAGGCGGCCAGGTAGTGCGGGTCCTTGGCCGCCAGCATCGGCACCTGCTCCTTGAGTGCGAGCACCTTGCCGAGCGCCTCGTCCATGCGGTCGGCCCTCTTGCAGATGCTGAAGCCGACGGGAGCCATGAGATCCTGCACGGCGCGCACCATCTCCGGCGCCTCCATGCCGCTGCGTCCGAGCGGCGCGAACACGCGCGCCTTGAGCGCCTCCGCCTGTGACGCGTCCGGACGACCGGCGGCGGCCCGGGCCGCGGCCACCGCCGCCGGCGCGCAGCGGACGCCGGAGAAGGTGGCGAAGCCGAGGCCCGAGCCGCGCATGCGGCCGGGGGGAGCCGGTACGGCGCCGGCGAGGCAGGTGCCGGCGTAACACGTGTCTCCGATGGCGAACAGACCCGGCACGGTCGTCGCCATCTGGTGGTCGACCTTCACCGGCGCGAGCTCGGCGTTGAGGCCGGGCATGACCGGCTGCATCGGCCCCTTGACCGTCGAGGCCGCCATCGCCTTGCCGATGGTGAGGCCCCAGAACTTCATGCTGACCGGCCGGACCGCCAGCTTGTCCTCATGGAAGGCCGGCACGATCTCGTTGTTCACGTAGTTCTCGATCATGTTGGCCACGATCGGGCCGTTGCCGGCCTTCATCTCCTTCCACCACTCCACGACCTCTTTGGAGTGGACGTCCGACTCAAGCGTCGGGCGTACGCGCCTGGAGATGTTCTCGCCCTTGGCGTTGGTGAGCACGTCCTCCGCGCCCTGGCACACTTCTTTGGTGTCGGCGAAGACCCAGTTGATGAAGTTGCCGAACTCGGCGCCGCGCATCGCCGCACCGGCACGATAGGCCGCGGCGATGCCTTCGCCGCCGGCGCTCGCCCAGCGCGGCATGAGCTTGAAGCATTGGTTGCCGTTGGCGAGCACGACGGCGCCGGCCTCAGCGATCACGCAACCGCCGTCCACCATGCCGAAGCCGATCGCGCCGCACACGCGCTCGCCGTCCTTGAGCAGATCGATGATCTCGATGCGGTCCTGGATGCGCACGCCGAGCTTGCGCGCGTGCTTGGCCATGTTGAGCGTCAGGTCCTGGTCGAGCACCGCGAGACGCCACGGGTGCTCGGGGAGCCAGCGCACGTATTTGGGCTCGCCGGCGTCGTCGCGGTAGATGTGCACGCCCCAGCTCTCGAGCCTCTCCAGGTCGGGCCGGGACTCGCGCATGAAGTCCATGAGCAGGTCCTGGTCCTCGAGGAAGTCGCCCACGTTGTGGACGTGAAAGTCGAGGACGTCGTCGAGCTCGGACGGGTCGACGAACACGATGTTGCCGCCACCCTTGTTGGCCTTGCCACCCCATCCAGTGACGACCTTGTCGACGATGAGCACGTCGACCTCGGGATCGGCCTCCTTGGCGGAGATGGCGCAGGCGAGACCCGCCATGCCGCCGCCGACGATCAGGAGGTCCGCCCTCAAGACGGTGCCGAGGTTCTCCAGCGAGCTCATCTCACACCACCTCCGGCCAGTAGATGCCGGGGAAGTCGACGACCACCTTGATGCACTCCTCAGGGCACTCCAGCTCGCACTTGTTGCAGCCGACGCAGTCCTCCGGGTAGGCGACCACAGGCTGGTCGCCCTCCTCGTCCCAGCGGTAGACGTCGACGAAGCAGGCGTCGTAGCAGGTCCCGCAGGCGGTGCAGGCGTCGCGGTCGATCTCGATGCGGTTCATTGGCTCCCCTCTTTCGGAGGCAGGGATGACTCAAGGGCAAAGACGTCGGGCGAGTCGACGGCTGCCAGCTCATCGATGAGGCCGGCGTACTGCTCCCTGAGCGCGGCCACGTCGATGCTCCCGTCGTAGAGCCGGCGGACGGCGATGTTCAGCAGGATGTTGGTCCACATGACTTCACTCCTGGAGAACCTGTCATCCCAGGAGGCGCGCAGGCGCATCGTCTGGAACGCCCCGTACAGCGCGTAGTTCACGAGCTCGTCGGAGAAGGGAGGGTCGTCGGGGCTCCTCCGCAGAGCCTCCAGCTCCTCGCCCTGACCGCTGAGCACGTGCTCGTGCGCCCGCCTCAACTCCCGTGTGGTCTCGGGGTCGTCGTAGGCGGCCTCGCGAGACAGGTACAGCAGGTCAGGGTTGAGAGCGTGCAGCCCGTAGTCGCCGACCATCCGCCAGAGCAGATGGACCGCCAGGTCGTCCTCGCCCGCGAGCCGCGGCTCGATCAGACTCATCGAGACGCCGAGGGACTCGCGGTAGGCGGCGGCGAACAGGTCGCGCTTGGTGGGGTAGTGGCTGTAGAGCACCTGCGGGCTGATGCCGAGCTCCGCGATGATGTCGGCGATACGCGTCTGGCGGTAGCCGTTGCGAGCGAACTCACGCGCCGCCGTCCGGAGGATGGCGCGGCGAAGTTGTTCGCCCTGCCGCGCGACGAGATCCTCGCCGTTCTGGCTCGCGAAGCGCACGCGGGGCCCGAGCTGCTCGCGGATAGCCCTGATGTCCAAGCCGTCCTGCTTGAGCCGCCGGATCTCGTCGAGCAGCACGACGTGGTCGTCCGTATAGATGGCGCGCGTCGGGCTGGACTTCTGGGCCGGCGGCAGCAGGCCCGCGCGCACGTAGTAGTAGATCGTGCTGCGGGACACCCCGGATTCGGTCTCGAGCTCCCCGATGGTCAGTGCTCGCATCCGCCCCCCTGGCAGACAAGCAGACCCTACTCAACTCAACTACTTTACAGCTCTAGTTGCCGTGTCCGTCACTATAGTGACCTCGGCGCGAAAAGCAAGAGTGTCGCCACTGATTCGAAGAGTCCCGCCGTCGGATCACCTGGGGTGCGTGGAGTCCGCCCAGCACCCGAGCTGCGCCGGCACGGAGGCCGATCGTCGCGCCCGAACCCGGGTCGAGCAGCCGCCGGCGCCGGTCTACGCGTCCTCAGCCGGCGCGTCGAGGTCCGCCGGGCGTGCCAGTTCCTCGAGCGCCAGCACCCGCTTGCCGGCGTAGGCGAAGATCTCCCTGACCTTGGCCGCAGCGTCTATGCGCGCCCATGCGTCAAAGTCGCTCAGAACCTCTGCGCCCTCGCCGCCCTGGATCGCCACCTCCGAGCACTCGATCGGCTTGGCGGGGTCACCGCCGCCCGTCTCGGCGATGCGCATCTCGAGCTGCACGCCGTTGGGGATCATGGGGTACTTGTGCGGCGCTGGCCTGCACTCGAAGTCGAAGGAGTGGCCGTGAAAGGACCACTGCTGCTTCTCCCCGTTCTCTGCGAGCTTGAGAGGGTCGTTCTCGCTTTTCCCGGCGACTTGCTCCCAGCCAGACATCACGCGCCCCTTTCTTCGCGGCCGATCGTCTTTCGCCAGGCGTCCGGCGGACACCCAGATCCTGCAGCGAGGAGTACCCGGTCGCGGGAAAAGCCGCAACCTCGTCTGCACGATGAAGCCGGCCCGCCCCCCGGATGGAGAGCGGGCCGGCCGCCTGCTTGGCGCTGCGGCCCCGGTCACTCCAGCGGGATATCACCCAGGTTGATGTCCCGGTCCGCCGTGTCCAGACCGGCGAAGTCCTTGGCCAGGTCGCCGTGGGTGATCCGCAGGTCGTACACGCCGTCCTCGAGCCCCTCGAACCAGAAGTCGCCGTAGCTGTCGGTCTCCTCGGTGCGGGCGCCGCCGCCGGCCGCCGTGAGCGTGCAGGTCGCGCCGATCACGACCTCCTCCTCGACCGGGTCGTACAGGGTGCCGGCGATGAACTTCTTGGGCAGGTTGAGGTAGTAGACCCGGGGCTGCAGCTTCGTCCTTGCGCTCCGGCTTCCAGACCTCGGCCGCGGCGATGAGTCCTTGCGCCTCGTCCTCGTCCATCATCTTGATGGCCAGCGTCGGGCAGGCGTCGGCGCAGCGCGGCTCGGTCCAGCCGTCGTCGAGCAGGTGGGCGCAGCCGGTGCACTTCTGCGCGATGTTCAGGCCGTCGTTGAAGAAGATGGTGTTGTACGGGCAGGCGTCGACGCAGTTCTTGCACCCGGTGCACTTCACCGGGTCGATGATCACCAGACCGTCGTCCCTCTGGTAGAGCGCTCCCGGGACGTCGCACGACGCGATGCACGGGGCGTTGTCGCAGTGCATGCAGAGATGCGGACGGTAGGCCACCTTCACCTTGGGCACCGTGCCCCGCACGCGCTCGGTCAGCTCGATCCAGAACTGCCCCGTCTCGGGCTGCGGCTTGGCGATCGGTGTCCAGTCGTTGGTGACGTGCTCGTCCTTGCAGACGATCTGGCAGGAGTGGCAGCCGTTGCACTTGGCGATGTCGATGACGAAGACCTTCTTGGCCATGATCACTTCCCCTCCTTCGACCCAGGCGTTGAAGCGCAGGCCGGACGCAGGGTCGTACTCGCGCGCGAAGGCCTCCGGATACGTGGTCTTCCACTCCTCCATCATGCGCCATGCTGACCCGCTCCACCTCGGCCAGGAACCCGCTCGTCGCCTGGCCGGCGGCATGCTTCGAGACCAGCCCTTCAGGGGCGATGGTGTTGATCGCGCCGCCGCGGTCGAGGCGCGAGGAGCTGATGAAGTCCGCCCGCGCGCCGTGGTCGATGGAGATCACTCCCGGCATGATCCGCTCCCACACGAGCGCGCCGCACAGGACGCCACCGCGCTCGTTGTAGACCCGGACGATGTCGCCGTCCTTGATGCCCCGCGCCTCGGCATCCGCGGGGTGCATCCAGCACGGCTCGTACATGTAGCCGTCGAAGCCCTTGACCTTGCCGGTCACAGCCTCCCTCGTCCAGGGGATGTCGTCGCACTGGGCGTGCACCCGCCAGCGGCCGTGGTTGGACATGACCAGCAGCGGATACGCCAGCGCCCTCTTGCTCGAGATGCGCTCGTCGTGGGTGATGCCCTTCTCGATCCACTTCGGGTACGGCGGGCGCTCGGCGTCGTTGGGGAACGCCTTCGCCAGGCTCTCGGAGTAGAACTCCAGCTTGCCGGAGGGCGTGGGGAGCGGATGGCCCTCCGGGTCCGTGTAGAACTCGTAGAGGCCGGCCGGCCACTTCTCCCAGTCCGGAGCCACCGGCAGCACGCAGTAGTCCTTCTCCTGGAACTCCTCCCACGGCGTGACGTCGTCGAACTTCATCCCCTTGTAGGTGGCCTTCGATGAGGTCGTCGACCGAGAAGCCCTCGGTGACCGCCTCCTCCATGCCGAGCTTCTTGGCGATCTCGACGACCGCCTCGTAGTCGCTCTTGGACTCGCCGACCGGCGCCGATAGCCTGGCGCATGAGGATGACGCTCTGGAAGCTGTCGCCCTCGCGGATGCACGGGGAGATATCGTCGACCTCGAGGGTGGTGCTGATCGGCAGGACGATGTCCGCGTAGATGCAGTCGTTCTCGAGCCAGGGATGCTGGGCGACGACGCACTCGATCTTGGGGTCGCGCGTCGCCTCGACCACGTCGTTGCCGCAGTTCCAGCAGGTGGTGCGGCAGGGGGTGTCGGTCCACATCATGTGGAACTCGGTGCCGCCCTCCTCCTTGGGGATCGGATAGGTGTACTTCTGGTACTGGTTGGAGGTCGGCTCCTCGTGACCGCCCGTGCCCCAGAAGTCGACCTTGCCGTTCTTGATGGCCTCCTCGATGAGCGTCTTCGGGACCATCTGCTTGCCCCATGCGGTCGGCGTGCCCTTGTGCGGCTTGAGCAGCCGGTCGCCGGCCGGGGTGGCGGTGAGGTTCGCGAACGGGCCCATGTGGTCGGCGCCGCCGGTGATGACGTTCTTGGGCATGCCCGTGTAGGCGATCTGGGCCTGGTGGACGCCGGGCTTGCCCAGGCCCTGCATGCCCAGCAGGACGACCTCGAGCCGCGCGGGCTCCGTGCGAGTACGGCCCGCGCGCCATGCCGCCGGCGAAGTAGTGGCCGATGGTCACGGCCTTCTTGGCCCAGTCGCGGGCCAGCGCCTTGATGGTCCACGGCGGGCACGCCGCACTTCGCGGACGCCCACTTGGGCGTCTTGGCGATGCCGTCCACCTCGCCCAGGACGTAGGCCTTCATCTTGTCGAAGCCGACGGTGTGGGTGTCCACATAGGCGCTTGTCGTAGGTGCCTTCCGTGATCCACACGTGCATGAGCGCGAGCTGCAGCGCCGCATCGGTGTTGGGCAGCACCGGGATCCACTTGTCGGCGTGGATGGCGGCCGCGTAGTTGAGGTCGGGGTTGATGTACACCTGCTTGATGCCGATCTCGCTCCAGAAGAACAGCAGCCGGCTGGCGAACTGGCCGCGGAAGCCCCACGTGGTGGTCTCCGGGTCTCCGCCCCAGACGACGACCATGTCGCTGTTCTCGGAGATGTCCTTCACGATGTTGTCGGCGGGGCTCATCATGCCGATCAGGCCCTTGCCCCACACGTGCTTGGCGCCCCAGTACCAGCCCTCCCAGCTGTCGGGGTTGCGCACCTGCTGGGTGAAGCCGCCCATCTTGTCGAGCAGGAGCGTCGCGCAGCCGTGGGGAGCGTGCACCATCTTGCACTCGCCGTGACCGTCGCCCTGCACCAGGATGGCCAAGGGGCCGTACTCCTTGTGGATCCTGCGGATCTCGGCGGCGATCAGGTCGGTGGCCTCGTCCCAGCTGATGCGCACGAACTTGCTCTTGCCGCGGTTCTGCGGGTTCCGCTCGCCGTTGGGGTCCCAGTCGACCCGCTTCAGCGGGTACTTCACGCGGTTGGGGGAGTAGGTCCTCTTCTTGTACGCGAGACTCCAGGGCGCCGGGACGGCCTTCATCAGCGGCTCGAGGGTCTTGCCGTTCTTCTCGATGCGCCACGCGTTGAAGGTCTCGGGATCGTACTTCGCGTCCCAGTGCATGCGGCCTGATCCGGACGACCTTGCCGTCTTTGACATCCACGTTGCACGGGCAGGCTCCGAAGATCCCGCCGCTCAGGCCGAGAGCCTTGAGGACGGTCTTGTCGCCGCCGTGGGGCGGACCTGAATCAGTGGGCTCGTGGTTCAACTCTGTACCTTCCTTCCGGGGCGGCGGCAGGTTCAAAGGCGTCTCTCGCCGGAGACACCCGGTCCCGATCCCTCAGGCTCCCTCCCTGATCGGGCTGAGCACGATGTCTCCAAGATAGATGGAAGTCGTGGTCCTGACCTCGAGCTCCCGGCTCGCGTAGCCCGGAAGCGACGTCGTGACCGTGTACGTGGAGTTCGCCGGCAGTCCCTCGAACTCGAAGTCGCCGAATCCGTCGCTCAGCGTCTCCACCGTGCGGCCCTCACCCGTCAGGGTGACGCTCGCTCCGACAGCGCAGGCATCGGTGTCGCCGAGCACCAGGGCGCCGGCCACGAAGCTCTTGGGCAGGCCGGCGTAGCGCACCTTCTCGGCCAGGTGGTAGTCCGGGTGCAGCACCTCGGTGGTGGTGGCCGCCAGCGCCCTCGAGACTTCGCTGTCCGGGTCGTCGAGGTCGCCGAAGACCAAGGCTTTGGTGGGGCAGGCCTCGACGCACCGGGGCTCCTTGTAGCCGGCGTCGAGCAGGTGCGCGCACAGGGTGCACTTCTGGGCGACCTGCTCCGACTCGTTCCAGTAGATGACCCGGTACGGGCAGCTGGAGACGAGGTCCTTCTGACCCGCCGCCTTCACCGGATCGATCAGCACGATCCCGTCCTCGCGCCGGTAGACGGCCCCATCGGAGGCGGCCGCGACGCACGCGGCGTTGTCGCAGTGCATGCAGGGGATCGCGGTGTAGTCCACCTTGACCTTGGGGAACCGGCCGCGCTCTTCCTCCACGATCCGCATCCACGACTGGCCGGTCATCGGCTGGGCCGCGGAGTACGGCGGATACGCGTTGCCGCAGAACTCGTCCTTGCAGGCGAGGAAGCAGTTGTAGCAGCCGTTGCACCTGGTGACGTCCATCACCATGCCGTAGCGGGTCATCCGTCCCACCTCTCCATCTCCACGAGACACGAGTTGGGCGCCATCCCGGGCACGTTCTTCGACATCATCCGCGACGGGGTGAGCAGGTTGACGCATCCGCCCCGGTCGGTGCTGCCGGCCTTGCCGGGCTCCAGCGGGTCGTACTTCGACGCCCCCTCGTAGGAGTGGACGACGCCCGGGCGCACGCGCTCGGTCACCTGGGCGACCAGGAGGACCGAGGCGCGGTCGTTGTGCAGCTTCACGACGTCGCCGTGCCGGATGCCCCTGGCCTGGGCGTCGTCGGGGTGCACGCGCACGACCTGATAGGCGTACCCGTCCTTGACGGTCCGGTGCCCCGGGATCTCCGAGAGCCACGGCACGTGCGTATCGTGCTGCGTGTGGAAGGAGAAGCGCGGGTGGGGCGAGATGAGCTGGAGGGGGTACTTGGCCGCCAGCTCGGACGTGTGCCCCTCCCAGCTCGGGATGTAGTGCGGGAGCGGCGGCCGCTCGTCGTCGTCGGGCGTATGCGCGAGCAGGGTCTGGGAGACGAACTCCACCTTGCCGCTCAGCGTGGCCAGCTCGTCGGCCCTGTCGGTGCCCTTCCTGGGGTTACCCTCGTCGGGCGTGTCGCACGGCCGGCCCTCGTAGAACCAGCGCAGCGAGGGCGTCGCCTTGTAGTCCTCCACCTGCGGGACGACGAAGTAGCCCTTCTCCTTGAAGTCCTCGTAGGAGATGTAGTCCGGGAGGTCCGAGTAGTCGAACATCTTCCTGATCCACTCCTCGAAGGTGTTGCCCTCGGTGAACTCCTCCTTGACCCCCAGCCGCTCCGCCAGTTCCACGAAGATGTCGTAGTCGGCCTTGGACTCGCCCACCGGCTCGACGCACTTCTGCTGGTAGACGATCACCCGGTGGTTGGCGCTGCCGGAGGCGTGCGCCGAATAGCCGCCGGAGCTGGCCCACTCACTGATGTCGTCGCGCTCGAGGTTGGTGCAGGCCGGCAGGATGACGTCGGCCAGGCCGGTCTCGGTGCTCCACCAGCAGTCCTGGTTGACCACGAACTCCAGCTTGGGGCTCTGGTACATCCGCACCCATCGGTTGGTGTCGGTCATCGTGGCGAGGAAGGCGCCGCCGTAGCGGTAGAACATCTTGACCTCGGAGGCGCCGGGCAGCGGATAGGTGAACTGCGTGAACTGCTGCTCGATGGTGGCGCCGCAGAACCCCTCTCCCATCCAGCTGATGGGCGGGTCGAGGATCGCTTCGGGCACGGTCAGGCGGTACAGACGCTGCTTGACGGGGTTCACGGCCGGCTTGTCGGCGATGAGGTTGAACCCGCCGGCCGCGTACCCCGGGAACTCCAGCGTCGCGTTGTACGGCGGCCCGTTGGCCGTGCCCCAGATGCTGACGCCCGGCTTGCCCAGGCCCTGCATGGCCTGCAGCAGCACCATCAGCCGGGCGCTCTCGGTGGCGTAGGCCTGCCTGCAGGCCCCGCCCTCTCCGCCCTTGGTGCCGCCGGCGAGGCTGGTCCGGTGGGAGGCCCACTCCCGGGCCAGCGCGGTGATCGTCCGGGCGGGGACGTCGCAGAGCTCCGCCGCCCACTCCGGCGTCTTGGCCACGCCGTCTTCCTCGCCCAGGACGTACGCGCGGAAGTCCTCGAACCCGAGCGTGCGCGTGGCGACGTACTCCTCGTCGTAGGTGCCCTCGGTGATCCAGACATGGGCGATGGCGAGCGCCATGGCGGCCCCGGTGCCGGGCCGGTAGGAGATCCACTTCTCGCCGACGTGCGCGGCGGTGTAGTTGAAGAACGGGTCGATGAAGATCTGCTTCTTGCCCTGCTCCTTGAGCCACAGTCGCCACTGGGCGGACTCGTTGCCGCCGTAGATGCCGTGCGTGGAGTCGGGGTCGTTGCCCCAGTGGATGACGAGCTCGGTGTGCCGCAGCGCGTCCTCGAGCAGGTCGTAGTGCTCGGGGTTGCCCAGCCGCCACCAGAAGCCATAGGCGTGGGTCGCGCCCCAGTGCCAGCCTTCCCAGCTGTCGGGGTTGTCGAGGATATCGGTGAACCCGATGAGGTTGAAGAACCGCGCCCAGGCCGCGGACCGGTAGCCCAGGTTGCCCCAGTTGTGGTGCGAGGAGGCCCGCGACGTGATCGCCTCGGGCCCGTACTCGGCGCGGATGCGCTTCATCTCGCCGGACACCAGGTCGAGCGCCTCGTCCCAGCTGATCCGCTCGTAGCCGGACTTGCCGCGGTTCTGCGGGTTCCGCTCCCCGTCGGGGTCGAAATCGACTCGCTTCATCGGATACAGGATCCGCTCGTCGGAGTAGACCCGCGCCCGCTCAGTCAGCGAGAACGCCGCGACGCAGGCCTTGCGCGGCGGCGTGTATTCCTCGCCGTCGACGTCGAGGGACCAGGAGGCCGCGTCGTCGTCGTCGAACACGAGCGGCCGCACGCGGACGATCTTCCCGTCCTCGACGTGCACGCGGATCGGGCCGCCGCTGGTGCAGTTCACGAAGCTCTGTTCCGCCATCTCGCTCCCCTGATCGAGTGGACAGTGTCGCTTGTCTGCGCTGCCGCGAGTTACGCCGTAGGCGCCCCGTTGAGCAGCGCCATCTCGGTGGTCGCGAAGCCGTGGAGGAAGGAGTAGACGTCCCTCAGGTGCTTGCCGAAGGGGACGTCGTCGTCCGCCGTGCCGTAGCCGCCGAAGATGCCGGCGCCGATGTTCACGGCGTTCACCCCGACCTGGTCGACGTAGGCCTTCACCAGCATGCCGATCTTGGGATCGTAGTCGTACTTGGCCTCGAACGACCAGCACGCCTTCCAGAGCAGCGCCCGTGCCGCCTCGAGCTGGACCTTCAGCTCGGCCAGCTTCATGGCGACGTGCTGGTGCTCGATGATCGGCTTGCCGCCCTGGACGCGCTTTCGTGCGTAGTCCAGCGCCTCCTCGTAGATCGCCCGGACGGTGCCGAGGTTCGCGGAGGCCCCCAGCAGCCCGAAGGGCGGCGGGACGCCCAGCGGCGTCTTGGACCAGTCCTTCTGCGGGCCGCCCCACTCGCCCTCGGTGCCCCAGGCCTCCCCCTCGTTGCCGAGGAGGTTGCCGGCCGGGATGCGCGCGTCCTCGAAGACGAGCTCCGCGTTGGCGAGCGTGCGCCGGCCCAGCTTGTTGTGGAACCGGCCGATCCTGAAGCCCGGCGTGGTGTCGGGCAGCAGGAAGCAGCTCAGGCTGGTGGAGATGGGGCCCTTCCTGTCCGTGCGCGCGTACAGGAAGTAGAGCTTGGCGATGCCGCCACAGGAGATGTAGTGCTTGGTCCCGTTGATCACGTACTCGTCGCCGTCCCTGACGGCGTAGGTCTGGATCGACGCTCCGGGCGCGTCGTAGAGGAAGTGGGAGTCGGTGCCGGCGTCGGGCTCAGACCGCGCCAGGCCCAGCAGGAACGTGTCGTCGTTCAGGAACCTGGGCAGCCACTCGTCGCGCTGCTCGGGGTTCAGTTCACCGACGAGTCGCGGCGACTCCGTGTAGCAGCCCCGGATGATGGTGGCGAAGCCCTGGTCGGCGACCCCGAGCTCCTCGAGGATGATCGCCAGCGTCAGGTAGTCGGCACCCTCGCCGCCGAACGCCTCGGGGATGGCCGTCGTGCGCAGGCCGAGGGCGGACGCCTTCTTGAGCAGGTCCCAGGGAACGCACGCCTGGGGATCCGTCTTCGCGTCGTACTCCATGACCACGGGCGCCACTTCGTTCTGGGCGAAGTCCCGGACCATCTCCTGGGTCATCTCTTGCTCTTCGGTCAAGCGGAAATCCATACGACATCTCCTGCCGTGGGCGGTGATCCCATCGTCCCGCCGGCGTACCCCGCCGGCGGGAAGGCTCCATGGTAGAGCCGGGAAGGGCATAGGGGAGCACTTCGGCACAACTCTTCATGAGTGGCCCAAAGTATTACGGGCGCGTATGGAAGGAACAAGCGAGGCTAGCCGGCGGTCTTGCGTGCCGTGATCCCCGCCTTGACGTGGACCATGAGCGCGCGCGCTCCTGACGACAGGGGACGGTCGCGCGGAGAGATGAGGACGAGGTCACGGTACAGGGGCTGCTCGAACGACAGCGCCACGAGTCCGTTCATGGTCTCGGCTGCGGAGACGAGCATCTTCGGCATCGGCGCGACGCCGACTCCGGTCCTGACGAGAGCCTTCGTCAGCTCCGGGTAGTTCGCGCGGAACGAGAGGTGAGGCTCCACACCGGCTCGGCGGAGCGCGTCGGCGATCACGTTGCTCGCGTTCATGGTGGCACGGGGGAGCAAGAGGGACTCGGAGGCGAGCTGCGTCAAGGGCACGGCCGGAAACTCCGCGAGGCGATGCCCCTCCGCGACGACGAGCAGGATCTCCTCGGTGAGCAGGCGCTGGGTCGCAGCCCGGGTCGAGCCCCAGGGGGTGATCACGGCACAGTCCAGCTCGCCCCTGATGACGGCCTCCTCCAGCGGTGCGTCATCCCGCTCGATCAGGTCCACCGTCACACGCGGATAGGTCGTGAGGAAGGACTCCAAGGATCGGGGTCAGGAGGGCGAAGACATTACCGGCCGCGCCGAATCGCACGGTGCTCGGTCCGCCGCCCGCCTGTTCGCGCATGAGGGAGACGACCTCCTCCGTGCGCGTGATGATCGCCCTCGCGAGAGGCAGGAGCAGCTCCCCGCTGGCGGTGCACTCCACATGCCGTCCATAGCGCTCGAACAGGCTGGTGCCAAGCTCGGCCTCGAGACGCGCGATCTGGCGGCTCAGCGTCGGCTGCGTGGAGTGCATGTCGCGCGCCGCCCGGCTGAAGCTCCGAGCCTCGGCCACGGCCACGAACGACTTGAAGAGGTCCAGTTCCATCTATGCGCGATGGTAATACTCCGGCTCGCGCATGAATAGTTGAGCGCAAGCGCCTCACCGGCCGCCGCCGCCGCCTATCATGTGGAATCCAGCCGCGGCCGAGCCGCCGGCCGGACGAGTATCGTCAGCTACGAATGGACGGGCCATGAACATCGCCGTGTGCGTGAAGCAAGTGGTCGACACCGAGGCCGAGAAGAAGCTCGACCCCGGCACATGGTGTCTGGACCGCAGCGTCAGCAGCATCATCAACCCGTACGACGAATACGCGGTCGAGGAAGCCTTGCGCATCCGGGAGGCCGAGGGCGGCGAAGTCGTCGTGCTCTGCATGGGACCGGACGACGCCACGGACGCGGTGCGCAAGGCGCTGGCGATGGGAGCCGACGCGGCCACGCTGGTCACGGACCCCGCACTGGCCGGGTCGGACGCCCTGGGCACGGCCACGGTGCTGGCGGCGGCCCTCAAGGGCCTGACCTGGGATCTCGTGCTCTTCGGCTGCCGGTCGACCGACGGGGAGACCGGCAGCGTGCCGGCCGCCGTCGCGCGACTGCTCGAACTGCCCCTGCTCTCCAACCTGTCCAAGGTCGAGGTGAACGGCGGCGCCCTCCGTGTGCACCGCGAGACCGAGCAGGGCTACGTCGCCTACGACTGCCCCGTGCCGGCCGTGCTCTCCGTGGTCAAGGGCATCAACGAACCGCGCTATCCGTCGATGAAGGGCATCATGGGCGCCCGCAAGAAGCCGGTCGACACCCGTGACGTCGGCGCCCTGGGCCTCGACGCGAGCAGTCTTGGCCTCGCGGGCGCGGGACACGCGCGTCCTGTCCGCCACGCTTCCGGAGCAGCGCAAGGCCGGCGTCGTGGTCGAGGACGACGGCAGCGGCGCCCAGAGACTCGCCGAGTTCCTGGCGACCGAGAAGCTCGTCTAGCAGGGGGATGACCAATGGCTGAGAACACAGGCATCCTCGTCGTCAGCCGAGCACAGGGACGGGGCGCTCGCCAAAGTGACGCTCGAGAGCATCAGCAAGGGACGCGCCCTCGCCGCAGCGGCGGGCGCGCAGGTCACCGTACTGGTGATGGCCACAGAAGCGCAGCCTCTGGTGGCCCAGGCGGCCCAAGCAGGCGCGGACCGCGTGCTCACCGTGGAGAGTCCCGAGGTCGCGACGTATCGGCCCGGGCCGTTCACCGACGCGGCGCTCGCGGCGATCGAGGCCGCTTCTCCCGCGCTCGTCCTCTTCGCGAACTCGGCCGACGGCAGAGACGTAGCCGCCGGCTGCGCCGCGCACCTCGGCGTCGGCGTCATGACCGACGTCACCGCTCTCGAGGCCGCCGACGGACGTTTCGTCGCGACCCACCCCTGCTTCGGCGGCGCCGTCCTCGTGCAGGAAGAGGCCACCGGCACGCCGGCGATCGCCACCGTGCGCCCCGGCGCGTTCGCGCGCGAGGAAGCACCGGGCGACCCGGAGATCGTTCCGCTCGCGGTGTCCTTCGGCGCGTCCGGTCTGCTCACGACGGTGGCCGACGTTGTCTGCGAGAACGCCGGCATCGTCAATCTCGAGGAGGCGTCGGTCATCGTCGCCGGCGGCCGCGGCGTCGGCAGCGCGGAGGGATTCGAGGCCATTCAGGCACTCGCCGACGAGCTCGGCGCCGCCGTGGCGGCGAGCCGCGCCGTCGTCGACGCGGGCTGGAAGCACCACCAGTACCAGGTGGGCCAGACCGGCAAGACCGTCTCGCCGAGACTGTACATCGCCTGCGGCATCTCCGGCTCCATCCAGCACCGCGCCGGCATGCAGACCTCGGAGTACATCGTCGCCATCAACAAGGACGCCGAGGCGCCCATCTTCTCCATCGCCGACTTCGGCGTCGTCGGCGATCTCTTCGACGTCGTCCCGGCGCTGACGGAGGAGATCCGCCGGCGCAAGGCCGCCTCCTGACGACGGGTCCAGGGACTCGTCACACGGAGACAATGGCCCGCGGAGCCGCGACATGAGCATCACGCCCTTCATCTTCCTGGCGGCCCTGGTGGTCGCGCTGGCCGCCTTCACGGTCTTCCTGACGAAGCGGGTGCGCTATCTCCTTCTCGGCCAGCCCGAGGCCAGGGGCGACCAGCTCGGACGGCGCGCGTCTGGATTCGTCGTCTACGTGTTCGGCCAGAAGAAGCTCTTCAAAGAACGCGTCGGCATCCTGCACTTCTTCATCTTCTGGGGCTTCATCGTCGTCGCCTTCGGCGCGCTGCAGATCATCGGCGAAGGGCTGTCTGAGGCGTTCTCCCTGCCGCTTCTGGGAGACTGGCCCGCGTTCTACCTCCTGCAGGACCTGTTCATCGCCCTGGTGATCGTGGCGGTCATCGCCGCCGCGTTCATCCGCTACGTCGTGCGCCCCGCGCGCTATGAGGCGAGCCTCGAAGCGGGCGTCATCCTGGCGCTCATCCTCGGCATCATGCTGGCGGGCCTGCTGTACAGCGGACTCACCTACGCGCGGGAGCCCTCGAGCAGCCACTCACTGGCGCCGCTCACCAAGGCCGTCGCCGGAGCCGCGCAGGGAGCCGGATGGAGCGAGGGCGCCCTGCAGACAGGGGCTTGGGTCTTCTGGTGGCTGCACGTCCTGTTCATGCTCGCGTTCCTGGTGTACATCCCGGTCTCCAAGCACCTGCACCTGCTCGCCTGCCCGGTCAACGAGTTCTTCCGCAACCTCAAGCCGGCGGGCGCCCAGATCAAGCCACTGGACCTGGAGGATGAGGAGGTCGAGGAGTTCGGCGTGAGCCACATCGAGGGCTTCACGCGTTGGCAGCTCCTCGACCTGTACGCCTGCACCGAATGTGGCAGGTGCCAGGACCACTGCCCGGCGCACCTCAGCGGCAAGACCCTCTCGCCCAGGACGCTCATGACCAAGCTCAGGCACCACCTGGACGAACGCGCCCCCGCGCTGATGAGGGCGGGCGGCGCCGGCGGGCAGGCGTCGTCCGGCGACGACTCCCCGGTCAGCATGATCGGCGACGTGATCTCTGAGGACGAGATCTGGGCGTGCACCACCTGCTACTCCTGCCAGGAGCAGTGCCCGGTGCAGAACGAGCACGTCAACAAGATCGTCGACATGCGCAGGAGCCTGGTCCTGGACCGGGGCGACTTCCCGCAGGAGGCGCAGCTCGCCTGTCGCAACGTCGAGAAGAACTCCAACCCGTGGGGCGTGGGCGCGCACACCCGCGCGGACTGGGCCAAAGACCTGGGCGTCCCGGTCGCCGACGACGCGGGGCAGGTCGGCGAGTACCTGTTCTGGGTGGGCTGCGCCGGCGCCTTCGACGACCGCGCCGTCAAGATCAGCCAAGCGGTCGTGAAGCTGCTGCAGGCGGCCGGCGTGAGCTTCTCCATCCTCGGCACGTCCGAGAACTGCTGCGGCGACCCGATGCGCCGCATCGGCAACGAGTACCTGTTCCAGATGCTCGCCACCGAGAACGTCGAGACGCTGAACGGCTTGGGCGTCAAGAAGATCGTCGCCCAGTGCCCCCACTGCCTCAACACGCTGAAGAACGAGTATCCCGCGTTCGGCGGCTCCTTCGAGGTGGTCCATCACACCGAACTGCTCGCCGATCTGCTGGCGCAGGGCAGGCTGCAGCTCTCGAACGGGTCCACGCCCAGGGTCGCCTACCACGATTCCTGCTACCTCGGGCGCTACCAGGGCGAGTACCAGAAGCCTCGCGACGTGCTGCGTGCGGTGCCGGGAGTGACGGTGCTCGAGGCCGCCCGCAACAAGAGCAAGAGCCTGTGCTGCGGCGCCGGCGGCGGCCGCATGTGGATGGAGGAGGACGCCGGGCAGCGGGTGAACGAGCTCCGCGTCGGACAGCTCCTCGAGACGTCACCGGACGTCATCGGCGTCAACTGCCCGTACTGCCTGACGATGATGGAAGACGGCGTCGGGACTGTCGCGCCAGACAAGACCGTCCGCGTCCTCGACCTCGCCGAGATCCTGGCCGAGCGTCTGGTCACCCAGCCCGCCACCGTCGAGCCCGCCCTCGATTGACCCTGCCGGAAGCGCGCATCCGGCGCCCCATTTGACACCGCGAAAAGGAGCAAGCACATGCCACGACCGGAAGAAGTAGAAGTCGTCGAAGCGATGAAGGCAGCGGTCACCGGCGAGGAGGTCCTCGCATCGTGGGCCAAGCAGCGGCCGGGCTACGGCAAGCCCGCGGACGATCCCAGCCTGGATTTCTGGGTCAAGAACAGGCCGGACATGCTGCACACCTACGCGCAGAACCAGCTGACCGGGTTGCTGGACCGGGGCATCCTCGATCCCAAGACCCGCTACCTGCTGCTCGTGGGCCTGTACATGATGAACAACCACTGGGAAGGCGTGCTCCCGCAGGCGTGCAACGCCAAAGCAGCCGGCGCCACGGACGAGGAGCTCATGGAAGTGGCCTTCTGCGTCTGCTACTCGGTGGGCAAGGCCAAGCTCCAGGAGAGCGGCGCCTGCCTGGGCAAGGTCTTCGACAGCCCGACGTTCCAGGCGATCAGCCCCCTGGCAGAATAGCGCCCCGACTCACTCGTCCCCCCGTCCCCGCCTCCCCCGGCCGGGGCAGGCGCCCCGCTGGAGCCGTCTCACCAGCGGGGCGCCGCTCCTTGTGGAGCCGGTCGTGATCGATGGAATCGCCGCGGGCCGCCGCGGCTCACGCCCGGGCAGGGGCTTCGCTCCCCGCTCACTTCGGTCGGGAAGCTCACCGCTTCGACGTCCGTCCGCAGACCACGCTCCGGCTAGAGGGCGTTCCCGACCCGCCAGCCTGCAGCCGTCGCCTCCGGGATGGTAGCCGGGCTGTCGCAGTCGCCGATCGAGTAGACCTCCGGGACCCTGCTTCGCACGCCCTCTTCCATCCCGAGGTTGGGGGCGAAGGGCAGCGTGGGGATGACGTTGTCCGCTTTGAGGAACTGCGGCTCGCCGTCGCGGGTGACGATGGAGAGGCCCTCGCCGGTGATCTCGACGAGTTGCACGCCCGACAGCAGGGGGACACCCTTCTTGTCGAACCAGTAGAAGAGCCGCGTCTTCCGCTCCGGCACCAGTCCGACCCCCAGCTCGTCCCCGGTCTCGACGATGGTCACCTGCCTGCCGCGCTTGGTGAGGAACTCACCGAGCTGGCATCCCTGGATGGCGCCGCCGATGATGACCACCTTCTGCCCCACCGGCATCCAGAACCTGGTCAGTTCGCGCAGCAGCCGGGGGCCGAAGAGCCACAGATAGAAGCGCAGCGTCCCGTACAGGTCGCTGGTCTTGATGACGTTCTTCCCGTCGAGGCCGGGGACGTCGGGCAGCACGGGAGTCCCGCCGAGCGCCAGCACGACGGCGTCGGGCTTGATGCGGTCGAGCGTGGAGAGGTCGAACTCCCGGTCCAGCTCCACCTTGACGCCGACCTTCTTGACCTGGAGTCTGAAGAACGCGATGAACTTGTCCAGCTCGTCGACCTCGAACCCCTTGACCATGTTCGCCAGCGGCGTCGCCCCGCCCAGATACCGTCCTTTGTCCCAGAGCCTCACCTCGTGGCCCCGGAGGGCGGCGATCCTCGCCGCCTGCATGCCGGCCGGGCCGCCGCCGACGACGAGGACCCTCTTCCTCGTCCCGAGCGGCGCCAGGTCGTACTGGTCGGTGCCGAAGCACGCGTTGATCCGACACTGCCGCGGCTTGTTGTAGTTCGAGTTGCAGTTGCCGCAGTGCGTGCACGGCTGGATGTCGTCCTCCCTGCCCTCCTGCACCTTGCGCGCCCAGTCCGGGTCGGCGAAGAACCGCCGGTTGATGCCGATCAGGTCCGCCTTGCCCTCGCGCAGAGCCTTCTCGCCGAGGTCGGCGTCCAGGACGCCGACCGTCATGACGGGGATGGAGACCACCTGCTTGATGACCGCGGCCAGGGGCAGCTGTGCGCCGGCGCCCTTGCCGCGCCAGTCCAGCTCAGGGGGGAACTCACTGAGCGGGATGTGCGGTTCCGGGTAGAAGAGCACCTCCTGGTTGAACGAGGCCTGGTGCATGCCCATCCAGTGGGACTTCACGTGGAGGGAGTCGACGCCGGCGGCCTCAAGCAGCACGGCCAGCTCCTTGCCCTCCTCGATGCTGAAGCCCTCCTCGCCGCCGCCGATCTCGATGGCGTTCATGCGCACCTGCACGGGGAAGTCGGGGCCGACGCGCCGCTTGATGCCCTGCACGATCTCGACCACGATCCGCGCCCGGTTCTCCATGGTCTGGCAGCCGTACCGGTCGTCACGCTTGTTCCAGAAGCGCGAGAGGAACGTTGGCAGCAGGTGGTCGTCCGCAGCGTTGATCTCGATGCCGTCGACGCCGCCCCGGGCCGCGCGCGCCGCCCCGCCCACGAACGCCTCGACGACCTCCTCGATCTCGGCAAGAGTCATCGCGCGCGGTGGCTCCTCCCCGTAGACGTCGAAGGGGGACTCGACGGTCACACCCGACGCGGACATCCGCACCCTGTCGACCGCGTAGACGCCACCCCAGGGGCCGCGGTGGTAGAACTGGAGGAAGAGTGGGCACCCGTGCTGGTGGACCTCCGCCGCAAGCGCCTCGATGTCCGGGAGGAAGCGGTCGTCGTCAACGCGATAGCGACGGTCGCCGGTCTCCTTGTAGGGCGCTTCCATGGCAGGCGTCTCGCAGATGAGCAGGCCGGGCCCGCCGCGGGCCACCGCCCCGTAGAAGCCCTTGGCGATGCCGCCGAAGCGCCGCTCGCCCGATTCGAAGAAGTAGGTCTGCGCAGCGGTCTTGACGATCCTGTTCTTCAGCTCGAGCTTGCCGATACTGATGGGCGAGAACAACTCCGGGTAGCGAGTCCCCACTGTTCCCCCTTCTCCTGGCTGATCAGGCGGGTCAGAGCCCTGCGGCAGTAGAGTGCGCCGCCGCACACTGTCTCGAAGCAGTTACTGTGGGACCTCACCCGGCGTAGTGTCAACACCCCGGCCCTCCAAGACGACCGCCGTCAGAGGTGGGGCCGTTCCCGGGACGGTCAGTCCCGGTCGGCCTGGCGCCGGCGCAGAAAGACATACGCCACGGCGCTCGCGAAGCCCGCGACACCGAAGGCGGCGAGCATCGCGTACCCCGCCGTGTAGCCAGAGTCGCCCGGCGCCGTGCCGTACGTGTCCAGCAGCACGCCGAACACCCACGGAGCGATCATCGAGCCGATCACGTTGAGCAGGCCGATGAGCCCGGTCGCGGCGCCCACGGCCTCATTCCCGTGCACGACATCGGCGACGATCGCGAGGCTGGGAGGCAGCAACGCCCCCGCCAGGAACGTTGTCGCCACGACCGCGATGAAGGTCGCCACGATCCCCGGGCCCAGAGGGACGAGCGCGATGGCGACGGTCATGAGTCCGAGACCCACGACCAGTACCGCGTTCTTGCCCCAGCGGGTCATCGCACTCGCACCGGACGGATTGCCCAAGGCCTGCGAGAAGCCGATGGCGGCGGTGAGATACGCCGCCACGGCCAGCGACGTGCCGTGCTGGTCGTGCAGGAACTGCGGCGTCCAGGTGAGCACGCCGACCACCACGGCCACCACGGTCAGGTTCATCACGGCCATCAGGAGGACGCCGGGATTGCGCGCGACCTTGCCCAGTGCACCCAGCAGCGCGCGTGCGGTCTGCGCATCGCTCCAGGCAGGCCGCGACCTCATCGCCTTGAGCGCCACCGCACCCCCCGCGAGCGCCACTGCGAAGACCGCCGCCGCGACAAAGACGGCGCGGTACCCGCCGGCGGCGGCGATGCTGGGCATGACCAGGAGCGTCCCCACCGTGCCAAGCCCCGTACCTGCGCCGAAGAGGCCGAAGGCCCGGTGGCGGGAGCGGGGCGTCACGAGGTGGGTGATCAGAGCTGTGCCCACGGGCATGCCCGCCCCTGCGCCCAGGCCCTGGATGAAGCGGCCGACGAGGAACCACGCGTAGGAGTCGGCCGCAGCGAAGACGAGGCTGCCGGCCAGGAAGAGGGCGGCGGCCACGACGAGCGTGCGGCCGCCCCACCTCGCGGTCGCGAGCCCCATGGGGATGGACGCGACAGCCACGGCCAGAGCGAACGCCGACGTCAGCAGACCGATCTGGGCGTCGCCCAGGTGGTAGTGGTCCTTCAGGAACGGCGTGACCACCGGGATGAGCGCGATGCCCACGGTCTGCAGGGCCACGAAGGCCATGAGCACGGCGGCAAAGGCGTCGGCCCGGCCGCCTCCGAGTTGCGCTTGGGCGCCCGGACCCGCGTCGCCGGCGACCGGCGACGGAGTCTTGAGCGGGCCTCCAGGGGTCACGTGGTGGTGGTCTGTAGCAGGCGCTTCTCCCGCCCCGGCACGGTCCAGCCGTAGTGGCCCTGCGCGTTCACCGCCGCCTCCAGGGTGCCTTCCTGCAGCGCACCGCCGGCGACGGGCTCACGCCGGGACGCTTGCTTTCCGACCGGCCGGGCCCTGGTCGGCTCCTACAGCTCTGCATACCGCGCCTCGCGTCCCGAGCCCTCGACCCTGAACGAGTAGTACGGAGCGATCTCCGGATCGGTGATGACGCGGTACAGCCGGGCCAGGGTCGGCAGGAAGACCTCCCAGTTGCCGACCTCTTCATTGGCGTGCGCGGCCCAGATGAGCCCGTCGTCGGCGGCGTTCTCCTTGGCCTCGATGGCCGAAGACATGCCCACGCAGCCGTTGTCACTCTTCTGCCACTGGTGCAGGCGGTAGCCGAGCACCGGATCGTCGCGCTTGACGTCGTCGCCCATGATGCTGATGGCGCCGGCGAAGACGACGTGGTCGTACTTGATGAGGTCCCTGTACTCGGCCGGGACGTCCTCAAGCTTCGGGAGCTTGATGTACGGGCGGATCTTGACGCCGTCGTTCCACGTCTGCGGAGCGATGTGGACGCTGCCCAGAGGGCCGCCGGCCTCCTCGAGGCTGATCCACCACTCGAACCCCTTGTGCTGGTTGGGGTGCCAAAGGTAGTCGCCCTTCTCCATGTTGCACCAGAACCAGTTGAGCTGGTACGGCGTGACGTCGTTGAGCTCCCAGTCGATGTGCGTCCAGGGATGGTCGTCCTGCCAGGTCGTGCTCTTCATGGCCGTGAGGTCCTTTCGTTGCCAGCGGGCTCGAGCGGTTCGACGAGCTCCACGAGGTTGCCGGTGGTGTCGCGGACAAAGAGTACCTTGACGTTCTCATGGACGCGCAGGTCCCAGACGACGTCGGCGCCGGAGCTCATGGCAGGTACCCCCTCAGATCGCGCAGGAACTCGTCGGTCGGGCGCTCGAGCAGGAACGAGCTGACGAAGTCGCGGCCGGGCTCCACGAAGGGATAGCCCGGCTGGGTCGCCCACGCCGGACGGTGTGAGTCGGGCGGCGCTCCCCACGACCGCCGCCCGCCAGTCGCCGAGCGACTCGAACCAGAGCTCGGAGACCCGGTGCCACCCGGGCAGGATCGTCTCAGGCGGCGGCTCCTTGCCGTCCGCCCACGTGCCGGGCAGGCGCAGCGGGTCGTCGATCACGCGAGAGCTGAAGAAGCGCCGGAGTCCGGGAAGGGCGCAGAGCTCCGGCGCATGCGTCTCCAGGAACCAGCCTTCGCCCTCGCTGATCGGCACGCCGTGCGGGTAGCGCTGCAGGACGTGCCAGCGGAAGCACGCACGTTCCTCCGGAAGCGCGCCCCAGCCGAGGAAGTCCTCGGTCGGCTGCGCCGGGATGAAGCACGTGGCCACACGCGGCCAGACGGGCGGCGGCGTGAAGCACAGCGCGCCCTGCGGTCCCGGCTCGGGCAGTTCACGCCACCAGCCGTCCGTGACCCGCCAGTTGAAGACACCGAAGGCGGCCGCCTCGGGCGGCGGCGGCACGGGCACGAAGCTCTCGTGCCGCGCCAGCCACGGACCGTAACGGCGGACGATCTCCGGCGCGTGGACGCGGTGGTACCACCGCTCCATCGCCGCGACGGAGTCCGCCGGGATGTCGTGCACCACGATGCTTCTGATCATGGGTCCTCCGCGCGTGGGGTCGCCGGCGGCGCCCCGGGCCTCACGCCGGGACCGCGGCGACCTCGAGGCCGATGTGGAACGCCGCGAGGTTCACGTCGATGGTCTTGGGCGGCACGGAGCGCTTGATGACACTCTCCAGCATCTCGGGAGTGAAGGGCAAGGCGCTCGCCATCGCGCCGAGCATGACGACGTTGGCCGCCTTGACGGTGCCGGCCTTGGCGGCCAGGGCGCTCGCGTCGACGGCGCGGACGTTCGGCCAAGCCGCCGCGATCCGCTCCTCGATGCCTTCCGGGTACTCGCAGGCGCCGGACGACACGGTGCTCGGATTCACGCGGGCGGCGTTGTACACCAGCAGGCCGCCCGGCTTGAGCCAGTGCACGTAGCGCAGGGCCTCGACCGACTCGAACGAGAGGAGCACGTCCACGGTCCCGGGAGTGATGAGCGACGAGTAGACCTTGTCGCCGAACCGCAGGTGGCTGGTCACGCAGCCGCCGCGCTGGGCCATGCCGTGGACCTCGCTCTGCTTGACGTCGTAGCCCTCGGCCAGGGCGACACGGCTGAGCACGTAGCTGGCCAGCACCACGCCCTGGCCGCCGACGCCCGAGATGAGGATGTTGAAGGTGGGGCGCTGGGCATCCATCAGGCGTCCTTTCCGTCGTCGGTCGCAGGAGCGATGATCGCCTCGTACCGGCAGAGCTGCGCGCACACGCCGCAGCCGGTGCAGGAGACCGGGTCGGTCTCGACCCGCGGCTCGCCGTCCTTGTTCTTGTACAGGCTGAGGGCGGTGCAGCCGGCGCGCAGGCAGACCTTGCAGCCGGTGCACAGGTCGGGGTCGACCGTGTAGGCGTCACCGTTGATGCGGTACTGGAGCACGCACGGCGAGGTGGCGATCACGACCGACGGCTCGTCCGCCGCGATCTCCTCCTTGAGCACCGCCTGGCACTGGGCCACGTCGAACGGATCGATCTCCCGCACCCGCGGGATGCCCAGCGCGCGCACGAGCGCGGGGATGTCCACCAGCGGGGCGTCCTTGCCCTGAAGGGTCTTGCCCACGCTGGGGTTCTGCTGGCCGCCGGTCATGGCCGTGGTCCTGTTGTCCAGGATGACGGTGACGACGTTGCTGCCGTTGTAGGCGACGTCGAGGAGGGAGCTGATCCCCGTGTGGAAGAACGTGCTGTCGCCGATGATCGCCACGGGACGGTTCTTCTGGTCGGCGTTCTCGTCCATGACCTTCGACATGCCGTGGGCCATGCTGATACCGGCGCCCATGCAGGTGCTGCAGTGCATGGCTTCGAACGGCGGCAGGGCGGCGAGGCTGTAGCAGCCGATGTCGCCGCTCACGAAGGCGCGCAGGCGACGCAGCGCGACGAACACGCCGCGGTGCGAGCAGCCGGGGCAGAGTGTCGGCGGCCGGTCGGGCAGGCCGGGGACGGCGTCGGCGACATCGAGCAGCAGGCCCTCGTCGACGCCGGGCACCCCGGCGCCGGAGAGCAGCCGCGCCACGAGGCCCGGGTTGAACTCGCCGCAGAGCGGCAGGATGTCCTTGCCGCCGTCGACCTGCACGCCCTGCAGGCGGATGTTCTCCTCGAGGAACGGGTCGAGCTCCTCGACCACGTACAGCTTGTCTACCTTGGAGCGGAAGTCGGCGATGAGCCGCTTCGGCAGCGGCCAGCTCATGCCCAGCTTCAGGAAGCTCGCCTGCGGGAACGCCTCCTTGGCGGACCCGTAGGCCGCGCCCGAGGCGACGATGCCCACGCGGGTGTCGCCCATCTCTACCGTGTTGAGATCCGTGGTCTCGGCGAACTCCGCGAGCTCGAGGAGACGCTGCTCCACGGCGGCGTGGCGGGGGATGGCGTTGTGCGGCATCATCAGCTGCTGCGACGGGTCGCGCTCGAGCTGGAGGAGCGGCCCGGCGGGCGTCACGCGCTCGCCGAGACGCGCCACACCCTGCGCGTGTGAGGTGCGGGTGGTCGTCCGGTAGAGCACCGCCGTGCCGAAGCGCTCGCTCACCTCGTACGCGGTCTTGACGAACCGCAGCGCCTCGTCCGCGTCGGAGGGCTCGATCATGGCCATCTTCGCGAACTTGGCGTAGTTGCGGTTGTCCTGCTCGTCCTGCGAGCTGTGCATCGCCGGGTCGTCGGCGGACACGATCACGAGGCCGCCGGCCATGTGGATCATGGACGACGAGAAGAACGGGTCGGCGGCGACATTGAGTCCGACGTGCTTCATCGTGGAGAGCGCCCGGGCGCCGGCGAGCGCGGCGCCGGTCGCGGCCTCGACCGCGACCTTCTCGTTGGGCGCCCACTCGGCGTAGACGTCGTCGTACTTGGCCAGCGCCTCCATGATCTCGGTGCTGGGGGTTCCGGGGTAAGCGGAGGCGAAGCGTACGCCGGCCTCCCAGGCGCCGCGGGCGATCGCCTCGTTGCCGGACATGATCTCGAGCTGGGGAGCGTCGGCCTTGGCGCCTGCCGCGGCTCCGGCCACGTCGGTGGGGGTCATGCGTCGTCCTTCGGTCGTGAGTGGGCTGAATGCCTGGTGCGCCAGGCGCCGTAGCCGGCCATCCGCTCGACGACCAGCGCCGCGGCCCTCGGAGTGGCGAGGACGATGGGGGCGTACGGGTGGTCGCCGGTGTGGAGCGCGCGGCGGATCGGAAGGTCGGGGACGTTGATGATGGGCTTGCCCGTCTCGGCCATGAGCGCGGCCACGCCGTCGAGGTAGCTCTTCTCCCACGGGCTGAAGTCGTCGTAGTCGCCCGTGGCCGACTGGGCGCGGACCTCGTCGCCGGTGTTGGGCACGCCGAGCACCGACAAGACGACCACTGCGTCGACGTCCGGGCAGCGCGTGACGGCGGCGACGACCTTCGGCCCGACGTCACCGCCGGCCGTGGCGACCATGTCGAACGGGTTCCGGCGGCTCCAGAACGGCGGCAGGATCTCGTCCAGCTCCGCGAGCAGCTCCGCGGACGGATCGACGAGCGTCAGGCCCTGCCGGGCCATCTCGTCGGCGGCGAGCACGCCGGCGCCGCCGCCGTTCGTGACGACGGCCACGCGGCGGCCCTCGGGCAGCGGCAGGTTCGCAAGCGCCGTCGTCAGGTCGAGCGCCTCCTGGACGGACGTGCAGGTGACCAGGCCGGCCTGACGCGCGGCGGCTTCGTACACCGCTGCGGAGCCGGCCATCGCGCCGGTGTGCGACGCGGCGGCCTTGCCGCCGCTGTCGGTGAGCCCTCCGCGCAGGACCACCACCGGCTTCTCGAGGCTCGTCGCGCGCGCGACGTCGAAGAGGTGGCGGCCGTCGTCGATGCCCTCGAGATAGGCCAGGACGCAGGAGGTACCGTCGTCATGCGCCAGGTACTCGAGGACGTCGACGGCGCTCACCTGCGCCTCGTTGCCGACGCCGATGAAGCAGCGCACGCCCAGGTCGCGACGGTCGGCGAGTGCGGACAGCTGCACACCGAGGTTGCCCGACTGGGACACGATGGCGACCTTGCCGGGACGCGGGTGCAGGGCGATGAAGCCGGTCGCGTGGAGACGGGTCGCATTGGCGATGATCCCCATGCAGTTGGGACCGATCAGCGTGACGCCGGCGTCGGCGGCCGAGCGCGCAAGCTCGAGCTCCGCCTCTTCGCCGGCGGTGCCCGTCTCAGAGAACCCGGCGGCGATGGCGACGGCGGCGCGCACCCTGGCGCGGCCGCACTGCTCGACCACGCCGGGAAGCTGGGCGGCGCCGACCGCGAGCAGCGCAAGATCCGGCGGCGCGGGCACGTCCTCGAGGCTCGTCGACACGGGCAGGCCGAAGAACTCACCGCCCTTCGGGTTCACCGGGTAGATCGCGCCCTCGTAGCCGCCGGCGAGGATGTTCTGCAGCGCGGATCCGCCCCAGCGGGTGAGGTTGTCGGAGGCGCCGACGATGGCGACAGACTTCGGCGCCAGCACGGCGTCGAGGTCGGGCGCGAACGCGCGCCGCGGCCGCGGCTCCGGCGCGGCCGCGGACAGCACGATCAGCGCGTCGGCCGCGACCGGGTCGCCTCCGCGGATCAGCAGAGGATTGACGTCGATCTCGGCGATCCGCGGATGGTCGGCGGCGATCCGGGCGACGGCCTCCATGACCGCGACCAGCTTGTCCCTGTCGACGGCCGGCTGGCCGCGGAACGGGCCCAGCAGCGCCTTGCCGCGGAGCAGATCGGGGAGCTCGGAGACATCGCCCTCGGCGCCGGGGGTGATGGCGAGGGCGATATCTCGGAACACCTCGGTCATCGTGCCGCCGAGGCCGAAGGCCACGACGGGGCCGAAGGCGGCGTCGCGCTTCATGCCGACCATGAACTCGCGACTGCCGGCGACCATCTCCTCGACCAGCACGGCCTCGAGGGCGTCGCCGGCGCGCTCGGCGAGCGCGATGTACGTGTCGGCGACCTCGGCGGGGGTGCGCAGGTCGAGGACGACCAGCCGGGTCTCGGTCTTGTGCTGGATCAGCGCGCCCACCGCCTTCATGGCGACGGGCACGCCGAGCGACGCCGCCAGATCGGCGGCCTCGGGCGCGGAGTGGACGAGGCCGCCGGCGGGGACCGGGACGCCGTAGGCGGCCAGGACCTGCTTGGCGGCGGCCTCATCGAGCGCGGGCCGCCCGGCCGCGAGCGCCTTCTCGACGATCTCTGTCGTCCAGGCGAGCGCCTCGTGGACCTCAGCTGGCATCGCGGCTCCTTTCGCCTTCACACCCCAACGGAACTCTAATTGCATAGATGGTAGCCATTTAGGTATTATTGTCAAGACTGCTATAGTCTGCGCACCTTCCGACGAGGATCCGGTATGGACCAGCAAGGGTTCGACGACATGTCCCTCACGCCCGGCACGGCGAGCGAAAGCGCGGAGCGCTACGTCCGCGCGCTCATCTTCTGGGGCGAACTGGGGCCGGGCGACCGCCTCCCACCGGCGACGGAGTTCGCCGCGCAGCTCGGCATCTCACGGGTCACGCTGCGCATCGCCCTGCGCTCGCTCGAGAGCATGGGCTACCTCGTCACCACCCGCGGCGCCCACGGCGGTTCTCGGGTGAGCGACCTTCGCGCCCTGAAGAAGTGCTGGGCCCAGTGGATGGGCGAGCACAGCGGCGAGCTCGACGACATCTTCGAGTTCCGCATCACCATCGAGCGGCGGCTCGCGGAGCTCGCCGCCCTGCGCAGGACGGCCGGAGATCTGGAGGCCATGGAGCTGGCGCTGGCCGAGGAGCGCGACAACCGGCGACGGGCCTCTCTGTTCCGGGCCGACGCCGGCATCCACCGCAGCATCTCGGCGGCGGCCCACAGCCCTCGCCTGGCCCTGGCCATGAACGCCGTCCGCGCCGACCTCTTCCTGCCGGTCGACCAGGACCTGCTCGACAGCACCGAGGACGACGTCTTCGCCACGCACGTGGACATCGTCGAAGCCATCCGCGACCAGGACCCGGCGCGCGCATCGGCGGCGGCTGAGGTCCATGTCCTGCACGTCCGCCAGCTGCTGACGCAAGCGCTCGAGGCCTCGGGTCTCGGCGCCGCCCGTACCTGAGGCGGCCACCCGGGGCGCCGGCCGCTCGAGTCCGCGGCCGCTCCTCCCGGCGCCGGAACGCCACGGGGCGCGGCGTGCGATCCTGCGACCGCCCGCCGCGCCCCCGCGCTCTGGCGCGAGCCTCTCGTCAGAGCTACTTCGTGAGCACGACCTCGCCGAGGTCGACGTCGGTGTGTGTCTTCACGTCGAACACCTGTGGCTTGTAGCCGTCGGCGGCGACCGTCAGCTTGAACGCCCTGTTCTGCGGCAGGCGCTCGAACTCGAAGTCGCCGAACGTCTTCGACGCCGTCTCCAGCGTGACGCCGTCGCCCTCGAGCGTCACCTTGACGCCCTCGGCGCAGACGTCGCTGCCCTCGAGCACGACCTCGCCGGCGACCATCCGGCCCGGGAGGCCGGCGTAGGTCACCAGCGGATCCGTCCCGTACTCGGGATGGAAGACCTCGGGCGAGACCTCCTGCAGGCGCTTCGAGATCTCGGACTCGGGATCGTCGAGGTCGCCGAAGGCCATCGCGCCCGTCGGGCAGGACTCGACGCAGCGCGGCTGCTTGTCGCCGGTGTCGAGGCGCTGGGCGCAGAGGCCGCACTTCTGCGGCAGCTCCAAGCTCCGCGTTCCAGTAGATGACGCGGTACGGGCAGGAGGCCACGATCTGGTCCTGTCCCTTCGCCTTCTCGGGATCGATCATCACGATCCCGTCCTCGCGGCGATACACCGCGCCGTCCTTGGCGGCGTCGATGCACGGCGCGTTCTGGCAGTGCTGGCAGGGGATGGCGATGTAGTTGAGCCGGGGCCGCGGGTACTTGCCGCCCTCGACCTCCTTCATCTGCATCCAGAACTGCCCGTTGAGCGGCTGGGCCGCGGAGTAGCCGGGATAGTCGTTGCCGTAGTGTTCGTCACGACAGGCCAGGAAGCAGTTGTGGCAGCCGCTGCACCTGGTGACGTCGATGAGCATACCGAGGCGCATCCGATCAGCCCTCCCACTTCGCGATGTCGATGAGACACGAGTTGGGCGTCATGCCCGGCGCGTGCTGGCTGACCATGCGCGACGGCGTCAGCATGTTCACGCACCCGCCCTTGTCGACCGAGTCGGCCTTGCCCGGCTCGAGCGGGTCGTACTTGGCCGACGACGCGTAGCTGTGCGCGATGCCCGGGCGGACCCGCTCGGTGACGACCGCGCAGCAGAGCACGGACGCCGCGGTCGTTGTACAGGCGCACGATGTCGCCGTTGCGGATGCCGCGCGCGTCCGCGTCCGCCGGACTCAGCCGCACCGGCCACCACGCGTAGCCGTCCTTCTTGATGCGATGGACGGGGATGTCGTCGAGCCAGTCGGTGTGCTTGTCGTAGTGGCAGTGGAACGAGAAGCGCGGATGCGGCGACATGAGCTGCAGCGGGTACTTCTCGAAGAGCTCGGTGGTGTGATGACCCTCCCAGCTCTCGATGTACCGCGGGGAGACGGGGCGCTCTTCGTCGTCCGGGAAGTGAGCCTTGAGGCTCTCGGACGCGAACTCGATCTTGCCGCTGTAGGTACCGAGTTCGTGCGCCTTGTCGGTGCCGCGCTTGGGGTTGCCGGTGTCGGGCGTGTCGCAGGCGCGGCCCTCCGCGAACCAGCGCAGGCACGGCGTCGGCTTGTAGTCCTCGGGGGCGTTGATGATGTGGTAGCCCTTCTTGTCGAAGGTCTCCCAGTCGAGCGTCTTGGCCAGGTCGGAGCAGTCGTAGAACGCCTTGGCCCAGTCGATCTCGGTCTTGCCGCCGTCGGTGAACTCGTCGAAGATGCCGAGCCGCTCGGACAAGTCGGCGAGGATCTGGTAGTCGGACTTGGACTCCCAGAGAGGCTCGATGCACTTCTTCTCGCGGACGATGACGCGGTAGTTGTTGCCCGCGTGCGAGTTCGTCGTGTAGCCGTTGCAGGCGGCGAACTCGCCGATGTCGTCGCGCTCGAAGTTGGTGCAGGCCGGCAGGATGACGTCGGCCATGCGGGTCTCGCTGTTGAACCAGACGTCCTGGTTGACGACGAACTCGAGCTTGGGGCTCTGGTACATCCGCACCCACTTCGTGGTGTCGGACATGGTGCCCATGAACGAACCGCCGTAGCGGTACCAGAGCTTGATCTCGGAGCAGCCCTCGGCCGGGTACACGAAGTGCTCGAACTGCTGCTCGAGCGACTGGCCGCAGAAGCCGGCGCCGTCCCACTCCACGGGCGGGTTCAGGATGGCGTCCGGCACGGTGAGCCGCCAGAGCCGCTGCTTGGTGGAGTTCTGCGGGATGTAGTTGGCCGCCTTCGTCGAGTGGGACATGCGGCCCTGCGGCTCGGCGTAGGCCGGGAACCAGGTCTCGAAGTCCGCCGGCGCGCCCATGCTGATCCCGCCGATGGTGACGCCCGGCTTGCCCAGGCCCTGCATGGCCTGGAGGAGCACCATCATCCGCGCCCACTCGGTGCCGTAGGCGGTGCGGCAGGCGCTGCCCTCGCCGCCCCGCGCGCCGGCCGTGAGGACCGTGCGCTTGCTCGCCCACTCGCGCGCCAGCGTGCGGATGACGCGCGCCTCGACGCCGGACTCGTCGGCGGCCCACTCGGGCGTCTTGGGCACGCCGTCCGTCTCGCCGAGCACGTAGGGCTTGAACTCGTCGAAGCCGATGGTGCGGTCGGCGACGTACTCCTTGTCGTAGGTGTCCTCGGTGATCCATACGTAGGCGATCGCCATCGCCAGCGCCGTGTCCGTGCCCATGCGCGGCGCGATCCACTTGGCCTGGTCGAAGATCGCGTTCGTGTAGTTGTGGAACGGGTCGATGAAGACCGCCGGGATGCCCTTCTCCTTGAGCCACGTGCGCCAGATGGCCGACTCCTGCCCGGAGTACGTCCCGCGCGTGGTGTCGGGGTCGTTCGACCAGAAGACCGCGAGCTCGGAGTTCTTCATCACGTCTTGCAGGTTGTCGAACGGCTCGGGCATGCCGAGGCGCCAGTAGAAGCCGTACGTGTGCGTGGCGCCCCAGTGCCACCCCTCCCAGCTGTCCGGGTTGTCGAACACCGGGGTGGCCTCGAGACAGTTCATGAAGCGCATGAACGGGCCCATCTTGTAGCCGACGATGCCCCAGTTGTGGTGAGACGAGGTCATGCCGCTGATGGCCGAGCTGCCGTACGTCTTCTTCACGCGCGCGATCTCGCTCGAGACGATGTCGAGCGCTTCGTCCCACGAGATGCGCTCATAGGCCGACTTGCCGCGGTTCTGCGGGTTGCGCTCCCCGTTGGGGTCGAAGTCGACGCGCTTCATCGGGTACTTGATGCGCTCGTCTGAGTAGAGGCGGCGGCGCTCGGCGTGGACCATCGGAGCGAGGTTGAACTTCTTCGGCGGAGAGTACTGCTTGCCATCCGCCTCGATCACCCAGGGCTTGAACTCGGACTCGTCGTCGGCGACCAGCGGACGGATCCGCGTGACGACCCCGTCATTGACGTAGACGGACACCGGCCCGCAGTTCGTCAGATTGGTGAAGACCTGCTCACTCATGAGGCGACCTCCTACCGGCTCCCATGTTCGTATGCGAACACCGAAATGACACCTGCGCCTGAGTCACGTGAATCAGACTCTTGCATCTCGTGCAAACGCTGATATCGTCTGATGACAACGCGAATATCGTACTCCTGCCCGACGGCGACAAGCAAGGGCTCAGGCGAAGGGGACGGCATGACTGCCACACAGGCACGAACGGCGAACGGCCAGAGCAGCCGACAGGACCGGGAGGGGGAGACCGATCCGCTCACGGTGCGTGCGCTCGCGCGCGGCCTCTCCATTCTCACGCTGTTCGACGTCGACCACCGCGAGTGGACGATCGACGAGATCGCCGCGCGCACGGGCCTGCTGCGCATGACCGCCTACCGCATGGTCCGCACTCTCGAGGCGGCCGAGTTCCTCGTGCGCGACGCGACGACGAACCACTACCACCTCGGCCCGGCGGCCATCACCATGGCCTACGTCGCCGAGGACTACTCCGAGTTCGTCGAGCACGCGCGCCCGTTCCTCGAAGAGCTCGTGGCGCGCACGGGGGAGTCGGTCACGCTGGCCGTCCCCGTCGACGGCGTGCCGGTGTGCGTGAGCATCGTCAACTCCTCGCGGCCCTTCCAGCGCGAGGTCGCCCCGGGGCGCATCATCGGTGACCTCGCCTCGGTGCACGGCAAGCTCTTCACCGCCTTCGCCGACCCGGAGCGACGCGCCGCCGTGCTGGCGCAGAAGCGCCGCAAGCACACCCCGCGGACCGTCACCGACCCCGTGGAACTCGAGCGTGAGCTCGAACGCGTCGTCGAAGAAGACGTGGCCTACGACGAAGAGGGGCTGTACCTCAGCATCTGCGCCGTAGGCTCGCCCGTGCGCGACCAGCTCGGCAACGTCGTGGCCGCGCTCTCCGTGGTCATGCCGGCGGGCCGCTTCAGCCCGGAGGAGCGCGACCTCTGCACCCGCTCGGTCAAGGACGCAGCAGCTTCCCTGTCCGCCTACCTTGGCTGGAACCCATCCCGGCCGTCGTCCGGATCCAACTGACTGCCGCCCGTCTCGAGGGCACTTCACCTATGGCGAAAGGACAGCGATTGAGATGAGTGACGATCCGCGGAAGAAAGTGGACGTGACCCCCGACAAGACCGTCGTCAGAGCCTTGTCTCAGGGCGGCCTCCTCGGCGGCACCGGCGAGGTCATGGTCGACGTCAAGGACGGCAAGATCGTGCGCATCCGGCCCTTCGACTTCGACTGGAAGTACGACGGCGCAAGCTTCCGCCCCTGGAAGCTCGAGCGCAACGGCCAGACGCTGGAACCGGGCATGCGCTCGCGCCCCGCGCCCTACATGACCGCCTACAAGAAGCGCACCTACTCCCCCAACCGCGTCAAGTACCCGCTCAAGCGCATCGACTGGGATCCCGACGGCGAGAGGAACCCGCAGAACCGCGGCAAGAGCAAGTACGTCCGCATCTCCTGGGACGAGGCCACGGACATCATCGCCAAGGAGATCGCCCGCATCCACAAGCAGTACGGCCCTGCGGCGATCCTGGTCCAGGGCGACGGCCACGGCGAGAGCAAGACCATCCATACGCCGCACGGCCACAGCGCCCGCCTCCTCGACGAGATGGGCGGCTTCACCCTCCAGGTCCGCCAGCCCGACAGCTGGGAGGGCTGGTATTGGGGCTCCAAGCACGTGTGGGGCCATGGGTTCCAGGGCATGATGGCGCCCCAGCTGAACGTCCTGAAGGACGTCGTCGAGAACTGCGAGATGGTCCTCAAGTGGGGCTGCGACGACGAGACCACCCCGTGGGGCTTCACCGGGCAGAACGCCACCAACATCAGCTACTTCTTCACCAAGGCCGGCATCAAGCAGGTCTACATCTGCCCCGAGCTCAACTTCGGCGCGGCCGTCCACGCGGACAAGTGGATCCCGATCCTCCCCAACACCGACGCCGCGCTGCAGCTCGCCATCATCTACGTGTGGCTCAAGGAAGACCTGTGGGACAAAGAGTACGTCGCCAGCCACGCCGTCGGCATGGACAAGGTCGCCGCGTACGTCCTCGGTGAGGAGGACGGCGTACCGAAGAGCCCTGAGTGGGCCTCGAAGAAGACCGCGATCCCCGAGTGGACGATCAAGGCGCTGGCGCGCGAGTTCGGCAAGCAGTGCACCTCCATCCTGCACTACTTCGGCGGCTCGATGGTCCGCGGCCCCTACTCGCATGAGCCCGGCCGGCTCGAGTGCATCCTGCTCGGCATGCAGGGCCTCGGCGGCCCCGGCGTGCACCAGTGGCAGTTCTCGTACTTCGGCATGCCTCGCGCCGAGGCCCTCGAGAACTTCCGCTACTTCAACCCGTCCCTCAGCCCCGGTCTGCGCATCCCCGTGCAGAGCAGCGTCGACGCCTGGGGCACGCAGAACATCCCCAAGACGTTGATCCAGGAGGCCATCCTCAACAGCGAGACCATCCACTTCGCCGGCACCGGCGCGCAGAACGCCGAGACGGAGGACCAGTTCATCGACTACCAGTTCCCGAACCCGCCGGAAGAGGGCGGCACCCGGCTCCATATGATCTGGACCGACACGCCGTGCCGCATCACCTGCTGGAACCACGGCAACTGGACCATCGAGGCACACCGTGACGACAGCATCGAGTTCATGATCGCGCAGCATCCGTGGCTCGAGAACGACTGCCTCTACGCCGACATCATCCTGCCGGCGAACACCACGATGGAGGTCAAGGACGTCCTCACCAACGTGCGCCAGGGACCGCCCTACCAGACCTGCATGCTCCAGGAGAAGGCCATCGAGCCGGTCGGCGAGTCCAAGAGCGACTACGAGATCGTGCTCGCCGTCGCCGAGAAGCTGGGCATGACGGAGCAGGTCACCAAGGGCAAGACGACCGACGATCTCGAGAAGGAGATCTTCGAGTGCATGCACGTCGACAGGTACATGACCTGGGACGAGTTCCAGGAGAAGAAGTACTGCGTCTTCCCGACCGCTGAGGACTGGGAAGAGGATCCTCCGGGCCTGCGTGAGTTCTACGAGGACCCGAAGAACCATCCGCTCAAGACCCCGTCGGGCCTGCTCGAGTTCTACTCCGAGCGCCTCGCGACGCACTTCCCCGACGACATGGAGCGCCCCGGGATCCCGAAGTGGATCGAGAAGGGCATCACGCACGACGAGCGCCTCTCGAGCGAGCGCGCGGACATGTTCCCGCTCATCCTCATGTCCAACCACCCGCGCTGGCGCACGCACGCCCAGGGCGACGACTGCACGTGGGCGCGCGAGACCCCGACCGGCAAGGTGCTGGGCCCGGACAACTACCGGTACGAGCCCGTCTGGCTCCACCCGGCGGACGCGGCCGCGCGCGGTATCGAGCACGGTGAGATCGTCAAGATCTACAACGAGCGCGGCATCGTGCTCGCCGGAGCATGCGTGTGGGAGCGCATGATGCCGGGCGTGACTTACATCGACCACGGCGCCCGGCACGATCCCATCATCCCGGGCAAGGTGGACCGCGGTGGCGCCATCAACACGATCGCCCCGCACGGCCTCACCTCCAAGAACGCCTGCGGCCAGGCCACGAGCGGCTACCTCGTGGACGTGGCGAAGATCAGGCCGGAAGAGTGGGAGACCTGGCGGCGGGACTACCCCGATGCCTTCGAGAGAGAATACGACCCCGGTGCCGGCCTCCGCTTCAACGGCTGGGTGGTCGAGGGAGGTAACGACTGACCATGAAGGCATTCATCGTAGACGTCGGCGTCTGCAACGGCTGCTACGGCTGCCAGTTCGCCTGCAAGGACGAACACGTCGGCAACGACTGGGCTCCGATCGCCAAGCCCCAGCCGGACAGCGGCCAGTTCTGGATGCGTGTGGACGAGTACATCCGCGGCACCGTGCCGCACGTGCGGATGCACTATGTGCCCAACCCGTGCAATCACTGCGACGAGGCGCCATGCCTCGAGTCGTGCCCCATCGAGGGTGCGATCTACAAGCGTGACGACGGTCTCGTCGTCATCGACACCGACCTGTGTACGGGCTGCAAGGAGTGCGTCGACACCTGCCCGTACCACTCGATCTACTTCAACGACGACCTGAACCTGGCGCAGAAGTGCACCGGGTGCGCGCACCTTCTGGACAGCGGCGAGTGGAGCGTGCCGCGCTGCGTCGACTCCTGCCCGACCGGAGCGCTCAAGTTCGGCGAGGAGAGCGAGTTCGCCGACCTCATCGCCCAGGCCGAGGTCATGAAGCCCGAGCTCGGCACCAAGCCGCGTGTGTACTTCCTCAACATCCCGAAGAAGTTCATCGCCGGCACCGTGTACGACCCGATCGAGAAGGAGGTCGTGGTCGGAGCCACCTGCACGGCGACGCCGGCGGGCGACGGCGACGCCGTCGCCGTCGACACCGACGCCTTCGGCGACTTCTGGCTCAAGGACCTCGCGACCGGCGAGTACACCGTCAGCATCGCTGCCGACGGCTTCGCCACCAGGACGTTCGACGCAGTCAGCACCGAGAAGGACGTCAATCTGGGAGACATCCCGCTCTCCGCAGGGACCTCTTGACAGAGTAGGATTGGGGCGGACCGGTCCATAGACCGGTCCGCCCGACCCGCAGAGTGGAACGGGCCCGGCGACAGAACGCCGACAACGAGGCCCAGCTCCCCCCACGATAGGAGCCCGCCCATGAGATGGGGAATGGTCATCAACCTGGCGAAGTGCATGCGCTGTCACGCCTGCGTCGCCGCCTGCAGGATCGAGCACTTCCTCCCCTTGGACATCACGTGGGTCAAGCTCATCGCCTACGAGGCGGACGAGGGGGGAGCGGTGGACGTGTCCACCTACCCGGTCCGCTGCAACCAGTGCGCGGATGCGCCGTGCGTACACGTCTGCCCCACGGAGGCCACGCACCAGCGGGACGACGGCATCGTCGTCGTCGACTCCAACAAGTGCATCGGCTGCCGGTACTGCGTCATCGCCTGCCCCTACCAGAACCGCACGTTCGTCTCGAAGGCCAAGGACCCGGGCTACTTTCCCGGCTACGAGCGCACCGGGTTCGAGGAGAAGGGCAAGAAGCTCTACCCGCACACGCGCGGGACGACGGAGAAGTGCAACTTCTGCGTCGAGCGCATCGACGCCGGCATGGAGCTGGGCTACCGGCCCGGCATCGACCGCGACGCGACACCGGCCTGCGTCAACACCTGCCAGGCCCGCGCGCTCACCTTCGGCGACCTGGACGACCCGGACAGCAACGTCTCCCGGCTCATCCGCGACCGCAAGGGCTTCCAGCTCCGCGTCGAGTACGCCACCGACCCGTCGGTCTACTACATCGACTACAGGCTCGGCGGCGCGCCGTCCAACAAGGCTCCTCGTGAGGCTCAGACGGGCAGCCACATCCAGCACCTCAGCTCAGTGGACCGTGACGCCTACCGGCGCATCTACGGCCACGACAAGGAAGATGCGGAGGTGAAGTCGTGAAGGCGCAGACCCGCCGTCAATGGATCGTCACGCATGAGTGGATGGTCAAGCCCATGCGCCAGAAGGAGTGGATCTCGGGCAAGGGCATGCTCGTCTGGCTGGCCGAGGTCTTCTCCGCACTCGGCATGGGCACGTACCTCGTCGGCCTGCTTGCCGGCATCGGCGGGATCACCACGTGGGCCTGGTGGGCGACCGTGCTCGGCTGGGCGCTGATCGTGCTCTTCAAGCTTCCGCTGCACCTCATCTACCTGGGGAAGCCGCTGCGCTTCTGGCGCGCCATCCCGCCGTTCACCAAGGCGTGGAAGACCTCCTGGCTCGCGCGCGGCATGTTCTTCTCGATCGTGTTCACCGCCTCCGGCTTCGTGCAGATCGTGCTCTGGTACCTGCTGCACTGGGTCGACCTGAGCGCCTCCGCCGCCGATATCGTGACCGTGCTCGCCTGGGTCGTCGGCATCGTCGCCGGCGTGTTCATCCTGCTCACCGGCGTCTACTGCGGCTTCGCCATGAGCTACTGCAAGAGCCTGCCGTTCTGGAACACGGGCCTGCTGCCCATCGTGTTCGTCATCATGGGCGTCGCCGACGGTCTGGCGCTGACGATGGGCGTCAACCTGGTCACGGGGGCCGACGAGTCCGCCATCAGTACTCTCGAGTTCTGGACCCGCATCCTGCTCGTGGTCAACGCCCTGCTCATCGCCGGCTACCTCGTCAGGGCGTATCAGAAGCACTCGGCGGCCGAGCTCGCCGCGCAGGACCTCATCAAGGGCAGCACGGCCTGGGTCTTCTGGATCCTGCTCGTGATCCTCGGCATCGCCACGCCACTGGTCATCTCGATCGCCACCGCCTTCATGGACGGCAACACCGAGCCTCTGCTCATCTTGGCGATCATTTGCCATACGATCGGCGCCTTCGCGCTCAAGTACTCGGTCCTGAAGGTCGGTATCTACCGGTCCGTCATTCCGGGTGTCGGATGAGGCGGCCGCCAGGCCTGTCAGGAAACGAGCGACCGCAGGCGACGGCGTTCCACGACGCCTGCAGCGTAGCCACTCGCGCGGCGTGAAAGGGAGACAATGGCTGACCGCAAGCAGATTCTGACGACGTGCAAGAGCTGTCACGGTGGCTGCGGCGTGATCGTCACCGTGGAGGACGGCGTGATCGTCCACATCCAGGGCAACCCCGACTCGCTCACCAAGGGCACGATGTGCTCCAAGGGGCTCTCGAGCATCCAGCACATCGACAACCCCTTCCGCATCAAGTACCCGATGAAGCAGGTGGGGCCCAAGGGCGAGGGCAAGTGGGAGCGTATCTCCTGGGACGAGGCGCTCGACACCATCGCGGGCAAGATGAAGGACGCCATCCGCGATCACGGAGCACACACCATCGCCATCTCGCAGGGCACCGGCCGCGGCTACAACCGCTACACCATGAAGATGGCGCGGTCGCTCGGCACCGGCAACGCCATCACCCCCGGCTACGTGTGCCACAGCCCCCGGCTCGGCCTCTACGGCCTCGTGACGGGCTACGGCCGCCTGTACTGCGACTACCACGGCTGGGGCGGCGAGTTCCCCAAGACCCAGATCATGTGGGCCAAGCAGCTCGAGATCAGCAGCGCCGACTCGGAGATGGCCTACTGGTTCATGAACTCGCTGGACTACTGCAAGAACCTCATCATCATCGACCCGCGGGCATCGGCCTATGCCTCGCGGGCCTCGCTCTGGATCCAGCCGCGTGTGGGCACCGACTGCGCCCTGGCCCTGGGGATGATGAACCACATCATCGAGCAGGAGCTCTGGGACAAGGAGTTCGTCGAGAACTGGACGTTCGGGTTCGACGAGCTGCGCGAGCGCGTCAAGGACTTCACCCCGGAGAAGGTCTCCGACATCTGCTGGATCCCGAAGGAGCACGTGACGACGGCAGCCGAGATGTGGGCCGTCGACACGCCGGGCTGCATCCAGGTCGGCAGTTCGCTCGAGCGCCAGGCGAACTGCGGACACACGCTGCGCGCCATCACCTGCCTCATGGGCCTGGCCGGGAACATCGAGCGGCCGGGCAGCATGGTCACCTGGGTGCTCCCTGAGACCGGCCTCATCGAGGACTTCTTCCTGGAGCTGCCGATCACGCCCGAGATGGCCGGCAAGATCATCGGCGGCGACAAGTACAAGATGGGCGCCGCCCGCACCTGCAATCCCGACACGATGGTCAAGGCCATCAACGACGGCAAGAGCCCGGTCAAGGTGTGGTTCAGCGTCGGCGGGCAGCAGATCGTACACATGGCCAACACCAAAGAGGTCGTCGCGGCCATCGAGAAGGTCGAGTTCATGTCCCACACCGACCTCTTCATGGGGCCGATGGCCGAGGCGGCCGATATCGTGCTGCCGGCCGCCCACTGGCTCGAGCTCGACGACGTGTACGACATGCACCCGCGCTTCATGATCGAGGCGCACAACAAGGTCATCGACCCGCCTGGCGAGGCCAAGGCCGACGCCTGGATCTTCAACGAGATCGGCAAGCGCGTCGTCCCCGACAAGTGGTTCGAAGACGTCGAGTCGATGCTCGACTACCAGGTCCGCAAGGGCAAGAACGGCGCGATGACCTGGAAGGACTTCAGTGAGCAGCTGGTCAGCGGCTGCTACGGCCCCGACCAGGTGTACTACAAGTACAAGACCGACTACTGGCACGAGGGCGGCGGGTTCCCGACCCCGAGCAAGAAGTTCGAGTTCCACTCGAACCACCTCGAGTCGCTCGGGTACGACCCGCTGCCGGTGTTCACCGAGCCCGGGGAGAGTCCGGTCTCGACGCCGGAGCTCTACGAGGAGTACCCACTCCTCTTGAGCACCGGCTTCCGCCAGCCCTTCTACTTCCTCGGCCAGTACCGCAACATCCCCTGGCTGCGCAGCTACATGGAGTTCCCGCAGTGCCAGATGCACCCGGAGACGTGCGAGAAGTACGGCGTCGAGGACGGCGACATCATCTGGATCGAGTCGCCGCGCGGCCGCATCCGCCAGAAGCTGCGCGCCTTCCCGGGCATCAAGAGGGACATGATCATGTGCACCGCCAACTGGTTCTATCCTGAGGAGCCGGCGAAGGGGTACCACGGCGTGTTCATCTCCAACCCGAACGTGCTGACGAGCAACGATCACCTCGACCCGATGTACGGCTCCCCGGACCTCACCTGTCTCCTCTGCAAGGTCTACAAGACCGAAGACGAGGACCTGCAGGACGAGGTGTTCCGCACCGAGAACTACGGCACCGTCCCGACCTACGGCAAGTCGTAACGACCTGCCGTCTCCCGGCCCGCGGCGCGACCCCCCGGCCGCCGCGGGCCGGTGCACGTACGGGGGTGCGTCGCAGGCCCACCCTCTGTATCGGTCCATGATATGGAATCGGTATTCCGTGCAACGGACCGGCCGTTTGGGTACAATCCCGGCACGCCAACGAACGTCTGGACGGTGATCCGAGGATGCACGCCACGCAGCAAGGAGTCCGGCGACTCACCAATCTGACCACCGGTGGGCCGGTGCACGTGGACGTCCAGGATGGGCGCATCCAGCGCATCGTCCCGCTGCAGCTGGACGAGACCGACGCACCGTCCTGGACCATCGCGGCGCGCGGCCGTTCGTTCACCCCGCCGCGCAAGACGACGCTCTCGCCCTGGACGGTCGGGCACCGCGCCACCATCTACTCGCCGAACCGCATCATGACGCCGCTCAAGCGCGTCGACTTCGACCCGGACGGCAAGCGCAACATCAAGAATCGCGGCGAGTCCGCCTACGAACCCATCGGCTGGGACGAGGCGCTCGACATGGTCGCCGCCGAGATGCTGCGCATCAAGCGCGAGTACGGGCCGGCGGCGATGATGTCGACCGCCGGCTCCCACCATCTCTGGGGCAACGTAGGCTACCGCTTCAGCGCCTACAACCGCTTCATGAACCTCGTCGGCTTCACCTATGCCGAGCACAATCCCGACAGCTGGGAGGGGTGGCAGTGGGGCGGCGCCCACATGTGGGGCTTCAGCCACCGCCTCGGCATACCGGAGCAGTACGACCTCCTCGAGGACGCGCTCAAGCACACCGAGATGATGGTCTTCTGGTCGGCCGACCCCGAGACGACCGGAGGAGTGTACGGCTCCTTCGAGAGCACCTCGCGTCGCTTCTGGCTCAAGGAGCTCGGCGTCAAGATGGTGTTCATCGACCCCTACAACAACCACACCGCCAGCCTGTTCGGCGACAAGTGGCTCGCGCCGCGACCGGGGACCGACGTGGCGCTCGCCCTGGCGATCGCGCACACGTGGCTCGCCGAAGGTACGTACGACAAGGAGTTCGTCGCCGAGCGCACGCACGGCTTCGACGAGTGGACGGCCTACGTGCTCGGCCGGTCAGACAACGTGCCGAAGACGCCGGAGTGGGCCGAGATCGAGTGCGGCGTCCCCGCGCGGCAGATCCGCGCCCTCGCCCGCGAGTGGGGCGCCAAGAAGACCATGCTCGCCGCGGGAGGCATGGGCGGCTGGGGCGGCGCCTGCCGCGCCTCCAGCGGCAACGAGTGGGCGCGCGCGATGATCGCGCTCGCGGCCATGCAGGGCCTCGGCAAGCCGGGCAGCAACATCTGGTCGACGACCAGCGGCGTGCCCTTCGACCCGTCGTTCTTCTTCCCGGGCTACGCCGAGGGCGGCATCTCGGGCGACATCGCCGGCACCGCCGCCGGCAAGAAGCTCGCCGCCCGCATGTGGCCGGATGGCGGCACCTTCTCCAATCCGCAGCACTCCCCGGAGGGCCAGACCGTCCCCCGCCTGCGCATCCCCGAGGCCATGAACCACGAGCGCCTCGAGTGGCACGGCAAGGGCTTCTGCGGCCCTTCCATCGAGTCGCAGTTCCGCGAATACCACTATCCCGCCGCCGGGTACCCGCACGTGCAGATGTACTACCGCTACGGCGGCTCGTTCATCGGCACCATGACGGAGACCAACCGCTACGTGCGCGCCTACCGCGAGGGCCAGATCCCCTTCGTCGTCAACCAGTCCATCTGGATGGAGGGCGAGGCCCGGTTCGCGGACATCGTGCTGCCGGCCTGCACCAACTTCGAGCGCTGGGACATCGGCGACTGGGCTCACGCCTCGGGCTACGGCATGCACAAGTTCGAGCAGGTGAACCACCGGCTCATCGTGCTCGAACAGCAGTGCATCGAGCCGCTCGGCGAGAGCAAGTCCGACTACGAGATCTTCGCGCAGCTCGCCGGCAAGCTCGGAGTGGGCGACATCTACACCGAGGGCGGCCTGAACGAGCTCGACTGGGTCAAGCGCATCTTCGCCGCCAGCGACCTGCCCAAGCGCATCTCCTGGGAGGAGTTCGCGGACAAGGGCTACTACCTCGTGCCGGTCACGGAGGACCATGAGGCCACGCCGGCGCTGCGCTGGTTCGCCGAGGGCCGCAAGCGTGATACGCCCGACTGGGGCCCGCCGCCCTGGGACACCGACGGCGGCAAGGGGCTGCAGACGCAGTCGGGCAAGATCGAGTTCGTCAGCTCGAGCCTCAAGCGCTTCTACGCGTCCGGGGACGTCGTGGACGAGGAGCGCCCCGTCATGGGTCCGCAGTACATCGAGAGCTGGGAGGGCCACCACACCGAGGAGCTCACCGGCCGCTTCCCGCTGCAGCTCATCTCCCCGCACCCGCGCTTCAGCTTCCACACGATGGGCGACGGCAAGGACGCCTGGGCCGCGGACATCGAGGATCACCGCGAGCTCAAGGACGACGGCTGGTACTACTGGCTGATCCGCCTGAACAGCCAGGACGCCGCGGCGCGCGGCATCGCCGACGGCGACCTGGTGCGCGCCTACAACGAACGCGGCTCCGTGATCCTGGCCGCGCGCATCACCGAGCGCATCCGCCCCGGCACGGTGCACTCGTCAGAGTCCTGCTCCGACTACTCGCCGACCGGCGCGCTCGGAGACTCTCCCGACCGCGCCGGCTGCGTGAACATCCTGACGTCCAAGCGCTTCATCACCCCCACCTCGCCGGGGCAGGCGTGCAACACCTGCCTCGTCGAGGTGGAGCGCTGGCAAGGGTAGGCTCGGGCCGCCGTGCCCGCCGAGTGATCGGGGGGCGGGCGCGGCGGCCTGGCTGCGTGCACGGACCGCCGGAACGGCGCAGACGCAACTGGCTCCTCAGCCCTCGCCGTCACCTCCAACGCCGAGGTACTGCGCCTTCACGCTCTCGTTGTCGACAAGCTCCTTCGGCTCGGAGCCGTACACTATGGAGCCCTTGCTCATGATGTAGGCATAGTCGGCGACGCTCATGGCCATGCCGAAGTCCTGCTCCACGAGAAGGATGGACTGGCCGGCCGCCTTGAGCTTCTCGATGGTCCGGTACACCTCCTGGACGACGATCGGCGCCAGCCCCTCCGACGGCTCGTCGAGCATGACGAGGTCCGGATTGGTCATGAGGGCTCGCGCGATGGTGAGCATCTGCTGCTCGCCGCCGCTGAGGAGGTTGCCCTTGTTCTTGGCCCGCTCCTTGAGGCGCGGGAAGGTCTGGTAGACCTTCTCCAGCGTCCACGGGTCCTTCTTGTCGCCCGTTCGAGCCGCCATCGTAAGGTTCTCCATGACGGACAGGGACGGGAAGATCATGCGGCCCTGGGGCACGAGGCCGATGCCCGTGCGAGAGATCTGGTTCGGGGGCATCCCGACCAGCTCCGTCCCGTTGAACTTGATACTGCCCTTGCGAGGCGGCGTGAGCCCCATGATGGAGCGGATGGTGGTCGTCTTGCCCATGCCGTTGCGGCCGAGGAGCGCGACCACGGTCGCTTCACCGACCTCCATGTTGACGCCCTGGAGGACGTAGCTGTCGCCGTACCAGGTGTGGATGTCGTTGATCTCGAGCATCGCCGCTCACCCGCCCGCGGTGCTCGCCTTGTGCGAGCCCATGTAGATGTCCTTGACCGTCTGGTTGGCGCGGATCTCGTCACAGGTGCCCTCGCACGAGATCTCGCCGAAGTGCAGCAGGATGATGCGCTCCGCGACCCCGAACGCGAGGTCCATATCGTGGGAGATCATGAGCACGGTGATCTTCTTGCCGAGCGTGTTGATGCGCTCGGTGATGTCCTTGCTCTCCGTCGGCGTGAGACCGCAGCTGGGCTCGTCGAGCATCAGCAGGTCCGGCGCGCTGGCGAGACTGAGCCCCATCTCGAGCTTGCGCGTCTCGCCGTACGCCAGCGAGCTGACCACCTCGTCGCGTTTGTCCCACAACTCGATGGATTCGAGCAGATCCTGCGCCGACTTCTGCAATGCCTTGTCGCGGAGGAAGACGCCGAACACGCGGTACCGGCCCTTCCGGGTGCCCTGCAGCCCGATGAGCGCGTTGGTGAGCACCGTCTCGTTGGGAAACAGGCTGGTGATCTGGAAGGAGCGAGCCATGCCGAGTTGCGTGCGGGCATACACGGGCTTGTGCGTGATGTCCTGGCCCTTGAAGAGCACCTTGCCCCCGGATGGCTTGAGCTGGCCGGTGAGCAGGTTGAAGAGCGTCGTCTTGCCGGCTCCGTTCGGGCCGATCATGACCAGCCTCTCGCCGGGCTCGACGCTGAACGTGACGTCCTTGACGGCGGCGAGCCCGCCGAAGTGCACGGAGAGGGCGTCTACCTCAAGCAGCGCTGCCATGGAACACCTTCCTCCACACGTCGAGGAGCAGCACGCCGACCCCCTGGGGGATCACCATGATGGCGATCACGATGATCGTGCCCATGATGAGCGGCCAGCGGTCGGGGACGTACACACTCGCGAGGTACTCGACGCCGACGACCACGACAGCGCCGATGACTGGGCCGAGGTACACAGAGGCGCTGCCGAGGATGACGATGAGGAAGATGATGTCCGTCATCGCCATGCCCATGTTGCCGGGCACCATCACGCCGCCGAAGTACGCGAACAGCACCCCCGCCACCCCGCCGAACATGCCGGCGAGGATGTACGAGGTGTACTTGAACAGCCACGTGTTGTACCCCAGCGCCTGCATGCGGCGCTCGTTGTCGTGAATGCCTCTGAGCGCGTAGCCGTAGTGCGAGTTGACGATCCGGTAGATCACCAGCAGGCACACGACGACGAGCCCGAGTACCAGGAAGTAGAAGCTGTAGGAGTCGATGGTGACGCCTGGTATCCCGAGCTCCGGATACGGAATGCCGGCGAGGCCGGTCGAGCCGCCGGTGAGCCAGCGTGCTGAGATGGCGACACGGACAAGCAACTCGCCGAACGCAAGCGTCACCAGCAGGAAGTAGATGGGATTGTCCGATGCCCCCACTCCGTACACCCGGAACGCCGGGACACCGAGTCCGGCCGCGAGCAGCGCGGTGAGCACCATGGCCAGCAGCAGGTTCACCCAGAAGTTGGAGATGCCGCCGTGGATGATGAGGATGCCGCACATGTAGCCGCCGAAGCCGAAGAAGGCGGCGTGGCCGAACGTGGGAATGCCGCCGTAGCCCCAGAGGATGTTCATGCTGACCCCGAAGAGGGCGAAGATCATCATCTTGGTGACGAGGCTCTGGATGTACGACGGCACAAAGGTCGGCAGCACCAGCAGCAGCAGGAGAATGACGATCGCCGGCAGCCAGGTCTTGAGCAGCGCCGCCGCAGATCGCCGCTCGGCGGCTACCGGTGGCGTCGCCGCCTTGCGCATGAGGCGTCCGAGCAAGAGGTCGGCCGGGCGCATCTGCGTCGCCATCAGAAGACCTTCCTGCCGATGAGGCCGCTCGGCCGGACCAGCAGCACGATGATGAAGATCACGTACGACGTGAAGAGGGCCGCCTGCGGCACGTAGGCCTTCCCGAAGGTGTCGAGCAGCCCGATGATGAGGGCGCCGAGCATGGTGCCCTGGATGAAGCCGGTACCGCCGACCACCACGACCATCAGCGTCAAGAGCAGCAGCGCGTCACCCATCGATGGATAGGCGCCGAGGATCGGCGTGCCCATGATGCCGGCGAACCCCGCAAGGGCGGCGCCGAACAGGAAGACGAGCGTGCTGACGACGCCGTAGTTGATGCCCAGGCTGCGGGTCATCTCCTTGTTGTCCATACCGGCGCGGATGATGGCGCCCACGCGGGTCTTGTCCTGCATCCACCACAAGACGGCCAGGACGAGCAGGCCGACCCCGATGATGAAGAGGCGGTAGATGGGGAACGCGAGGGTACCGACGCGGACGACGCCGGTGAAAGCGGACGGCGTCATGCCCATCTTCGCGAACGGGCCCCAGACCCACAGGATGACGTTCGCGATCGCGTAGCTCAGGCCGATGGTGAGCACCGCCTGCTCCGGCACCTTCCCGTACAGATGACGAAGGAAGAAGTAGTACATGGCGAGACCGACGAGCCCGGTCCCGGCGGCAGCGACCACGACACCGAGCCAGAACCCGTCCAGTTGGCTGATGATCGCGAGGCCGAAGTAGGCGCCGAGCACGTAGAGGGCGCCGTGAGCCAGGTTGATGACCCCCATGACGCCGAAGGTCAGGGAGAAGCCGGCTGCAAGGAGAAAGAGGATGAACGCGTATGAGACGCCGTTCAGCGCCGTGATCGTGAATGTACTCACACGCCCCCCTGGCGTCGAGACGAGTACTTCGTCGGGCGGTCCGGCGCAGGGCCGGCTGGCACAAACAATCGTCGCTGTGAGGCACCTCCTGCGTGCATTACAGGAATGATATACCGATATCGCTACTTGGCAAGACTCTCCTTCCGTGTCGCCACGGCAACCCGGCCAGAAGGCCGCGTCCGGAGCGAATCAGGCAGCAATCACGCACGTCTGCGCCGGTTGTTCGCCTGATATCTGCGTTTCACGACGGGCGCCGGAATCAGAACGCATCGCCAAGGATCTCCTCCACCTCACGCCGTCCGAAGGGCCGGGCATTGGACTCGAGGAAGTCGCCGATCTGCCCCCAGGAGAGCTCCGCAACGGTGCCCAGCTGCTCCCGCTCCAGCCCGTAGTCACGCAACCGGTGCGCGACACCGATGCGGTCCAGCAGGTCCTCCACGGCGGCGACGGAGCGTGCCGCCGCCGTCTGCTCGCTCATGCCGTCGGTAGGCCAGCCCAGGAGGTCGGCGACCCGGCGGAAGGCGGCGGCGTTCGCGGATAGATTGAAGCGCATCACCGCCGGGAGGATGGCGGCCATCGAGCGCCCGTGCGTGAGTCGACACACCGAGGCGACTCCGTAGGAGATGCCGTGCACCGCGCCGATGAACGAGCTCATGTAGGCCCAGCCACCCATGCTGGCGGCGAGCGCCAGGTTGGCGCGTGCCTCGCGGTCCCTGCCGTCGGCGACCACGGCCGGCAGGTACCGGGCGCAGATCCGCAGGATGCTCTCGCTGTAGAGATCGGACAGCGGGTTCGCCTGCCGACCCGTCAGGCATTCGATACCGGTCACCAGCGTGTCGAGGCAGGTGTCGACGGTCGCCTCCGGCGTCATCGTGAGCGTCAGCTCCGGGTCGTTGATGACGACTTCCGCCAGCAGGTAGGGGCTGTCCACGACGCCGTGCTCGTGCGTACGCTTGTCGATCTGCAACACGGCTGCTGACCCCGTGTCCGCCCCGGCGACGTGGGTAGTCGACACGACGATCTTGGGCAGTCCGGGACGCGGGACGCGGCCGTGGCCGAGCATCTCACGCACCGGCAGGTCGTTGGTGGCCGCGACCGCGACGCACTTGGCGATATCCATCGCGCTGCCACCCCCAAGGCCGATGACCACGTCGCAGTCGGCGGAATGCAGGAGCTCGACGGCCTCGTCGACCAGCGCTATGGGCGCGTCGGGAAGGATGCCGTCGTAGACGACGAACGGGAGGCGACCGTCCTCCAGCGAGCGAAGGGCCGGCGCCACATCGCCACGGTCCACCATCGACTTCTTGGTGACCACCAAGGCCTTGGTGCCGCCGAGGGCGCGGACCTCCGACGCGAGGCCCGCGCTGGCGCCGAAGCCGAACACGAACCTGCTCGGCGACTGGAACTCGAGACCTCGTAGCGCCGAGGTCATCCTGCCTCCCATCCTCGCCGGCCCCAGGCCGGCGTCCTCGCCCATCCTCGCTCAGCGGAAGCCGCCACTACGGTGAGGACAGACGCGGGAGGCCCGCGGCGGCGGCCGCGAGCCTCCCACCGATCGTCGTCAGCAGGCGGGTGTCCCGCCGGCGACGGCAGCCGCCGGCTCCCCGGCCCGCTCACCACGGATTCTTCATCAGGACCTGGTTGTAGGTCTGGACGGGCATCCAGCGGTAGTTGCCGTCCACCAGCTCCGTCTTGCCGATGTAGAAGTCGGCGGTGCCGATGTAGACGCTCCCGTACGGCGACATGGTGATCGAGCCGTTGGGCGTGTCGAACGTCATGGTCGCCATCGCCTTCTTGAGCGCGTCCGGCGAGGTGTCGCCGTTGGTCGCCTCGACGGCCTTGAGGAACATCATGACGGCGGTGTAGCCGCCGTAGGAGTCCATGTTCGGCAACTCCCCGGGCCACATCTTGTCGTACTCGGCGACGAACTTCTTGTTCAGTTCGTTGTCGACCGTGGAGAGATAGTGGTCCGAGCCGATGATGCCGAGCGAGAGGTCGCCGAGCTCCTGCATGACCGGCTCCTGGAGGTCATCGGCCATCGTCATGATCAGGGGCGCCGTGAGGCCGTAGTCGTGGTACTGCTTGATGAACGGTCCGGTGCCGTTGCCGAAGATCCAGTTGTAGGTGCAGTCCGCGGGCTTGAGGGTCGTGAGGTAGGAGCTGAAGTCGACCGTGTCGATGGGCACGAACTGATCGCTGAGGATCTTGCCGCCGCCCGCCTCGAACGCCGCCTGGAAGCCCTTCATGAGCTCGTGGCCGGTCGTGTCCTCGAGGCTGATCGCGTTCGCGGTCTTGTAGCCGAGCGTCTCGACGGCGTACTTGCCGAGCAGGTAGCCCTCCTGAGACATCATGCCGGCGGGGATGAACGACAGGTTGTTGCCCGTCTTGAGGTTATCGGAGGGCTGGCCGAAGATCGAGATGGACGGGATGCCGCCGCCGCCCTTGCCGAGGTAGTCGGTCACCGCTGCATTGGAGGGCGAGAAGATCGGTCCGAGCATGACCTGGATCTTGTTGTTCTCGACCAGCTGCCTGGCCTTGTCGACGGCCGCCACCGGGTCGGAGGCGTTGTCGGCCTTGTAGTACTCGATCGGCCGGCCCATCCACTGGTTGCCGACCTCGGCGAGCGCCGTCTTGATCCCGTGCTCCGTGAGCTGGGCGTCCACGGCCATGAAGCCGGTGAAGCCTTCGTCGAAACCGATCTTGAGCGGCTCACCGGTGGCGGCCGGCATGGGTGACGACGAGGAGCTGGCATCACGCGCGCCGGTGTCCCCCGTCGAACCACACGCGGTCAGAATGAGGGCCCCGAAGGCTCCCAGAACGAGTACGAGCGCCAGAATGGCGAACAAGACTTTCCTCTGCATTGTCAGTCCCCCTGCGAAGCTGTATAGGAAAGTAGCTGTTGCTGTGCCGACTCGGTCGCGAAGCGCGCCGCCTGAAATCCCTCGACCGTCCGTCGCCGACCGCTGCGTCGGCGGACCCGACAGGCCAAAGGCTGCGATTCGCGAGCTTCAGAATCCCGTGGCGATGCTCCTTTCGTTCTGCTGACCGCCGTCGACGGGAGCTTCCCCTGAAGGTCCCATTGATCAGAACGGCCAATACTCTGCATCCCCGTAGTGCAAAAGGGGTGATGCTGGACGGTACTCCTCGCTGACGCGGGAGGCAAGCGGCTCACGCACAGCTGCACCACGGTCAAGACCCCGCCGCCCAAGGAACTCGAGAGAGGTGCCGACCGTCGGGGACATCAGGCGTGTGCCGTCTCGTTGAGCAGCGTGGCTCGTGATGAGATCGGTGTCGTGCAGAGCGCGCCGAAGTCGCTGGACCGGTAGCCGAACAGCTTGCCGTTCGATCGTCTGCGCCGCCAATCCACAAGTACGACCCCCAGGGTGGGGACGATCTTCTCGCGCCACACGAACAGGTAGAGCTCCTCGCCGACCTTTCGGTAGTGACAGCGGTCGGTGTCGGCCAGCCCGTGCTCGCTGCCCCGCAGACAGTGCCAGGTGTAGAGGTTCTCGTTCAGGTAGATGTGCTCGTACGCCTCGGTCCGGCTGTAGACGTACTGCACGCGCTTTCCGACCAGGTCGTCCGTCGGGACGTGCGGGTGCCTCCCGGGGACGAACGGCCCATCGATGACGGCCGGGGCGATCTCGGCGGAGACGAGCGTGAGCTCGTCGCCCGTCGTCGCGAGTTCAAAGGCGCTGCGCGCGGCCTCTTCCGCGGTCGGCAGTGTGCCGACCACGGTGGTCGCCGCGCTCCTCACGAGATCGAGGACCATCGTCACAGAGGTGGCCCGTCGCGTGCTCGCGACGTAGTCGACCACGACCACCTCGTCGCGAGGGCGCGTGACGACGCACTCCTCGCTGCCGCGAAGCCCATCCAGCGGCCCGCCGGCTGCCTCCCACACGAGCCGGCCGGGCTCCGGAAATGTCAGGCGGGTGGCGCCGCCGTCCTCCGCGTTGAGGGTAAGCGACCTTCCGGCGAGCGTGTCGTCGGCCGGCAGCGTATCCTCGCTGATGCCCTTGACAAGTTCACCTACCTGTATGAAGCGCAGGGTATCGTCCGCCATCGACCCGTCCTTTGCGCCACCCGGACTACGGAGCATCCTCGTCTGCTCAGTAGTCCTTGAGGATGTCGAGCATGATGTCCGTGGCTTTCACAGCGTAGTCATGTGGGATCGTGAGCGGGGGCATGAAGCGGAACACGTTGCCGTACCTGCCGCAGGGCGTCATGAGGATGCCCTGGTTGAGCAGCTTGAAGGCGATCTCGCCGACCTTCTCGCCGGCCAGCGGCTCCTTGGTCTTGCGGTCGGCCACGACCTCGATGCCGACCATGAGACCGTTGCCGCGCACGTCGCCGATCGCCTTGACGGTCGACATCGCGTCGGTGAAGACGCCTTTGATCTCCTCGCCGAGCGCCGCGGCGCGACCGAGGAGGTCCGTCTCCGGATCGGTGATGAGGTCGATGTTGGTCATCGCGACCTCGCACCCCATGGCGTTGCCGGCGAAGGTGCTCGGCTGCGACCCTTCGCGCAGGGCTGTCTCCATGTCGGCGCGATAGGTGACGCCGGCCATCGGCATGTCGCCGCCCATGCCCTTGCCCCAGGTGAGCATGTCGGGGACGACCGACGAGTACTGGATCGCCCACATCTTGCCGGTGCGGCCCGCGCCGGACTGCACCTCGTCGGCGACGTACAGGCAGCCGTTCTTCTCGCAGGCGGCCTTGATCATCTCGAGGAACTCGGGCGGCGGAGCCACGTAGCCGCCTTCGCCCTGCTGCGACTCGATGACGACGGCAGCCACATCGTCCGCCCCGGTGTACGGGCCGTTGAGGATGTCGTCCACGTACTTGCCGCACTGCAGGTCGCAGGACGGGTACTCCTTGCCGAAGGGGCAGCGGTAGCAGTAGGCGTAGGGCAGGTGCTGCACGCCGGCGATCAGCGGACCCCAGCCGTGGCGGTAGTTGTAGGACGTCGTGAGAGCCGCGGTGCCGCACCAGACGCCGTGATAGGCGCCGTGGAAGGCGATGAGCTGCGAGCGGCCGGTGTAGGCGCGCGCGAACTTGATCGCCGTCTCGACGGCGTCGCTGCCGGCCTGGTAGACCGCGGTGTGGCAGTTGCCGGCGAGACCCTCCGGCATGATGCCCGAGACCTTCTTGGCGAGCTCGATGCGCTTGGGGTTGGTGATGTCCGTCGTGTGCATGATCACGTCGCACTGGCGGCGAATGGCCTCGAGGACCTTGGGATGGCCGCGGCCGACGGCGTTCACGGCCACGCCGGCTGCCATGTCGATGTAGAGGTTGCCGTCGGCGTCGTAGACGGTGGAACCCTTGCCTTGCTCGAGGATGACGGGGAACCCTCCACCGCCACGCGTGAACGACTCGTACTTGGCCGACTCGGCCATGAGCGCGTTCACCTTGGGGCCCGGGACCTCCGTCACCATGTGGGGCGCGTCCGGGAAGGACAATGCCTGCAGGTCGGACTCGGCGATCATGTGCGTGCTCCCTCTCGTTTCTGAGCGGACTCCTGACCCATCCGGCTCAGAGCCGGCGGGCTGCTAAGAAAACATGATACTGCAATATCATCTAATGACAAGGACACTACTCAATTGCGTCTGGACGAACGGTCAGCCGACTCGGGAGACCCGGCAGACGTAGCCACGCAGCATCGTCGAGCGCATCTCGCGACCGCAGGCAAGCCCTCTACAACAGCGCGCAGACGCTCAAGGCCACAGGGACAGGCGTCCTCATCGAGGTCCTGCCCGTCTGCGTCGCAGCGTCCGCGTGGACGGTCGGCTGATCGGGCGCTTCGCGGCGACGTGACGCGCGTAGCGGTCGACGGTCGATCACGCGTCCTGCGTGTCATACGTGTCTGGCGGCATCAGTCCGGGTCCGAGCGGGCATACCCGTAGAACTCGGAGAGTGACACCGCCGTGGCCCTCACCGCGGCGGCGCACGTCGCCCTCGCATCGGGACCGAACCGGCCCGTCGGCACCACGACGCCGATTGTCGCGATGAGCTCCCCCGTCTGGTTGTGCACCGGCGCGACGACGGCGCACGTGCCGAGGTCGTGCTCCTCGAAGTCGAAGGCGAGGCCCTCGCGCCTGATCTTCTCGAACTCTGCCGCGAGCGCCGCTGGATCGGTGATCGTGAACGCCGTGAGCTGCCTGTGTGGCTTCTTGGCGATGCGCGCGCGCTCGGTATCGGACTTCATCGCCGCGAATATCTTGCCGTGCGCGTTTGCGGTGTCGCCGATGACGCGCCCAACGGCGATCTCGGGTACGAAGGGGCGAGAGGAGGCCACCAGGTCGGCGCAGACGGCGACGCCGTCGAGCTCCACCGCCAGCGCGGCCAGCTCTCCCGTCTTCTTCATCAGCGCCTCGAGGTACGGACGCGACACCGAGACGAGCGCCTCGAACCCTTCGGCCAGGTAGATGCCGGCGAGCATGGCCGGCCCGAGGCGGTACCCGCCGATATCCGGGTCGTGGACGAGGTGACCGGTGCCCTGGAGTGTCCGCGCCATGCGATACGCGGTCATCCGCGACACGCCGAGGCGGACGACCATCTCGTCCAGAGTCCAGCGACGATGCTCGGCGTCGAACATACCGAGCAACGCCATGCCGGTGGCCAGCGTCCTTACGAGCCGCGAGTCCGAACTGTCAGCCCGGCGCTTCGCCTCACTGACCTGCCCGCGATCAGGCCCTGCCCTGGCCGCCCCATCCTTCGCCATCCCCAGTCTCCCTTGACTCCTCAGCAGCAGACTCCGGGCCGCGCTCGAGAGCCGACGCCGCGCGTGCGCAGCCGGAGTCTACCTTCCCGAGTACGTCGGCTTCCTCTTCTCCAGAAACGCCTTGGCGCCCTCCTTCTGGTCCTCCGTGCCGAAACACATGGCGAAGAGCTCGCGCTCGTAGTCCATGCCGACCGTGAGCGGGAGGTCCAGAGACTTGTTGACGGCCATCTTGGCGATCTTGAGGATGGCCGGACTGTTGCGCAGGAGGTCGCCCACCAGCTTCTCGGTCGCCGCACGCAGCTCGGCGGCCGGGACGACCTTGTTGACGATGCCGTACTGAAGCGCCTCGTCGGCCTCCATCATGCGGCCCGTGAAGATGAACTCCTTGGCCCGCTTCTCGCCCATGAGCCGCGGCAGCACCTGCGTGCCGCCGCAGCCGGGGATCACGCCGACGCGGATCTCGGGCTGGCCGAACTTGGCCGTGTCCGCGGCGATCGCCAGGTCGCTCGCCAGCACCAGCTCACAGCCGCCGCCGAGGGCGAGACCGTTCACCGAGGCTATGACGGGCTTGGGCAGCAAGCGGATGGTCTCGTGCGGGCGCCGGCGGGCCTTGTTGACGACCGCGGCGTTGAGAGATCGCGTCGGGAACTCGTCGATGTCGGCGCCGGCGCTGAAGGCCTGGTCGCCGCTGCCGGTGATGACGACCACCTGCACGCCATCGTCGAGACCGGCCCGCTCGAGAGCCTGCGACATCTCCGCCCGCAGCTCGTCGTTCTGCGCGTTCCACTTGTCGGGCCTGTTCAGCGTGATCCACGCCGTGTGGTCGACGGCCTCGTAGAGGATGGTCGCGTACTCCGCCTGCATGGGCATGATGGTCTCCTCCCGCCGGCTAGTTCTTGAGAATCAGAGCGGCGTTGTTGCCGGCCATGCCATACACCTCGGACATGCCGACCTTGGCACCCTGCACCTGCCTCTGGCCACACTCTCCGCGGAGCTGGAGGACCATCTCGTAGACCTGCGCGAACCCCTGCGCCATGGTCGCCTCGCCGAAGCTGGAGAAGCCGCCGCTGGGGCAGACCGGCAGCTTGCCGCCGATCACGGTCTCGCCGCGCTCGAGCGCGAGGTGGGCGGTGCCCTCCTCGAAGAAGCCCATGGTCTCGAGGTACTGGAAGTAGTGCCACGAGCTGTTGTCCGGGACCTCGACGAAGTCGATGTCCTCCGGGCCCATGCCGGCGTCGGCGAACGCCGACTTGGCGGCGACCCAACTCTCGCTGATGATCGGCATGCCTTCCTTGGGCTGGAAGCCGAGGACGGGGATGCGCGTGGTCGGGTCGCCGTAGAGCGGGCTGCCCAGACCGGAGCCGACGATGCTGACCGGCTTGGAGGTGAACTGCTTGGCCTTCTTGGCGTTGCAGAGGATCACGGCGCCGGCGCCGTCGCTGGTGGCGCAGATCTCGAACAGGCGCAGCGGGTTGCAGACCATCGGTGAGGCGAGCACCTCGTCGAGCGTGAACTCCTTCTTGTAGCGCGCCGCCGGGTTGATGGCGCCGTGCTTGCTGGTGGCCACCTTGACCATGGCGAGATGCTCGTCCGTGATGCCGTACTTCTCCATCTTCTTGCGGCACTCGAGCGCCCAGTAGATGGGATTCGGCAGGCCCATGAGCCAGCGCATGGTGTCGTCGGCCGGGACCGGCTCCTCGTGGTACGGCGGCAGGAAGGGGAAGAAGCCCTTCGCCGACTTGTCGGCCGCGACGGCCAGCACGATGTCGGCCTGGCCGGAGGCGACCATGGCCGCCGCGACGGCGATGCAGGTGCCGCCGGTGGCGCAGGCGTTGTTGATGTTCATGGTGGGCACGCCGGTGTAGCCCATGACCTCGTCGATGTACGAGCCGGCGTAGATGCCCTTGCGGCCGCCCCAGTTCTGCGAACCGGAGACGACGATCTGGATGTCCTTCCAGGTGATGCCGGCGTCCTTGAGGGCCATGGAGATGGCGTCGGACGCCATGTTCGTCCAGAACTTCTCGGGGAACTTGCCCCAGGGGTGGAGCCCTACTCCGATGATGGCGATGTCGTCCACTGTCACACCTTCCTGAACTTCCAGCCGACGAGCTCTTCGCCGTTCTTGTTGGTGTACAGCACGCGGATCACCGTCTGGACCTCCATGCCGATGGAGACCTCTTCCGGCTTGCACTCGTCCATCATGCCGATGATGTGGATGCCCTCGGGCATCCTCACGGAGACGACCGGCGTGGGCACCCAATCCTCCTTCTTCGCCACGTACGGCGGCGGCGGCGGGTAGCTCATGTCGGAGTACGTGTCCACGACGCCGGTGCCGCTGAGGGGGATGTCCTCGACGTCCCTCTCCTCGCACTCCGGGTTGTGGCAGGTGAAGCTGCGGGGGAAGAAGTAGTCGCCGCACGACTTGCAGTGCGTGGCGATGATCTGGCCGTCCTCGCCCGGCTCCGTGGGGGTGAACAACCCCTCCCCGAGCAGCACGCGCTTCTGCTCCGTCTGCGCTTCTGTCATCTTGGCTCCTTTGGGTCTCTGCACACGCTCAGGTCAGAGGATGACCTTGGCCTCACGCAGCTCATTGATGCCGCCGGTGTTGTAGCCGAGCTCGCCGAGGATCTCGTCCGTCTGCTCGCCGAGCCCGGGCGTGACCGACTTGATCGAGGCCGGGTTCTGCACGAACTTGTTCGGCGAGTTGATGGTGCGGAACGTGCCGACGCCGGGCTGGTCGACCTCCTCGAAGAAGTCGTTGGCCAGCGCCTGGGGGTCCTCGATGACCTGCTCGGGCGAGAGGATCGGGCCGTACATGAGGTTCTCTTCGCGGAGGCGCACTTCCCACTCGGCGTAGGTGCGCGTCTTGAAGGACTCGTTGATCATCGGCGTGAGGACATCACTGTGCTGCTGGCGCATGTCGGTGGTGGCGAAGCGCGGGTCGTCGGCCAGGTCGGGGCGGTCGAGGACCCGGCAGAACGACTGCCAGAACTTGGCGCCGACCGGGTCGTGAGCCTTGGCGTACCGGTCGGCCGCGGTGAGCTGGAGCCAGCGGCCGTCCTTGCACTCGTACACGTCGTAGAAGGGATTGGCCGACACCTTGGGATCGATGCGGCGCAGCGGCAGGCCGAACAGCGCGTCCATGATGTCGGCGCCGACCATCCACACGCCGGTGTGGTAGAGGTTGAACTCGACCTTCTGGCCCTCGCCGGTGTGCTCGCGGTGGTAGAGGGCGGCGCAGATGCCGCCGAAGACCTGCATCGACGAGACGCGGTCGATGATGCCGGGCCGGGATGCCGGCGGCTGCGTGCCCGGGACGCTGAGCATGTCCTGGATGCCGGAGCGCGCCCAGCCGGCGGCGAAGTCGTACCCGGCCATGTCCTTGTCGGGCCCGACGGTGCCGTAGGCAGAGACGATGCCGTAGATGATGTTCGCCTTGATGCCGCGGAGGGTCTCGAAGTCGAGCCCCAGCCGCTGCAACGATCCGGCCTGGTAGTTGGTCAGGAACACGTCGTGCTCGCCGACCATCTTGTAGACGATGTCCTTGCCGGCCTGCTGGCGCAGGTCGATGGCGATGCTGCGCTTGCTGCGGTTGTGCAGGTAGAAGCCCGGGTTGACCTCGGTGCCACGGAAGGTCCTCGACTGGTCACCCGTCAGGGGCTCGATCTTGATCACGTCGGCGCCGCAGTCGCCCATCATGGACGTGGCCGCCGGCACGCAGACGACGTGACCCATCTCGATGACTCTCACGCCCTCCAGAATGTCCGTCATGTCACTGCCCTGTCCCGAAACGGAAGGTCTGGTCCGGGTCGATGACCGCGAGGATGCGGACCATGCAGCCGTCGCCGCCCGGCCAGCGCCACGGCAGCGCGAGGAAGGTGCAGCGCTTGCCGGTGACCTCGTCCAGGTCGCCGCCGACGTTCTCGATGCCGGGGATGCCGCCCTGGCACATGAGGATCTTGTGCGCCGGCTCCCAGCTCGGGAAGTCGTCCTTGGGGTCGCGGCCGGTCTCGGCCTTGTACTCGTCGATGAGGTGCGGCTGGCTCGGGCCGAGGCCGTGGTCGACGAGCTTGGTGGCGATGGGGTGGTCGTTCGCCTGGTGGCCGTAGCCGACCATCTTGACCTTCTTGTCGACGAGCCACCGGGCGCCTTCGGCTCCCATGCCGCAGCCGTAGGCGAAGTACTCGTCGGTGTCGCCCCACAGGCGGTGGAAGCCCGTGTTGATCATCACGATGTCGCCCTCTTCGATCTTGGGCGTCGCGTTCTCGAGGTCCTCAGGTGTGATGACTCCCCACTTGCCCTTGGGGATGTCGACGCAGACGCCCGTGCCGACCAGGCGCCACAGCGGGTAGTCGCCGATGCTCGGCGTGTTCTCGGTGACGTGGAGCGGCGCGTCCATGTGCGTGCAGCGGTGCATGATGCCTTCCCACTCCACCTCATAGATGCCGTCCTTGGCGTGGAACTTGCTCACCTTGACGTTCACGCTCGGAGTGGACGGCCACTCCGGGATGAACTGCGTGAAGGTGTGGCTCAGGTTGTAGACCTTGACAGTCATGGCCGGTATCCCTTCTCGTCCGCGGTCAGTTGCCGGCGTCGATGCGCAGGTTGCCGGACGGGTCGAGCATGGCGATCATCCGCACCGGACAGGCGTCCCCGTGCTCGAACTTCCAGGGGGTCGCAGCGACGGTGGCGCGCTTGCCCTTGACGAGGTCCACGTCGCCGCCGACCTGCTCCACCGTCGGGATGCCCGCGGCGGCGAGGGTCTTGTGAGCGGGGAACCACTCCGGGAAGTCATTCTTGGCGTCCCTGCCGGTCGCCGCCGCGTACGCGTTGGCGAGGCGTTTCATCTGCGGGCCGCCGCGATGCGGACCCATCGAGGTCGCGAGCGGCACGTCGATGAACGGCGTGTCCACGGCCACGAACTTGGGGCTCTTCTTGACGAGCCACTCGGCGGCGTCTTTGGTCAGGCCGGGCGCCTCACCGAAGTACTCGAGGCCGTCGGAGTACTTGTGGTGCCAGCCCGTGACGATGACGACGATGTCGCCGTCCTGCACGGCCGGGGTCGCGGCCTCGAGGTCGGCGGCCGTTATGACCTCCCAGCTCTTCTTGGGGATGTCGAGCACGGCGGCATTGCCGAAGAGGCGGTCCGGTGAGACGGCGGCCAGATCGTCGCCGCGCTGGACCATGTGGATCGGGGCGTTCATGTGGGTGCCCGTGTGCAGGCTGGTGATGACGCGCCAGGCGAGCACGCCGTGCTGGGCGTGCTTGACGGCGCGCTGCATGCGCACGTCGAGCTGACCCGGCTCGGACGGGACCCCATGCCCCCACACGTGGCTGAGCTCGATGAGTTCAAGCCCGGAGTAGGGGTCTTTGACGATTGCTGTCATTACTCTCTTCTCCTTCAGATCGGTCAGATCAGGTGGGCCCTGCGGTCACCCGGCGGTCTCGATGATCGTGGCCATGCCCTGGCCGCCGGCGATGCAGATGCCGGCCAGCCCGTAGCGCGTGCCACGTTTGCGCATCTCGTGGAGCAGGGTGGTGAGGATCCGGGCGCCGGAGCAGCCGAGCGGGTGCCCCAGGGCGATGGCGCCGCCATTGACGTTGAGGGTCTCTTCGTCGAGGTCCAGCTCGCGCACGCAGGCGAGCATCTGCGCGGCGAACGCCTCGTTGATCTCGACGAGGCCGATGTCCGCGAGAGTCAGGCCGGCCCGCTCGAGCGCCTTGCGCGAGGCGGGGACGGGCCCGATGCCCATGTAGCGCGGGTCGACGCCGGCGACGGCGTGACCGCGGATGGTCGCGAGCGGCGCGGCGCCGCGCTCCCTCGCGGCCTCCGCCGACATCAGCACCAGGCAAGCGGCGCCGTCGTTGCGGCCCGAGGAGTTGCCGGGGGTGACGCTGCCGCCCTCCTTGAAGAAGGGCTCGAGGGCGGCCAGCTGCTCCAGGCTCGTGTGCCGGGGAAACTCGTCGACGGCGAAGACCGTCGCCGGCCCCTTGCCCGCCGGCACCTGCACGGGCACGATCTCGTCGTCGAACCGGCCCGCCGCGATCGCCGCGAAGGCCCTCTCCTGGCTGCGGAGGGCATACGCGTCCTGCTCCTCGCGCGTGATGCCGTACTTGTCGACCAGGTTCTCTGCGGTGAGCCCCATCGTCAGGTCGCCGTACACCTCGTAGGGCTGCGAACGCGGCTGGCTCTCGGTGTTGGGGTCGACCAGGACGCCGTTTCCGAGCCTGAAGCCGAAACGAGCGCCGCGCAGGTAGTAGGGCGCCAGACTCATGCTCTCGGCGCCGCCGGCGACCACGATCTCGGCGTCGCCGGCGCGGATGGCCTGCAACGCGTTGCCGACGGCCTGCAGGCCGGAGCCGCACTGCCGCATGACGGTGTAGGCCGGGACCTCGACCGGGAACCCGGCCTTGAGCGCCGCCACCCGCGCGAGATTGGCGGCGTCGGCGCTCTGCTTGGTCTGCCCCATGATGACTTCGTCCACGTCCGCAGGCTCCACGCCGGAGCGCTCCACCGCAGCGGCGATGACGACTCTGGCGAGCTCTTCCGGCTGGACGTCCTTCAGCGCCCCGCCGAGCCGGCCGAGCGCGGTGCGGACCGCAGAGACGATGACGACGTCGGTCATGGGCTTCGCTCCTGCGCCGGACTCAGGCGTAGGCCATCATGCCGCCGTCGACGTACAGCACGGTGCCGGTGATGAAGTCCGACGCCGGAGACGCCAGAAAGACGGCCGGTCCGACGAGGTCCTCCACATCGGCCATGCGGCCCATCGGGACGTTCAGCAGCATGCGCTCGTAGCGAGAAGAGTCCTGCTTGATGCGCTCGGCCGTCATGGGTGTCACCGTGATGATGGGTCCCAGAGCGTTCACTCCGACCTTGTACGGCGCCAGCTCGACACCCAGCTGCTTGGTGATCATCTTGACGGCGCCCTTGGTGGCGCAATAGCCCGCGTTGCCGCCCAGCGCGCCGCGATCGTCGCGCACCGACGACAGGTTGATGATCTTGCCGCCGCCCTGCTGGATCATCTGTGCGCCGAAGAGCTTGCAGGCCATCATGACGGCCCTGACGTTGATGCTGAACAGCCGGTCCCACTCGTCCATGGGGAACTCGGTCGCGTGCGCCTTGAAGTTGTAGCCGAGCGCGTTGACCAGGATATCCACGCTGCCCATGCTCTCCACGGTGGCGTCGACGAGAGCCTGCATGCTGCTCTCGCTGGTCGCGTCCACTTCGTGGGTCGACACGGCGGTGTGTCCCGCTGCGGCGAGGCTTGCCACGCAACGCTCGAGACCGGCGACGTCGCGATCGGCCACCTCGAGCCTGGCGCCGTAGCGCACCAGGCCGGCGGCGATCGCCGTGCCCATGCCGCCGGCCCCCAGGATGACGGCGTTCTTGCCCTCGAGAGAGAAGAGATCTTCCATGCGCGTGTTCCTTCCTGAAGTCACTGTTGCTTCGTAACGCCGAGGATGGCCCTGGCCTCGTCCGGCGTGGCCGGGTCGAGCGTGAGCTCCCTGGCGATGCGAACGGTGCGTTCGACCAGCTGCGCGTTGCCGCCGGCCGGTTCACCCTTGCGGTAGTAGACGTTGTCCTCCATGCCGACGCGAACGGCGCCGCCCATGATCATCCCCATGGTGGTGAGCGGAAGCTGGGCCGCGCCCATGGCCGTGACGTTGAAGTAGCAGTCCTCGGGGAGCGCCTGATACATCGACGACAACATCTCAGGCGACGCCTCGACGGCGCCCTGGTGCCTCATGCCCAGCACGAAGTTGACGTAGTAGGGCGGCTCCAGGAGACCTTTGGCGATGAGATTGCGCACATCCCGGAACATGCTGTGCGAGTAGCACTCCATCTCGGGCTTGATGCGCATGGCCTTCATCCTGGCGGCCCACGTCTCGATGTCGGCGGTCATGTTGACGAACGGCTCGCCGGCGTTGGGACCGGACTGGCGCATGAGCGTGCCCATGTTGAGCGACGCCATCTCGGGGTCGGCGTCGAGACAGGACACCCGCTCCTCGATGGTGAGGTGGGTACCGCCGCCGGTGGAGAAATTGACGATGACGTCCGGGCACACCGCGCTGACTGCGGCGAGGATCTCCTTGAACTTCGCGCGCGTGCCGCAGGGCCTGCCCTGCTCATCACGCGCGTGGATGTGCACGAACACACCGCGCTGACGGCAGCGAGGATCTCCTCGAACTTCGCGCGCGTGCCGCAGGGCCTGCCCTGCTCGTCACGCGCGTGGATGTGCACGATGGCGGCGCCGGCGTTGCAGCAGTCCAGCGCCGCGCGCGCGATCTCGTCTGGCTGTTCCGGCACGTTGGGATTGACGTCCTTGGTCGCGAAGGCGCCGTTGAGAGCCGCGGTGATGAGGACCTTGCCGGCCGGGAACTTGAGGACGGCCATCAGACCGGCTCGCCGATGAGGTCGCGGGCGGCGGTGAATGCCGTGATGAGTGCGTGGTCGCGAGCGGCCAGCACTTCCTCGAGATCGCGGTCGCCGTAATCGAAGAAGCCCTTGCCGGTCTTGACGCCGAGGTCCCCGCGTTCGACGCGCTCGGCGAGGCTGCGCGGCGCGTTGTCCGGCGGCGGTTCCACGTAGTGGGGATTGGCCAGGTTCGCCAGACTCAGATCGAGACCGGTGAAGTCGTAGCGTTGCACGAACCCGAGAGCCATGGCGCGCGGCGCGAGGCTGGCCTTGACGGCCAGATCGAGCTGCTCCGCCGTAACGTAGCCGTTGTCGAGCAGGAAGAAGACCTCACGCCCGATGCTGCGCAGCAGACGATTGACGCAGAAGCCCGGGACGAACCGGTCCATGACGACGGGCGTCTTGCCAAGACTTTCGAGCAGGCCCACCACGACAGAGACGGTCTCGTCGCTGGTCCTCTCGCCCCTGACCACCTCGACGAGCGGGACGATGTGGGGCGGAGCGAACCAGTGCGCGATGACGGTGGTGGGGAGACGCCGCTTCGGCACCACCTGGAAGACATCCAGGTAGGAGGTGGTGCTCGTGAAGATCGCGCCGTCCGGGCAGCACCCGTCGAGCTCCGAGAACACCGCGCGCTTGACGTCGAGATCTTCGGCGACGGCCTCGACGATGAGGCTCGCTCCGGAACCGGCCTCCACCAGCGACGTCGTGGGCACGATACGTGCCATGGTCGCCGGAACCTCGCCGGCCTCGAGGAGCTCGTGCCTCACCAGGGTCTCGAGGTCGGCCACCGCGACGGAGAGGGCGCTCTCGAGCGTCTCCTCGGTGCGGGAGTGAAGCGACACGGAGTGGCCGGCGCGCGCGAAGACCAGCGCGAGCCCCGGCCCCATGGTGCCGGCGCCGACGACGGCTACCTTGTGCACACTCTCCGCGTCCACGCACGCCCTCCGTCATCAATGGTATCGCGATATCACTTTTTCCTATGGTACCGCAGGCACGGCCCAGACGCCATTCAACCCTGTGGTTTCGTGCCGAAGGTCACAAAGACGCGCCGCGGCCGCCGGCGTGGAACCGGCGGCCGCGGCGCGGACTGCCAAGAGCTCTAGAAGGGCCGCGGCTCTGCTTCGGCGTAGCCGAGGAAGCCGGACAGGGCGGCGCCGGCGGCCTTGACCGCGGAGACGCAGATCTCGCGCTCGTCAGGACCGAACCGGCCGGTCGGCACGATGACACCGATGCTGCCGATGACGGCGCCCATCTGGTCCCTGACCGGTGCGGCCACGGCGCACGTGCCGAGGTTGCGCTCCTCGATGTCGAAGGCCACTCCCTCGTCGCGCACCCGCTGCAATTCGGCGGCGAGCTCGTCCGGATCGGTGATCGTCTTCGGCGTGAGGCGCTCGTGCGGCGCGACGAGCAGGCGTGCGCGCTCCGCATCCGGCATGAAGGCCGCGTACATCTTGCCGTGCGCGTTAGCCGTGTCGCCGATGACGCGGCCCACCGCCACCTCGCGCTTGTGCGGCCGCGGCGAATCGACCATGTCGACGCAGACCGCGACCCCGTCCACGTCCACCGCGAGCGTCGCCGACTCGCCGGTCTCTTCGACGAGCGACTCGAGATAGGGCCGCGCGATCGCGACCAGCTCGGCGTACCCCTCGGAGAGGTAGGTCGAGGCGATGAGCGCCGGGCCGAGGCGATAGCGCCCGCTTTGCTGGTCGGTGACCAGGTAGCCGGCGCTCTGCAGCGTCCGCGCCATACGGTACCCCGTCATGCGCGGCAACTTGAGCTCGGTGACCATCTCATCGAGCGTCCATTCGCGGTGCTCGGCGTCGAAGAGACTGAGCATCGAGAGGCCCTTGGCAAGGGCGCGGACGACGAAGGCTTCGCCGTTCGCCTCGAGCGGCCCATTGGCGGCCGTCTGCCGCTGCTTCTTGCCTGCCTTGCGCGTCTCTTTCGCCATGCCCTTCTCTTCCTTCTGTCGTGATCAGCTCGAGAACATCGCGTCCAGGTCGGCCTCGGACACGTCATACGTGTTGCCTGAGGGCAGGACGGCCTCTTCGACGATGAACGCCGGCGGGCGGTCGTCCTTCTCGTTGAGGCCGGCGCGACGGTTGAAGGCGCGCTCCTGGCGCACGATCTGGTCGCCCATCCTGATCAGATAGTCCTCGGGAAGCTCGGCGCCGGTGATCGCCGCAGCGGCCTTCACGAACTCGCCCTGCAGTTCGGGCATGTCGAGCGCCGGAAGCGTGGCGAACAAGCACATGCCGAGCGAGTCGATGGCGGCAAAGTAACACTGCAGGAACTCCGAGATCTGCGCCTGGCCCTCAGCGGAATTCGGGTCATACGTTGGGTTGGCCGGACTCGGCAGCGCGTTGCCGGCGGTGTGATCGGCGCCCTGCGGGCTGGTGACGTAGGTGGTGCCGGTACCCTTGAGCACGCGCGGATCGTAGGCGGCGAAGCTCTGTCCCTTGACGGCGGGCACTCTCGTCACGCCGAGCCGCTTGCCCATCGCGACGCAGCCGTCGGCGAGCACGCGTGCGTCCTCGTCGCCGGCCGTGAGCCCACTGAGCAGTCTGAAGGCTCCCTCGCCGTCGCCCCACTCGAGCAGGCCGCCCTCCATGGCGACGCCCATCCCGGCGCCGATGTCCATGGTGTCGAGGCCGAGGTCGTCGCAGAGGTGGTCGAGGCGAGCGATCTGGTCGAGGTCCTTGATGTGGCAGTTGGAGCCCATGAGTCCGATGGTCTCGAACTCGACGCCCGACGTGATGACCTCGCCGGCATCGTCGGTGTAGACCTGCGAGCAGTTGATGATGCAGCCCTTCATGCAGCTGTGCTTGGTGGCGCCGTTGGGGCGCGAGGAGATCAGCTCGACCATGTGCTCGCCCGAGATGTCCTGCGCGTTGTCCCAGGTGCCCGCGGAGAAGTTCTTCGTGGCCAGGCAGCCCATCGACTGCGTCACGTTGACCAGGAAGGCCGAACCGAGCGCCTCGAGCGCGGCCATGGCCGGATGCGAGCGGATGCCCGTGACCAGCGCCTTGGAGGCCGCCTTGAGCGCGGTGGGTCGGCGACGGTGACGCCAGGCCCACCGGCGCCGTCGATGACGAGGGCCTTGAGCTTCTTCGACCCCATGACGGCGCCGAGGCCGCCGCGCGCGGCGGCGCGCATGTAGTGGTCGGAGGTGGTGACGAGGACCGCGGCGGCCTTGCTACCCATCTCGCCGGCCGGGCCGGTGCAGATGAGGGAGACCTTGTCGCCGTACTGCTTCCAGAGAAGGTCCACGGTGTCGAACGAGCCCAGCCCCTCGAGTTCCGGCGCCGGGACCAGCTTGCCGCCGTCGGCCGTGACCACGAGCACCGAGAGGTCATCGGCCTGACCGGTGACCTTCACGGCGCGCAGTCCCAACTCGGCCAGCGCCCGCGCGGCCGAGCCGCCGGAGTTGGCCTCTTTGATGCCGCCCGTCAGCGGGCTCTTGCCGCCTACGGAGAGCCGGCCGCCGTTGGGGACGACCGTGCCGGCGAAGATCCCGGCGGCGTACACCAGGACGTTGCCGGGCCCGAGCGGGTCGGCTTCTGCGTTGACTTCTCGATCGACGATGGCCGAGGTCAAGCCATGGCCACCCAGTGGCTCGAGGTCCGCGCTGAGCGGCTCCCGGGTCACCGTGCCGCGCGTCAGGTCGACATTGAGGAGGTCGGTCACGGTCGCTCACATCCTTTCCCGGGGAGAGAGCGTCGCCCTCGCTCGTCCTCCCGCCCCCCGGTGAGACCACGAAGTGATATGGCTATATCACAACAATGACCTGTGCATTATGCGACCAGACGCGCACCGATTCAATACTGGCGTCCACCAAGCGGTCGGCAGGTGGCGCGCCTCCTCCCGTCAGTCGACGGGCTGGAAGCGTGCCTGGAAGAAGCGCCGGTCGCTGGGCTCGTAGACCGTCTCCAGCCCCCTGACCGCGGCGCGATGGTCCCAGACCTCCGCCACGGACTCGGCGACGACGTCCATGTGCGCCTGCGTGTACACGCGGCGCGGGATCATGAAGGGCTCGGCCCAGCCGCGTCGGCGCGACTGCTCATGGTTCCGCCAGCGGAGGTGTGTGGACGACGGGCGGGGGCCACTGCCGTCGGTCTGGTCGCCCACCCACGCAGCAGCTAGAGTGCGGTCCATGCCGTCCCAGTCACCCAACTCCCGCGGACTCACGCGCGACGGCGTCACCATGTCGGCGCTGTCCGAGAGGGTCGCCGTGCCGGAGAGCACGTGGTCCGGCGCGGGCTGACCTGACGGAGGGGAGGGCGAAATGGGCGCTGCCGGCCGCGACCTGATCCGCTCAGCGCTCGACGCAGGGCGGTCGTCGCTCGACGAACGGGAGGCCAAAGCCCTCCTCGCGATGTACGGGATTCCGACGCCGGCAGGCACAGTCGTCCACGGCGCACAACAGGCGGCGGCGGCAGTGGAGGCTCTCGGCCGGCCCGCCGTGCTGAAGGCGCTCGGGCCGGACATCCTGCACAAGAGCGACGTCGGCCTGGTGGAGCTCGACATCCGGGACGCAGCCGCCGCCCGGACCGCCTACCACCGCATCGTCGACCGGGCGGCGGGGCGGGCGGACGAGGGCGTGCTCGTCGAGGAGTTCGTGCCGCACGACCGCGAACTGTTGGTCGGCCTGCGTCGCGACGAGCAGTTCGGCCCGGTCATCGCGTTCGGCCTGGGTGGCATCTTCACGGAGGCGGTCGCCGACGTGGCGTTCGCCCTGGCGCCGCTCGACGAGGCGGACGCCCGCGCCCTCGTGGCCGAGCTGCACGCAAAGCGCCTGCTCGGCCCGCTGCGCGGCCTCCCTCGCGTCGACACCGACCAGCTGCGCGACATCCTGCTGGCCGTGGCGCAGCTCGCCGCCGACCACCCCGAGATCGCCGAGGTCGACGTGAACCCGCTGCTGGTCTCCGGTACCCATCTGGTCGCCGCCGACGCCCTGGTGATCCTCGCGGACCCCGCGAGCGACAGCTCTCCCGGGACGGGCGCGGTGAGGAGCAGCACAGCGGAAGTCGGTACCCCGCGGCGCAGTCCCGAACGCGCGCATGACCTGGATGCCGTGTTCTCGCCGAGGTCGGTCGCTGTCGTCGGCGCCTCGGCAGACCGCGGGAAGTGGGGCGGCTCCGTCCTCGCCAACCTGGCCGGCGCCGGTTTCACGGGCGCGATCTATCCCATCAATCCACGGGCCGAGGCCATCATGGGACTCCCGGCATACGCCTCACCGGACGACCTGCCGGAGACGCCGGACCTCGTGATCTGCGCCCTGGGAGGCGCCGCGGCGACGCCGGTCGTCACCGAGTGCGGCCGCCGCGGTGTGCCCGCGGCGATCGTCATCGCCGCGGGGTTCGCCGAGGCGGGCGAAGAGGGTGTCGCCCTGCAAGACGAGCTCGCGCAAGCGGCCGATGATGGCGGAGTCACCCTCGTCGGCCCCAACTGCATGGGCGTCCTCTCCACGAGCGCCCACCTGAACGCCGTCGGCTTCGTCACCCTGCATCCCGAGCCGGGACCGCTCAGCGTCATCTCCCAGTCGGGCAATATCGGCACCCAGTTGCTCATGACGGCGGAGCGTCGCGGCGTGGGAGTAGAGAAGTTCGCGAGCAGCGGCAACCAGGCGACCACCGACGCCAACGACTTCCTGGAGTATCTTGCCCGCGACCCGAAGACCCGCGTGATCGCCCTGTACCTCGAGGGGCTCACGGACGGTCGCCGGTTCTACGAACTCGCGCGCGCCACCACGCCGCGCAAGCCGGTGGTCGTCATGCGCGGCGGCCTGAGCGCGCTCGGTCGCCGGGCGGCCAGCTCGCACACCGGCGCGCTGGCCGGTTCGGCCGAAGTCTTCAGAGCGGCCATCAGGCAGGCGGGGGTCATCCTCGCTTCGGACCCCGACGAAGCTCTCGACGCCGCCGCGCTGCTCGCCTACCAGCCGCTGCCTGCCGGTGGCCGGGTGGCGGTCGTCACGCTCGGCGGCGGCTGGGGCGTCCTCACCGCCGACCTCCTTGCGGCGCAAGGGCTCGCGCTCGCGGAACTTCCCCCCGAGGTGGTCGCGGTGATCGACGGGCTGCTGCCGCGGTTCTGGAGTCGCGGCAACCCTGTCGACCTCGTCGCGACCGTCTCGGACGGCGTGCCCGAGAGGATCATCGAGCTGGTCGCCGGCTGTGACGGCGTGGACAGCGTCGTCACACTGGCGCTCATCGGCAGCCCGAGCAGCGGGAGGGCCGGCGTGGACGCCGCCGGAAGCCGGAACGAGACGGCGGCGACGGCGACGGCGACCGATGACCCCGCGGACGCGACGGCCGACGTGTTCGCCGAGCTGAACGAGCGGGAGCGCGGTCTTCTGGCCCACCTCGCCGCCGTCACGGAGCGGACCGGCAAGCCGATCGTGAGCGTGCCCCTCGTCCCCGTGACCCGCTGCGTGTTCCCAGGGCTGGGCAAGTACGCCCCGGTCCTGCTGCCCAGCCCGACGGCTGCCGTGAATGCGCTGGCGAGGGCTACCTGGTACGCGACGCATCCGGTGCGCACCTCGACCCCGGGGCGAGAGCCGGCGCCTTGACGGTACGCGGGAACGGCCGCGCCACCTGGGGCGGCGGAGCCGCGGCGGACCAAGCCGGGCACAGACCCCGCGGCGCGGCGCCGGAGAGCCTGCATCCCGGTTACCGCCCGGGTAAGCTCAGGACCAGATGAAGACGTTCTGGCGCATCCTCAAGCTGCTCGGCGACCACAAGTGGCTCACGATCCTGGGCTTCGCGTTGGCCTTCGCCCAGATGGGCCTCGGCTTGGTCGTGCCGCGCATCGTCCAGTTGACGATCAACAACGCCCTGCCCCCGAACGGCCAGACCGGACTGCTGGTCACCTACGGGCTGGCCCTCCTCGGCGTCGTCATCGTCCGCTTCACCGTGGGCGTCGGCCGGCGCCTCGCCACCGGCAAGGTCAGCCTCGACATCGAGTACGACCTGCGTAACCGGATGTGGCATCACCTGCTCCGCCAGTCCTTCGGCTACTTCGACCACTGGCCGACCGGCCAGCTCATGAGCCGCGCCATGAGCGACATCCAGAACGTGCGCATGTTCCTCGGCTACGGCCTCGTCTTCTTCGCCACCAACATCGTGATGATGGTCGCCATCTCCGTCATCCTCTTCTTCCTGGACTGGAAGCTCGCGCTGCTGTCTCTCGCGTTCATGCCGTTCCTGCTGCTGGTGACGATCCGCTTCAGCTTCCGCCTGAAGCCGATCCTCATGGACGTGCAGCAGAAGATCGCCGACGTGACGGCGGCTGCCGAGGAGAACGTGGTCGGCAGCCGCATCGTGCGCATCTTCGCGCGCGAGGACGACGAGCTGGTCAAGTTCAGCGACCGCAGCTACAAGGTGTTCGAGGCAAGCGTCGCGGCGGCGCGAGTGCGGGCCAAGTACATCCCGCTCATCGCCTTCATCCCGAACCTCGCCGTCGCCTTCCTGCTGTACTACGGCGGCCGTCAGGTGATCGAGGGGAACCTCAGCACGGGCTCCCTCATCGCCTTCTACCTCTACCTCATGATGCTGGTGGGCCCGGCCCAGGTGATCGGCTGGCTCACGGGCCTGGCGCAGCGGGCCATCGCCAGCGGCGAGCGTGTCTATCAGGTCCTGGACGCGCCGCTCGAGATGACGGAGAAGCCGGACGCGCAGCCACTGCGGGACGCGTTCGGGCTGACGGCGGCGGAGTTCGTCGCCGCCGGCTCGGTCGAAGGCGCCGGGCCGACTGGCTCCGTGACCTTCGACGACGTCTGGTTCAGCTATGTCGACCGGCCGGTGCTGCGCGGCGTGACCCTCGAGGTCCCGGCCGGGAGGACGGTCGCGCTGGTCGGCCACACCGGCTGCGGCAAGACCACGCTCACCAATCTCGTGCCGCGGTTCTACGACACCAGCGGCGGCACGGTGCTCATCGACGGCCAGGACGTCCGCGACCTGCAACTCGCCGACCTGCGGCGCCACATCGGCATCGTGAACCAGGACCCGTTCCTCTTCAGCGCGTCCATCGCCGAGAACATCCGCTTCGGCAAGCCCGAGGCGACGGACGAGGAGGTGCGCGCGGCGGCGCGGACGGCGCAGGCGGACGACTTCATCGAGACGCTCGCCGAGGGCTACGAGACCGTTATCGGAGAGCGCGGCTTCACGCTCAGCGGCGGTCAGCGCCAGCGCATCGCGATCGCGCGGGCGCTCGTGATGGACCCGCGCATCCTCATCCTCGACGACGCCACCAGCAGCGTGGACGTCGAGACGGAGTTCCGCATCCGGGCCGCGCTGCAGGAAGTGATGCGCGGCCGCACGACGTTCATCATCGCTCACCGCCCGAGCACGATCTCGCTGGCGGAGGAGGTCGTCGTGCTGGACCACGGCCAGATCGAAGAGCGCGGCACGCACGAGGAGCTGATGGCGGCCGGCGGCGTCTACGCGCACATGTTCGGCGACGCCGAGCGCGAAGGGTGCTGCCTCGACGCAGCCGGCGAAGAAGAGCAGGCCGGCGGCGCGACCGCCCCGGCGGCCTCGGGGGGCGCAGCCTGATGGCGACCGCCTCCCGTCACAGCAGCGGCCCCCATGGCAGCGGCGCCAGCCTCGAGGAGCTGAAGGGCTGGCGCGCGTTCCTGCATCTCGCGAGCGAGCTCAAGCTCTCCCGGCTCGCTCGCCTCGCCTATCCGTATCGACGGCGCGCCGCCTTCAGCGTCGTGGCCATGGTCGTGGTGACACTCTCCAGCCTCGCCGTCCCGTATCTGCTCAAGATCGCCCTCGACGGGGGGGTCGGCGCCAAGAACATGACCGTCCTCACCTGGGTGATCGTCGCCTTCATCGCCGTGTCCCTGCTCAATCTCGGCGCCAGCTACCTGCAGACGTACCTGACGAGCTGGGTCGGCGAGCACGTCATCTACGACCTGCGCCGCCAGCTCTTCGCCCACCTCCAGAAGCTCAGCCTGGACTTCTTCAGCCGGCAGAAGACCGGGTGGATCGTCAGCCGGCTGACCAACGACATCGACGCGCTCGACCAGCTCGTCACCGACGGCGTCACGAGCCTCGTGACCAACTCGCTCACGTTCTTCGGCGCCATCGTGTTCCTCCTCATCCTCGACTGGCGCCTCGCGCTCGCCACCCTCGCCGTCATGCCGTTCCTCATCGCCGCGACGCTCCGGTTCCGCAGTCGCTCCGCACGCGCCTACGCCGAGGTCCGCAACAAGATCGGCGACGTGAGCGCGCACCTGCAGGAGTCGATCTCGGGGGTGCGCGTGCTCCAGGCGTTCCGCCGCGAGCAGAGCGACTACGAACGGCTGCAGGTCGCCAACGCCGCCTACCGCGACGTCAACATGCGCACCGTCGTGCAGAGCGGCCTCTACTTCCCCTTCGTCGAGTTCATGTCCGGGGTCGCCGTGGTCATCGTCCTCTGGTACGGCGGCTCGCTGATCACCAACGAGACGCTGCAGATCGGCGTGCTCGTCGCCTTCATCGCCTACCTGAACAGCTTCTTCGACCCGCTGCAGCAGCTCAGCCAGCTCTACAACACCTTCCAGGCGTCGATGGCGGCAGTGCAGAAGATCTACACGGTGATCGACACCGACCCGGACATGCTGGACGCGCCGGACGCCGTCGACCTGCCGGATGCCCGCGGGCAGGTCGAGCTCCGCGGCATCACCTTCGGGTACAACGCCGACAACCCGGTGCTGCACGACATCGACCTGGTCATCCCGGCAGGCGGGACCGTCGCGCTCGTGGGCGCCACCGGCGCCGGCAAGTCGACGGTCATCAAGCTGCTCGCCCGTTTCTACGACCCGCAGGCGGGCGAAGTCCTCATCGACGGCCACGACGTGCGCAACGTCACGCAGCGCTCGCTGCGCGAGCAGCTGGCCGTCGTGCCGCAGGAGGCGTTCCTCTTCAGCGGCAGCGTCCTCGACAACATCCGCTTCGCCCGGCCCACGGCGAGCGACGACGAGGTCAAGCGCGTCGCCCGCATCGTCGGCGTCCACGACTTCGTCGAGGGGCTGCCGGACGGCTACGACACCGAGGTCCAGGAGGGCGGGTCGGCGCTCAGCACCGGGCAGCGGCAGCTGATCAGCTTCGCGCGGGCCCTGCTCGCCGACCCGCGCATCCTCATCCTCGACGAGGCCACCAGCAGCGTCGACGCCGAGAGCGAGCGCCGCATCGAGCGCGCCATGGAGGTGCTCTTCAGCGGACGCACCAGCATCATCGTCGCCCACCGGCTGAGCACCGTGCGCTACGCGGACGAGATCGTCGTCGTCGACGGCGGCCGGATCATCGAGCGCGGCACCCACGACCAGCTGGTCGCGGCCGGCGGCCGCTACGCCGGCCTCTACCGCGACTGGGAGGCGACGGGGCTGGCGCTCTGACGCCGGCCGAACGTCTAATGTCCTATCCCCGAGTAGTACCGACACTCGGAGTTCTCTTGTCTCACTGAGGTGGGGCGACGCATCCTTTCTGTCTGAGAGGCCAATCTCGAACAGGAGGAGCGTCGCCCCATGACCAATGATGATGTGCTTTACGCCTACCGTCTACGGGTGCTCGCCAGCGCCCGGAGCTGGGCTCGGTGGCCGCGGCCTGCCGCCTCTACGGCATCCACCGCTCGACCTTCTACCGCTGGAAGAACGCGGTCGATCGCTTCGGCTCGGAGATCCTGCGCCCCCGCGGCCGTCGCGCTCCGCAGATGCCCAACTCGATCCCGGTGCTGGTCGAGCAGCGCATCGTCGCCTTCGCCCTGGGTCACCCCGGCTACGGCCCGGCGCACATCTCAAGCGAGCTGCGGCGACCCAAGTGGGGTGGCTTCACGGTCTCTGCCAACGGCGTCTACCGCGTGCTGCGTCGGCACGGCATCGGCACCAGGCGCTGCGCTACGGTCTGCTCGCCGGCTACGCCGCCCCGCCCGAGCCGGCCGCGCGAGCCCGAACCCGAGCGCCACATCGCGGTCTCACGCCCCGGCGAGCTGCTGCAGATGGACTGCTTCTGCATCGGCCGGCTCTGCGGCACCAAGGGGTCGTCTGGCAGTACACGGCATCGACGCCTACAGCGCCTTCACCTGGGGTGAGCTGCACGTGACGCCGCGTAACCCCGACGTGCGCTTCGCCAGCGCCCTGCGCGCCGCGTCGCCGTGAGCTCAGGGACGCCGGCTGGGAGCTCGAGCGCGTCTCCACCGACAACGGCTCGAGTTCCGCAACCGGTCTTCGACGCCGAACTCGAGCGCCTGCGCCCGCACACCCTGATCAGCCCCGGCCGGCCCCAGTCGAACGGCTTCGTCGAGCGCGTGCAGCGCACCATCCTCGACGAGTGCTGGAAGCCGGCCTTCGCCCGCTACCTGTGCCCAATACTGGGCCTCGCCGTGAGCTCGTGCGCTACCTCGAGCTCTACAACCACGACCGCACCCACAACGGCGCCTCACCAAGACGCATCCCCGCCGAGGTCCTGGTGCCGCTAAGATGTGGCGGTGACAGACGGATGTGTCGCCACATCTCGGGTCAGTACGTCTAGATGAGCGCCGCGAGCAAGCCCTTCGTGCACGAGAAGCCGTCCGGCACCCAGCGCCGGTAGCGGCAACCGAAGCAGTTCACAGAGCCGCCCATGGGATCCTCATCTTCGTCGTCGCGGCGATACGACGCGCAGGCCGACGCGACCCTCGCCGCTGCGGCGACGTCCCCGTCCGCGTCGACCGATCCGCGAAAGGCCACTCCGTCCTGGGTCTCCTCCAGCCGGGCCACGATCAGAAGGACCTGAGCGCTCGACGTTCGACGACCGCCCACGGCGCAGCGGCGGCGCCACTCGTCGGGCAGACGAGCAGGACGGCCTCACCAGCCAACAGCACGAGTTTGCACTCTTCGCTCACCACCACGCGCTCCTCGTCGTCGAGCACGGCTCCGTCGAACGTTCTCACGCTGTCGACGCCGTGCAGCCTGATGTCGCCGATTCGAGCGACGCCGTCCTCGTCGCCAGGGATTCTGAACTTCCCTTTGAACCGCCCATCGTTGCCCGACAATCGCAGCCCCGCCCCGGCCAGCGCGCCGATCACGCCGATTCCTGTTCCGCCGTGCTCCGAGAGATGCACGCCGAGACCGCCCGCGATCTGATAGGCCTCGTCCTTGCTGAACACGCGCACCTTGGCGTCTCGCCCATAGGCCACGAGAGTCTGTGGCCGTGTCAGCCTGTCCAACGCGACGACGCACAGTCCGGGGTCAGCCGCCTCGACACTCTCCTCCGCCAGCGTCGCCTGGCACCACGAGGTGACGGCGGCAAGAGCGCCCTCGTCGATCTCCGCCGGAAAGCACATCGAGCTGTTGTGGGACGTGTAGGCGATGTCCGGATGGATGAGCAGCTGGTGACGCGTCACGCGCCCGCAGCGGGCGAGACCGCCCTCGGTCAGACCCTGCGCCAGCAGCTCCGCGATCTCTCCAGTTCCACGGCTCTCCATGTCGTCGGTGTCGTCGATGCTGATCAGAAGGTCCATCAGGTCACCTGCCCAGCAGCCGGAACGGCAGCACCCGCGCGGGCCTCGTGTGATCGAAGCCAGTGAGGCGGCGCAGGCGCGCCGCGACGAAAGGCCATGGAATGAAGAACGCCGCCGCCACGACCAGACCGGCGGCGACCAGCGCAAGGATCGGCACTGCGGGCCCGGGGCGCTCCGGCTCGGGCGCCTGCGGCCCCTCCGCTGCCCTCAGCGGCACTCCACTCACGCCCTCTTCGCCCTGCATCTGGTAACCCTGAACCGCCTGTGCCGGGCCGCTGCCGGTCGACTCAACGGGAACGTCGACGGCGTTCGCGGAGGCGCTCACTCCCGAGCCGGCGCCCGAGCTGCCGGTCCCGGTCCCGGTCGTTCCCGAGCCCGACCCGGTGCCGTAGCTGCCTGAACCGCTGCCCGTCCCCGCTGTCCCTGTGCCGCCCACGGCGGTAGAGGGATACGTGTAGACGCCGCTGCTCCCTGAATTGCCCGTGCCGCCACTGCCGCCGCCACCGCCGCCGCTGCCGCCCGACGTCGCCTTCGCGAAGTGGATCGTCATGCCCTCGAAGACCGGCGTGGCCCAGCGGTCGGCGGAGGTGAGTTCGACGCGATAGGCGAAGCGCTTGCCCACAGTACCGGCGGGGAACTCCACATTGCGCCCGTCGCCGGAGACGCGGGCCTTCACGAACTCCTTGCCGTCGACGCTGTAGGAGAGCGAGAAGGCCGTCCCGGCGGCCTGAGCCGGAGCCACGATCTTGAGGCGCACGAACGCTTTGAGCATGCCCGGCCTCCCACAATCCAGCGATCGCGACGTGACCGTGCCTGATGAAGCGCTTCCTACGCGGAGCACGCGGCCGAAGCCCGCGTCGGCGATCCACAGCGCACCCTCGGCGTCGAAGCGCGCGTCACGGGGGCTCGCGGCATCCGTGGCGCTCACGTAGTCGGGACGGTCGAACGTGCGCAGGTCGATCTCATCGAGCACCGCTTTGCTGGCGTAGTCGACGCGTCGGACCCACTGCGACTCCGAGCCGCAGTCGGTGAACACCACGCTGCCGGCGCGTGGCCCGCTGGTGACCATGCGCGCCGTGTTCGGGTCACGGAGCGGGCCGTCGACGCCGTCGACGTACTGCCAGACGATGCTGCCGGCGTCGTACCCGTTGGCCGGCTTCGAAGGGTCGTAGTCGCTGGTGCGGACCTCGATGATCCGCCGGCCGGACGCATCGGTGATGAGCGTATCTCCGTTCGGCAGGCGCTGCGGGGAACGAGCCTGGTTCAGATAGCCAGGAGCCGTGCCGATCTCACCGGTCACTCCGTACTGCCAGACGACGCTCCCGGCGGAGTAGCCGAGATCCGCGGCGCCGGCGACGTAGTCGTCGGCGCGGACTTCTATCACTCGGTGGTTGTCGTTGCTGTCGGCGATGAGCACGTTGCCGCTGGCTTGGCCCGACGTGGCGGCGATCTGCGTCGCGCAGAAGGGATCCGCGAGCTGATCGACTCCGGCACCGGGGACATCGGTGGTCCCGTACTGCCACACGATCTCCTTGGCGTCGTCCCACGTCACCGCGAAGACCCGGCAAGCGATCCGGTCGCTGATCAGCACGCAGCGGCGGCCGTTGAACGTCGCCGGCTCTGCGGAGAACGGCTTGCGCAGCAGCCCGTCGGCGCCGTTTCGATACTCCCAGACCACGTTGCCCGACCCGTCGACCTCCTTCACGTAGGGCACGTCCTTGCCGCCGCTGACGAGCACGTGCCCATCGGCGAGCGGGTAGGCCATGCGCGGGTCGGGTCTGTCGCCCGTCGGGAAGTCGTCCCACATCGGAGAGTCCGGAGGGAGATCGGTGAGCGTGAGCGGCGCGAGCTCGAGTCTTTGGTCTCGGCCGCCAAGCACTCCGACAGAGGCGGGGATCGGCGTGGACAAGCTGAACGGGTGCCCCGAGGTTCCCTCCTCCCAAGGTGGATAGGTGGCGGCC
>CAWIDR010000021.1:0-66795 GCA_963834905.1 uncultured Thermoleophilia bacterium | reverse complement strand
TCGACGGGCCGCCGCGCCAGCGGACCTCTCCGGCGTCCGGGGCCATGACGCCGACGATCGCGCGCATCGCCGTGGTCTTGCCGGCCCCGTTGGGGCCGAGGAAGCCGAACACCTGGCCGGCCGGCACGGCGAAGCAGAGGCCGTCGAGCGCGACGAGGTCGCCGAACCTGCGCCGCAGCTCGACGAGCTCCAGGGCAGCGTCGCCGGTGTCGTCAGCGTCCATGTCTGGTCATGTTCCCCGGTATGTCGCCGCGCCGCCGCCGGCTCCGTCAGGGGGCGCCGGAGGCCGCCGGGCGCCTGCGCCTGGTCCCCGGCGGCCCGGCCGCCGCGGCGCTTGCGCACCGCGTCGCGCAGGATGTACTCGACCTGGGCGTTGACGCTGCGCAGTTCGTCGGCTGCCCACCGCTCGATCTCGTTCCAGAGCTCGGGGTCGACGCGCAGCAGGTACTGCTTGCGCGCCGCCATCGGCTAGCGCCGCCCTCCGCTTCGGCTCGGCGCCGACCTCATCGTCCTCACACCCGGCGCGTCAGGAAGGCGATGACGAAGTAGGCGACGGTGGCGACCACGAGCAGCGTCCAGAAGATCCATGGCTGCGGCGTCGAGAGCGTGATGGCGAGGACGAACACGGCGGCGACGTAGGCTCCGGTCAGGACCCAGCCCTGCCAGGAGATCGGCGTGAATCCCCAGCCGTCCCGTCTGGGTCCGAACCGCGGCCGCATCACTGTACAGCGTGCCGGTGTTCACGACCGGGGTCACCTGGCTCTCGCCGCAGAGCACGACCATGAGGTTGCTGACCATGGCGGCCTTGCGCTCCTCGTCGAATCGCGACCGTCCCTGCTCGGTGAAGTCCTGGAGCGCCATCTCGACCATGCTCACCGCGCCCGTGACGATCTTGCGGCGCGCGGCGATGACGGCCTCGGCCTGCTGGCGGCGGAGCATCGCCTGGGCGATCTCCGGCGCGTAGGCGAGGTGGGTGAGGCGGGCCTGCTCCACGGTCACGCCCGCCTGCTCGAGCCGCTCCGTGAGCTCCACGCGCAGCGCCTCGGAGACCTCGTCGACGTTGCCGCGCAGCGTGGTCTCGTCCTCGGTGTCGGCGAACCCGTCGGTCGTAGGGGTAGGCGCTGGCGAGGTGGCGCACGGCCGTCTCGCTCTGCGTCGCCACGTACGTCTCGAAGTCGTCGACGTCGAAGACGGCCTTGGCGGTGTCCTCGACCCGCCAGACGACGACCGCGGCGATGTCGACGGGGTTGCCGCGCTTGTCGTTGACCTTGAGCTTGTCGCCGTTCAGGGTGCGGGCGCGGAGGCTCACCTTGTAGCGCTTGAGCTTCATCGGCCCGGCCTGCCCCTGACCGTCGTCGGAGTCCCTCTTTCTCCAGGACCGCTGCGTCTGTGAACTGCCGCCCGCCGGTCCGTTGGCGTAGAACGGGTTGCCCCAGCGGAAGCCGACCTGCTTGCAGGTGCCGTGGTAGGCGCCGAAGAGGATGAGCACGCGCGCCTCGTTGGGCTGGATCGTGAAGAACCCCGGGCTGAGCAGGACGGCAGCCGCCAGCACGACGCAGCCGCCGGCGAACAGCCACCAGTCGGGCACGGCGCCGCCCGAGGAGCTCGTCTGGCCGTTGACGAAGGCGTAGTACATGAGCACCGGGGTGGCGGCGTACAGAGCGATGGTGACGACCAGCATCGGCCAGCCGCTCATCACGCGCGCCTCACGCTCCCGGGTCGGGATCTTCTCTTCTGCTGTCATGGCTTCCACCTCCGGGAGGCCGCGCCGACGAGTCCTTGCCTCGCCGAGGGTCACGCGGCCGCATCATCAATGATACTGAAGTGATAGCACAGAGGTAGCCCTGAGTCCAGAGCGGTCTGCGGGTGGTCGACGTTTTGTCGCCGCGCCCGCGGGCCATCCTCTCCTCATCCTCGAACAACCAAGAATGAGGTCATCATGGCCAACACGTTCGTCTGGGCGGACATCCCCGTCGCAGACATGGACAGAGCACGCAAGTTCTACGCGGCGGTACTCGGGACAGAGGTGCCGCTGATGGACGGCGCCAACGGCGACGTGGCGCTTCTGCCGATGGAGCCGGGCGACATGAGCGGCGACCTCGTGAAGAGCGATACCAGGACGCCGGGCGCCCCCGGCGTGACCATCTACCTGGACAGCAAGGGCGACCCCGAGGGCATGATCGAGCGCGCCGTCGCCGCGGGAGGGCAGATGGGCATGCCGGTGACCGACATGGGCGAGACGGTCGGCTCCATCGGCTTCTTCATCGACAGCGAGGGCAACCGCATCGGTGTGCACAAGCCGCCGAAGCAGGGTTGAGCGAGTGACGGCCGCCTGCCGGCGGCCGTAGGACGGGAGCGGGGCGGCGGGTGGCGAAGCGTTCGCCCGCCGCCCCGCTCCGCGTCGCCGGGGTGCACTTTGACCGACCCCGCGCCGCACGCGCCGATCTGGTGGACGATGGCCGGCACGGCGGCCGCGGCGCGCGTGCGGCTCCTGTTCGCGCGCGGGGGCGCGGGCTCGAGGCCGGCGCTCGCCGCGCCTAGCCGGCCGAGAGCGTCCTCGCCGCCTCGGCGGCCCACTCGCGCACGAAGTCCCAGTGGCGGCCGTCTCCCGGCGTCGCGCCGACGATCAGGAGCACGAACAGCTTCTCGAAGACGTTCATGGTCGTGAGGTCGAGTGACCCGGCGAGGAACGCCACGCGTGCGCGGCCGCGCCGGCGCGCAGGCCTTGGAGATGTCGCCGAGGTAGTGCGACGGCAGCGCGTAGCGCTCCTTGCGCGTGAGCTTGTCGGCGTTGCCCGGCTTCTTGACGAGCCAGGGGTCCTTGGCGACGGGGACGCCCTGGAAGGCGTCCATGCCGTCCTCGGTCAGCGATGCGGCGGTGACGAACAGGGCGAACGGGACGCTCGCGAGCTGGTCCCGGTGCTTCTTGACGTAGCGTTCGGCGTCGCGGTGCCAGCCCATGATCATCGGGCCGCCGACCACGACGGCGTCGTAGCCGGCCGGCGGCGGAGCCGAGCCGGCCTCGCGGACGTCGACGTCGCTGAAGGCGGCGCGGAGTTCGGCGGCGACCGCGTCGGCGATCTCCCGGGTCGACCCGTGCTTCGTCGCGTACACCACGAGCGCCCGCCCGCCGGTGGCCACGGCGGCGCCGCCGTCAGGTGTCTCCGGCGCCGGTCGCGCCTCCTGCGGCTGCTCCTGCTGCTCGTCCATGACTGCTCCTTCTGCTGCCGGCGGTGCCACCCGGACTCTACTCCCGGGCCGCCGGGCCGTGAAGCGTGCGCGTGGTGTGGCGCGTCCGCGGCGCGCCGGCAGGTCTCCCGTACGTGAAGAGGGGCGCCTCGCGGCGCCCCTCTTCGTGTGGCTCGGATCAGGGCCGGCGCAGCCGGCCTGACGGCGGTGCGATGGCCTACGCCATCACCGCCATGATGTCCACGAGGTGCTTCTTGAGGCCGAGCGCCTTGTCGTCGAGGCCGAGCGCGCGGCCGACGAGCTGGCTGAGGAACACCACGGGGATGCCCTGCCAGCCGGCGTCCTTCTTGGTGATCTCGACCTGCCGCCCGTCCAGGTTCACCTGGCAGAGCGGGCAGGCGACGATCACGGCCTCCGCGCCGCACGCCTTGGCGTCGGTGAGGATGCGGCCGACGAGGTCGTCGACGATGCCCTGCTCGGTGAGCGCCAGCGAGGCGCCGCAGCAGTCGGTCTTGTAGTTCCAGTCGACGGGCTCGCAGCCGATGGCCTTGACGACCTCGTCCATGTGCGTGGGGTACTCGGGGTCGTCGGCGAGCGTGACCTTGGGCGGCCGGGTGAGCAGGCAGCCGTAGTAGCAGGCGACCTTGAGGCCGGCGAACGGCCTGGTCACCTTGGCGGCGAGCTCGTCGAGGCCGACGGCGTCGTGGTAGACGTCGATCAGGTTGTCGACGGCGACGCCGCCGTTGTAGGCGCGGCCGACCACGGCACGGACGTCGGCCGCCATCTCCTCGCTCTCGGCGACTTCGTGGGCGCCGGTCGTGAAGCGGCTGTAGCAGGCGGCGCACGGGACGGCCACCGCGTCGAGCTTCATGTCCTGCTCGACCTTGGCGAGCTCGTTGACCGGCAGCGCCACGCTCAGCAGGCGGTTGATCGAGTGCGCCGCGGTGTTGCCGCAGCACTCCCAGCCCGGGATCTCCTCGAGCACCACGTCGAGCGCCCGGGCCGTCGCCTTGAAGCTGGCGTCGAACTCCCCGGAGGTGCCGTGCAGCGAGCAGCCGGGGTAGTAGGCGAGGGTCTTGGTCATGACCCACCTCCCTCGGCGGCCGTGCGGGCCTCACGGGCCCTGGTGATGCTCTCGGCGGTCTGGACCATGCGCTTCATGGCCATCGTGTCGCCGCGCTTGAGCGTGGGGTTGATCTTGCCCTTGAGCATCATCTTGGGGCCGAGCGTGAGCCAGTTCTTGACGCTGCTCGGCCGCTTGAGGACGTCGAGGGTGATGAGCTCGACCTCCCACATGCGGCCCCAGCGGACGAACGAGTCGTAGTTGAGCTTGAGCATCTGCGCCGACGGCGTGCCGGCGGGGATGCGGCCCTGCTTGCGGGCCATGATCTTGAGCTCGTCCATGATGGTCGCGATGTCGATGCCCTGCGGGCACCGGGTGGTGCAGGTCTCGCACCCGGTGCACAGCCAGATGAACCGGTCGTCGAAGATCATGTCGTACTGCCCGAGCTGGACGGCGCGCATGATCATCGCCGGGTGCATGTCCGCGTAGCGGGCCACGGGGCACCCGGACGTGCACTTCTTGCACTGGTAGCAGAGATCGGCGTTCTCGTCGCAGCCGGCGGTGACTTGCCGGCTGAGCGAGGCGCTCGGTGTGCAGGTGGTGGCCATGCGCGCCTCCTAGGCGACCGCCGGCCGCGGCATGAGGCCGGCGGCCTCCACGATCTCGGGCACGGCGCTCTTCCCACTCGATGGCCATGATGTGGATGCCGGCGACGCCCTCGATCTCGGCTGAACTCCTTGATCATCTCGACGGCGATCTTCTTGCCTTCGGCGTGCGACGCCGGCCCCTTCTCGATGCCGGCCATGCGGTCGACGATCTCCTGGGGCACGTCGATACCGGGCACGAACTTCTGCATGTAGCGCGCGCCGCCGACGCCCTTGAGCGGCGTGATGCCGGCGAGGATCTTGATCTCCTTGTGCAGGCCCAGGGCGCGCACCTCTTCCATCCACTTCTTGAACTTGGGGACGTTGAAGATGCACTGGGTCTGCATGAAGTCGGCGCCGGCCTCGATCTTCTTCTTGAGGCGCAGGGCGCGGAACTCGAACGGGTCGGCGAAGGGGTTCTCGGCGCAGCCGATGTAGAGCTTCGGCGCGACGGCCATCTCCTCGCCGCACTGGAACTTCTTCTCGTCGCGCATGTCCTTGTACATCTTGATCAGGTTGATGGCGTCGAGGTCGTGCACGCCCTTGGCCTCGGGGTGGTTGCCGAAGCTCATGTGGTCGCCGGTGAGGCAGAGGACGTTCTTGATGCCCAGCGTGTCGGCGCCGAGGATGTCGGCCTGCATGGCGAGGCGGTTACGGTCGCGGCAGGTCATCTGCATGATGGCCTCGAGGCCGTTCTGCCTGGGCCGTGTACGCCCGAGGCCATGGAGCAGACGCGTACCACGGCCGTCTGGTTGTCGGTGATGTTGACGGCGTCGACGTAGCCCTTGAGGATCTTGGCCTTCTTCTCGATGACGGTGACGTCGGCGCTCTTGGGCGGGCCGCACTCGCCGGTGACCGCGAACTTGCCCTCGCTCAGGACCTTCTCGAGGTTGCGAACCGGCCTTGTACTCAGTCGCGGTCATACCGGCTTCGCCTCCTCACGTACCATCTTCCGCGGGCCGCCGGAGCTGCTCTTGCTCCAGTTCTTCGGCGGCCGGTTCACGTACATCATCTCTTCGCGGCCCTGCTCCTTGAGGCGCTCCCAGATGAGCGCCCAGGCGCATTCGATCTCTTCCTTCTTCGGACCGGTGACCTCGCAGAGGCCGTCGTGCGAGCCGCCGCAGGGGCCGTTCATGAGGCTCTTGCTGCAGCGCACGACGGGGCAGACGCCGGCGGTCTCGCCGATGACGCAGTCGCCGCAGGCGCCGCAGCGCTCGAGCCAGACGGCGTGCTCCTGCGGCATGCCCAGCATGTTGGTGTTGACGGCCGGCACGACGAGCTTGGGCGAGAACTTCTCGGCCATGCTCTGGATGCCGATGCCGCAGGCCATGCTGACGACGATGTCGGCGTCGCCGACCTTGTCGGCGATCATGTCGAGGTACTCCCACTCGCACTGGCGGATGGCCGCCGTGTGCTCGATGTCGGCCTCGCGGCCGTCCTGCGCGGCCTTGATCCGCAGCTCGCTGGCCAGGATCTCGGCCTCCTTCTCGCCGCCCGTGAGGCAGATGGCGACGCAGGTGTCGCATCCGGCCACGAGGACCTTCTTCTTGTCGCCGACGAGCGCGAGGATCTCGTCGAGGGGTTTGCGTTCGGCGGTGATCATTCTGCGTGTCCTTCCTCACGGTGGCAGCGGCGGACGGAGTGGGGTCGTCGGGCATGGCCACGCCGCCGAGCGCTTCGCGGGCGGCGGCGTGCGCGTCCACGCCGTGCACGTCTGACGGGGTTGGGGCCGAGCGCCTTGATGCGTTCGGTGAACTCGGTCGCCGATCTCCGCGAACTTGGCGCCCTCGGCCGACGACATGTTGTACATCTCGACGCGCTCGGGCTCGATGCCGACCTCGGCGAGCAGGTCCTTGACGTGGTTCACGCGCTTGCGCGCCCACAGGTTGCCCTTGAGGTAGTGGCACTCGCCCTCGAGGCAGCCGGCGGCGTACACGCCGTCCGCGCCGGCCTCGATCGCCCTGAGCAGGTGGATGACCTCGAGCTTGCCGGTGCACGGCAGCTTGATCATGCGGATGTTCGTCGGGTACTGCAGGCGCATGCTGCCGGCCAGGTCGGCCGCCGCATAGGCGCAGTAGTGGCACGCGAACACGATGATCTCGGGCTCGAAGTCCGGGTCGACGGGCTTCTTCGGCGCCTCGTCCGACGGCTTCGGGCGTCTCGCCCTCGGCCACCGGGGTCTTCACGTCGGCGTCGGCCATGTCAGCTCACCTCCATGAAGAGCGCCTCTTCCTTGGCGAAGACCTGCGCGTCGGTGTAGTGGTGCAGGGTGATCGCCTTGACGGGGCACTCGCTGACGCACACGCCGCAGCCCTGGCAGGCGGCCGCCTCGATCTTGGCCTTCTTGGTCTCGAGGTCGATGATCGGCACCTCGTAGGGGCAGATGCGCACGCACGTGAGGCAGGCTGCGCACTTCTCCGTGTCGACCTCGGCGACGACGCCGCCGGCCTTGAGCACCGACTTGGCCAGGATGGACGCGGCGCGACCCGCGGCGGCGTAGGCCTGCGAGATCGTCTCTTCGATGCTCTTGGGGTAGTGCGCGCCGCCGCAGAGGAAGATGCCCTCGCTGCCGAAGTCGACGGGGCGCAGCTTGACGTGCGCCTCGAGGTAGAAGCCGTCGGCGGTGAGCGGCACCTTGAGCATCTTGCTCAGCTCGCTGCCGCCCGTCGAAGGCACGGCGGGAGTGGCGAGCACCAGCAGGTCGAGCGGCAGGTCGACGTCGCGGCCCAGGTACGGGTCGCGGGCCGAGACGCTGACGCTTGCCGTTGGCGCTCGACCTGCGGCAGGCTCTCGTTGTCGTAGCGCGTGAAGATGACGCCGAGCTCACGCGCCTTCGTGTAGTACTCCTCGAGGAGACCGTAGGTGCGGATCTCCTTGAACCAGACGTAGACCGCGCGCTTCGGGTCCTGTCTCCTTGAGCGCGATGGCGTTCTTGACGCTCTGCTGGCAGCAGGTGCGCGAGCAGTAGGGTGGTGCTCGTCGAGCGAGCCGGCGCAGAGGATGAAGCCGACGCGACTTGCCGTCGGCGAGCGCCGGGTCGTCCTCCTTGAGCATGCGCTCGAGGTCCATGCCGGTGACGACCTTCTGGCTGGACTCGAGGCCGTACAGGTCCGGGCGGTCCTCGGTGGCTGCCGGTCGCGACGATGACGACGCCGTTGTCGATCGCGCGTGCGCTTGCCGTCCTTCTCGCCGATGACGCTCGAGAAGTTGCCGATGAAGCCGTGGAAGTCGGCGAGCTCGGCGTCGAGGTGGATCTTGACGTTGGGGTTGTCGACGAGGCGCTGCTCCAGCTGCTTGACCAGCGCCGTCGGGTCGTTGCCCTTGATCGTGTCGCCGAGCTCGAGCACGTGGCCGCCCAGCTTGGGCGAGCGCTCGATGAGGTGGACCTCGTGGCCCATGTCGCCGAGCGCCAGGGCGCTGGTCATGCCGGCCACGCCGCCGCCGATGACGACGGCGGAGTGGGTCAGCGGCACGTCGACCTTGAACAGCGGCTCGAGCAGCCGGGCCCGGGCCACGCTCATCTGGACCAGTTCCTTGGCCTTCTGCGTGGCCTTGTCCGGCTCCTTGGCGTGCACCCAGCTCGCCTGGTCGCGGATGTTGGCCATCTCGAAGAGGAACGGGTTGAGGCCGGCCTCGCGCAGGGTGTCCTGGAAGATCGGCTCGTGCGTGCGCGGCGTGCAGCTGGCGACCACGACGCGGTTCAGGTCGTGCTCCTCGATCGCGTCGCGGATGAGCGAGAGGCTGTCGCTGGAGCACGTGTACATCGTGTCGGTGGCGAACGTCGACGCCGGGCAGCTGCTTGGCGTACTCGGCGACGCTCTCCACCTCGATGACGCCGGCGATGTTGCTGCCGCAGTGGCAGACGAAGACGCCGACGCGCGGCTCGACGCCGACCACGTTCTTCTCGGCCGGGTACTCCTTGTCGACCGTGAGCGTGTGGCGCGAGTCGGCGAGGCCGGTCATCACCTGGGCCGCCGCGGCCGAGGCCTGGGCGACGCTGTCGGGGATGTCCTTGGGCTCGCCGAACGGGCCGACGACGAACACGCCCTTGCGGCTGGTCTCGAGCGGGTTGAACTCGTGCAGCTCGCAGAAGCCGTGCCGGTTGAGGGCGACGCCGACGTGGCCGGCCGCCTCCTGCGCCTTGCGCGCAGGCTCCAGGCCGGCCGAGAGCACGACCATGTCGTAGCGGGTCTCGTGCATCTTGCCGGCCTCGTCCTCCCAGCTGATCAGGAGGTCGTTGGTCAGCGGGTCTTCCTTGATGTACGAGGGGCGCGAGCGGACGAACTTGACGCCCTTGTCGAGGGCGCGCTGGTAGAAGGCGTCGAAGCCCTTGCCCTGGGCGCGCATGTCCATGAGGAAGACGGTCGGCTCGCTGTCGGGCTCGTGGTCGATGGTGAGCATCGCCTGCTTGTTGGCGAAGCATGCAGCAGACGCTGGAGCAGTACTCGTGCTCCTGGTCGCGCGAGCCGACGCACTGGATGAAGGCGATCTTCTTGGGGTGCGTCCCGTTGTCGCGGCGCTCCACCGAGCCGATCGTCGGGCCGCTGGCGCTGAGCATGCGCTCGTACTCGAGCGCCGAGAGGACGTTCGGGTAGCGCTCGTAGCCGTACTCGCTGTTGGCGCCGGGGTCGTAGAGGTCGAAGCCGGTCGCCATGACGACGGCGCCGACCTCGACGTCGATCTCCTTGTCGCGCTCGCCGTGCACCAGGGCGCCGGGGCCGCAGGCCCGGACGCACTCCATGCACTCGGAGCAGACGGCGCAGTTGAGGCAGCGCTTGGCCTCGGCGACGGCCTGGTCGGCGGAGAACCCGGTGTTGACCTCGTCCCAGACGATCTTGCGCGCCGCGCCGGGAAGGTGCGGCATCGGCAGGCGCGCCATGACGGCGGTCTGCTCGAGGACGGCGTCCTCGGGCTTGGCCTCGTCCATGACGTCGTCCTCGATGGGGAGGAGGTCCTCGCCGCGCAGGAAGTTGTGGATGCTGCGCGCGGCGCGGCGGCCGGCGGCGACGGCCTCGATGGCCGTCCACGGGGCGCGGGCCGCGGCGTCGCCGCCGGCGAACACGCCCTTCTTGCCGGTGCCGAGCGTGGCCTTGTCGGTGAGGATCTGGCCCTTCTCGACCTTGAGGCCCTTGGACCCCTCGAGGAAGTCCTCGACCATGCTCTGGCCGATGGCGAAGATGACGGTGTCGCAGTCGAGCTGTGCTCGGAGCCGGCGATGGCGACCGGCGGACGCCAGCCGCGCGCGTCCGGCTCGCCGAGCGAGCAGGCGAGGAACTCGACCTTGCTGGCGCGGCCGGAGGCGTCGGTGACGATCTGCGACGGCATGCAGGAGCAGTTGAAGCTGATGCCCTCGTCCAGGCCCTCGGTGAGCTCGTCGTCGGAGGCCGGGACGCTCTGGTCGTCCTCGATGCAGTTGATGGTGACCTTCTCGGCGCCGAGCCGGAGTGCGGTGCGCCCGGCGTCGAAGGCCACGTCGCCGCCGCCGATGACGACGACGTTCTTGCCCATGTCGACCTTCTCGCCGAGCGAGGCGGCCTTGAGGACGCTCACGGCGTCGAGGACGCCCTTGGCGTCGGCGCCGGGGACGGGCAGGGTGCGGCCGCCCTGGAGGCCGACGGCGAGGTACACGGCCTTGTAGCCGCCGCCGTCCTTCTTCATGAGGCCGTCGATGGTGAAGTCCTTGCCGGCGGCCTTGTTGACCTGCAGGTCGACGCCGAGCGCGGTGATGCGGTCGATGTCCTGCTGCAGGGCGGCCTTGGGCAGGCGGTACTCGGGGATGCCGAAGCGCAGCATGCCGCCCGGCTCCGGCTTGCTCTCGAAGACGGTGACGGCGTAGCCGAGGAGCGCGAGGTCGCGGGCGGCGGTGAGACCGCTGGGGCCCGCGCCGACGACGGCGACCTTCTCCTTGAACGTGACCTCCGCCTTCTCGGGCAGCGGCACGTTGTCGAAGGCGTAGTCGCTGATGAACCGCTTGAGGCCGGCGATGGCCAGCGGCTCGTCGACCTCACCGCGCGTGCAGTCGGTCTCGCACTTGTGCGTGCAGACGCGGCCGCAGACGGCGGTGAAGGGGTTGGGCTCGCTGGCGACCGTGTACGCCTCGGCGTAGCGGCCGTCGGCGATGAGGGCCAGGTAGCCCTGCGCGCTGGTGTGCACGGCGCACGCGCGCTTGCAGGGGCTGTGGCCCTTCTTGGTCACCGCGTACGTGTTGGGGATGGCCTGCGGGTAGAGCTTGAAGATGGCCTTGCGCTCGCCGAGCTCCTCGTTGTAGGGTCTGGGACCTTGACGGGGCACACCGGGGCGCACTCGCCGCAGCTGGTGCAGATGTCCGGGTCGACGAACCGGGCGTGGTGGTAGACCTTGGCGTGAAGTTGCCGGGCTCGCCCTCGAGGCCGATGAGCTCGGAATTGGTGACGATCTCGATGTTCAGGTGCCTGCCGGCCTCGACCAGCTTGGGCGACAGGGTGCACATCGAACAGTCGTTGGTGGGGAAGGTCTTGTCGAGCTGGGCCATGTGACCACCCAGGGCCGGAGCCTTCTCGACGAGGTAGACCTTGTACCCCCCTTCGGCAAGGTCGAGCGAGCACTGGATGCCCGCAACGCCGCCGCCGACGACAAGCGCAGCACCGGTGGACTTGGGTGGTGAACCCGACATACGCACTCCTTTGCGACTACGCGGCAGTCCCAGACACGAGTGGGGTGACCACAGACTCAACGGCCCACTTGGGTGGACCAAGTATAGCGGCCCGTTTGTGCACGCGTCCACACGGCCCAGACGTGCGCGCGAGGTCTTGGCAGGGCCGCAGGGCGACGAAATTGCCCAGCCGCGCGAGTTCGCCCGGCGCGCGACCGACCCCGCGCGGCCTCCGTGGAGGCGCACACAATCGTCTTGAGCAGGGCCGCGGCGTGGCATACTGGCGCCGAAGATGCGGAGGAGGAGCGCAGCATGCAGGCCGACGTGATCCTGACCGGCGGCGTCGTCTACGCGGTGGACGCGCGACGGTCGCGCCACGAGGCGCTGGCCGTCAAGGACGGCCGGATCGTGGCGCTGGGGAGCGCGGCGGAGGCCGCCGAGTGGGCCGGTCCGCGCACGCGGACCGTGGACCTCGGCGGCCGCCTCGTCCTGCCCGGCTTCGCGGACGCTCACCTGCACCCGTCGTTCGCGACGGTCGAGCTCTTCGAGGTCAAGCTGGCCGACTGCCGCTCCGTGCAGGAGTGCCTCGACCGGCTGGCGCGGTTCGCCGCGGAGCACCCCGAGCTGCCGGCCATCCGCGGCGGCGGCTGGTATCCCACCGTGGTCCCCATGGAGGAGATGACGGCCGCGGCCATCGACCGCGTCGTGCCCGACCGGCCGGTCTGCCTGCACGACGACAACGTGCACGCGCAGTGGGTCAACAGCGAGCTGCTGCGGCGCGCCGGGGTCGGCCGGGACGATCCCGGCTGGAGCGGCGCGATCGTCGAGCGGCTGCCGGACGGCTCGCCCAAGGGCCTGCTGCACGAGGCGTTCCCGTGGGTGGAGCGGGCGCTGCCGCAGTACACCGTCGCGCAGCGGGCGGAGGCGCTGCGGCACTTCCAGCGCGAGATCGCCGGGCGGTACGGCACCACGCTCCTGCACGAGGCCGGCGTGCACCCGTGGGAGACGGTGCTGGACGCCTACCGCCGCCTGGAGGACGACGACGAGCTCACGGCGCGGTTCTGCCTCGCGGTGATGCTCGATCCGGACGACGCCTGTCGGCGAGCAGCTCGAGGCCGCGGCTGAGGTGCGCGCCCGCTTCACGGGCCCCCTGGTGCGCGCCGCCACCGTCAAGTTCTTCGTCGACGGCGTCCTGGAGACGCACACCGGCTACCTGGCCGAGCCCTACGCCGACCGGCCCGGCTTTCGCGGCACTCCCATCTGGCCGGCCGAGCGGCTGATCGAGGCTTCATCGGCGGCCGCTGCCGCGGGCTTCCAGTTGCACTACCACGCCATCGGCGACGCCGCCGTGTCGCTGGCGCTGGACGCGATCGCGGCCGCGAGGCAGGCGGGCGGCGCGGACGGTGGAGCCGCCGGCAGCGCCGGTCCGGCGGCGCCGCGCGACGCCATCACCCACCTGCAACTCATGGATCCGCGCGACTACGACCGCATGGCGGCGCTCGGTGTCGTGGCCGCCGTCCAGCCCTACTGGTTCACCAAAGACCCGGACTACGACCGCGCGCTGCGCCGGCTCGTCGGCGCGCGCGCCGACCATCAGTATCCGCTGAGGAGTCTCCTGCGCGCCGGCGTGACGGTCGCGGGGGGCAGCGACTACCCGGTCTCGCCGCCGCCGGACCCGCTGCTCGCGATCCAGCGCGGCGTGCTGCGCCGCGACCCGCTGGCGCCGGTGCCCAACGACGAGCTGTGGCCCGAGGAGGCCGTCTCCGTCGAGACCATGATCGAGGCGTTCACCCTCGCCGGCGCCCGGGCGAACTTCCTCGAGCACGAGACGGGTTCGCTCGAGGTGGGCAAGTCGGCCGACCTCGTGGTGCTGCGGGAGAACCTGCTGGAGCTGCCGGCGGAGCGGATCCACGAGGCCGCGGTGGAGCTGACGCTGTTCCGCGGCCGTCCCGTGTTCGCCGCCGGCCCGTTCGCCGGCTTCGCCGACTGATCGGCAGGCCCGCCGCGCATGGTCTTCCGCCCGCGAGGGAAGAGTCCCTCCAAGTAGTTGCATACGCAATGAAAGGAACCCACCATGTCAGGTGAGCAGGGAATCATCCTGGTCGCGGGCGCGACCGGCACGCAGGGCGGCTCCGTCGTGCGGCACCTCCGCGCCGGCGGCTTCGCCGTACGCGGCATCACCCGAGACCCCGATGCCGAGAAGGCGCAGCCGCTGCGCGCCGCCGGCGTCGAGCTGGTCCGGGCCGATCTGACCGACAGGACCTCCGTGGACGGCCTGTTCGAGGGCGTGACCGGCGTGTTCTCCGTCGCGACGCCGTTCGAGGCCGGCCTCGAGGCCGAGGTCGCCCAGGGCATGACCCTCGGCGACGCGGCCAAGGCGGCCGGCGTCTCGCACTACGTGTACTCGTCCGTCGGCGGCGCCGAGCGTGACAGCAAGGTGCCGCACTTCGAGAGCAAGTGGGCGATCGAGAACCACTTGCGCGCGCTCGGGCTTCCGCTGACCGTCGTCCGCCCCGTGTACTTCTACGAGAACTTCGGCGGCTGGGCGCTGCAGCCGTCGGGCGCCGGCTACACGTTGGCGATGCCGCTCTCGCCTGACCGGCCGCTCCAGGCGGTCGCCGCCGACGACATCGGCGCCTTCGTGGCCATGGCGTTCGCCGACCCGGGGAAGTGGACCGGGCGGGAGCTCGAGCTGGCCGGCGACGAGCGCACGCTGCCGGAGTACGCCGCCGCCATCGCGGCCGCGCGCGGCGTCGGCGTCGAGTACGTCCAGGTCCCGTGGGAGGCCCTGCGCGAGACAGAACGAGGACCTCTACCGCATGTACGACTTCTTCGAGCGCGAAGGCTACGCCGCGGACATCGCCGCGCTGCGCGTCGAGTACCCCCAGCTCAAGTCGTTCGACGATTGGCTGGACGAGGGCGGTCTCGCCGGGCTGAGCACGGCTGCCTGACCGTCGAGACGATCGAGCGGCGGGCGGCCGTCCGCGCCGTCCGCCGCGAGCGTCAGTCGCCGGCCGGCGCCGCCGGCAGCGTGAAGAAGAAGGTGGCGCCCGTGCCGACCTCGGCTTCCGCCCAGATGCGGCCGCCGTGCTTGGCGACCAGCCGTTGAACGGTCGCGAGGCCGATGCCGTCGCCCTCGAACTCATCTTGAGAGTGGTAGCGCTGGAACGCGCCGAAGAGGTGGCTCGCCTGCTCCGGATTGCCGGCAAGGCGCTGCAGGCGCACCTCCCAGGCCTGCGGCGCGCCGCTCTGCACGAGCCGCCGCCGGTGCAGGTAGAACTCGTCGCGGTCGGCCGCGAGGACGAACAGCTCCTCTCATCCAGGCCCCCGACCATTGCGAAGTGGCCGCACCGGCCGCGCCGCGGGACGTCACCTCTGCCATCGCAGTCACGGCAGTCCGCGCGGGCCGACGGCGAAGCGCGCTTTGGCCCGCGCGTCGCGGCGCGGCGGCGCGCGTTGGCCTCCCCGTCGGCGCCCGCGCGCGGCGCGCACGGGCCGCATCTGGTACGCTAGTGCCTCACAAGTCAATCAAGTGATTAACCACGCGTTCGCCGAAGGGGAGTCGATAGCATGGGCGTGCAGGAACAGTACCGCGACTACGTCATGACCGGGTTCGTGAAGCGCGTCGAGCCGGTGGTCGCCGACCACGGCGACGGCGCTCTTCTCTACGACGCCGACGGCACCGAGTACATCGACTGCTTCGCCGGCATCAGCGTCACCAACGCCGGCCACCACAACCAGAAGATCCTCGACGCGGCCATCGCCCAGGCCAACAAGCTCGTCCACGCCTGCTCCTACGTGTACCACGTGGAGTCGGTCGGCGCGCTCGCCGAGAAGCTCGCCGAGGTCACGCCCGGCGACGCTGCAGAAGTCGTTCTTCGGCAACGGCGGCGCCGAGGCCATCGAGGGCGCGTTCCGCCTCGCCAAGCGCTACAGCGGCAAGAACGAGTTCCTCGCCATCGAGTCGAGCTTCCACGGCCGCTCGCTACGCGACGCTGTCGGTCACCGGCAACTCGGGCCGCAAGAAGGGCGGCGGCCCCTACATGCCGGGCGTCGCCTTCACGCCCACGCCGTACTGCTACCGCTGCTTCGCCGAGACCACGCCGGACAAGTGCGACCTGCTCTGCGCGCGCCGCGTCGGCGAGGTCGCCCGCCTGCACCTCTCGGGCAGCGTCTGCGCCTTCATCGCCGAGCCCGTGATGGGCGAGGGCGGCATCATCGTGCCGCCGGACGGCTACTTCAAGCGCGTCAAGGAGATCCTCGACGAGGAGGGCATCCTCTTCATCGCCGACGAGGTCCAGAGCGGGTTCGGCCGCACCGGCAAGCTGTTCGCCATCGAGCACTTCGGCGTCGTGCCCGACATCATGACCATGGCCAAGGGCATCGCCGACGGCTGGCCGCTCAGCGCGTTCATCGCCAGGCCGGAGATCGCCGACGCCTTCCAGATCGGCGACCACCTCAGCACCTTCGGCGGCAACCCCGTGAGCTGCGCCGCCGCGCTGGCCAACATCGACTTCCTCCTGGACGGCGTCGTGGACGGCGCGGCGCGCAAGGGCGAGGCCCTGATGGCGAAGTTCCGCGAGCTGCAGAAGACGCAGCCGCTCATCGGCGACGTGCGCGGCAAGGGCCTCATGGTCGGCGTCGAGCTCATCGCCGACCCGGCGACCAAGGCCTACGGCACCGCCGCCGCCGGCTTCGTGCGCCAGTACTGCCTCGACCACGGCGTGCTCATCGGCGTCGGCGGCAACTTCGGCAGCGTGCTGCGCATCCAGCCGCCGCTGGTCATCGACGACGCCCAGCTCGACTCGGTGTTCGCGACGGTGGCCGACGGCATGGAGGCGTTCGCCAGGCAGTGATCGACTGAGCCGGGCCCGGAGGCCCGGCGTCGGCGGCGGCCTCCGGGGGGACGGACGCCGCACTACCGTGGAGGGCGGGAGGCCTGAGTGAAGCGCCTCCCGCCCTTCACGCGTACGCAGCCTTCGCGCCGTGGCATCGGGGCTCGGGGTCGCCGCCGTGAGCCGCTCGAGGGCCCGGTTAGGCGTGCAGGGCGAACCCGCTCCCGTGGCACACGGCGATGGCCGCGTCCGCAGATCGCCGCGCTGACGTCCACCGACGCATCCGACGGACCCGGTGAGCCGCCGAGGGTGACTTCTACCATCGTCCGGCCGGGCGCGCGCTCGACCATCCGTGAACTCACGCTCGCCGAGTTCGCCGCTGCCGCGCAAGGGTACACCGCTCTTACGGCGAACCAAGCCGAGACCACCACGAGGGGGTAGGCATGAGCTCGACGGAAGACGGCTCGCAGGTGCAGATCCAGCGGGACAGCAGGCCCAGCAGTTCCGGGTACGGCCGGCTGATCGCGCCGGTCGTGATAGCGGTCGTGATCATCATCCTCATCCTCCAGAACACCGAGGAGGACTGGCGGATCCACTTCTTCTTCTGGTGGTTCTCGCTGCCCGCCGCGCTGATGCTCATCCTGTTGCTGGCGGTGGGCTTTCTCGTCGGCCTCGCGGTGAGCGCGCTGGTGCGCCGGCGCCGGCGGCAGCAGCTCAAGCGCAAGGCCGCGGGCTACTGAGCTCCTGACCGGACGGGCGGCGCGCCGTAGCCGCCGCCGCCCGGGGTCTCGATCACCAGCACGTCGCCGGGCTCCATGTGCGTCTCGGCGACGCCGGGCAGTTCTTCGACCGTCCCGCTCGCGCGCTCGACCGCGTTGCGGCCGCAGGCGCCGGGCAGGCCGCCGGCGAGCCCGTAGGGCGGCACCCGGCGGCTGCTCGAGACGATCGCCGCCGTCAGCGGCTCCAGGAACCGCAGCCGCCGGACGGCGCCGTCGCCGCCCCGGTGCGCGCCGTCGCCGCCGCTGCCGGAGCGGATCCGGAACTCCTCCACGCGCACCGGGTAGCGCCACTCCAGCACCTCCGGATCGGTGAGGCGCGAGTTGGTCATGTGCGTCTGCACGGCGCTGCAGCCGTCCCAGTCCGGGCCGGCCCCGGCGCCGCCGCACAGCGTCTCGTAGTACTGGTAGCGGTCGTCGCCGAAGGTGAGGTTGTTCATCGTGCCCTGGCTCGCCGCGGCCGCGCCGAGCGCGCCGAGCAGCGCGGCGGTCACCGCCTGCGACGTCTCCACGTTGCCGGCCGCCACGGCGGCGGGGCGCGCGGGCGACAGCATGCTTCCCGGCGGGATGACGATGTCGATGGGCTCCAGGCAGCCGTCGTTGAGAGGGATGTCCGCGTCGACCAGCGTGCGGAAGACGTAGAGCACCGCCGCCGTCGTCACCGCCTCGGGCGCGTTGAAGTTGTCGCCGCGCTGCGGTGAGGTGCCGGTGAAGTCGACGGTGGCCCGGCGGGCGGCGCGGTCGATGGCCACGGAGACGACGACCGCGCTGCCGTCGTCGAGTTCCTGGCGGAAGCGCCGCGGCGCGTCCGCCGCGCCGGCGAACCTGTCGAGCACGCGGCGGACGGCCTCCGCGGCGTTGTCCTGCACGTGGCGCATGTACGCGGCCACCACGGGGAGGCCGAACTCCTCGACCATGCGCCCGAGTTCGGCCACCCCGCGGGCGTTGGCCGCCACCTGGGCGCGCAGGTCGGCGAGGTTCTGCTGCAGGTCGCGCACCGGGTGGGCGGCGCCCGTGAGCAACTCCGCCACCTCGCGCTCCCGCAGCCGGCCGTCCTCGACCAGCAGGAAGTCCTCGATCAGGACGCCCTCGTCGTCGATGGTGCGGCTCCCCGGCGGCATGGAGCCGGGCGTCACCCCGCCGACGTCGGCGTGGTGGGCGCGCGACGCGACGAAGAAGAGCGGGGCTGCCGCCGCGCCGCGCCGCCCGCGCCGGTCGCCGCCCGCGCCGCCCGCGTCCGCGCCCGCCCCCAGGAACACCGGCGTGACCACCGTGAGGTCGGGCAGGTGGGTCCCGCCGGCGTAGGGCGAGTTGAGCAGCCAGGCGTCGCCGGGGCGCAGCTCGCCGCCGCGACGCTCGAGCACCGCCTGTACGGAGGCCCCCATCGAGCCCAGGTGCACCGGCAGGTGCGGCGCGTTGGCCACGAGGCCGCCGCGCGCGTCGAACACGGCGCAGCTGAAGTCGAGCCGCTCCTTGATGTTCACCGAGACGGCGGTGTTGGCGAGGGTCGCGCCCATCTGTTCGGCGATCGACATGAACAGGCTGTTGAAGACCTCCAGAAGGAGCGGCGAGACATGGGCGGGGTCGGCCGAGGGGCGGGCCGGCGGCGAGGTCCTGCGCAGCAGCAGCTCGCCGCCGGCCAGGATCTCGGCCCGCCAGCCGGGCTCCACGACGGTGGTGCTCGTGGGTTCGCAGACGATCGCCGGCCCCTCCACGGTGACGCCCGGCGCCAGGTCCTCGCGTACGTACACCGGCGCCTCGGTGCGTGCCGCCGCCGGTGAAGATGCGCGCCGTCTCGCGGGGCCGCGGGGTCCGGGACTCAGCGCGCCCGACGCCCGGCTCCGGCCGGTCGTGCAGCGGGGCTCGCGCCGGCTCGAGCGCCCTGCCGAGCCGCCGGTCGTGGCGAGGCCGGCCTCCGCGGCAAGGCCGGCGTTCGTGGTCGACCCGGCGCCGACGGCCTCCACGGCGACGGCCTCGAGCGTGAGGCCGCGCCCGGGCATCAGGAACCCGTAGCGGGCGCGGTGCAGCTCGAGGAAGGCGGCCGCCATGTCGTCCGGAGCGCCCCACGGCACCGGCAGCGAGACGTCCGTGCCCTGGTACTTGAGGTGGCCGCGGCGCTCGACGCGCGCCTCCGCGGCCGGGATGCCCTGCAGCTCGAGCTCTGCCACGGCCGCCGCCTCCAGCTCCGCCAGGGCGGCGGCCGCGGCGGAGCCGCCCGCCTCCTCCAGCGGCGCCTCGACGCTGCGCTCGCGCAGCGCGCGCACGTCGGCGAGACCCATGCCGTAGGCGCTCAGCACGCCGGCGAGCGGATGCAGGAGCGCCTGCGTCATGCCGAGCGCGTCGGCGACCAGACAGGCGTGTTGTCCCGCGGCGCCGCCGAAGCAGCAGAGCACGTGGTCCGTGATGTCGTGCCCGCGCTGCGTCGAGATCCGCTTGATCGCGCGCGCCATCGCCTCGCAGGCCACGCGCACGAAGTCGTCGGCGAGCTGTTCCGGCGCCGGAGGTTCGACGCCGGCGGCGCGCATGCTCGCGGCCACGGCCGCGAGCGCCTCGCGCGCCGCCGCCTCGTCGATGGCCCCGGCGCCGTCCGGCCCGAACACGTGCGGGAAGAAGGACGGCCGCAGCTTGCCCGTCACCAGGTTGCAGTCGGTGACGGTGAGCGGCCCGCCCTTGCCGTAGCACGCCGGCCCGGGGTCGGCGCCGGCGCTGCGCGGGCCGACCCGGTAGCGCCCGTTCTCGAAGGCGCAGACCGAGCCGCCGCCCGCGGCCACCGTGTGCACGCGCAGCATCGGCGCGCGCAGGCGCACGCCGCCGACCACGCTCTCGTAGCTGCGCTCCAGCTCGCCGGCGTAGTGGCTCACGTCGGTGGAGGTGCCGCCCATGTCGAAGGCGATGAGCTTCTCGAAGCCGGCGCGGCGGCTCACGGCGACGGCGCCGACGACGCCGCCCGCCGGCCCCGAGAGGATCGCGTCCTTGCCGCGGAACAGTGCCGGCGTCGGTGAGGCCGCCGTGCGACTGCATGAAGCGCAGGCGCACGCCGCCGAGCTGCGCCGCCACGCCGTCCACGTAGTGGCGGAGGATGGGGGAGAGGTAGGCGTCGACCACGGTGGTCTCGCCGCGGCCGACGAGCTTCATGAGCGGGCTGGTCTCGTGCGAGACCGAGACCTGCGAGAAGCCGGCGGCGCGCGCCAGCTCCGCCACGCGCCGCTCGTGCTCTGGGTAGGCGTAGCCGTGCATGAAGGCGATGGCGACGGCGTCGAGGCCGGCGCGGCGGGCTTCCTCCAGCCCGCGCCGCGCTCCGTCCTCGTCGAGCGCGCGCACGACCCGACCCGTCCGCGCCCACGCGCTCGTCCACTTCGAGCACGCGCGCGTAGGCGGGCTCCGGCAGGCGGATGTCGAGCGCGAAGATGTCCGGACGGTCCTGATAGCCGATGCGCAGGGCGTCGCCGAACCCGCGCGTGGTCACGTAGAGCGTCGGCGAGCCCGCGCGCTCCAGGAGCGCGTTGGTCGCCACGGTCGTGCCCATGCGGACCTCGGCGACGAGCTCCGCCGGCAGCGGCTCGTCGCCCTCGAGCGCCAGGAGACGCCGCACCCCTTCGACCGCGGCGTCCTCGTACCGCGCCGGATCCTCGGAGAGGAGCTTGCGCGTGAGCAGGCCGCCGCCGGGCGGCCGCGCCACCACGTCGGTGAACGTGCCGCCGCGGTCGATCCAGAAGCGCCAGCCCTCGGCCGGGCCGGAACGCCCCACTCCGGCTTGTTCTCGCGTCATGGCGCGAGGCTACCATGCGCCACCTGGGACGCGTGCGGCTCGCGCTCACCGCGCCGGGGAATGTAGGTAGGCGACAAGAACGGAGCGACGGATGAGCATCGACATCAGACGACTGGGTCCGGGCGACGAGGACGTGCTCGCGCTCATCGCTCGCGTGGCCGACGACTTCGACCTCGCCGGCGCGTCGCAGCCCGAGTCGCCGCTCACGGCCACGGAGGCCGCCGTCTACCTCGCGGATCCGGCGGTCCTCCACTGGGTCGCGGAAGACGGCGGCAGCGTCGTCGGCGAGCTTCTCTGCCACGTCTTGCGGCTGCCGTCGGGGAGCGGTCGCGAGTTGCTGCTGTACTCCATCGGGGTGCGCGCCGCCCACCGCCGGCGCGGCGTCGGCACCGCGCTCGTGCGCGAGATGCTGGCGTGGGCCCGGGCCGGGGGCATCGAGGAGGTCTGGGTGCTCGCGGACAATCCCGGGGCGGAGGCGTTCTACACCGCCTGCGGGTTCGCGCACACCGAGGAGGGCGACCGGGCCGTCTACCTGCAACGACACGTGTCCGGCGGAGAAGCGGCCTCGCCGAGGACCGCGGTCGCCAGCGGCGGGAGCGTCACCCGGGTCCCGCCCGGTATACTCTGTCGCCGTGAGCGCACCGTCCCCCAAGAAGAGGCTCAAGCAGGCGGCCGATCTGCTGGACGATTTCTACGGCCGCCCCGTGCTCTCGCCGCGCTATCCGCCGGTGGACGAGCTCGTGTTCACCGTGCTCAGCCAGAACACGGCCGACGTGAACACCGAGCGCACGTTCGCGTCGCTCAAGGCGCGGTTCCCGGAGTGGACCGCGGCCCGCGACGCGTCGGCCGAGGAGATCGAGGAGGCCATCGCCCTCGGCGGCCTCTCTCACACCAAGGCGCCGCGCATCAAGAAGATCCTCGAGGCGATCAGCGAGCGGACGGGCGCGCCCGACCTGGGCGAGCTCGACGACATGACCGACGCAGGAGGCCGCAGGCGTTTCTGGTCTCGCTGCCCGGCGTCGGGCCCAAGACGGCCGCGTGCGTGCTGCTCTTCGCGCTCGAGCGGCCGGTGATGCCCGTGGACACCCACGTGCACCGCGTCGCGCGGCGGCTCGGCATCATCGACGAGAAGGTGACCGCCGACCAGGCGCACCCGCTGCTGACCAGGCTGGCGGGGCCGGACGACGCGGAGCAGGTGTACGCCGTGCACGTGGACTTCGTGCGGCACGGCCGCCGCATCTGCCACGCCCGGCGGCCGGCCTGCGGGGAGTGCCCGCTCGCGCGGATGTGCCCGTCGGCCGGGCTCGTCTAGCGCCCGCCGGCCTCCGCGGCGGCCTTGGCCGCCGCCTTCGCGCACACGTTCCCCGGGTCTTCGGCAGACCCCAGCCAGCGGTCGAGCAGGCGCGTCTTCCACACCAGCAGGCAGAGCTGGCTCCACACGAACGCGAGCCCGAGCAGCACGAAGTACTGCCACCACGGCAGCGTCGCGAGCTCGAACAGGGTGCGCCCCAGCGGCACGGCGAGGACGACGGCCATGCAGGCGAACAGGAAGGCCACCGTGCCCACCATCCGCCAGTCGTTGCGCACCACGGGCGCGCCGCCGGCCCACCACTTGCTCGGCGGCACGATCAGCAGGATGAGGAAGATGGCGGCGAAGCAGGCGAAGACCGTGAGCGCCGTCATCGCCGGCGGGTAGCCGGTCTCGGCCAGTTCCTTCTCGGTGGCGCCGGCGACGGTCGTGACGACGTGTTCCGCCGGGATCGCCCAGACGAGGTACACGGCCGTCCCGATCCCCGCCATGAACACGACCGTGGGCAGGACGAACCGCGCCAGGAGCTTGAACAGGCCGACCTTGGGCGTCGGCCCCGGCTGCGCCCAGAGCGCGAAGGCGATGGCCGGCACGGTGGCGCCGAAGAACGAGAGCAGGGCCGACTGCCGCGGGGCGAACGGGAACCCGCCCGCGGTCATGATGATGGCGATCATCAGCGCCTTGAACCCGATGCGCACCATGAAGATGCGCAGGATGTCGTTCATCCCGTTGATGATCCGCTGGCCCTCGCGGAAGGCGAAGGGGAGCGGGGCGAAGGTGTCCTTCATGAGGATGAGGTCGCCGACGCTGCGGGCGGCCTGGCTGCCGCCCTGCATGGCGACGGCGACGTTGGCCTGCTTGAGCGCGATGACGTCGTTGACGCCGTCGCCGATCATCGCGACGTAGCGCCCGCGGTCGCGCAGGGCCTCGACGAGGTCCTGCTTCTGCTCGGGCGTCACGCGGCCGAAGATGCCGGCCTCGTCGGCCTTGGCGGCGAACTCCTCGGGCGAGAGTTCGGCGAGCTCGGCGCCGGAGACGGCCACGAGCGCGCGCTCGGGGGCCGCGGCGGCTTCGCCGGCGTCCGGCCCCGCCTCTCCGGCCTGCGCCGCGTCGCCTGCGGCCGTCGCGGCGCCCGCGCCCGGCGAGGCCACCATGTCGCAGTACGAGTCGAGTCCCTCGCGGCGCCGCAGCGAGTGGACGCCGGCCTGCGTGGCGAGGGCGACGACCGTCTTGGGGTTGTCGCCCGAGATGATCTTGACGTCGATGCCGGCCTCGGAGAACTCCTCGAGCGTGCCGCGCACGCCAGGCCGGAGCTCGTCGCTGAAGCAGATGAGGGCGAGCGCCTCGAGGCCGTCGGGGAGGACCGGCGGGGTGTCGGGGTCGCCGCTGAAGGCCGCCGCTTCGTCGCGCCCCGCGAACATGACGACGCGCAGGCCGCGCGCGGCCCACTCGTCGGCGCGCCCGCGCCAGTCGGCGCCGGCGCGCAGCGCCGGCGCGAGGATCTCGGGCGCGCCGAGCACGTAGGTGCCGCGCGCCTCGCCGTCGGCGAAGGCGAGGCCGCTCCACTTGCGCTCGGAGGAGAAGAACGCCTCGTGCGCGGCCGGCAGGCGCTCCGCGGGGAACGCGGTGCGGAGCGCCTCGATCGTCCGGTTGGCGTCGGTCGTGCTGGCGGCGAAGGCGCCGAGCAGGCGCGCTGCGCGCGCGTCGTCGGCGCCCAGCCCCGCCAGCTCCTCGAACGTCACCACGCCGGAGGTCAGCGTCCCCGTCTTGTCGGTGCAGAGGACGTCGACGTTGCTCAGGCTCTCGACGGCGTTGAACTGCTGCACCAGCACGTCCTTGCCCAGCAGCCGGATGGCCCCCAGGGCGTAGGTGAGCGCGATGCTCAGCACGAGCCCGTTGGGGATGAGCGCCAGGATCACCGTCGACATGCGCACGCTCTCCACGAACGGCACGCCGCCGATGACGTTGCGGATCCAGACGAGCGCCTCGAACACGATGACGACGATGAGCAGGATGCGCACGATCTGCACGACCTGCCGCTGCAGCGGCGTGAGCTCGCGCTTGTAGGCCGTCGCCTTGGCGGTGAGCTTGTTGGCGAAGCTGTCCAGGCCGACCCGGGCGGCCTCGTAGTAGCCGCCGCCCGTCATGCAGAAGCTGCCGGACATCAGGTCGTCGCCGGGGTGCTTGGTGACCAGGTCCGACTCGCCGGTGAGCAGCGACTCGTCGACCTCCATGCGGCCCTCGCCGACCATCGGCCCGTCCACCACGACCTGATCGCCGGGCTCGAGCCGCAGCACGTCGCCGAGCACCACCAGCGACGGGTCGATGTCCACCACCTGCCCGTCGCGCAGCACGTCCGCCTTGGGCCGCAGGAGGATCGCCATCTTGTCCATCACGCGCTTGGCGCGGATCTCCTGGAACAGGCTGATGACGGTGTTGGCGCCGATCACGAACACGACGGCGAACGCGTCGAGCGGCTTGCCCAGGACCAGGAGCAGGATCCCGAGGAAGTAGAAGAGGTTGTTGATGAAGTTGAAGACGTTGTCGCGGACGATCCGGCCGTAGGTGCGGCCGGCGCGGATCTCGACGTCGTTGCCCTGACCCGCGGCGCGCCGCCGTTCGGCCTCAGCGGTGCTGAGGCCGGTGACCGGCGGCGAATCCGTGCGTACCGAGCTCATGCGGAGACCGTACCAGAACGGAACGGGCGACGCGGCTGCGGGCATCGCCGGCCGCGTCGCTTCCTTCCGGGCCGAGGCGGGTATAGCCGACGAATCAGGCATGATTAGTCAACTTAGAGAGACCGCCATGCGCGACGGCTCCGTGCTCATCATCCAGCACCAGGCGATAGGGCAGCCTGGGACCATCCTCGAGACGCTGACCGCCGACGGGGTCGACTTCGACTTGCGGCAGTTGCACGGACGCGCACCGACTCCCCGAGCCCGGCGAGCTCGGCGGGTACCGGGCGCTCATCGTGCTGGGCGGGTCGATGAACACCGACCAGAGCGACGCCTATCCGTTCCTGCGGCAGGAGCGCCTGCTGCTCGCCGCGGCGCTCGAGCGCGAGCTGCCCCTCCTCGGCATCTGCCTCGGCGCCCAGCAACTCGCCTCCGTGCATGGAGGCTGCGTCTTCGACCGGCCTGAGCCCGCGGTCGGCTGGATGCCGATCAGTCTCGTGGGGCAGGACCTGCTCTTCGAGGGAGTGCCGCGCCAGTTCATGGCCCTCGAGTGGCACGCGCAGTCGTTCACCGTGCCCGATCACGCCTGCCCCCTGGCGCTGCGCAGCGGCGACGTCGGCGTCCAGGCGTTCCGCGCAGGACGCAGGGCGTGGGGCCTGCAGTTCCACCCGGAGATCGACGCGGCCACGCTCGAGGTCTGGCTCAAGCGGGACAACAAGGGTCTGCGCCGGCGGGCGCCGCACGTCCTCGAACGAGCTGCACGAGCAGCGGGACGAGATCGCGCTGTCGTCGCGGCGGCTGTGCTCGCGACTGGTCCGCAACTTCCTCCGCGCGGCCGACCAGCCGGACGCCGCCTGACGGCAGCGGGCGGCGGCGTCAGCCCGGCGCTTCGTCCGCGAGCGGAAGCTCGACGCGGAAGACCGAGCCCTCGCCGGGCACGCTCTCGACGGTGACACTTCCGCCGTGCGCCTGCACGAGCTCCTTCACGATGGACAGTCCGATGCCGGCCCCGCCGGTGTCCCGCGAGCGTGACTTCTCGCCGCGCCAGAACCTGGTGAACACGCGCGGCAGGTCCTCGGCGGCGATGCCGATGCCGGTGTCGGCCACTTCGAGGAGCGCTTCGGCGCCGTCGCGGCGCACGGCGACGCGCACGGAGCCGCCGGCGTCGGTGTAGCGCAGGGCGTTCGAGAGCAGGTTCACGGCGATCTGCTCGAGGCGCTTGGGATCGCCGTCGACGACCGCCGGATGGAGGACGGACGACAGCGCGATGCCCTTGTCGGCGAACGCGTCGGCGAACGCCGCCGCCTGCGCGCCGGCGATGGCGGCGAGGTCCACGGGGACGGCGTCGAGCAGCAGGCCGGGGCGTTCCGCCTCGGCGAGCGCGGAGAGGTCGTCGAGCAGGCGGGCCAGGCGCAGCGCCTCGTCGTGCATCGCCGAGAGGTTGGCCTCTCGATCCTTCAGGACGCCGTCCTGCGCCGCCTCCACGCGCGCCAGGATGCCCATCACCGGCGTGCGCAGCTCGTGGGCGAGGTCGGCGACGCTCTCCTTGCGCAGACCCTCCTCCTGCTGCAGCGTCTCGGCGAGGCGGTTGAGCGCGTCGGCCACCGCCGCGATCTCGTCGTCGCCGGTCTCCGGGACGCGCGCGTCCAGGTCGCCGGCGCTCATGGCGTCGGCGCCGGCGCGGATGCGCCGCAGCGGCCGCGAGAGCGTCACCGCGAGGTACAGCGCGACCAGGACGGCGATGACGGCGGAGACGACGCCGGCCACCAGGTGCATGCGCAGGAGCTGCTGGCGCAGCTGGAGCTCCTCGCCGGTGAACAGCCTGCCGTCGTCGCGGCTCACGACCACGGTGCCGATCTTCTGGCCGCTCACGATGACCGGCGCCGTCGCCGCCGCGCCCTGCCGCACCGGCGCCGAGGGCGGGTGCGAGAAGACGAGCTTGCCGGACGAGTCGTAGAGGTCCACGGCCAGGAAGTCGATCTGCGCGAGGTGGTGCAGGGTCTCGACGCTCTGGCGTGACCAGGCGCCGTCCTGGGAGACGACCGCCGCCACGTCGCCGAAGTGCGTGGCGGAGTTGTGCAGCCGGGTGCGTGCGGAGGCCTCGAGGTGCGAGGTGAGGCTGACGCTCGAGTAGACGGTGGTGACGATCGTGCCCAGCAGGGCCACGGCGACGAACGCGACCACGAGGCGGGCGCGCAGGCCCCAGCGCCGGCGCCCGTCGCTCACAGCTTCGCCAGCCGGTAGCCGACGCCGGTGACCGTCTCGATGTAGCGCGGCCGCGCCGGGTCGGGCTCGATCTTCTTGCGCAGGTTCTTGACGTGCACGTCGATGGTGCGCTCGTAGCCCTCGTAGTCGTAGCCCTGCACGCGGTTCACCAGTTCGAAGCGCGAGTAGGCGCGTCCGGGGTACCTCGCGAGCGCGAGCAGCAGCTTGTACTCGTTGGGCGTGAGGTCGACCGGCGCGCCGTCGCGCAGCACGGCGCGCTTGACCGTGTCGATCTCGAAGCGCCCCTCGTCGAAGCGGAGGATCTCCACGAGGGGCGCCTCCACGCCTTTGGTCCTGCGCAAGACCGCGTGCACGCGCGCGACCAGCTCACGGGGGCTGAACGGCTTCACCAGGTAGTCGTCGGCGCCGGCGATGAGCCCTCCGATCCGCTCGTCCTCGCTCGCCTTGGCGGTGAGCATGACGATGGGCACATCGGAGCGGCTGCGCACCTCCTCGCAGATCTCCTCGCCCGAGATGTCGGGGAGCATGAGGTCGAGCACGATGAGGTCCGGCTTGCTCCGCTCGGCGAGCGCCAGTCCGTCGCGGCCGTTCGCGGCCACGTACACGGTGAAGCCGTCCTTCTCGAGGTAGGCCCTGACGACGTCCCGCACGGATTCCTCGTCGTCGATCACCACGATCTTGCCGGACTCGCTCACGGACCTCCTCGGGCCTCGCATCACACGCGCCAACATACCCTGAACGTGCTGCCGCGAAAGAAGCGCCAGGCTGGTGCGACATGGCTCGCTCTGCAGGCGAGCCGTGCCGGTGGTGACCGATGGCTCCGGCGCGGGCGCTAGTGCAGAGTCTTGAGGTACGCGAGCAGCCCGGTCCACTCCCGCTCCGTCAACTGCCACTGAGGCATCGGCCACTCGAGGTGACTGCCCTCGGGATCGATGCCCGTGGTGACCGCCCGCCCGATGGCCGCATCGGTGTAGGTGGGGCCGCGGGTGCCGTCGGGCATGAGCATGCCCTGCGGGTCGGTGAGGTTCGAGTAGGTGATGTCGGGGCTCGTGAACTGCTGCGTGGAGAGCCCGCGCCCGTCGCTGCCGTGACAGCTCGCGCAGCCGCCTCCGCCCATCATCCCTCCGCCCATCATCCCGCCGGCCTCTTGGTCCACGGTGCGTGGGATGGGCCGGCCATCCGGACCGACGCCCGATCGATAGACGGCCTCGCCGAGCGCGGCCGGGGAGGCCCCCAGCTCGGCCGGGGAGGTCCCGAGCTCGGCCGGGGAGGTCCCCAGCGCGGCCGGCGAGGCCTGTCGCTGGGTGCCGATCGCGAGCACGCCGACCGCCGCCAGGACGGCGACGGCGAGCGCGACCAGGGCGATGACGAGCGTGCGGCGGGGTGAGGGTGAGTCTGCCACGCGCTCTAGAGGTCGCCGAGCTTCTGCAGGTACTCGTCGCGTTCGATCTCGCCGGCGGCGTACCGGCGCTTGAGGATGTCCTGCGGCGACTCGGTGGCCGTGGCCGTGCCGCCACTCGGCGCCGTCACGTAGGCCGCCGGAGGCACAGCGCCCGCCTGCGCGGCCCGCGGTTGCGAGAAGTACCGCACGAGGTAGACGACGGCGACGATCGCCGCGACGACGAACACGATCATGAACATGAGCAGCACCCAGCCTTCCCAACCGGCGCTGTGGCCGGAGTAGCCATCCCACATCATCGTGACGTCGCCTCCAGATTCGTCGTTTCCACCTTCTGGCGCAGGGCCATAGACCTGCTGCCGCGGACTTGTCCGAGCAGGCGGCGCGCGGCCCTGCTCGAGAGTCAGAGACTCTTCAGGTTCTCGGCCGCCTTCGCGCCGGCGCTGGAGCCGGGATCGATCGATATCGCCTTCTGGAATTCCGCCTTCGCCTGAGCCAGCAGGGAATCAGCCTTGGCCTTCTGCCCGCTCTGCTGCGCGTCCTGCGAGGCGGTCTGGAGGTAGATGCCCTTGTTGAGGTGCGCCGTCTGGAACGCCGGACTCTTGGCGATGACGACGCTCACCTGCTTCAGTGCGCCCTCAGTGTCTCCCGAGTAGAAGAGCGACGTGGCGTAGTCCGTCCCCATGCTGGGGTCTGTGGCCCGCTGCTTCCAGGCCGCCCGGTAGACCTTGGCGGCGGCGGCGAAGTACTGGACGCCGGTAGTCTGCTCCTTCTTCTCGAACGCTTGTGCGCCCTGGTCGTAGAGGCCGTTGGCGCGCTCGACCAGGACTGAGTAGGAGCCCGAGACGTCGGCGGCGATCGGGCCGGCGGTCTGGCCGGCGCCCGAGGCGCCGCCGGAAGCGCCGGATGGCGTGCGGGTGAGCGCGAACACTCCGATGACGACGATCACCGCCACCGTGGCGAAGCCCATCCAGATGATCGCGGGGGAGAGGCCGGAACGCTTCTCTGCGCGAGCGGGCTGGGGCTGGGGCTGGGAGCGTGTCGCGCGCGGCCGCTGCGCACGAGCTTGTGAGGACGACGTGTGCGACGCGGTCCTCGATTTCTTCCCGCGCGACCCGGTCGTGCGTGGGGCCGGGCGCGCCGCCGGGGCGACGTCGCCCCCGTCCCGGACGTCCGCGGCGCCCGCATCGGCCCGGAACTGGTCAAGGCTGGTCCCGCAATCGGGGCAGAAGTGCGCCTCTTGGGCAGCAAAGCCGCATTCTGGACAGAACATGCTCTCCTCCGGCGAAGTGGTACGAGCCATGATCGTCGGTCATCGGCATGAAGAAGATGTGAAGCCCCCCGGGGGCTGGGCGGCGGCCATCTACACATCTTCTTCACGCCGGCCCCCTACGATGCCCCCACTGCCAGCTCAGACGGCCCGGCGCGGACGCCGGCCACGCACAGGAGGACGGTCTTGTCAGCGAAGCAGAACAAGAAGAAGCGCACCGGTGGCACGCAGAGCTCCCAGGCGTCGGCACGCCAGGAGAAGCGCGCGCAGTTCGAGCAGCCCAAGAGCCGCACGGGGCTTCATCTCGCCCTCGCGGGCGTCGCGCTCGTGGCCCTGATCGCGGTCGCGGCGCTCGTCATGATGAACCGCGGCGGCACCGAGACCGCGACGGCGACCGCCGCCGCTCCGAGCGGCGACGTCACCATCCCGATCTCCCAGGTCAACGACGGCAAGGCGCACTTCTACAGCTTCGACTCCGGCGGCACGACCGTGAAGTACTTCGTGCTCGCCGACAAGAACGGCAAGGTCCGCGTCGCCCTCGACGCCTGTGAGGTGTGCTTCGCCCAGAAGAAGGGCTACCACCAGGAGGGCGACACCATGGTCTGCAACAACTGCGGCAAGGTGTTCCCCAGCGACCAGATCAACGTCATCACCGGCGGCTGCAACCCCATCCCGGTCGACAAGACGATCGCCGGCGGCCAGCTGACCATCACCCCCGACAGCCTCGCCCAGGGCGTGCAGTACTTCTGATCCCGGACCCTGAACCCGGACCGGACCGAGAGCTGACCCCGTGAAGCTCCGCACCGTCGCCTTCAGCAACCTGCGGCGCCGCAAGTCGCGCGCGGCGTTCCTGGTCGCCGGCCTGCTCGTCGGCATCGGCACCGTGGTGGCGCTGCTCACGCTCAGCCAGGCGCTGACCGTGCAGGCCCAGAACAACCTGGAGACCTACGGCGCCAACATCATCGTCGCGCCGCGGACGGACGGCCTGTCGCTGACCTACGGCGGAGTCACTCTCGGCGCCGTCTCCACCGGCGCTCAGGACATCGAGCAGGCCGACCTGGCGCGCATCGCGACGATCGCCAATCGCCGCAACATCGCCATCATCGCTCCCGAGCTGCTGGGCGCCGTCAGCGTCGGGGGCCGGCAGGGCCTGCTCATGGGCGTGCAGCCCAAGAACGAGTTCGACCTGAAGAAGTGGTGGAGCGTGGATGGGCGGCCGCCGCGCAACGGCCACGAGCTCGTGGCCGGCTCCGCGGCCGCCGCGGCGCTCAAGCTGCGCACCGGCGCCGTCATCCGCGTGGACGGGCGGCCGTTCACGGTCACCGGGATCCTGCGTCCGACCGGCTCCCAGGACGACAACCTGCTGATCACCGACCTGGGCACGGCCCAGGGGGTGCTCCACAAGCCGGGCAAGGTCTCGATGATCCAGATCGCGGCGCTCTGCAGCAACTGCCCCGTGGAGAAGATCGTCGCCCAGGTCGGCGGCGTGCTGCCCGGCACCAAGGTCACCGCCATGCAGGACAAGGTCAAGAACCGCATGCACGCCATCGACCAGTTCCGCGCCTTCAGCTGGATCGTCGCCGGCGTGATCATCGGCATCGAGGCGCTGGTCGTGTTCGTCACCATGATGGGCTCGGTCAACGAGCGCACGCGTGAGATAGGCATCTTCCGCGCGCTCGGCTTCCGCCGCCTCCACGTGACCGGCCTGATCCTCATCGAGGCGTCGGTCGCCAGCCTGCTCGCCGGCGTGCTCGGCTACCTCGCCGGCATGGGCGTGAGCTACGCCCTGCTGCCGCTGCTCGCCGGCGACGGCGTGTCGGTCACGTGGGCGCCGGCGCTCGCCGGCGGGGCCGTCGGCCTCGCCGTGCTCATCGGCGCCGTCGCCTCGCTCTACCCGGCGCTCCGCGCCAGCCGCATGGACCCGACCGTCGCGCTGCGCGCGCTCTGAGGCCCGGCCGTGACCCTGCTCACCGTCGCGCTCAACAATCTGCGCCGCCGCAAGGGCCGCGCCGCGTTCCTCGTCGCCGGCCTCCTGATCGGCGTGGCCACCGTGGTGGCGCTCATCTCCATCACCCAGTCGATGACCGGCCAGACCAAGGCCAATCTGCAGAGCTACGGCGCCAACATCGTCGTGACGCCGCGCACCAAGGACGTGAGCCTCAGCTACGGCGGCATCTCCGCCGGCGGGGTCTCCGTGGGGCAGCAGTCCCTCTCGCAGGCGGACGCGGCGCGCATCGGGACCATCGCGAGCCGCGCCGACATCTCGGTGGTGGCGCCGCAGCTGGTCGGCGCGGTCACCGTCAAGGACCACCGCGTCCTGCTGCTCGGCGTGCAGCCGGAGCAGCAGTTCAAGCTCAAGCGCTGGTGGTCGGTCGGCTCCGGGCACGCGCCGACCAACGACCACGAGCTCATCGCCGGGGCGGCCGCGGCAAAGACGCTCGGCCTCACCATGGGCGACTACGTGCGCATCGGCGGCCGTCGCTTCACGGTCACGGGTGTCCTGCGCGAGACCGGCTCGCAGGACGACAGCCTCCTCATCGTCGACCTCGGCGCCGCCCAGCAGGTGCTGCGCGAGCCGGGCAAGCTGACGCTGATCGAGATCGCGGCGCTCTACGCCGGCGCGCCCGTGGACAGGATCGCCGGCGAGATCGGCGCCGCCCTGCCGCAGGCCAAGGTCACGGCCATGCAGGAGGCGGTCAAGAGCCGCCAGCAGGCGGTCGACCAGTTCCGCCGGTTCAGCTATGCCATCGTGGGGGTCGTGATCGCGATCGAGGCGCTCGTCGTCTTCATCACCGTGATGGGCTCGGTCAGCGAGCGCACGCGCGAGATCGGCGTGTTCCGCGCCATCGGGTTCCGCCGGGTCCACATCACCCGGCTGATCCTCATCGAGGCGGTCATCGCCAGCACCATCGCCGGCGTGCTCGGGTACGCGGCGGGGATGGCCATCACCTCCGTCGTGCTGCCCCTCGTCGCGCACAGCGCCGAGGTGGCGTGGGCGCCGCTGCTCGGTCTCGCCGCCGTCGTCCTGGCCGTCGCCATCGGCGGCCTGGCCTCACTGTATCCGGCGCTCCGCGCCGGCAAGATGGACCCCACCGAGGCACTTCGCGCGCTGTGACGCGCGAGGCCTCCTGCAAGGAGAGAGTACAATGGCTGTCGTCATGAGGGAGACCGACCAGGAGATCCGCCCGGAGGCATCCGCGCCGGCGGCCGCGTCCGCGCAGGACGAGCGGGCCGCGCGGTTCATCGACGTGCGCGGCCTCCAGAAGACCTTCGCGGGCGACGGCGCTCCCGTGCACGCCCTCCGCGGCCTGGACCTCGTCGTCCCCGAGGGCTCGTTCCTCGGCGTCATGGGCCAGTCCGGGTCGGGCAAGAGCACCTTCCTCGCCATGCTCGGCGGCCTCAGCCACCCGACCGCCGGCTCCATCGCCGTCGACGGCATCGACCTCTACGGGCTCCCCGGAGAGCGGCTCGCCGACTTCCGCCGCGAGTACCTGGGGTTCGTCTTCCAGTCGTTCAACCTCGTGCCGTACCTGACGGCGCTCGAGAACGTCACGCTGCCGCTGGCGGTCAAGAAGATGCCGTCGGCGGAGAAGCGCTCCCGGGCGCGCGAGGTGCTGGAGCGCGTCGGGCTCGCCGACCGCGGCGGGCACCTGCCCGGCAAGCTCTCGGGCGGCGAGCAGGAGCGCGTGGCCATCGCCCGCGCGCTCGTCAACGAGCCGCCGCTCATCCTCGCCGACGAGCCGACCGGCGCCCTCGACAGCGAGACGACGGTGGAGATCATGGACCTCTTCGCCGAGCTCCACCGCGAGGGCAACACCATCGTGATGGTCACGCACAACCCGGAGATCCAGCGGTACTTCGACCGCACGATCGTGCTCCGCGACGGCCGGCTGGAGTGCGATCTGCCGGCCTGCCCGGCCGACACGCCTGTCTGAGGCGGGCCCTCTTCAGCGGCCGCGGCCGCACGCCGATGGCGACAGCTCTCGCCAAGGTGAGTTACACTGATCGAGTGATGAAGGGGCCGTCCACACTCGTCTCGCCGCTTGTCCGGCGCGCGCGCCGCGCTGGTCGTCGCGCTTGCCGTGCTGGCCCTGCTCGTGCTTCTCCCGACGTCCTCCGCCTTTGCCGGCGTTGACGACTGGCAGCACGAGTGGGAGGTGCTCCGTCTCGTCGGCTACCTGCAGGGCCAGGTCCAGCCGCCGTCAGGGCCCATGGTCTACGACCTCGGCGACTCCATCACGCGAGAGTCCATCACCAGCGACAGCCGGTGGACCAGCCAGCTGGACGCGCGTGCCTCGAGGGCGAACAAGACGCTGCCGCGGGCGTGGTCGCTCGCCGGTCACAACCAGACGTTCGGCATGGACGAGCAACTGGTCGGGAAGATCCCGGCGACGCCCGACGGCCAGCCCAAGGGCATCGTCCTCATCGGTGTCGGCATCAGCCGCTTCATCGGCCCGCCGCTCAAGAAGACGCCCGTCGACCTGGCTCCAGCCACGCCGGGCGTCGAGCCCACGCTCAGCCCGTGGCAGCGGCACGTCTACGACGGCCGCCCGCCGCTCTCGCTCACGCGCAAGCGCGAGCTCGTCCCGCGCTGGATGGAACGCCGCTGGACCGGGTTCCAGGCCAACCGCGCGAAGAATTTCGCGTCCCTCACCCGGATCATCAAGTCGTGTGCCGCCAAAGGCCTGCGCCCGGTCCTCCTCGACCAGCCCCTCGACATGAAGATCGTCGGCACCGGGCTCGACAAGCCGCGCCTCTCCATCCGCAACGGCTGCGACCGGCTTGTGAGCACCTACGGCAAGAAGTACGGCGTCCGCTACGTGCACTTCACCAGGTCCGTCGCCATCCCCACCAAGGACTACTGGGACATGCACCATCTGTTCGACCGCGGCGCGCGCATGTGGCAGTCGCGCCTTTCGAACGAGCTGGTCAAGATCCTCCCCCGCCAGTAGCGCGTCTCACCGCGGGCTGCGCGGAACCGTCCTTTGGGTTGCGCCCCCTCCAGCGGGGAACATGCTGCCCATGACTTCGCAACGCATCATCCGTACCTACCTCGGTGTGGCCGCCACCACGACGCTCGCCCAGTCGCTCATCTGGGGCGTCAACACGCTGTTCCTGCTGTCGGTGGGGCTCGACATCTTCCAGGTCATGCTGGTCAACGCCGCCTACACGGTGGCGCAGGTCATCTTCGAGGTGCCGACCGGGGTCGTGGCAGACACGGTCGGCCGCCGCATGTCCTATCTGCGTGGCCGTGGGGACGATCCTCGTCTCGACGCTGCTCTACGTCGGCTTCGGCCTGGCGGGCTACGGCATCTGGCCGTTCGTCGCCGCGTCGGCGCTGCTGGGCATCGGCTACACCTTCTACACCGGCGCCGTGGACGCGTGGATGGTGGACGCGCTGCACTCGGTGGGGTACGAGGGCCGCCTGGAGCCGATCTTCGCCCGCTACGGGGTCATGTTCGGCATCTTCATGCTGATCGGCACCACGCTGGGTGGCCTGCTGGGCCAGGTCGACCTGTGGATCCCGTACGTGGCGCGGGCGGTCGTGCTGGTGCCCGCGTTCCTGCTCGGACTGCTCGTCATGCGCGACCTCGGCTTCAAGGCGCGGCCGCTCACGGTCGGCAGCTTCGGCCGCGAGACGCGGCGCATCGCCACCGACGGGGTCACCTACGGCCTCCACGACCGCGTGATCCGCTTCATCATGTTCGCGTCGCTGGTCCAGGGCGTGTTCTTCATGTACGGGTTCTACTCGTGGCAGAAGTACTTCCTCGACCTGCTCGGCAAGGACCTGGTCTGGGTCACGGGTGTGATCGCCGCGCTCGTCGGTCTCACGCAGATCTTCGGCAACCTGCTGGTCGGACGGATCACGGCGCGCGTCCCCGACCGCGGCCTGATCCTCATGGTGTGCAGCGGGGTGACGACGGTGGCGGTCATCGGCGCCGCGCTGGTGCAGCAGTTCTGGGTCGCCGTGCCGCTCTACCTGGTCTCGACGATCGCCTTCGGCATCTCGATGCCGGTCAAGCAGGGCTGGCTGAACTCGCGCATCCCGTCGCAGCAGCGCGCGACCATCATCTCGCTGGACGCGCTGTTCGGCGACGGCGGCTCCACGGTGGGGCAGGTCGGCCTCGGCTGGGTGTCGCAGGCGGTGTCGATCCCGTTCGCGTGGCTGGTCGGAGGAGTGGTCCAGGCCGCGAGCGTCCCGCTGCTCGGCGTGGCGCGGCGGGCGGAGCGGGCGGAGCCCGCGGAGCCCGCCGCGAGAGAGCCCCTGGTCGAGCCCGGCCTCGAGGTGGAATCGCCGGGCTGCTTCGGCCCGGAGCCGGCGATCACGTGCGTTCCCGGCGACGAGGCCGCCGGCGGCGGAGGCGCCGAGCGCGTCGCCTGATCGGGCTCAGGAGGCCGGGGCGGGCGGCGCGTACTGAGAAGCTCGTTGACGGGCCCTTCGGAGCGCCTCCGGGGCGGATTGTGAGTGTGAGCACAGCTCGAATCGTGGAACGCTCGGACTGACACTCGAGCAGGGAGCCCGGCATGAGCACCTACGACATCGCGATCATCGGCGGCGGGCCGGCGGGGCTGGCCACGGCCATGTATGCCGGCCTGCGCGGCCTCGGCGCCGTCGTCTACGAGGCGGAGGCTTTCGGCGGCCAGCTCATCAACCTGTATCCGACCAAGCCGGTGAGCAACTTCCCGGCGCAGCCGTCGCTGCCGTCGCGGGAGCTCGCGCTGCGCCTGGCCGAGCAGGCCGAGCAGTTCGGCGCCGAGCTCAGAGAGTGGCGCGCCGTAGAGGACGTCAGGCCCGAGGGACGGCGGCTTCAAGATCGACGGCTCGCTGCGCCAGGACGACGCGAAGACGCTGGTGCTGGCGCTCGGCCTCGGCCGGTTCACCCCGCGCCGGCTCGGCCTGCCCGACGAGGACCGCTTCCTCGGCAAGGGGCTCGCCTACCGGCTGCCGCCGCTCGAGGAGGTGCGCGCCAAGCGCGCCGTCGTCGTCGGCGGCGGCGACACGGCCCTGGACACGGCGCTCTCGCTGCGTGAGGTCGCCGAGGTCACGGTGGTGCGCCGGCGCGACGAGTTCCGCGCCTTCGCGCACACGCAGGACCGCTTCGCGGAGGCCGGCATCGAGGTCGTCAGCAACGGCGAGGTGGTCGGCCTCAAGGGCAAGGAGCGCCTTGAGAGCATCGTCATCCAGCGGCCCGACGAGTCGTCGCTGGAACTTCCGGCCGACCTCGTCCTGGTGAGCATCGGCCAGGTCCCCGACCTCTCCGGCATCGAGCACTGGGGGCTCGGGCTCTCCGGGTCCAAGATCGACGTCGACTCCGCCATGGAGACCAGCCTGCCCGGCGTGTACGCCGTCGGCGACTTCGCCGCCTACCCGGGCAAGGTGCGCATGATCGCGACCGCCGTGGCCGAGGGGTCGACGGCCGCCGCCGCCGCCCAGCGTTACCTGTCGGCGTCCTGAGGCCGGGCCGCCGCGGGCGCTGCCGGAGCCGGCGGCCGCCACGGCCGCCGCCTCGCTTCGCGCCGCCGCCGCTGGTCGGCGATCAGCGCGTGCGCCAGCGTCACCTCGAGCACGCCGATGACGCCGCCGACGAGGAGCGTCACGACGATGTCGACCGGCAGCCGTACGAGCACGCGTTCGTACCAGACGAAGCGCTCCATCCACGACGTGAGACTCTCCTCGGCGAACGTCGGGACGACGATCACCGACCATGGCCGACCAGGAAGTGGGGCGCCACCCGCACACCCTGCATGGTCTCCTCAGTTCGCCGCATGTCGCCCTCAGCCTTGGGCGAGCCCGGCCATGATACAGTCCGGCGCATGAGCGCGGACGCCGGACTGCGTGGGGCCCCCGGCGCCGGCGAGCCGGCTCCCCTGCCGGTGGCCGGCAGTCCGCAGGCACCCGGCGAGCCCGTCGCCTCGGCCGCGCCGGCGCTCCGGCCCTCTCCGCCCGCCAAGGATCGCAACTGGGCCCTCTCCGCCATCTCCCGGGGCCTGGCGCTGTTCGTCGGCGGCTTCACGCTCGTCAACGTCGTCGGCTCCTGGCGCCACGAGACACTCGACTTCAACATCTGGTGGGTGGCGCTCCCGCTCGGCGGCCGGATCGCCCACGCGGGTCTGCTCGCGCTGCTCGCCGCGGCGCTCCTCGCCTACGTCGTGGCGCCGCGGATGCGGCCCTGGAGGCTCTGGTCGACCATCGGCCTCTGTCTCGCGTTCGCCGTCGTCACCGCCTGGAACGGCGTGGACTTCTACCGCGCCTGGCAGAGCGGCCAGCTGCACCCGGGCCTGCCCGTCCCGCTCTCCTTCGTCGTCTGCGTCCTGCTCGTGTTCATCGCCTGGGCCGCGTTCCGGCCGCCGGCGCCGCGGCGCCGGCGGCTCGCCGCGGCCGCCGTCCTGGTCGTCACCGCCGCGGCCTGCGTGCTCCTCTTCCCGGTCGCCCAGGTCTTCTTCTTCGGCAAGACCGACTACCGGCGGCCCGCCGACGTGGCCGTCGTCTTCGGCGCCCAGGTGCACGAGAACGGCCTGGCCTCGACTTCTCTCAACGACCGGATGACGACGGCGATCCGTCTCTACAAGGACCACCTCGTGAAGCGCATCCTCGTCTCGGGCGGCGTGGGGGACAGCGGGTTCAACGAGGCGATCGTGATGCGCGACATCGCCGTCAAGGCCGGCGTGCCCGCCCACGACGTGGTCATCGACTCCAACGGCGTGAGCACCAACGCGACCGTCGCCGACACGGTGCCGTTCTTCGGCGCCGACGGGTGGACGCGCATCCTCGCGGTGAGCCAGTTCTACCACCTGCCGCGCATCAAGCTGGCCTACCAGCGAGCCGGCTGGAACGTGCTCACGGTGCCGGCCGGCACGTCGACGCCGATCCCGCAGACGCCGTACTCGGTGGTCCGGGAGATCCCGGCGTTCTGGGTGTACTACCTGGAGGCCGTCTTCCGCTGACCGGCGGCCGGCGCCGGCCCCCAGGGACGCAGAAAGGGCCGGGGCGCCTCGCGGCGCCCCGGCCCTTCTGTCTGTCCGTCCGGCTGGTAGCCGCCTGCGACTCTAGCGGCGCGGATGCCGCTTCTAGCGGAGCAGGCAGCCGTTGGCCTGCAGGTACTCCTGCCACTCGGCCTCGCTGGGCTCGCCGCACTTGCGCAGGAGCTTCTCCCACTCGTTGTCCACCCAGGCCTCGAGATTGAGGAGCGACTCCTCGTTGCCGGGCTTGAACAGGTGGGCGAAGCGGCCCTGGCGCTTGAGCCACGGGATCAGCGGCTTCTTGTGGTGCGGCCGGTAGGTCAGCCGGTACTCGCCGTCCACGACCTCGAACAGCGGCCAGTAGCAGGTCTCCACGGCCTCGCGGGCGAGGTCGATGGTCTCTGCGCCGTCCGCACGCCAGCCGCGCGGGCAGGGCGCCAGCACGTTGATGAACGTGGCGCCCGGCGTGTCCAGGGCCTTGGCCGACTTGCGCACGAGGTCGCGCGGGTCGTGCGGCGAGGCCTGGGCCACGTAGCCGAGCTCGTGGGCGATCATGATGTCGGTGAGGTTCTTGCGGTTCTGGATCTTGCCGGACTGCGCCTTGCCGACCGGGCTGGTGGTGGTCCAGGCGCCCTGCGGCGTCGCGCCGGAGCGCTGGAACCCGGTGTTCATGTAGGCGCCGTTGTCGTAGCAGACGTACAGCATCTGGTGGCCACGCTCCATGGCGCCGGAGAGCGACTGCAGGCCGATGTCGTAGGTGCCGCCGTCGCCGCCGAAGGCGATGAACTTGGTCTCCTCCGCCATGAGGCCCTTCTTCTTCAGGGCGCGGTACGCGGTCTCGACGCCGGAGAGCGTCGCGGCCGAGTTCTCGAAGGCGGTGTGGATGTAGCTGCCCTTCCACGAGGTGTAGGGGTAGATGGTGGTGCTCACCTCGAGGCAGCCGGTGGCCGCCGAGACGACGACGGGGTCTTCCGTGCCCATCAGGATCTGGCGCACGGCGATCGGGGCGCCGCAGCCGGCGCACATGCGGTGGCCGCCGGCCAGCTCGCTGCCCTTGGCGACGAGCTCGCGCCACTTGTCGCGGGCGTCCTCGAAGTGGTTGGTGTCCTTGATGGCGTCCACCGGGCACACGTCCACGCACTCGTGGCACAGGATGCAGCGGCTCTCGTCGACCTTGAACGAGGTCAGTTCGCGCTCGTTGAACGTGAGCGCGCCGGTGGGGCACGACGGTGACGCAGCGGCCGCAGCTGATGCAGTCGGCGAGCTGCAGGGCGTCGCTGTAGGGCGTGTCGACGTTGATCCCGAAGCCCCGGCCCGTGAAGTCGTAGCAGGCCGGGCCGGCGACGTCCCGGCACACGCGCACGCACTTGCCGCAGGCGATGCAGCGGCTCATGTCGCGGCGGATGAACGGGTGCTCGTACTGGGGCTCGACCTGGCGGACCAGGTTGCCCTTGACGACGAGGTCGTTGTCGGTGATGTCGTAGTCGACGCCGAGCTTCTGCAGGTCGCAGGCGCCGTTGCTGGGGCACTCGCACTGCAGGCAGCGTGAGGCCTCCGCGCGGGCGGCGGCGAGGCTGTAGCCCTTCTCGACCTCGAGGTCGGTGGCCGTGAGGCGCTTCTGCTTGCCGACCTTGGGCATGGTGGCGCGAGCCGCGGACTCGGCGCTCGCGCCCATCTTGAGCCACACGGGGCTGCGCTCGGCGAGACGCGCGCCGAGCTCGCCGAGCTGCGCCTCGTCCTTGAGCTGGTCGAGGTAGGGCAGGCCGTTGTAGACGGCCAGCTTCTCCTCGAGCCGTTCGAGGTCCTCGCCGCGCAGCCAGGCGTCGACGGCGAGCGCGGAGCGCTTGCCGCCGGCCACGGCGTGGATGACGGACCGCGAGCCGGTGAGCGCGTCGCCGGCGGCGAACACGCCTTCTTCCGGCGTGCGGCCGGTGTAGTAGTTGGCGATGAGCCGCGAGTCGGCCAGCGGCAGGTAGTCGGCGCTGTCGCCGAGCCTGGGCGCGTAGCCGGTCGCCATGACGACGGTCGTCGCGGCGACTTCGAAGCGCGAGCCGCGGAGCTCCTTGCGGCGGCCCTTCTCGCGCACGACGCGGACGCACTCGACGCCCTGCGCCTTGCCGCCCTTGGTCTTGACCTTCTTGGTCAGGGCGCCGAACTCGACCTTGACGCCCTCCTCGAGGGCGGCGGCGAGGTCGCGGGCGCCGGCCGGGATGTCGTCGGCCTCGTGCTGGGCGATGACGACGACCTCTTTGGCGCCCTTGCGGCGCGCCGTGCGGGCGACGTCGAACGCGGTGATGCCGTCGCCGATGACGACGACCTTCTGGGTGAACTTCACGGCCCGGCCCTCGCGCGACCGCTTGAGCAGCTCGAGGCCGTTCAGGGCGACGTCGTCACCGGGGATGACGTGACGCGACTCCTCCCAGTTGCCGACGCTGATGATCACCGCGTCGAACCCGGCGTCGAAGAGCCCGTCGGGGTCGACCTCGTAGCCCAGCTCGGACTCGCCGATGAAGCGCACGCCGGCGTCCCAGAGCGGCTCGAGCTCCTTCTCGACGACCTTCCCGGGGAGGCGGAACTCGGGGATGCTGTAGCGCAGCGACCCGCCCGGCTCCTCGTTGGCGTCGTAGATGGTGACCTCGTGGCCGCCCTGCGTGAGGAACCAGGCGGCGGTGAGGCCGGCCGGGCCGGCGCCGATGACGGCGACCCTCCGGCCGGTCGGCATGCCCGGCACCAGGACCGTGCCGCTGTGGTCGGCGGCCGCCCGATGGAGGGCGCAGATGGCGATGGGCTCGTCCACGTCACCGCGGCGGCACACCGGCTCGCAGTAGCGCGGGCACACGCGCCCGAGGATGCCGGGGAACGGCAGCTCGTCACGCACGATGCTGGCCGCGCCGGAGGCGTCGCCGGAGGCCAGCGCCTCCATGTACGCGGGGATGTCGATGTGCGTGGGGCAGGCGTGCGAGCACGGCGCCTCACAGTAGGCGTTGTGGTCCGAGAGGTACATCTTGAGGTAGCTCTCGCGGCGCGCGCGGACGCGCTTGGTGTCCGTCTTGACGACCTGGCCGTCCTTGACCCACGTGGTGCAGGCCGCCTGGAGCTTGTCGAGGCCTTCGACCTCGACCATGCACAGGCGGCAGGCGCCCCACGCGGCCATGCCCTCCTGGTGGCAGAGCGCGGGGATGTCGATCCCTTCGCGCCGCGCCACCTCGAGCACGGTCTCGCCCTCGCGGGCGGTGAGCTGGCGGCCGTCGACGGTGAGCTGGACGGCAGCCTTGGTACGCGGGCTCACTGCTGCCTCCCTTCGACCAGCGCCGGTTGCGCGTCGACCACGGGAACGGCGTCGAACTTGCACACCTGACGGCAGGTATCGCACTTGATGCAGAGCTTCTGGTCGATCACGTGCAGTTGCTTGCGCTCGCCGCTGATCGCCTGCGTGGGGCAGGCCCCGAAGCAGACGTGGCAGCCGGTGCAGGCGTCCTCATCGATGACGTACTTGATGAGCGGCCGGCACACCTTGGCCGGGCAGCGCTTCTCGACCACGTGGGCCATCGACCTCGTCCCGGAAGTAGCGCAGGGTGGTCAGCACCGGGTTGGGGGCGCTGCCGCCGAGCTGGCAGAGCGAGCCCTCGATGATGTCCTCGCTCAGCTGCCTCGAGCAGCTCGACGTCGTCGCGCGTGCCCTGGCCGGCGGTGATGCGCTCGAGGATCTCGAGCAGGCGCTGGCGTGCCGACGCGGCAGGGCACGCACTTGCCGCAGCTCTCCTCGGCGGTGAACTTGAGGAAGAACTTGGCGAAGTCGACCATGCAGGTGGTGTCGTCGACGACGACCATGCCGCCGGAGCCCATCATGGAGCCGGCGGCCGTCAGGCTCTCGAAGTCGATCGGCGTCGTCGAGCAGGTCGGCGGGCAGGCAGCCGCCGGACGGCCCGCCCAGCTGCACGGCCTTGAACTCGCGGCCGGGCAGCATGCCGCCGCCGATGTCGAAGATGACCTCGCGCAGCGTGGCGCCCATGGGCACCTCGATGAGGCCGCCGTTCACGACCTTGCCGGTGAGCGAGAAGATCTTGGTGCCCTTGCTCGTCTCGGTGCCGCAGCGCGGCGAACGCCTCGGCGCCGTGGTTGACGATCCACGGGACGTTGGCGTAGGTCTCGACGTTGTTCAGGTTGGTGGGCTGGCCCCACAGTCCGTGGGCCACCGTGCGGATGTGCTTGCCTCGCGGCATGCCGCGGTGCCCCTCGATGGAGGCCGTGAGCGCCGTCGACTCGCCGCAGACGAACGCGCCGGCGCCCTGGTTGATGCGGATGTCGAAGCTGAAGCCGCGTGCCCAGGATGTCCTCACCGAGCAGGCCGCGTTCGCGCGCCTGCTCCAGTGCCGCGCGCAGGCGCTCGACGGCGAACGGATACTCGTGGCGGACGTAGATGTAGCCCTCCACGGGCCGCGTCCGCGCCGATCGCGAACGCCGCGATGATCATGCCCTCGATCACGCTGTGCGGGTTGCCCTCGAGCACCGACCGGTCCATGAACGCACCCGGGTCGCCCTCGTCGGCGTTGCAGATGATGTAGTGCTTCTCGCCGGGGTTGCCGCGGCAGAACCGCCACTTGCGTGCCGGTGGGGAAGCCGGCGCCGCCGCGGCCGCGCAGACCGCTGGCCTCGACCTCGTCGATGACGCGCCATCGGGTCGCGTCGTCGTCGAGCACCTTCGCCAGCGCGGTGTAGCCGCCCGTGAGCGAAGTAGTCGTCGATGGAGTAGGGGTCGATCTTGCCGTTGAGCGCGCAGGACGACGCGCTCCTGGAGCTGCGTAGAACGGGATGTCCGCCTCGTGGGCGATGGGCTCGCCGGTGGCCGGGTCCTTGTAGAGCAGCCGCTCGACGATGCCGTCGCCGACGACGCTGGTCTCGATGATCTCGTCCATGTCCTTGGGCTTGAGACGCGGGTAGAAGACGCCCCTGCGGACGGACGACCGCGATGGGGCCCTCCTCGCAGAAGCCGTGGCAGCCGGTCTCGACCACGGCGACCGTGTCGGAGAGGCCGCGCTCGGCCAGCGCCTTGTCGATGGCCTTGCGCAGGGCCACTCGCCCGGAGGCGTGGCAGGCGGTGCCGGCGCAGACGCGGATCTCGGTCTTGTCGTCGTCGGCGATCTAGGCGAGCTCTTGTCGGACGGCGGCCTTGAGGGCCTTGGTGATCTTGCCGGTCTGCCGCTTGACGGGGCCATGCCGGCACCTCCGCCTTGCGAAGCTTGCGGACGAGCTTGCGCGCCTCGTTGGGCCCACGCGCCCGATGGTCTCCTCGTCGCCGAGGCGCACCGACCGGCGCCAGGGCGCAGGCGCCGACGCAGTTCACCGTCTGGAGAGTGAACAGGCCGTCGGGCGTGGTGCCTGCCCACCGGGATGTCGAGCTCCTGGCTGAAGGCCTCGACGACGAGCGGCGCGCCGGCGACGTGGCAGGCGGTGCCCATGCACACGTCGATGACGTACTTGCCCACAGGGACCAGACGGAACTGGCCGTAGAAGCTGGCGACGCCGAAGACGCGCGAGAACGGCAGGTGCATCTCCTCGGCGATGTCCTCGAGCGCGACGCGCGGCAGGTAGCCGAAGGCCTCCTGCGTGGTGTGCAGGGCCTCGACCAGGCCGGAGCCGGCGCGGATGGCGGCGACGACGGGGTCGAAGAGCTTCATGTCGATCTCCGGCACGAAGCCGGCCGGCTGCTCGCCCATGACGCAGGCGGCGTTGGCGCCGCAGCTCTCACCCGGCAGGGTGAGCAGGGCGGCGGCGCGTTCGGCCTCGATGTCGAAGGGCAGTTCCTCGAACTCGGGGCAGTAGTCGATCTCGATGCAGTCCACGGGGCAGGTGCGCTCGCACAGCGTGCAGGCGTAGCACTTGTAGGCGCCGGCCTTGTCCTTGACGAGGTCGAAGAGCCCTACGCCGCGTGTCTTGTCCACGAGCTCGCGGCGCTCGAAGTCGATCCCCTTGAGGACTTCGTAGAGAGCCGAGCCCTTGGGCTCGGTGGTCGTGCCGTTCCTTCTCGGCATCCGTGTCACCTCAGTCCTTGCGCAGATTCAGGTAGCGCCGCTCGGTGCTGGCGCGCTGCTTGCTCTTGGCGGTCTTCTCGAGCTCGGCGAACGCCTGCTCGATGTTGTCGGGGAAGATGTCCCGCCCGCCCAGGCCGTAGATGAACGGCAGGACCTGGGGACGCGGGTCGCAGTCGTAGAGGGCGCTGCGGACCTCGAGGAAGACGGGGCCGCCCTGGGCGCCGAACGAATCGGCGCGGTCCATGACGCCCACGACCTTCACGTGCTGGAGCGCCTCGGCGTACGCCGCGTGCGGGAACGGCCGGAACGCGCGCACGCGCACCATGCCGGCCTTGACGCCGCGGGCGCGCAGCTTGTCGACCGTCATCCGCGTCGTGCCGGCGGTGGAGCCGACGACGACGATGGCGACCTCGGCGTCCTCGAGGCGGTACGGCTCGAGCAGCCCGTACTTGCGGCCGCTGAGCTCGGCGTACTCGTCGGCGACGTCCTGGATGACCTGCAGGGAGCGGTCCATGGCCCGGTTCTGGGCCACCTTGTGCTCGAAGTACCAGCCGTGCAGGCCGTCGAACGGGCCGACGGTGACGGGGTTCTTGGCGTCGAGCATGGGGTTCGTCGGCCGGTACGGGCCGATGAACTTCTGCACCTGCTCCTTGGTGAGCATCTGCAGCGGCCCGATGGCGCCGCTGATGACGTAGCCGTCGTACATGTGCATGACCGGCAGGCGCACGTCCATGTGCTCGGCGATGCGGATGGCCTGGATGCAGTTGTCGTAGGCCTCCTGGTGGTTCTCGCCGTAGAGCTGGACCCAGCCGGTGTCCCGGCCGCCCATGGTGTCGCTGTGGTCGCAGTGGATGTTGATGGGGCCGGAGAGCGCGCGGTTCACCGTGGTCATGACGACGGGGAGCCGGTAGCTCGCGGCGACGAAGAGGACCTCCCACATGAGGGCGAAGCCCTGGGAGGAGGTCGCCGTCATCGTCCGCGCGCCGCCGGCGGCGGAGCCGATCACGGCGCTCATGGCGCTGTGCTCGCTCTCGACGGTGACGAACTCGGTCGCGACCTTGCCGTCGGCGACCATCTGGGCGTAGAGCTGCACGACCTCGGTCTGCGGCGTGATGGGGTAGGCGCAGACGACGTCGGGGTCGATCTGGCCCATCGCCTCGGCGACGGCCTCGTTCCCGGTGACTGCGAGGATCTCGGATTCAGTGACAGCCACGGTCACTCCTTCTTGTCGATCTGCATGACGATGGCCTTGGTCGGGCACTCCTTGGCGCAGATGCCGCAGCCCTTGCAGTGCTCGAGGTCGATGCCCGTCGCCTTGTTGTCCTCGATGATGATCGAGGCGTCGGGGCAGTAGAAGTAGCACAGCATGCAGCCGTCGCACTTCGTCCGACGTCGATCTCGGGGACGAGGGAGCGCCAGCCGCCGGTCTCGTTGTAGACGGAGTTGCCGGCCTCGATGATGGTGGCGCCGAGCTCGTGCCGCTCAGGACCCCACTGGTCGACGTCGCTGATGTCCCACGTCGGCTTCTTCTTGGCGGGCGCCTTGCGCGCCGCGGGCTTCTTGAGCGGCGCCGGCTTCTTTGCGCCTGCCTTCTTGTCCACGGTCATTCGCCCTGGACCTCCTCGTAGCTGCGAGTGATGGCGGCGATGTTGCCCTCGACGACCTTGGGCGGGAACTTCTTGCCGAAGTCCTCGCGCAGGAACGTGACGACGTCATCGATGTCGAACAGCCCGGTGATGCGCGTGAGCGCGCCGACCATCGGCGTGTTCGGGATGGGACGCTTGATGGTCTCGACCGCGATGCGGGTCGCGGCGATGGTGTAGAGGCGGCCGCCCTTGAGGCCGGAGTCCTTGCGGAGCTGGGCCGGCGAGCGCTCGCTGTTGACGAGCACGATGGCGTCGTCGGGCGCGCCCTTGGTGACGTCGACGATCTTCAGCAGGGACGAGTCGAGCACGACCACGATCTGCGGGTGCTCGATGCCCGAGTACACCTGGATCGGCGCGTCGCTGACGCGCGTGAACGCGACGATCGGCGCGCCGGAACGCTCCGGCCCGTACTCGGGGAAGGCCTGGAAGTACTTGCCCTCGCCAAGGGCCAGCTCGGCCACCATCTTGGCCGCGGTGACGGCGCCCTGCCCGCCGCGGCCGTGCCAGCGGATCTCCGTGAGGGCGGGCGTGCGCCTTCACGTCCTTCTTGCCGGTCTTCGTCGCCATCTTCACTCCTCTCCGTGCCGCACGTCGCGACGCCCCGTGAGGGCGCGGCCCAGTGTCAGCTCGTCGGCGTATTCAAGGTCGCCGCCCACCGGGAGGCCGCTGGCGAGTCGCGTGACGCGTACTCGCTCCGGCAGCAGGTCGGCGACGTACATCGCCGTCGCCTCGCCCGTCATGGTCGGATTGGTCGCCACGATCACTTCGGTGACGTCGTCGTCCACGCGTGTGAGGAGCTCCGCCATGTGCAGGTCCTCTGGGTCGACGCCGTCGATGGGGCTGAGCGCCCCGCCGAGGACGTGGTAGTAGCCGTGGAACTCGCGCGTGCGCTCGATGGTGACCACATCGAACGGCTGCTCGACGACGCAGAGCGCCGGGGGTCGCGCCGCGGGTCGGCGCAGATGGTGCACAGCTCGCCCTCGGCCAGGTTGAAGCAGCGGCGTGCAGAACCCGATCTTCTCCTTGACCTCGACGATCGCCGCCGCCAGCGGCAGCACCTCGTCCGGGCGCAGCCGGAGCAGGTGGAAGGTGAGGCGCTGGGCGGTGCGGGGACCGATGCCGGGGAGCTTGGAGAACTCGGTGATCAGGCGCTCGACCGGAGCTGCATACATTCCCATCGACTCCCGCAGTGCGCGACTTGCTATGCACTGCAGTTGCATGATTCGGGCGCCGTCGCCGGCGCCCGCAGACCAGCTACGTAGTTTACTCGCTTACGTTCGAAGCGGCAACGCGACGGGGGTGTTCTTCGCTTCGCCGACGCCCAGAACGGTCTGGTCGAGCGCTCCCGGCTGCGTGTCCGAGCGGAGGAGGCGGAGCGGCGCGCCGGAAAGGCCGCATTCAGGACTTGATGGAGTCCGATATGCACAGTCTAAACGCGCGTTCTCCAGGCTGCAAGCCGAGGGAGCCGCCGGGCGCTTCATCGCCCCGCCCGGCAGCCTCTCGCGCGCGACGTCGCTGGGACTCCGCCGGACGCCGCCATTCCCCGCGGCCGTCAGCTCGGATGGGTCGGGGGTATGCGTCGTCGATCGACGCCACCCATGACGCCACCCATGACGCCACCGGTGACGCCACCCATGACGCCACCCATGACGCCACCGGTGACGCCACCCGGTGACGCTGCTCATGACGCCACCCGAGGCATCATCCATGACGCCACGCGACGATCGGCGCATGCCATGCCGCCGGCGACGACGATGCCACGCGAGGATCGGCGCATGCCGCCGCCGGCGACGGCAGGGGCGGCTTAGAACAGGCCGGGGATGTTGGGCAGGTCGAGGCCGCCGGTGGCGCCGCCGAGCTTGGTGCTGGCGAGGTCCTGGGCGGCGCGCAGCGCCTCGTTGGTGGCTGCGACGACGAGGTCCTGGAGCATCTCGACGTCCTCGGGATCCACGGCGTCCGGGTTGATGCGGACTTCCTTGATCTCGAGCGAGCCGGTGACCACCACGGTCACGACGCCGCCGCCGGCGCTCGCCTCGACGGTCTCGACGGCGAGCTCCTCCTGAGCCTGCGCCATCTTGCGCTGCATCTCCTGGACCTGCTTCATCATCTTGTTGTACTGAGGATTGGCCACGATGGTCTCCTTATGACTCGTCCGGCAGCAGCTCGGCATCGAGCTTGGCCTGCGCGGCACGGATCTGGTCGGTGAAATCGGGGAGGGACGTCGCCGGCGGCGCGGCGGGAGCGGCCGGAGCTGCGGCCTGGGCCGCGGCGCCGGAGGCCAGCTCGAACCGCGCCGTGACGCGGCGTCCCAGGACGCCCTCCACGGCGGCGGCGAGGACATCGGCGTTGTCGTTCTGGGCCGCGTTGCGGAGAGCGAACTCCGACGGCAGCGCCACGGTGAGCGCGTCTCCCTCGAGGGCGGACGGGCGGCCGTCGCGCAAGAAGCCGTACAGGGGCACGCGGACGGCCTGCACGCGCTGCAGGATGAGCTCCCAGGCGCGCTTGACGCGCTCGAGCGTGAGCTCCTGCGCGGGAGCGGCGTCGGCCGTCGCCGGCTCAGGCGCCGGGCGGGCTGCGGGCTCCGGCTCCGGCGCGACCGGGCCGGCGGTCCCGGGCTGCGGCGGGCGCTCCGGCTGCGCCGCGGGCGGCGCGGGCTCTGCGGCCGCGGGGGCTCGGCCGCCGGCCCTGCGGGCGCGGCCTTCTCAGGGGCGGCCTCGGCCGCCGCGGCCTTCTCGGGCCGGGCCTTGGCCGGCTCCGCGCGCGGGGCGGCCGGTGGACGGCCGGCTCCGGCCGCCGCGGCCTCGAGGCGCCGCAGGCGCTCTTCGAGGGCGGATTCTGTGTGGTCGAGCTCCGGCCGCGTCACCTTGACGAGCGCGAGCTCGACCTGCAGCCGCGGGTCGAGGCCGTCGCGGATCTCGCGCTGGGCCTGCCCGAGCGACTCGATGAAGAACACGACCTCGCGCGGCGAGACCTGCCCGGCGCGCTGCAACTGCTCGCGGAACAGCTCGCCGTCGAGCTCCACGGTGTGTCCCAGCGTGCGCAGCGTCGCCTCGTCGCTGGCCGCATCCTCCAGGTGCTGGAGCAGGAACAGCTGGCGCAGGTGGCGCAGCAGGTCGCGGATGAACTGCGAGTAGTCGGTGCCCTCGTTGGCGAGGCGCTGGACGAACTGGAGCGCCTCGGCCGTGCGCCGCTCGATGACGATGTCGGTGATCTCGAAGAGCAGGTCGCTGCTGGTGACGCCCAGCGCCTCCAGCACGTCGGCGGACGCGATCGTGCCCTCGGAGTAGGTGACCAGCTTGTCCAGGGTGCCGATGGCGTCGCGGAACCCGCCCTGCGAGTGGCGCGCGATGATGTGCAGCGCCTCGGTCTGGATGACGATGGGCGGGCCGCCGCGCTCGTCGTCGGGGCGCGCGTTCTCGCGCTCCACGATCCCGGCGAGAAGGTGCACGATGTCCGTCACCTGGGGGCGGTGGAAGTCGAACCGCTGGCAGCGCGAGACGATCGTCTCGGGGATCTTGTGCGCCTCGGTGGTCGCCAGCACGAAGACGACGTTGTCCGGCGGCTCCTCCAGCGTCTTGAGCAGCGCGTTGAAGGCCTCGCGCGTGAGCATGTGGACCTCGTCCACGATGTAGACCTTGAAGCGGCCGTCGACCGGCGCGAAGGCGATCTTGTCGCGCAGGTCGCGCACGTCGTCGATGCTGCGGTTGGAGGCGGCGTCCATCTCGATGACGTCCAGCGACGTGCCGTCGGCGATGGCGACGCAGTGGCGGCAGACGCCGCAGGGGGTGGCCGTGGGACGGTCCCCGGCGCCGTCGGCGCCGACGCAGTTGAGCGCCTTGGCCAGGATGCGCGCGGTGCTCGTCTTCCCGGTGCCGCGCGGCCCCGCGAAGATGTAGGCGTGGGCGACCTGGTCGGTCTCGACCGCGTTGCGCAGGGTGCGCGCGACATGGTCCTGTCCGACGAGCTCGGAGAAGGTCTGGGGGCGGTACTCGCGGTAGAGAGAGCGCTTCATTGGACGGCTAGTCCACCTCGCTGCCTGGAATCCGTCCCGGCGAGTCGCCAATGCACTCCGTGTGGGACATGACTACGAGCATAGTCTACCCGAAGAGAGAAAAAGTGGTCGCGCACCCGCCGTCGAAGCGCGTTCTCCGAGCGTCCTCGCTGTGCGCAAGCTCGGGTCAGGCGACCCCACGGCACATGGAATGGCCTGCTTACCGCTGCTTCCTCCCGGACCTGACGGGGTTCGCAGGGTTCCATTGCGTAGGACCCGACCTTCAACGCCGCGACACAGCTGACAGCCTCGCGGAACGGCCCCTCGGGCGGGAATTCAGCCCCGCTGTAGCGGATTGCGGGTACAGGGCACCGCTGGCTCCCCGCCTAGCGCGACCGTTGTCTAGGCTACCCAAGCGCCCCGGGGGAAGCAAACGGCGACGCGGCGCCGGCGAGCGCGGCCGCGCGGTCCACCGCGGCCACGACGGCGTCCGGCGCCGTGAACTGCGGCATGTGGCCGGCGCCGGGGACGCGCACGAGCTCGGATCCCGGGACCAGCGCGTGCAGCCTCACGGACAGGGCGGGCGGGACCATGCGGTCCTCGGCGCCGACGAGGATCACGAGCGGCACGAGCAATCCGGGATAGAGGGGCCGGAGTGCGGCGAGGCCCTCCTCGGCGGCCTTGCGGTCGGCGCCGTCGCCGATCAGGTTGGCCGTCTGGAGCGCCAGCGCCGGCGCGATGCGTACGTAGTCGGGTGGGGGGCTGCCCGGGAAGAACGCCCGGTCCACGGCGCCGCGGACGAGCGGCCGTCCGACGCGGGAGCGGCCGATCGCGCCTACGGCGCGGAGCGCGGTCGGGCTGCGCAGGAGCGCGACCACCCACGCCGGCGGCCCGCCGATGGGGAGCACGTAGCCGCCCAGGGTGACGACGGCGGCCACGTCGTGCGGCGCCGCGAGCGCCCAGGCGAGGGCGACGGAGGCGCCGAAGGAGTGGCCGAGCAGGATCGGGCGTTCGAGCCCCAGCTCCGCCGCGGCGGCGCGGAGCACCGCCGCCTGGGCCTGGGGCGAGTTCTCGCCGTTCGGCGGCCGGGCGCTGAAGCCCGAGCCCGGCCGGTCGATCGCGACCGCCGTGAAGCGCTCCGCGAGGCGGCTGCCCACCGAGAGCGTGAAGTCGTACACGGAGCCTTTGGCGCCGTGGATGTAGACGAGCGGCGGACCCTGGCCGGCGCGCACGTAGTGCAGGCGGAGGCCGGCGGCGGTGACGAACGCCCCCGGCGGCTCCGGCCCGGTCCGCCGCTCCATGCTAGAGCCGGAGCACCAACTGGCGGACGTCCGGCTCGTCGCCGGAACGCACGTCGAACCCGAGGTCCTCGGCGAACCGGGTCATGCCCGGGTTGGCCGCCAGCACGTGGCCGCGGATCTCGCGCACGTGCCGGTCGCGGGCCGCCTGGATGAGCGCGTCCATGAGCTTGCTGCCGATGCCCTTGCGCTGGTAGGCGTCGCGGACGACGATCGCGAACTCGCCCTCCTCGATGTTGGCGGTCTCGATCGTGAGCCGCGCGACGCCGAGCATCATCCGCTTCTTCTTGCCCTTGGGCTCGCGGATGGCGACCAGCGCGATCTCGCGGTCGTAGTCGATGTGGCAGTAGCGCACCAGCATCGACTTGGTGACCTCGCGGATGGGCCCGAAGAAGCGGTACTCGGCGGTGGCGGGGGAGAGGGACTCGATCATGTCGCTCCAGATCGGCTCGTCCTCCGGCTTGATGGCGCGGATGAGGACGTCCTCGCCGTCCAGCGGCACCTCCCAGCGGTACTTGCTGGGATACATGGAGATCATGAGGTGGGCGCCGGGCAGGGTGATCTTGCGCACGTCCTTGGGCTCGATGACGATGCGCGCGTCGAGGGCGCACACGCCGTCGGTGCGCACCTGCAGCGGGTTGATGTCCATCTCGAGGATCTCGGGGAAGTCGACGAGCAGGTAGCTCATCTTCACCAGCGCCTGCTCGAGCGCCACCATGTCGACCGGAGCCTTGCCGCGGTAGCCGCGGAGCAACTGGCTCACCTTGGTGCTCTGGATCATCGCCTGCGCGAGCGCCTGGTTGACGGGCGGGAAGTCGACGGCGACGTCACGGTAGAGCTCGACGCCGGTGCCGCCCATGCCGAACATCATCGCGGGGCCGAAGGTGGGGTCCTTCTTGGAGCCGAGGATGACCTCGTAGCCGCCGCGGCTCATCGCCTCGACGGCGACGCCGATGATGGTCGCGTCCGGGTTGGCCCTCGTGGACGCGCTCGGTGATCTTGACGAACTGGTTGGCGGCCTCGGGAGCGGATCGGACGTTGAGGGCGATGCCGCCCACGTCGCTCTTGTGGGTGATGTCGTGGCTGAGGATCTTGATGGCCACCGGGAAGCCGATCTCCTCGGCCGCCTTGGCGCACTCCTCCGCCGTCCTGGCGACGAGCGTCTTGACGACGCAGATCTGGTACGCGTCGAACACGTCCTTGGCCTCGGGCTCGCTCAGGATGCTGCGCCCGTCGTGCGCCACGTCCAGGAAGATCTTCTTGACCGCATCCCTGTCCGGCTCGAAGTCGGGAAGGATGTCGGCCGGCGTCTCGTAGAGGTTCGCGAGGTTGCGCGTGTACTGGTACATGTACATGTAGGCGCCCACCGCGTCCTCGGGGGTGCCGAAGGTGGGCACGTGGGCGTTGCGCAGGATGCGCAGCGCCTCCGCGACCTTGATCTCACCCATGAACGAGGTCAGCAGCGGCTTGAGCTGGTGGCTGCGCGCGACCTCGATGAGTGCGTTTGCGGTACCGGTGGGGTCGCTCATCGCCTGCGGCGTGAGGATGGCGAGCACGCCGTCGCAGTTGGGGTCGTCCATGAGGGCCTGGGCCGCGATGGCGTAGCGCTCTGCGTCGGCGTCTCCGGCGACGTCGACGGGGTTGCCGCGCGCCGCGAACCCGGGCAGCGCGGCCTTCAGCTTCGCGTCGGTCTCCGGCGTGAGTTCGGCGAGCTCGCCGCCGAGGTGCAGCAGGCGGTCGCTGGCCATGACGCCGGGGCCGCCGGCGTTGGTGACGATGCCGAGGTGCGGCCCGCGCGGGCTGCTCACGCGACTGAGCGCCTCGCTGGCGTCGAACAGGTCCTCGATCTGGTCGACGCGGACCACGCCGGCGCGGCGGAAGACGGCGCTGTAGAGCGTGTCGTCGCCGGCGATGGCGCCGGTGTGGCTGGCGGCCGCGAGCGCGCTGCGCGCCGTGCGGCCGCTCTTCACGACGATGATCGGCTTGCTCTTGGCGAAGTGCCTGGCCGCGCTCATGAACTTGCGCGCGTCGGTGATCGACTCGATGTAGAGGATGATGCTGCTCGTGTGCGAGTCGGCGCCGAAGTAGTCGATGAGGTCGCCGAAGTCGACGTCGCTCATGGAGCCCACGCTCACGAAGGCGCTGAAGCCGATGTTGTTGGCCGCCGCCCAGTCGAGGATGGCGGTGCCGAGGGCGCCGCTCTGGCTGAAGAAGGCGACGCGCCCGGCCGGCGGGATGACGTGGGCGAACGTGGCGTTGAGGTTCATCGCCGGCCGGATGTAGCCGAGGCAGTTGGGGCCGACGATGCGTACGCCGTAGCTCTCGGCGATGGACTTGACCTCATCCTCGAGGCGCTTGCCCTCCTTGCCGATCTCCTTGAACCCGGAGCTGACGATGACGGCGCCGGCCACGCCGGCCTCGCCGCACTCGCGCATCGTCTGCGGCACGTTCTTGGCCGGCACGGCGATGATGGCGAGGTCGATCTTGCGCGGCACCTGGCTGATGCTCGCGTAGGCCTGGATGCCCTGCACGGACTGGGCCGAGACGTTGACCGGGTAGACGATCCCCTGGTACTCGGCGCCGATCAGGTTGCGCAACAGGATGTAGCCGACTGACCCCTTCTTGTTGCTGGCGCCGATGACGGCGATGCTGTTGGGGTCGAAGAGCTTGTCGAGATTGCGTGTGCTCATCTATCTTGTCCCGTCTTTCGTGGTTGCTCTGGTCCCGCCGACTCGTGGCGTCCACGACGAGCCGCCTGCTGGCGACCCGCGGGGTGATCCTGAGCGCGACTGCCGTGCCTCGGCGGGGAGTTGCACGGCATGTTTGCTGTCCGGCTCAGGACTCCAGCGTCAACTTTAACCTGTGTGGCCGCTCGGTTCACCCTCAGTCTCGCGTTTGCCGGACGGTTTCCTCGCCTCCGATGAGGGTAAGACCCGCCCGGACGGTACCCCGGCCCCGGGAGGCGGCATGACCGAGCCCATCTACGCGCAGCGCTACCGCACCAAGCGACACCTGCCCGCGGGGCGAGCCGAGGCCGCCTACGCCGGCAAGGACGCCGAGGGCCACCCCGTGGTCGTGACCGTGGTGCGCCCGGTCGACGCGGACGTCTTCCTGCGGACCATGGGCGTGGTCGCTTCGGTGCGTCACCTCGACCTCGCGCCCGTCGTCGACGTCGGCCGCGACGGCCCCGACTGCTACGTCGTGCGCTGGGACTACGGTGACGTCGACGCGGCGGCCATGGTCGAGCGCGGGCCGCTGGCCCCCGCCGACGCGGCGCTCATCGGCGCCTCCGCCGCCGCCGGCCTCGCCGCGCTCCACGAGCGCGGCGTCGTCCACGGCGGCGTCGACCCGGCGAGCCTGGCCCGCGCCGAGGACGGCTCGGTCAAGCTCACCGGCGCGGGGCTTGCGGAGGCCTACCCTCCGCCGGACCTGCGGCCCGGCACGCCCCCCGACATGGCGCGCTATCTGAGCCCGGAGGAGGTCTCGGGGCGCGCGCCCTCGCCGGCCTCGGACGTGTACCGCCTCGGCCTGGTCACCTACCTGCTGCTCACCGGCCGCCACGTGTTCGACGGCGCCGACGGCAGCGCGGTCGCCCAGGAGCAGCTGGACGGCGTGGTGCAGCCGCCGCAGCTGCTCAACCCGGCGGTGCCGCCGGCGTTGTCGCAGATCGTGATGCGCGCGCTCGACAAGGACCCCGGCGCGCGCGGCACCGCGGCGCAGTTCCAGGCCGACATCGAGCGTGTGCTGCGCTCGGCGCAGGTCGTCGAGCCCATCCAGAAGCCGCGCAGCCGAGCCTGGATCTGGGTCGTGGGCCTGTTCGTGGTCCTGGCCGCGGCCCTGGCGGTCGCCTGGGCGCTCGGCGCGTTCGACACGGGTGGCGGCGACGTCAAGGTGCCGGATGTCACCGGGATGACCACGGCCAAGGCCGGCACGACCTTGACGGACGCCGGCTTCAAGACCGGCAAGATCACGCAGGTGCAGAGCACCGCGGGGCCCGAGGGGACGGTCGTGAGCCAGTCCCCGGCGGCGGGTGAGAAGGCCGCGAAGGGCTCCGCGCGTCGACCTCGAGGTGGCGGGCAAGCCCACACCCACGGCGACGCCGGTGGCGGTGCCCGACGTGGTCGGGAGCTCGCAGGCGGCCGCGGAGGCGCAGCTGACGCAGGTCGGCTTCACGGTGGTCGTCGCGCAGACGCCGAGCGATTCCGTGCCTGCCGGCAGCGTGATCTCCCAGGCCCCGCAGGCCGGGGTGATCGCCTCGCCGGGCAGCCAGGTCAGCATCGTGGTCTCCAGCGGGCCTTCGACGCCGACCCCGACCCCGTCGACGTCGGCCAGTCCATGAGCTGACCGCGCCCGCCCGCACGGCGACCGGACTGCGCGAAGCGAAAGGGCGGGCGGCCTTGCGGCCGCCCGCCCTTTCAGAGCGGTCGTCTCTGAGGCGCGAGACTACTGCTTGTTGGCCTTGAGGTCGTCGACGACGGCCGGATCGGCCAGCGTGGACGTGTCGCCCAGCGCGTCGAACTCGCCCTCGGCGATCTTGCGCAGGATGCGGCGCATGATCTTGCCCGAGCGGGTCTTCGGCAGGCCGGTGGCCGCGAACTGCATCTTGTCCGGCGTGGCGATGGGGCCCACGACCTTGCGCACGTGCACGACCAGAGCCTTCTTGAGGTCGTCGTTCGGCTCGACGCCGTCGTTGAGCACGACGTAGGCGTAGATGCCGGTGCCCTTGATCGGGTGCGGGTAGCCCACCACGGCGGCCTCGGCGACCTGGGGAGCGCTCACGAGCGCGCCCTCGACGTCGGAGGTGCCGATGCGGTGGCCGGAGACGTTGAGCACGTCGTCGATGCGGCCCTTGAGCCAGTGGTCGCCGTCGGCGTCGATGGCGCAGCCGTCACCGGTGGTGAAGTAGCCCGGGAACATCGAGAAGTAGACGTCCTTGAAGCGCTTGCCCTCGTCGTCGCCCCAGGTGCCGCGGATCATGCCGGGCCACGGAGCGGTGATGACGAGGTGACCGTCCTCGCCGACGCCGGCGGGCTCGCCCTTGTCGGTGAGCACGGCGGTCTGCACGCCGAAGAACGGACGACCGGCGGAACCCGGCTTGAGGGTCATGGCGCCGGCCAGCGGGGCGATCATGTGGCCGCCGGTCTCGGTCTGCCACCAGGTGTCGCTCAGCGGGATGCGGCCCTTGCCGACCTTCTCGTAGTACCACAGCCAGCTGTTGGGATCGATGGGCTCGCCCACGGAGGCCATGATGCGCAGGGAGTCCATGGGGTGCTTCATCGGCCACTCGTCGCCCTGGCCGATGAGGCTGCGGATGACGGTCGGCGCGGTGTAGATCGTGGTGGCCTTGTGCTTCTCGACGACCTGCCAGTAGCGGTCCGGCTCCGGATAGGTCGGCAGACCCTCGTAGAGGAGGCTGGTGGCGCCGAGGGCGAGCGGGCCGTACACGATGTAGCTGTGGCCCGTGATCCAGCCGATGTCGGCGGTGCAGAAGTGCACGTCGTCGTCGTGGATGTTGAAGACGTACTTCGTGGTGTCGTGCGCGTAGAGCAGGTAGCCGCCGGTGGTGTGGATGACGCCCTTGGGGGTGCCCGTCGAGCCGGAGGTGTAGAGGATGAAGAGCGGGTGCTCGGCGTCGACCGGCACGCACTCGCACTCGGTCGGTGATGTCCGCGAGCGGCCATCTCGTCGTGGTACCAGAGGTCGCGACCCTCGGTCATCGGCACGTCGCCGTCGACGCGCTTGATGACGATGACCTTCTCGACCGTCGTCTCGCCCTGGATGGCGACGTCGGCGTTGGTCTTGGACGGCGTGGACTTGGAGCCGCGGTGGCCCTTGTCGGCGCAGACGAGGACCTTGGCGCCGCTGTTGTCGATGCGGGCCTTGAGAGCCTCGGCGCTGAAGCCGCCGAACACCATCATGTGGATGGCGCCGATGCGCGCGCAGGCGAGCATGACGATCGGCAGCTCGGCGATCATCGGCAGGTAGAGGGCGACGCGGTCACCCTTCTTGACGCCGTGCTTCTTGAGGACGTTGGCGAACTTGCTGACCTCGTCCTTGAGCTGGGCGTACGTGTAGCGTGTACGTGTCGCCGGGGTCGCCCTCGAAGACGATGGCGGGCTTGTCGCCCTTGCCGGCCTCGACGTGACGGTCGACGCAGTTGTAGGCCGCGTTGAGCTCGCCGCCCTCGAACCACTTGATGTAGGGCTTGGGGTCGAAGCTCCAGTCGAGGACCGTGTCCCATTCCTTGGTCCAGACGAGGGCATCCTTGGCGCGCTCGGCCCAGTACCCCTCAGGGTCTTCGACCGACCGCTTGTATGCGGCCTCGTACTCGTCCATCGACTTGAAGTACGCGTTCTTCTGGAACTCGGGCGACGGTGGGAAAAGCTTAGGCTCGTCAGCCACCCTGTTCACCTCCCATGGATCTTTCACTGATCCGATAGCTGGATGGTTCCTCCCGCGCAGTGCCCAGGGGGGAGCGCGCGGGGGGCTCGTCCTCTGCCGGCGGGCTACCAGGACGTCCGCGCGACGGGACCAGCCAGCGAGGCGATCACAGTCGTCGTTCCAGCGATGCCCTCAGGTCCTGGACCGTATGGGCTGGACGACGGCAATGTGCGCCCCGTTCCTTGGGCTAGGCCAATGGAACACGCTACTGACGGCGTGGGGGAAAAGCAAGCTTCGTGGCGCCGGTTCATCGGGATGGATGAACGGGGTGCCGAAAGGTGGCACTTAGGGCGGGGTCATTCCGACATACGGTCAGGTTGTCCGTATGGTGGTGGGCGATGTTGGGTTTGAACCAACGACCTCCCGCGTGTGAGGCGGGCGCTCTCCCACTGAGCTAATCGCCCACGGGTCCGGGCGCCGACGGGCCGCCCGTAGGGGTGCAGAGGATACCACAGGCCGGGGGAGGGGGAAAACGATGGCATGGACGTCGTGGAACGCATCCGGCGAGGCTACAGGGCGATCGGTCCCGGCGCGCCTCGCGACGTGCTGGCGATGTTCCACCAGGAGCAGCCGGACCCCCCGGAGTGGGTGATCGACGAGAGCGGCCACCTCCACGACACCACGGGACGTCGTCGCCGAGGATCTCTTCGCCGGCGGCCTGCCGTCGCAGTGGGAGGTCATCGGCGTCGACTTGCGCACGTGGGACTTCTACCAGCAGCACCTGCCGGCTCGTGGTCGGCGGCAGGTTCCGCGCGCGGCTGCGCGGCACCTGGGAGGTCATCCCGCTGCCGTTCATCCACGTGTGGAGCTTCGGGGACGACCAGGTGCGGGCGGTGTTCGACTACTTCGGCGGGGTGGAGCTGCGGCGCCGCGAGGACGTGGCAGCGGCGGCGCGGCCGGCGGTTCTGGCGCCGCGCCGACGCGCTGGGCTGAGGCGCTCAGGCGCCGCCGTCACGCTGCTCCCAGACGAGGCCGAGCCGCTCGGCGAGGCCGCCGTCCTTCCAGTTCCACCACTTCGCGAGCTCCGGGTCGCCGCTCGCGCCGCCCGCGTGGTGGACGGCGGCGCGGAAGACGTAGAGCACGCAGCGGTCGACGTGCCCTCCGTCCAGGTCTTCGAGGTGCTCGTAGAGCTCCTGCGGGTCGCGACCCGCGAGGTCGGTCGTCCGCCGCACGCCCAGGCGGCGCAGGTCGGCGGCGATGGCCGGCCCCACGCCGGGGATGCTCCGCAGGTCGTCCGGATGTCGCATACGTGCCATCTCGTGCAGTGTACGCAGCCGGTGTGACGGATGTCAGAACGCGAACTGGTCGCCGCGCCGGGTGAGGCGCTTGCGTCGCTGCTTGCAGTCCGGCAGCACGTCCTCGACCCTGCGCCAGAACCCCGGCCCGTGGTTGGGCTCGTGCAGGTGGACCAGCTCGTGCACGACGACGTAGTCGACCAGCTCCGGCGGCTGCGTGATCAGCTGCCAGTGGAAGCTCACCGAGAGCGTGCGGTGGTCGCAGACGCCCCAGCGCCGCTTGCCGAGGTCGCGGACGACCACGCTGGCCGGAGCGGCGCCCGACCAGCGGCACGAAGCGCGCGACGGCCTCGTCGATGTACTCGCGCGCCATGGCTTCGTACCAGGCGACGACGGCGGCGCGCGCCTCACCGTCGAGCGCCCGGTCGACCGCGAGGGCGTCGCCGCGCAGGCTCACCGGGCTGGGAGGCCGGTCGGCGAGCTCCAGCCGGTACTCGCGTCCGAGGTAGGGGAAGAGCTCGCCGGCGACGACCTGTCGGGGCTCGGGCGGCGGCCCGAGCGCCTCGAACTCGGCGAGCTTGCGCCGCACCCAGGGCAGCTTCTCGCGCACGACCTCCTCGAGTCTGCGCGCGGACGTGCGCGCCGGGGCGGCCAGGACCAGCTCGCCGTCGCGCTTGACCGTGATGCCGACGGTGCGCCGCCTCGCGCTCCAGCGCACGGCGAAGCGCAGGTCGTCCACCGTCAGAGACTCGATGGGGGGGCGGCGCAGACTCACGAGAGGCATCCTAGCGCACAGGCGACGTGGCGTGCGGCCGCCCGTGCGGGCGGGCGGGCGCCGGCCCGCTCGCGGGCCGGCGATCCGGCCCCGTACGCAGCAAGGGCGGCCCCGAAACGGGACCGCCCTTGCTACGGCTTCGGCTGTTCCGCGCGGCGTCAGGCCTTACGGACGTTGCTCGCCTGCATCTTGCCGTTCTGGCCTTCGGTGACGTCGAAGGTGACCTTGTCACCCTCGTCGAGGGTACGGAAGCCATCAGCCTGGATCTCACGGAAGTGGACGAATAGATCGTCGCCATCTTCACGGGAGATGAAGCCGTACCCCTTGGCCGCGTTGAACCACTTGACGGTGCCTTCTGCCATTTGACGCATCCTTTTCCGCCCCCGAAGGGCTTAAACGAAGCGACGCGACCGGCTGCCATGTTCCGCTGTTGACGCCGGCGGAGAAGCAAACTGGTCACGCCGCCAACTCTCGGGGCCCCCTTTCGGCCCATGCGCTGCATACTACCGCACCCTGTCAAGAAACGCCCGTACTTCACGTCTCCCCATCGGGTGACACTGGGCCGGGAAGCGGCGATCGAGAGACTCGCGCGAGCGCCCGCCGGTGTTCGCGGCCGGCGCACTCCGGCGTCGTGCAGCGGAGGGCACGGTCGGTCCAGCGCCGGCGTCCCGCGCCTCGGCGCCGCGCGCTGCCCGCCATACGGCGCGGCGCGCGGCGCCGAGGCGGGTGTCAGGCCTCGGCGGGCAGGACGCCGGCGGCGGCGAGGGCGCGGAGCGCCTCCTCCGCCGCCTCTTCGGCGGTCGCGGCCGGCGACAGCTCGAGGTCGGCCCCGATCTCTTCGCCCGCGTCGAGGCCGACGACGTACACCTCGTGCGGCGCGGCGAGCCGCCGCAGCCTGTCGAGGTCGAAGCGGTCCACATCGCCGAGTGACGCCACGAGGACGATGCCCGCGTCGGTCATCGCCCAGGCGATCTCGCCGACGCGGGCGAGGTGCGCCTTCGCGGCCGAGGACGTCCTTGTCGTCGCCGAGGTCGGCTACGCTCAGGCAGTACGAGTGCACGCCGCGCGCGAAGACGCTGCGCTCGACGCGCGCGGCGACGGCGTGAGCCGCTTCGCCGAACTGCGAGACGAAGACGATGGCCTTGCCCGGGTGCCCGTAGCGCGCGGCCCTTTCCGCCTCGTTCACGTCGCCGCGGCGGAAGCGCCGTCCGGTCACGTCGCCGCGTCCCCGGTCCTCCAGGGCCTCGAGGGCGATGCCGCAGCCGGCGGTGTCCCAGCCGTGGACGATCACGAAGCGGGAGGTCGGCTCGAGCGTGTCGGCCTGGTCGAACGCGATCGGGCGCACGGCGCGGAAGATCACCTCCGCGACCATGTGTCTCTCGACCTGGCCGGCGCCGGTCACCGACTCGAGTTCCTGCTCGTCGAGCACGCTGAGCACGGACTCGAGCTCGACGGCGACGCGCGCGGTGCCCATGCGCAGCACGTACCGGCGCCCGCGCACGAGCGGCGCCGTGTTCATCCAGAAGATGTTGGCGCGGATGCGCGTCGCGATGAGCGGCTCGGGCTCGTCGGCGCGGACCATCAGCTCGCCCGGCTTGGCGTACACCTGCGTCTCGAGCGTCAGGCCCGTGGCCTGGCCGGAGTAGGCCTCGTCCGGCCGCGGGCCGGAGAGCGCCTCGATGGTCTTGACCGTCGAGTGCTTGCGCGACGGCAGGAAGACGACGTCGTCGCCGGGGCGGATGCGTCCGGTCTCGATGGTGCCGACGAAGATGCGCCGGTCGTCGAGCGCCTCGGTGAACTTGTAGACGTCCTGCAGCGGCATGCGGAACGGCCGGTCGAGGTCGTCGTCGAGCTGTTTGAAGTCCTCGACCTGCTCGAGCACCGTCGGCCCGTCGTACCAGGGCGCCGCCGCCGCGCGCGAGACGATGTTGTCGCCGTCGCGCGCGCTGATCGGGATGAAGCTCGTGGGGTGCACGCCGAGCCGGCCGAGGAAGTCGGCGTACTCGGTGACGATGGCCTGGAACTTGGCCTGGTCCCAGTCGAGCAGGTCCATCTTGTTGACCAGCACGCTGATCTGGCGGATGCCGAGCATGGAGAGGATGTAGCCGTGGCGCTTGGAGTTCTCGCGCACCCCCTCCTTGGCGTCGATCACGAGCAGCGCCGCCTGCGCGCGCGAGGCGCCGGTGATCATGTTCTTGAGGAACTCCACGTGCCCCGGGGCGTCGTGGATGATGTAGTGCCGCTGCGGCGTGTTGAAGAAGCAGCGCGCCGTGTCGATGGTGATGCCCTGCGCCTGCTCGTTCTTCAGGGCGTCGAGCAGGAACGCGTACTCGAAGGGGCGCGCGTTCACCTTGCACATGTTCTTGACCTGCTCGAGCTTGCCCTCGGGGAGCGAGCCGGTGTCGGCCATGAGGCGGCCGATGACGGTGCTCTTGCCGTGGTCCACATGGCCGACGGCGACGATGTCCATGCGCTCGAGGTCGAACGCGGAGATCTCGGCGCCGGGCACCGGCGCCGGGCAGCTCGGCGCCTGCATGGCGGCGCCCATATCTCGTGTGACAGGCTCACATGTACCCCCCGCGGCGCAGCGACTCGAGGCCGCCGCCGTCGTCCTTGTCCTGGGCGCGGCCGCTGCGCTCCGCGATGTTGCTGAACTTGCCGGTGCGCAGCTCGACGATGATGTCGGCCACGTTCTTCGCCTGCGACTGCACCGGCGTCGTGCACGGGTAGCAGCCGAGCGAGCGGCAGCGCGTGCCGGTGCCGTCGTCGAAGTAGAGCGACGTGACCGGGATGCTCTCGCGCTCGATGTACTCCCAGACGTTGAGCTCGGTCCAGTCGAGCAGCGGGTGCACGCGCACGTGCGTCCCGGGCTCGAAGTCGGTCTTGAAGTAGCGCCAGAGCTCCGGCGGCTGGTCGTCGACGTTCCAGTCGTTCTCCACGTCGCGCGGCGAGAAGTAGCGCTCCTTGGAGCGCGAGCCCTCTTCGTCCGCGCGCACGCCGACGATCACGCCCGTGTACGGCGAGTGGTCCTCGTCCTCCACGAGATGCCCGAGCGTGTGGTCCATGCGCTGGCGCGACCACTCACCCGAGAGGGTGTGTTTGAGCGCCATCGTCTTGAGGTTGCGGCAGCACTGGATGCGGTCGCAGTTGCCGTCGGGGAAGGTGGCCTTCTCCTCGAGCGCCTTGCGGTTCTGGCCCACGACGAGGTTCAGGTGCCACTCGAGCGCCAGGCGATCGCGGTACTCGATCATCTCCGGCATCTTGTAGGCGGTGTCGATGTGGACGAGCGGGATCGGCACGTGGCCGAAGAACGCCTTGCGCGCCAGGTGCAGCAGGACGGTGCTGTCCTTGCCGATCGACCAGAGCATGCAGACGTTGCCGAGCGAGCGGTAGGCCTCGCGCAGGATGTGGACGCTCTTGGCTTCGAGGGTGTCGAGCTGGTTCACGAGGAGGCCTCTCAGGCGTTCGCGGTAGCGTCGGCCGCGCTGCCCGGGATCCTGGCGGCGCGGTCGTGGAGTCCGCACTCGCGGTGCTCGGGCAGCTCCCACCACCAGCGGCCCGCGCGCCAGTCCTCGCCGTCGGCGACGGCGCGCGTGCAGGGCGCGCAGCCGATGCTCGGGAAGCCCTGGTCGTGCAGCGGGTTGTAGGGCACGTCGTTGGCGCGGATGTAGTCCCACACGCGCGCCTCGTCCCAGGAGGCCAGCGGGTTGATCTTGACCATGTCGGCCAGCTGGTCCCATTCGGCGATCTCGACCTTCTGACGGGTGACGCCCTGGCCGCTGCGCAGGCCGCAGATCCAGGCGCCCAGCTCGAGCTGGGCACGGCGCAGCGGCAGGATCTTGCGCACCTCGCAGCAGCGGTGACGCGCTTCGATGCTGTCGCGGAACAGGTTCACGCCGTCCTTGTCGACCATCTTCTCGACTTCGGCGGCGGCCGGGAAGTACGTCTTGATGCACAGGTCGTAGTGCTTGGCCGTGCGGTCCAGCAGGTCGTAGGTCTCAGGATAGAGGCGGCCGGTGTCGAGCGTGAAGATCGGGATGTCGAGGCCCGCCGTGGCGATCATGTGCGTGAGGACCTGGTCCTCGGCGCCCAGCGACGAGGCGAATGCCACACGGCCCGCATAGCGCCGCGCGGCGTCGGCGAGGACCTCCTCGGGGGTGGCGTCGCCGAGCTCCGCGAGCAGTGTCTGCACGGTCTCGGGCTGCGTCATCGGTTCTCCTCAGGTAGGTGCGCTACTGGTCTGACGATGGTGACTCAGTCGCCTGCGCGCAGGCACGGCGCGCAGTCGACGGTCGTGAATCCCTGGTCGTGCAACGGGCTGTAGGGGATGTCGTGCGCGCGGACGTAGTCCCACACGCGCGCTTCGTCCCACCCGGCGAGCGGGTTGAGCTTCAGGAGGCCGGCGTCGCTGTCCCACTCCGCCGGCTCCGTGGTCTCACCTGTGGCGCTCTGCCGCCGCGCAGGCCGCAGATCCAGGCGTCCAGCCCGACCTGCGCGCGCCGCAGCGGCCGCGTCTTGCGCGTCTCGCAGCAGAGCTGCCGATGGAACTCGCTGTCACGGAAGAGGTCGATGCCGTTGTCCGCGACCATCTTCTCGACCTCGGCCGCGTCCGGGCAGTACACGCGCATGCGAAACCCGTAGCGCTTGTTGGTGCGGTCGATGAGCTCGTAGGCCTCGGGGTGGAGGCGCCCGGTGTCGAGCGTGAAGATCGCGATGCCGAGGCCGCCCGCGGCGATCATGTGCGTGAGCGCCTGGTCCTCGAGGCTGAGCGAGGAGGCGAGGGCGACGCGGCCCGGATAGCGGGCCGCCGCGTCGGCGAGGATCTCCTCGGCGCTGAGGCCCTGGAGTCGGGCCAGGATATCGGCTACCGGCTCGTCGATGGTCATGCCTTCTCTCCTCGGGTCCGGCGCCTGCACAAGAATGCAATCACCTAAATGCACAAATAACGTTTGTGCATGATAGGCGGGAATCCTGCGAGGCGCAAGCTGAGGCCTGTCGCTGATCGTGGCCATCACCCGAGGGTAGCGGGCGTCGGCCCGGCCGGCCACCGCACGCCAGCCGTCGCCGAGGGTGCGTCAGCGCGACGCCGGCGCGCCGGCCGAGAGGAGGACTCCCTCCGTCTCCAGCAGGCGCAGCTTGCGCCAGAGGCCGCCGCCGTAGCCGCCCAGCCCGCCGTCCGCGGCGATCACCCGGTGACACGGGATCAGGATCGCCAGGCGGTTGGCGCCGTTGGCGCTGCCCACCGCTCGCGCCGCGCCGGGCGCGCCGATGTCGCGGGCGAGTTCGCGTAGGTGCGCGTCTCGCCGAACGGGATGCGCAGGAGCGCGTCCCAGACGCGCCGCTGGAAGGGGCTGCCCGGGTACTCGAGCGGGAGGTCGAAGGCGCGGCGGCGTCCGGCGAAGTACTCGTCCAGCTGCCCGCGCAGGCGCGAGAACAGCGGGCTCTCGCCGGGGGCGAGCGGGCGGCCGAAGCGCCGGCGCAGCGTGTCCAGCTGCGTCTCCATCATGCGCCGGTCGGGGTACTCGAGCATGACGAGCGCCTCGTCGGTGGCGCCGGCGACGAGCGGGCCGACCGGCGTCTCCAGCCAGGTGAGGCGGATGAGGGAGCCGCCGGGCGCCGCCGCCGCTTCGCCGGGCGGCGCCCCCGCCAGCTTGCCGAACGCCGTCCGGAAGCCGGAGTGGGAGCCCCAGCCGTGGTCGAACACCACGTCGTCGAGCGCGTCGCCGGAGCGCAGCGCGACGAACGCGTCGCCCAGCCGGCGTGCCCGGCAGTAGGCCTGGAACGTCATGCCGTGCGTCTTCTGGAACCAGCGCCGCACGGCCGCAGGGTCCAGGCCCTCGGCGCGCAGGCCGGCGTCGGTGATGCGCGCCGCGGGGTCGGCCTCGACGCGCGCGATGAGGCGCGACGCCCACTCGGGCGTGCCGGCCGCCGGGTCGAGCGGCCGGCACCGCTTGCAGGGGCGGAATCCCGCCACCAGCGCCTCGCGCGTGGTCGCGTAGAACTCGACGTGCTCCGGCTTCGGGCCTCGCGCCGGGCACGACGGGCGGCAGAAGATGCCGGTGGTGGTCACCGCGGCATAGAACAGACCGTCGTACGACCGGTCGCGCTCGCGCAGCGCGGTGAGCATCTCCTCGCGCGGGAGCATCGTGCTTGTAGCGGCGCGGTCAGGTCGGCGGGCCAGTTGAGAAGTCGCTTCCATGTCTCAGAGGGTAGCCCTGGCTGCAAGCCCGCCGCCACCGAGATCTGGACGGCGAATCCGGGCCGGCGCCGCCCCGCCTGCCGTCCCGGCGCCGCCTGCCGTCCGCGCGCCCGCCGTCCGGCTCGTCCTGCTACTCCGCCGGCCCTGCGTCGGCCGCCAGCACGACGCGCCTCGCGGTGATCTCCGGGCCGGCCATCCTGATCGACGCGTCGCCGGCTCTCATCCCGTAGACCTCGAACGAGAGGCCCTCGTTCTCCCGGAACACCTGAGCGAACTCGTCGCCGTTGGCGATGACTGCGACGACCTTGCCGGCGTCACCCTCGGCCTGCGTGCCGCCGATGACCGCCCAGAAGCCACCCTCGAGGTCGCGGTGCTCGACGGTGCCGACCGCCACCACGGAGCCGTCCTCCCGGTCGTAGAGGCCGGGCGCC